>NZ_JANYUK010000019.1:0-85835 GCF_025106035.1 Citrobacter sp. XY323
TTCCGTGTCAGTGGAGGCGCATTATAGGGAGTTATTTCAGGCTGACAAGGGGAAATTTAAAATAATCTTCCGAGTGCGTATTTTTTATTCTTTGTGCTTATTTTGACAACGTTTTGTGGGTTAATTGGGCGATTTCCCGCGCGAAATCCGCGACCTGTTCCCAATCGGTATACACCACTTCTTTATTGGTATCTGTTTCACCGCCTGACATCTTCATTATCAGTTGGATCATAACGCGGTCATACCAGCGATAGCGGGGATACAGCAAAGCGCCAGCAATAACCGCACTGCGATCAGGCCGCCACGGCGAACTCATCAGGAACTTACGCGCATAGCTGTTAGTTTGCGGCGTGCGTTTCTCCGGTTTACGGGCAACCAGGTTTACGGAGTAGAAGGCACTCGGCATCGCATTCAGCCGCGTGGCATGCTTTTTCACAAACTCCTGAAAAGCTGCATGGTAATGACCATAGCGAATCGAGGCGCCAATCACCACGCTGTCATAATTTTGCCAGTCAGGCTCCGCGGTACGATGCAAATTAACGACATCCGCCCAAACGCCCAGCTCTTTGAGTTCAGAAGCCAGATACTCGGCGATTTCACGCGTTTGTCCGTCCCGGGAAGAAAAAAGAATCAGTGTTTTCACGTGTTACTCCATTATTCACGCCAGAAAGTAGGGGTAAAGAGTACCAGCAGGGTAAAGACCTCCAGACGACCAAACAGCATATTGGCAATCAGGATCCACTTCGCCACGGGGTTCATACTGGCAAAGTTGTCGGCAACAACCCCCAGCCCTGGCCCCAGGTTATTCAGCGTCGCCACAACAGAGGCAAACGCGGAGAAGTCATCAACACCGGTCGCAATAATCGCCAGCATACTGATAATAAAGACCAGCGCATAGGCAGAGAAGAATCCCCACACAGCTTCAAGGATTCGCTCCGGCAAAGCACGGTTACCCAGCTTGATACTGTAAACCGCATTCGGGTGGACCAGTCGTTTCAATTCGCGGTTACCCTGCTTAAACAGCAACAGGATTCGAATCACCTTCAAGCCACCGCCCGTCGACCCGGCACAGCCGCCAATAAAAGCAGAACACAACAACAGCACCGGCAGGAACAACGGCCAGCGGGCAATACTGTCCGTAGTAAATCCGGCGGTCGTCGCCATTGATACCACCTGAAAAAAAGCCTGGTTGATGGTCGTGAGTGCCGAACCATAGGTATTGTGTATCCACAGCACCAGCGTACAGACAGCCACCAGCGTCAGCTGCACCCCAATGAACATGCGGAATTCTGGATCGCGCCAGTAGACCTTCAGGCTGCGGCCGCTGAGTAAAGAGAAGTGCAGACCATAGTTACAACCGGAGATCAGCAAGAAGATAGCAATAATGGTGTTAATCGTGGGACTGTCGAAATACCCCACGCTGGCATCGTGTGTGGAAAAGCCGCCGATGGCTATCGTAGCAAAGCTGTGCCCAATAGCGTCAAACGCGGGCATCCCGGCAAACCATAGCGCCAGCGCACACGCCACCGTCAGTAATACATAGATAAGCCACAGCGTTTTCGCCGTTTCGGCAATACGCGGACGCATTTTGTTATCTTTCAGCGGGCCCGGCATTTCTGCCCGGTAGAGCTGCATCCCACCGACGCCAAGAATAGGCAGAATAGCCACCGCCAGCACGATGATCCCCATCCCGCCGAACCATTGCAGCATCTGTCGATAAAAGAGGATAGCGTGTGGCAATGAATCCAGCCCCACCAGCGTTGTCGCCCCCGTGGTGGTTAATCCGGAGAAGGATTCAAAAAAAGCGTCGGTTATCGTGAGGTTAGGGCTTTCCGCAAAGATGAACGGTAGCGCACCCACGCTACCCAGCACGGTCCAGAACAAAACGACAATCAGAAACCCTTCGCGCGATTTCAGCTCGCCCTTCTCTTTACGGTTTGGCCACCACAGCATGGAGCCGATCGCCAGAGCAACGAAGAAAGTTTGAGTAAACGCACGCCCTGCCCCATCGCGGTAGATGAGCGCTACCAGTCCGGGGATAATCATTGTCCCCGAGAATAAGATGACCAGTAGTCCAACGATTCGGGTGATGGCGCGAAAATGCATCTCTGCCGCTTCCTTAGTTCTTTAAAATGAGGTGGGGATTATTCTTCAATCGCTAACAATTGCAATGAACCCCGACTAAAATCCGCCAGTTTTGCCGAAAATTCATCCACTTTGGCATAAGGAAGCGCCACCCTGAGCCGAACAAAAGCCTGGTAATCACTGGCAACAACTTTACCGTCAAACTGCCCCAGCAAAGCTTCAATGCCTGCCAGCTGACCGTACTCACACTGCAAAGTATATTCGGTTAATGGCGTCTTGCGCTGCGTCGTTAACTGACGCAACGCCTGATTCACGCCGCCACCGTAGGCTTTCACTAGCCCACCCGTACCCAGAAGGATACCGCCGTAGTAGCGCACCACCACCGCGGTAATCTCACCGATGCCACTCCCCATCAGCTGCGCGAGCATCGGTTTGCCTGCCGTACCAGCCGGTTCGCCATCGTCTGAAAATCCCAGCTGCTGCGAGTCATTGGGCGCGCCCGCCACCCACGCCACACAATGGTGGCGGGCGTCCGGGTGTTCCATTTTGACTGACTCAACAAACGCTTTCGCCGCTTCTACGCCGTCCGTATGGGCGAGCAGCGTAATGAAGCGGCTTTTTTTGATCTCTTCAACGACGCTTACCGGCGCCGCAGGGATTAACCAACTGTCCATTACGCCAGTTTTAAATCCCGTGTCATGTTTTCGATATTGTTCTCGTGGACCACCACGTTATCTTCAATACGAATACCGCCGAACGGTTTCAGGGCTTCAATTTTCTGCCAGTTGAAGTGTTTGCTGAACTGCCCTTCACGCCACGGCGCCAACAGCGATTCAATGAAGTAGATGCCCGGTTCGATGGTCAGGACCATGCCCGGTTGCAGCACGCGGGTGCAACGCAGGTAAGGATACTTCGACGGCGCGGCCAGATGCGTACCGCTGTCATCCTGCATAAAACCAGCGACATCGTGTACCTGCAGACCCAGCGGGTGACCAATGCCATGCGGCATAAACGGCCCGGTAAGATCGTTTTCCACCATCGCCTCTTCACTCATATCAGTGACGATTTGATGCTTACGCAGCAGCTTCGCGATGCGCTGATGGAACTGAATGTGATAATCCACATAGCTGGTGCCCGCTTTCATAGTGGCAATCAGCGCCAGTTGCTCGTCATTCACATCCTTCACCAGATGCGCATAGTCGTTGTCGCTTTTCGCCGACCACGTACGCGTCAGGTCTGCTGCGTAGCCGTTGTACTCCGCACCGGCGTCCAGCAGGAAACTGCGGATTTCAGACGGAGCCTGATGATCCAGCCTGGTGTAATGAAGAACCGAAGCATGCTCGTTAAGCGCCACGATGTTGCTGTACGGCACGTCGGTGTCGCGATGACCGGTAGCAGTCAGGTAAGCGAGGTTGATGTCAAACTCGCTCATCCCGGAACGGAACGCTTCTTCCGCGGCACGGTGTCCATTCACCGCCATTTTCTGTGCTTCGCGCATACAGGCCAGTTCGTAATCTGTTTTGTAAGCACGATAATAATGCAGGTAGTCGATAACCCCTTTCGGGTTGATATTACTGGCCGCGATGTCCAGTTGCAGCGCGCGTTCCGGAACCGGACCGATGTAACCGATATTGCCGCGAGCAGCAGGCAGTTGGCTACCGATACCATCAGCTTTTGGCAGCGCGATGATCTCAATTTCTTCCGTCCAGAAAGAGGTCGGCAGCGGCTCAACGTTGTGCCAGTAATCGACCGGCAGGTAGAACCACAGTTTCGGCTTATTCACGCCATCCACCAGCAACCAGCAGTTAGGAACCTGCGTTACAGGCACCCAGGCTTTGAATTGCGGATTGACCTTAAACGGGTAGGGATGATCGTCGAGAAAGACGTTAACAAGTTCTCCTGAGTGAATAAGTAACGCATCCAGCTTGAAGCGCTCCAGCGCGTCGCGCGTCCGTTCTTGTAGGGTAACGATATGATTTTTATAGAGTGCGGCCAGTGATTCCATTTTCTATCCTTCTGTTTTTTTGACCTCAAGTGTCCGCATCTTAGCACATCGTTTTGTGAGTGCGTGATTTCTGCCGAGCGTGATCAAATCGTCATTTCTTTAATCATTCATTTGCATTTTATTAACATAAAACACACACTTCGATTCATCTGGTATGACCAGATCACCTTGCGGATTCAGGAGACTGACATGCTTTACAAAGGCGACACCCTGTACCTCGACTGGCTGGAAGATGGCATCGCCGAACTGGTGTTCGATGCCCCAGGCTCAGTCAATAAACTCGACACGGCCACCGTTGCCAGCCTGGGCCATGCGCTTGACGTGCTGGAAAAACAACCGAATTTAAAAGGGCTGCTGCTGCGTTCTAACAAAGCAGCCTTTATTGTTGGTGCCGACATCACCGAATTCCTTTCACTGTTCCTCGTGCCTGAAGAGCAGTTGAGCCAGTGGCTGCATTTTGCCAACAGCGTGTTTAATCGCCTGGAAGATCTGCCTGTTCCGACTCTCTCAGCGGTTAACGGCTATGCGCTGGGCGGCGGCTGTGAGTGTGTCCTGGCGACCGATTATCGTCTGGCTACGCCGGACCTGCGCATCGGCCTGCCGGAAACCAAGCTGGGCATTATGCCAGGCTTTGGCGGCTCCGTACGTATGCCACGTATGCTGGGTGCGGACAGCGCGCTGGAAATTATTGCTGCGGGTAAAGATGTGGGTGCTGAGCAGGCGCTAAAAATCGGTCTGGTCGATGGCGTAGTGAAGCAAGACAAACTGCTTGATGGCGCGATCGCGGTATTACGTCAGGCGATTAACGGCGACCTCGACTGGAAAGCCAAACGTCAGCCGAAGCTGGAGCCGTTGAAACTCAGTAAAATTGAAGCGGCAATGAGCTTTACCATCGCCAAAGGTATGGTGGCGCAGACGGCAGGTAAGCATTATCCCGCACCGATTACCGCGGTAAAAACCATTGAAACAGCGGCCCGTTTTGGTCGTGAAGAAGCGCTGAATCTGGAAAATAAAAGCTTTGTTCCACTGGCGCACACCAATGAAGCCCGCGCACTGGTTGGAATTTTCCTTAACGATCAGTTCGTGAAAGCCAAAGCCAAAAAGCTCACCAAAAATGTTGAAGCGCCAAAGCAAGCGGCAGTGCTGGGCGCAGGCATTATGGGCGGCGGCATCGCTTACCAGTCGGCCTGGAAAGGCGTGCCGGTTGTCATGAAAGATATCAACGACAAATCATTAACGCTGGGTATGACCGAAGCGGCCAAGCTACTGAACAAACAGCTTGAGCGCGGCAAAATTGACGGTCTGAAAATGGCGGGCGTTATTTCCACCATTCATCCCACCCTCGACTATAGCGGTTTCGAACGCGTGGACGTGGTAGTTGAAGCGGTCGTAGAAAACCCAAAAGTGAAAAAAGCGGTACTGGCGGAAACCGAAGATCAGGTTCGCCCGGACACTGTACTGGCTTCGAATACCTCCACCATCCCAATCAACGAACTGGCCAGCGCGCTTAAGCGTCCGGAAAACTTCTGTGGGATGCACTTCTTTAACCCGGTGCACCGTATGCCGCTGGTTGAGATCATTCGCGGCGAGAAAAGCTCGGATGAAACCATCGCTAAGGTTGTCGCCTGGGCAAGCCAGATGGGCAAAACGCCGATTGTGGTTAATGACTGCCCTGGTTTCTTCGTTAACCGCGTGTTGTTCCCCTATTTTGCCGGTTTCAGTCAGTTACTGCGCGACGGGGCGGATTTCCGCAAAGTCGACAAAGTGATGGAAAAACAGTTTGGTTGGCCGATGGGCCCGGCTTATCTGCTGGACGTGGTAGGTATTGATACCGCGCACCACGCGCAGGCGGTGATGTCCGCAGGCTTCCCTCAGCGTATGCAGAAAGATTATCGCGATGCGATAGACGCCCTGTTTGATGCTAACCGTTTCGGGCAGAAAAACGGTCTCGGATTCTGGCGTTATAAAGAAGACAACAAGGGCAAACCGAAGAAAGAAGAAGATGCCACCGTTGACGCTCTGCTGGCAGAGGTCAGCCAGCCGAAACGCGACTTCAGCGATGAAGAGATTATCGCCCGCATGATGATCCCTATGGTCAACGAAGTAGTGCGTTGCCTAGAAGAAGGCATTATCGCCAGCCCGGCAGAAGCCGATATGGCGCTGGTGTATGGCCTGGGCTTCCCTCCGTTCCACGGCGGTGCGTTCCGCTGGCTGGATACGCTCGGCAGCGCGAAGTATCTCGATATGGCTCAGCAGTATCAGCACCTTGGTCCGCTGTATGAAGTTCCGGCCGGTCTGCGTGATAAAGCGCGCCATAACGAACCGTATTATCCCCAGGTTGAGCCAGCCCGCCCGGTTGGCAGCCTGAAAACGGCTTAAGGAGTCACAATGGAACAGGTTGTAATTGTTGATGCGATCCGTACCCCGATGGGCCGTTCGAAAGGGGGCGCGTTTCGGAACGTGCGGGCAGAAGATCTCTCTGCACATTTAATGCGTAGCCTGCTGGCGCGTAATCCGGCGCTGGAGCCAACCGCGCTTGATGACATTTACTGGGGCTGTGTGCAACAAACGCTGGAGCAGGGTTTCAATATCGCCCGTAATGCCGCGCTGCTAGCGGAAGTTCCGCACTCCGTTCCGGCCGTCACGGTCAATCGCCTGTGCGGTTCGTCCATGCAGGCGCTGCACGATGCGGCACGCATGATCATGACTGGTGATGCTCAGGCGTGCCTGATTGGCGGCGTTGAGCATATGGGCCATGTGCCAATGAGCCACGGCGTTGATTTCCACCCGGGTATGAGCCGCAACGTGGCGAAAGCCGCAGGGATGATGGGCCTGACCGCGGAAATGCTCTCCCGCATGCACGGCATTAGCCGTGAAATGCAGGACGCTTTCGCCGCACGTTCACACGCTCGCGCCTGGGCTGCAACACAGTCTGGCGCTTTTAAAAACGAAATCATCCCGACCGGCGGTCATGATGCCGACGGCGTGCTGAAGCAGTTTAACTACGATGAGGTTATCCGTCCGGAAACGACCGTTGAAGCGCTCTCCACCCTGCGCCCGGCGTTCGATCCGGTGAACGGAACGGTGACTGCCGGTACCTCTTCTGCGCTCTCCGACGGCGCAGCGGCGATGCTGGTAATGAGCGAAAGCCGCGCCCGTCAACTGGGTCTGACGCCGCGTGCCCGTATTCGTTCGATGGCTGTTGTCGGTTGCGATCCGTCAATCATGGGTTACGGCCCGGTTCCGGCCTCAAAGCTGGCGCTGAAAAAAGCGGGGCTGACTACCAGCGATATCGGATTGTTTGAGATGAACGAAGCCTTTGCCGCTCAGATCCTGCCGTGTATTAAAGATCTGGGGCTGATGGAGCAGATCGATGAGAAGATCAACCTCAACGGCGGGGCGATCGCCTTGGGTCACCCGCTGGGCTGTTCTGGGGCGCGTATCAGCACCACCCTGCTCAACCTGATGGAACGCAAAGACGTGCAGTTTGGTCTGGCGACGATGTGTATCGGGTTAGGTCAGGGTATCGCAACGGTATTTGAGCGAGTTTAATCAAAGCATGCCGGGGGCGCTTCGCTTGCCCGGCCTACGAAATGTTATCTCAAAGCCATTGGTGCCAGAACAAGGCGGCAAGCGAATGAATCCCGATGAGCTTACGTATAGTAAGTGATTCGGGTGAATGAGCGAAGCCAACACAGTTATGGTGCCAATGGCGAAGAGAGAAAGTTTAGTTGCCGTTCTTCCCGCCTGTCAGGGGCGGGTTTTTTATTTCCCAGAACTACCACGCACCACTAACTGCACCGGCAGCAGCAGATTCTCTTCCTGATTTTCTTCCAGCAGTAAACGCAGCGCTTCACGCCCCAGCTGTTTTTTATCAACCGCAATGGTAGTCAGCGGCGGATGTGACCAGGACGCAGCATCGATATCATCAAATCCCACCAGCGCAAGATCTTCCGGGATACGTATACCCTGCTGCGCACACACCTGCTGAACAACCATCGCTGCCGCGTCGTTATAGGCAAAAATGGCATCGGGCGGCTCTGGCAGTCTGAGTAGCTCATTAACCGCATCCACCAGAGATTGCTCGGTATCCAGCAGCGGCGGCGCAACGACATCGTACTCTGGCGGCATTAGCAAACGGGCTTCATACAATGCCTGACGGTAGCCCTTTTCACGCTGACGGATGCTGTAGTGCGCAAGCGTACTGGCAAGAAAAGCAATGCGGCTGCGGCCTTGTGCAATCAGATGTTGCGTAGCCAGATAGCCGCCCAGAGTATTGTCAGGATTCACGCAAGGCAGTCCTGGCGCCCAGAGATCCACCAGCACCAGCGGCAATTTCATCTGTTGTAGCAGCCCAAGCAACTCAGGTTCAAAAAATCCCGCGCAGATTAGCGCATCAGGCTGGTGCAGCATTACCTGCTCACTCACTGCATCGCCTGGACCTATAGAGAGAAAGCTCAGCGCAACCCCCTTTTCGCGACACAGATCTTCTATCCCCAGCAGCAGCTGAGAGTAAAACGGTAAAGCCCGGCTGATATTGTGCTGGCGATGCAGTAAAAACAGGACACGTTTGATTTTGTCTGCGCGCAGGCGAGAAAAATCATAACCCTGCTGCTGCGCCACTGAAATAATGCGCTGCCGGGTCTCTTCACGCAGCCCCGGTTGCCCTTTTAGCGCGCGGGAAACAGCGCCAACCGAGACGCCACAAGCGTCGGCAATGTCTCTGATACGTACAGGTTTCGTCATTTCAGTCTCATGGATTTACTGTGGCTTGTTGCGCCCCCAGCCATGCTGCGCCGCGTACGCCGCTGCTGTCGCCGTGGCGGGCCTGAACGATCGGTGTGCGGCACTGTTTACCAAACACGTACTGCGCCACTCGCGCCTGTAAGCCTGAGTACAGTAAATCGATATTGGATACCCCGCCCCCCAGCACGATAACATCGGGATCGAGCATATTTACCACACTCGCCAACGCGCGAGCCAGTTGATCGCAATAGCGTTCCCATAACAAACAGGCGTCTGCATCACCCGATGCTACCCGTTGCATAATTTGTGGCACACCCATATGTTGCGCGGTGTGATTCATATACTGGCGCTCCAGGCCACTACCCGAAATAAAGCTCTCAATACAGTTCAACTGTCCGCAATAGCATGTCACTTCAGCCCCGTCCCGAGATCCGTGGTAGCGCGGCAAGGCATTATGCCCCCACTCTCCGGCACAGGCGTTAGGGCCGGAGATCAACCGGTTCTCGATGCATAGACCACCGCCGCATCCGGTACCGAGGATCACGCCAAATACCACGCTATGCCCACGCCCACTACCGTCCATCGCTTCTGACAGGGTAAAGCAGTTGGCATCATTAGTAACGGGCACTGGCATTCCTAATGCACGCTCGAGATCTTGCGCAAAGGCCTGCTGATTCAGCACCAGAATGTTGGAATTCTTAATCAAACCTTCGCTATCCACCGCACCTGGCACCCCGACGCCAACCGATAAAGGCTGATTAATGGCCTGCATAGCCCTGGCTATCATCTCCGTCACGGCCTGGAAAAAATCACCGTAACGCTGCTTTGGTGTCGCGCATCGTTCGCGGTAAACAATTTCACCCGCGTTATCAATCACCACCGCTTCGATTTTAGTCCCGCCGATATCCAGTCCGAGCCTCATGGTTTTTCCTCATTTGCCTCTCACAATGTGATGCGGTTTAGCTTGCCTATTTTGTTTACTAAACACATGGAGAGCTGTCACAAAAACTCAATTTATGTTTGAGTGACGGACATACTATGTTTACTAAAAAATAATTATGATGAGAAAGAGAGGCAATGACGCCGGGCCTGCGCCCTGCTAGTTGGAAGACAGATGATTGATGGATGCGCCGGAAGGGCTCCGGCGCACAGCGCTTAAATGAACGCGAAAGCGTCGCCAAACAGGCGATCTTCACGCGCACTGCGTTCATTACAGAACAGATCGCGCGCGATTTTGGCCATTTCAAAACGACCGGCAATGTAGATATCGTGCTCAGCCAGGGTACCGTAATCCTGCAATACCGCCGTTAACACGGTTCCCGTACGACCACGCCAGCCGTCTTCTGGCTGTTCCACCACTGGCTCAACGCGCAGATTCGGGTGATTAACAGACAACGCTTCCAGTTCGGAGAGATCGTAGAGATGCTTCTCTTCGCGCCCACCCCAGTAAATGGTGATATCGCGGTTTGGATTACGCGCCAGCGCAGTAAGCAGAATGGAACGCACGTAAGAGAACCCTGTACCACCGGCAATCAGGATCAGCGGGCGCTCGTCTTCATCACGCAGCCAGGCTTCGCCATGCGGAATGTCGACCTTGATTTCCCGGTCTTTCAGAATGCGGTCCATCACAGCCATGGCATAAAGATTTAGCTCAGAGGCGCCAACGTGCAGCTCAATGAATCCTTGCTCGTCCGGCGTGGATGCCATGGAGAACGGACGCTTATCCCTTTCGTCCATCACGACCATTAAATACTGGCCAGCACGAAAGGAAAACGCCGCGTCTGGCACTAAACGAACGCGATATACGGTATCAGTGATAGCTTCTACCGAGGTCACTTTACAGCTTAAGGTTGTCATGCGCTCTCTCTGTCGGATCAATAGGCAAAACGATCGCGCCTCAGGCGCTTTTGCCGTCATTAAAGATGGCCAGTTCATCCCAAATTGCGTCAATACGCGCAGTTACTTCAGGATCTTTTTTAATCGGGCGTCCCCATTCGCGTTGGGTTTCGCCCGGCCATTTATTTGTGGCATCCAGCCCCATTTTTGAACCCAGGCCGGAAACCGGCGAGGCAAAGTCCAGGTAATCAATTGGCGTATTCTCTACCAGTACCGTATCCCGAGCCGGGTCCATACGGGTAGTAATTGCCCAAATCACATCATTCCAGTCGCGTGCATTGACATCATCATCGCAGACAATAACAAATTTGGTGTACATAAACTGGCGCAAAAACGACCAAACACCCATCATGACGCGTTTGGCATGACCAGCGTACTGTTTTTTCATCGTCACCACGGCCAGACGATATGAACAGCCTTCCGGAGGCAGGTAAAAATCGACGATTTCCGGGAACTGCTTTTGCAGAATAGGAACGAAAACTTCGTTCAGCGCCACGCCAAGCACCGCGGGCTCATCAGGCGGACGTCCGGTATAAGTAGAGTGATAAATCGCCTCTTCACGCTGGGTAATGTGCGTGACGGTAAAGACCGGAAAGCTATCTACTTCGTTGTAGTAGCCCGTATGATCGCCATACGGTCCTTCCGGGGCCAGCTCACCCGGTTCGATATACCCTTCCAGCACGATTTCAGCACTGGCGGGCACTTCCAGATCGTTGGAAATACATTTGACCACTTCGGTCTTGGTGCCACGTAACAGCCCGGCAAATGCGTACTCGGATAATGTATCAGGGACGGGCGTCACGGCCCCCAGAATGGTCGCAGGATCTGCCCCCAACGCCACCGAAACCGGGAAGCGTTCGCCAGGATGCGCCGCACACCACTCCTGGTAATCGAGTGCGCCGCCGCGGTGGGACAGCCAGCGCATAATGAGCTTGTTTTTGCCAATCAGCTGCTGGCGATAAATACCCAGATTCTGCCGCTCTTTATGTGGGCCACGCGTTACGGTTAGCCCCCAGGTAATCAGCGGTGCGGCATCTTCCGGCCAACAGGTCATAATCGGAATACGGTTTAAATCGACGTCATCACCGGAGTAGATTTTTTGCTGACAAGGCGCACCGCGCAACCGCTTAGTCGGCATGTTCAGCACCTGCTTAAACTGCGGCAGCTTATCAAACAGATCGCGGAATCCTTTCGGTGGCTCCGGCTCTTTCAAAAACGCCAACAGTTTACCGACTTCCCGTAGTGCCGAGACATCTTCCTGCCCCATCCCCATCGCAACACGCTTCGGTGTGCCAAACAGGTTACACAGCACCGGCATGGAATAGCCTTTAGGATTCTCAAACAGTAACGCAGGCCCGCCAGCACGTAGGGTGCGATCGGCAATTTCAGTAATTTCCAGGTGGGGATCCACCTCAAGCGAAATGCGTTTGAGCTCGCCCTGCTGTTCAAGCAGCGTCAGGAAGTCGCGTAAATCGTGATATTTCATGGCGTCCATTGTGGCCTCTTCGTAAGCGCTTCATTATACGGCGTTCATCATTGTGATGCTGTATTTTTGTTAAATTAGCGTGAACTCTGGCGATACATATAAGCCCTGGGAGTATATACCCGTTGGGTTTCAGCCTGCTTTGAGGCGGGTATAATTAACTTAACTCATGGCTTTTGCTATGCTAGCGCTCAGAACAAGCGAATAAGAGTTATTATGCAATCCTGGTATTTACTGTACTGCAAACGTGGGCAACTTCAGCGAGCCCAGGAACACCTGGAAAGACAGGCGGTGAACTGCCTGACGCCTATGATCACCCTGGAAAAAATGGTGCGCGGTAAACGTACCACAGTCAGTGAACCACTATTCCCTAATTACATGTTTGTCGAGTTCGACCCGGAAGTGATCCACACCACCACGATCAACGCCACGCGTGGTGTCAGCCATTTTGTTCGTTTTGGAGCGACACCTGCGACCGTTCCATCCCCCGTTATTCACCAGCTTTCTATCTACAAGCCTGAAGGTATTGTTGACCCGCAAACCCCTCAGCCTGGGGACAGCGTGATTATTACTGAAGGGGCGTTTGAGGGACTGAAAGCGATCTTCACCGAACCGGATGGCGAAGCGCGTTCCATGCTACTGCTTAACCTCTTGAATAAAGAGATTAAGCAGAGTGTGAAAAATACCGGTTTTCGAAAAATATAAGCCGTTTAGAAGGTCACTTCGAACAGCGTTCTGACGTTGGCATCAATGGTTGCTGACAGCCATTGAGGATCTTCCCCACGCCAGTGAGCAATTCGCTCAAGAATATGCGGCAGGTGCGCCGGTTCATTGCGACGTGACGTCGGTTTAGGCGTTAAGTCGCGAGGGAGTAGATAAGGTGCATCGGTTTCTATCAGCAGTCTTTCCACCGGAATAAACGGCAGCAGCTCCCGCAGTTCCATCCCCCGGCGTTCATCACAGACCCACCCGGTGATACCGATATAAAGCCCTCGGTCCACGCAGTCCTGCATCTCCTGGCGCGAACCGGTGAAACAGTGCAGCACCGCGCCTGGGAGGCTGTCCAGCCACGGCTCCAGCAACGTCAGAAAACGCTCATGCGCATCCCGACAATGCATGAAAATCGGCATCTGCAGTTCAGCAGCAATGCGCAGTTGCGCTTCAAAAGCACGTTCCTGCTCCTGCGGCGTGGAGAAATTGCGATTGAAATCCAGGCCGCACTCACCAATAGCGACTACCTTCGACTGGTTTGCCAGCGCGATGATCTCGTCTTCCGTTGAGGATTGCCATTGGCTGCTGTCATGCGGGTGCACGCCAGCCGTGGACCAGCAATGCGGATAATGCTGCGCCAGCTTTAACGCCTGCTGGCTTTCGTGAAGGTTTGTTCCGGTCAGAAGCATACCGTTTACGCCCGCAGCAAAGGCGCGCGCCACGACCTCATCCCGGTCTTTCGCAAATTGTGAACTGGTTAAATTAACGCCAATATCAAACATGCTTCCTCCCATATGACAACCGCCCTGACGGGCGGTTGAATTTATTCTTCAGTTTTCTCGGTGGCTTCGGCTTCTTTTGCTTCTTCAGCCTCGTTGTCCTCATCTCTCGTACGTCGCTTACCGACATAGAAACGAGAGAAGAAAACACCCACCTCGAACAGGCAGTACATCGGTATCGCCAACAACGTTTGCGAGAAGACATCTGGCGGAGTCAGTAGCATCCCGACGACAAAAGCACCCACCACAACATAAGGACGTTTTTTGCGTAAATCATCTGGCGTCGTAATGCCCATCCAGCATAGCAGCACGATGGCGACAGGCACCTCAAAAGAGACACCGAAAGCCATAAATAGCGCCATTACAAAGCTGAGATAGCTGGCAATGTCCGTTGATACCTGCACGCCTTGCGGAGCCGTGTTGGCCAGAAAACCAAACGCTAACGGGAAGACAACAAAATAGGCGAATGCCATGCCGATGTAGAACAACAACGAACTGGAGACCAGCAGCGGAACAACCAGGCGGCGTTCATGTTTATACAACGCCGGCGCAATAAATGCCCACACCTGGTAGAGGATCACTGGCGCTGACAGGATCAGCGATACCATGAAGGTCAACTTGATTGGGGTAAAGAACGGCGAAGCCACATCGGTGGCGATCATCGTTGCACCCTGCGGCATCTGTTTAATCAACGGCGCCGCGACCATATGGTAAATGTCGTTGGCAAAGTAAACCAACGCCAGAAAGATCACGATTACCGCAATGATGCAGTTCAGGAGTCGCTTACGCAGCTCAATAAGATGCGTGATGAGCGGTTGGGTATCTTCTACAGCCATGTTTACGGTTTATCACTCGACGAGGGGGAGGATTCGGCAACAGGTGCGACAGCTTTCTTTTCTGCATCCATTAACGTAGCGGAAGTGTTTTCCGTTGGCTCTGGCGTTTTAGCACCCGTGGATTCCGGTTTTTGCTCCGGCGAACTGGCCTGGTTTTCAGCGGCAGCAGGGGTGACCCCTTCTCGCTGCGCTTCAGCTTCTTTCACCACCGGATTATGGATAGTGTGCGCTTCATCGCTCTCTTTCTCAGGATCGTGCACACTGTAAGAACGCTTCATCGACTCTGCCGCTTCACGCAGCTCATCCATTGAGGCTTTCAACTCCGGGGTCAGATTTGTCAGGCTCGCTTTCTCTACTTTCTTCAGGCTGTCCTGAAACTCCTGAAGCTTAAGCTCCTGGGTCAGTTCATTCTGAACAGTAGTTGCCAGGGAACGCAAAGCACGAACCCAGCCAGCAACCGTTTTTACCGCTACAGGTAAACGTTGCGGCCCCAGGACGATGAGGCCGATCACGAACACCAATAACAGTTCGCTAAAACCGATATCAAACACGGATTATACCTGCTCTTTATCTTGGCTTTTGGCGTCTTCTTTTTTCACTTCGCCCTGCTTATCGGTAATGGATTTAGCAGTAAAATCAGCGTCCTGGCTGGTTTTATCTTGCTTTGGCTCATCATCACCCATTGCTTTTTTGAAGCCTTTAATCGACGCGCCAAGATCGGAACCGATGGAGCCGAGTTTCTTGGTGCCAAATAGCAGTACAACGATGACGGCAATGATCAACAACTGCCAAATACTGATACCACCCATACATGTTCCTCTGTCATAGATGATGAATTAATAAGGCCGTAGTATACGTTACACGACCTGCCTAGGGCGATGAAAAATTCAGCGCATTTTGCGCCAGCCGATCAACCAGGCTAAGACGCCGCCGGCCATTAACCAGCCCGGCATAAGCCCCCACTCAGGACGGCTTACCAGCAGGAATGTTCCACTGAGCAACAATGTTGCACCAATGCCCAATAAATAACGGGATTGTCCCTGACGTACATGATTCGCGTGAAGCTCGCGGGCAATCTTATCAACACTGTGCTGTAAATATTTGCCCTGGCGCAAACTGTCATACACCAGTTCAGGTATTTCTGGCATTTTTTCGACCCAGAACGGTGCTTTTTCTTTAAATGCTCTAACAAGCGCCGGAATACCGACCTGATCTTTGATCCAGGATTCGAGGAAAGGCTTGGCCGTTTTCCACAAATCTAACTGCGGGTAGAGCTGACGTCCGACACCTTCAACGTACAGCAGCGTCTTCTGTAGCAATACCAGTTGAGGCTGAACTTCCATATTGAATCGGCGCGCTGTGTTGAACAGATTTAACAGCACATGACCAAAGGAAATCTCCGCCAGCGGTTTTTCGAAAATCGGCTCGCACACGGTACGAATGGCAAATTCAAACTCTTCTACGTTGGTATCCGGCGGAACCCAGCCAGAATCCACATGCAGTTCAGCAACTTTGCGGTAGTCGCGGTTAAAGAACGCGATGAAGTTTTCAGCCAGATAACGCTTATCTTCTTTGTTTAAAGAACCCACAATCCCACAATCAATACCAATGTATTTCGGGTTTTCAGGATGCTCATAACTCACGAAAATGTTCCCAGGGTGCATATCCGCATGGAAAAAGCTGTCGCGGAATACCTGAGTAAAGAAGACCTGAACACCGCGTTCAGCCAGCAGCTTCATATTGGTGCCGTTCTTCTCAAGCGAGGTGACATCTGAAACGGGAATACCGTAAATGCGCTCCATCACCATCATGTTCTGACTGCAATAGTCAGAGTACACTTCCGGGATGTACAGCATTGGGCTGTCTTCAAAATTACGTCGCAGCTGAATCGCGTTCGCCGACTCGCGCAGCAGATTCAGCTCATCAATCAACGTTTTTTCATATTCACGGACCACTTCTGTTGGTCGCAGGCGGCGGCCGTCTGGCATCAGGCGAGGTACCCAACGAGCAAGGCGGTAGATCAGTTTTAAATCCGCTTTAATTACCGGCAGTATGTCCGGACGGATAACTTTGATCACCACCTCTTTCCCATTCGATTTCAGTCGCGCGGTGTGAACCTGAGCAATAGACGCGGATGCCAGCGGTGTGATCTCAAAATCATCAAACCATTCCTCGACGGGCAGCCCACCCATCGCCTCTTCGATTTGTTCTTTCGCTCTTTGCCCATCGAATGGGGCTACCCGATCCTGCAATAGCGCTAGCTGATCGGCGATGTGCGGAGGGAAAAGATCACGACGGGTAGAGAGCATTTGCCCGAACTTGATCCACACCGGGCCGAGCTCCTGTAAAGCCAGTCTCAGCCGTTCTCCCAGCGGTTTGTCTTTATGTCGGTTGGGCATCCAGAACAGCGTGTAACGCCACAGCCGGAGCGGCACCGTGATACGCATTTTGGGGATGAGTTCATCAAGACCGTAGCTTAAAAAAGTGCGAATGATGAAATAAAGGCGCCGTACTTCACCTGGCGTCATTTGGCCTCCAGTTTTTCCAGCCGTTTGGCCAGAGATTCGACCGCACGCTCAACGGCTGCCGTTTCTTCTGCAAACCATGCAACCTCAAGCGGACCTGGAGCCATACGCCACTCTTCGGTGATCGCTTCGGCAACATAGCGCTGCTGGCGTTGAATGTTGTGGCACAGGAACTTCGCTCCACCACGTAAAACTTTGCTGACCCCTTCCGCGACGATATCGCCGGTATAAGGTGCTAACAGTTCTGCGGGATCAAACTCCGCCAGATCGGCCAACGCGACAAAATTCTGTACCACCTGGATATCGCCCTGAACCTCCAGCTCACCACTGCGGATAAGCGTGGTGAGTTGCTGCCGGTCGCGTAATTTCGGTAACACGCTGGCATGTGTGATTACGGTGCAATCGGCTTCGCCTTCCCATGCCCCCAGCACATCGACCTGGCGCTCACTAAACACCAGCACTAACGGTGTTGAAAATCCTTTGAGCTCAACACGCAGCACTTTGCCCTGTAAACGCGTTCTGGCTGACTTGAGCGCAGGAGAACGATACAGAAAGGTGTTAAGCAAATTTTCAACGCCGGCGGTCACTAAGGGTTTTAAAGGCATCCCCAATCTCCTGTCAGAACTTGTAACCACGATGCAGCGCCACGACACCTGCCGTCAGGTTGTAGTAATCAACGCTTTCGAACCCGGCATCTTGCATCATTGCTTTTAAGGTGTCCTGATCGGGATGCATGCGGATGGACTCCGCCAAATAGCGATAACTGTCTGCATCGCTTGCCACCATAGAACCAATGCGCGGCAAAACGTGGAAAGAGTATGCGTCGTAGGCTTTACTCAGCGGTTCGATAATCGGCTTGGAGAACTCCAGCACCAGTAGACGTCCGCCCGGCTTCAACACGCGATACATAGATCGTAATGCTTTGTCTTTATCCGTTACGTTGCGCAGACCGAAAGAGATGGTGATGCAGTCAAACGTGTTGTCTGGGAAAGGTAATGCTTCCGCATTCGCCTGAACGTACTCAACGTTACCCACGACGCCGATATTACGCAGCTTTTCGCGACCCATTTTGAGCATTGAGTCGTTGATATCCGCCAGCACAACTTTGCCAGTTTCGCCAACCATGCGAGAGAATTTCGCCGTCAGATCGCCCGTACCGCCCGCCAAATCGAGAACGGTTTGCCCGCGACGCACGCCACTGCAGTCAATGGTGAAGCGCTTCCACAAACGATGAATGCCAAATGACATTAAGTCATTCATAACGTCATATTTAGACGCCACAGAATGAAAAACGTGGGCCACCATGTCAGCTTTCTGCTCTTTAGCGACGGTCTGAAAGCCAAAGTGCGTCGTTTCTTGTGAATTATCCACCATCTCAGTGCCTGCTCATCCAAAAAATGTTCAAGAAGTGTAACAGATTGGGCCAATTTGCCCTACCCTTCTGCCCGGTTCAACTATCCCAAACGGACTAGTTTGATTGCTGGTTTACCGCTTCATCATCAGGGTAAGGTTCATCCTGCTGCGTCTCAGGGACCGAGCGCAAGCGGTACTCTTCATCCTGCGTAGTGGCTTGTTCAGCCAGTTCAGGATTAATCTCGCGCTTAATTTCCACGCCTAAACTGCGAAACGCTTCTGCCTGCGACAGGACGTTTCCACGGCCTGAAGAGAGTTTTTTCATCGCCTGTCGGTAGTTATCCTGAGCTTTATCCAGGCTTTGGCCAATTGCCGACATATCATCCACAAACAATCGCATCTTGTCATAAAGTTTGCTGGCCCGATCGGCGATCTGTTGCGCATTACGACTCTGATGCTCGTAGCGCCACAAGTTGGCAATCGTGCGCAATGCCACCAACAACGTGGTAGGACTAACCAGCATAATGTTATTTTTAAGGGCTTCGGTAATCAGTTCAGGCTGTCTATCGAGCGCCAGTAAAAAAGCAGGCTCAATGGGGATAAACATCAGCACATAGTCAAGTGTGCGCAGCCCAAGAAGCTGCTGATAGTCTTTGCGCCCCAGCAGACGGATATGGTTTCGTACCGAGGCGATGTGCTCCTGCAACGCGCTCTCGCGGGTGTATTCATCTTCAGCATTAAAATAGCGTTCATAGGCGACCAGCGTCATTTTCGCGTCGATCACCACATCTTTGCCCTGCGGTAACCGGACGATGACATCTGGCTGCATCCGCGAACGGGCATCGTTCTCAATGCTGACCTGGGTTTCGTATTCATAGCCTTCGCGTAGACCGGAAGCCTCAAGCACCCGCGTGAGTACGACCTCGCCCCAGTTGCCCTGCGTTTTGTTATCGCCTTTTAATGCCCGCGTCAGGTTTACCGCTTCCTGCGCCATCTGCGCGTTCAGTTGCTGCAGATTACGAATTTCGTGCGCCAGAGTATGGCGTTCTTGCGCCTCTTTACCAAAGCTATCCTGAACCTGGCGTCGAAAACCGTCCAGTTGTTCGCGAAGCGGTGTAAGCAGGCTGTTCAGGCTTTGGCGATTTTGCTCGTCTACACGACGGTTGCTGTGCTCGAAAATACGGTTCGCCAGATTTTCAAATTGTTCGCTCAGACGCTGTTCGCTGTTGATCATCTGGCGGATTTTATCTTCCGCATGCTGCTGCGTCGCTTCCAGTCGGGTAGTGACTTCACGAAGATCGGCTTCAAGAGAGGTGTTGATGCTGTGCAGGCTGCGCAATTCGTTATTGAGTAGTTCGCACTCATCGCGCCAGTGGGCTTCCTGTGAGAGCTGCTGGCGGGCGGCGCTTAGCGCAATATCCAGTTCGCGTCGTTCTTCGATGAGGTCGGCACGGATCCGATCGGCATGCGCTTTTGTTGCCAGCCATCCCACCAGCAGCCCTGCGGCTAACGCCAGCACGGCACTCATCATAATTGAAATATCCACAACGCCCCCTTACAGCAACGACTTACCCGCACAAAATAGAATTGTGCTGTATAAACGTCCAGTTTAAAAGGAATTTCCTGCGAGGCACTACGCAAAATAAAAAGGCCGAACGCGTCGGCCTTTTTGAATAGACGGGAGAATTACAGTAAACGACGCGCAGCTTCCACCACGATTTTCACCGCGTGGCTTTCTGTTTGTTTCATCGTTTCCGCATTAGGGATCTCTTGCTGAGTACGGTTCACGATAACCCCCGCGACCATACCAGCACGCAGACCCTGGCTTGCGCACATGGTGAGCAGCGTAGCAGATTCCATTTCGTAGTTCATGACACCCATAGACTGCCACTCTTCCATTGAGCCTTTGAAACGGATCACTACGCGACCAGAGAAGGTGTCATAACGCTCCTGGCCCGGATAGAAGGTATCAGAAGACGCGGTAACGCCTACGTGGGTGGTGGCGCCGATAGATTTCGCCGCTTCCACCAGCGCGGTGGTGCACTCGAAGTCCGCGACGGCCGGGAATTCCATTGGCGCGAAGTGCAGGCTTGCACCGTCCAGACGGACAGATGCTGTGGTGACCAGTACATCACCTACGTTGATATGTGGCTGAATGGCGCCAGTCGTACCGATACGCAGGAAGGTACGAATGCCCAGCTGTGCCAGTTCTTCTACGGCAATAGAGGTTGACGGACCGCCGATACCGGTAGAGCAAACGATCACGGCTTTACCATCCAGCTCAGCACGCCAGGTAGTGAACTCGCGATGAGATGCCAGCTTAACCGGCTTATCCATCAGCGCGGCGATCTTTTCCACACGCTCCGGGTCGCCAGGGACGATAGCGAGCTGAGCCCCTTGTAAATCGTTCTTAGTGAGGCCGAGATGAAAAACATCAGACTTAGACATAAAAACTCCTCTGTGAATCGGTTTTGTCAGAAGAAGCAAAAACACACTTTACCGAAGGCATGAACATATTTTCGTGACAGTCATCACTATGATGTAAATCAATTGCATTCCATTACCATAAAATAGTGACTTGAATCACATAAATGATGCGATGTAAGGAAGCCCTGCACAAAAGATAGACCGTTTAAGGCAATGTGGTTCGTTGCATGTGTCTATAGTTAACAATGCGCTTTTTGGCTGAATATTTAAGGGTACGGAGAATACCATGACAACACGACAATCTGGCTTTGCACCTGCTGTATCTCCACCGACGTCTACCACGGTTCACACTCCGGATAACGCCATTATCGCCGGTGTAACGTCCATACCTTCACAAGGCGATGATATGCCAGCGTATCACGCACGACCAAAACAGTCCGATGGCCCGCTGCCTGTGGTCATTGTCGTGCAGGAGATTTTTGGCATTCATGAACACATTCGTGACGTTTGCCGCCGTCTGGCTCTGGAAGGGTATCTGGCTATCGCACCAGAGCTCTATTTTCGTGAAGGCGATCCCAATGACTTTGCCGATATCCCCACGTTGCTCAGCAGCCTTGTCGCCAAAGTGCCTGACTCTCAGGTATTGGCCGATCTGGATCACGTCGCCAGTTGGGCTTCTCGTAACGGAGGAGATGCCCACCAGTTGATGATCACCGGATTTTGCTGGGGTGGACGCATCACCTGGCTGTATGCAGCTCATAATCCGCAGTTAAAAGCGGCGGTAGCGTGGTATGGCAAACTGGTGGGGGATAAAACCCTCAACTCACCGAAACATCCTGTTGATATCGCGACCGATCTTAACGCCCCCGTTCTGGGACTTTATGGCGGCCAGGACACCAGTATTCCGCAAGATACCGTTGAAACAATGCGTCAGGCGCTGCGTGCCGCCAATGCAAAAGCGGAAATCGTGGTCTATCCCGATGCCGGACATGCGTTTAACGCCGATTATCGTCCGAGCTATCACGAAGAGTCCGCAAAAGATGGCTGGCTGAGAATGCTGGAGTGGTTCACACAATACGGCGGGAAGAAATAAACGTTAATTGCCCGGCGGCGACTACACCTTACCGGGCCTACAACTCTTGCTATTTCCTGTAAGCCGGGTAAGCGCTTGCGCTTCCCGGCCACCGGCACGGAATTACACCTGACGCAGGTTCTGCGCGGCTTTGACCATGTTCGCCAGCGCGGCGCGGGTTTCCGGCCAGCCGCGCGTTTTCAGGCCGCAGTCCGGGTTGACCCACAGACGCTCGGCCGGAATACGCTGCTCGGCTTTCTTCAGCAGGGCTTCAATCCACTCCACGCTCGGGACGTTCGGCGAGTGAATATCGTATACGCCCGGCCCGATTTCGTTCGGATAGTCGAACTCTTCAAACGACTCCAGCAGCTCCATATCAGAGCGTGAAGTCTCAATGGTGATCACGTCCGCGTCCAGCGCCGCAATGGAGTCCATGATGTCGTTGAACTCGCAGTAACACATGTGGGTGTGGATCTGGGTTTCATCCTTCGCCACCGCCGCGTTAATGCGGAAGGCTTCCACGCCCCACTCCAGATACGCCGCCCAGTCGCTGCGGCGCAGCGGCAGACCTTCGCGCAGTGCCGGTTCGTCAATCTGGATGATGCCAATACCCGCCGCTTCCAGATCCGCTACCTCATCACGCAGCGCCAGCGCAATCTGCTTAGCAATGGTTTCACGCGTCACGTCTTCACGCGGGAATGACCAGCAGAGAATGGTCACCGGACCGGTCAACATGCCTTTTACCGGTTTGTCGGTCAGCGACTGGGCATACTTCGCCCACTCCACGGTGATCGCTTCCGGGCGGCTGACATCGCCAATAACCACCGGCGGCTTCACGCAGCGAGAGCCGTAGCTCTGCACCCAACCATTCTGGGTAAAGACGAAACCGTCCAGGTGCTCGCCAAAATATTCCACCATGTCGTTACGTTCGGCTTCACCGTGCACCAGCACGTCAAGCCCCAGACGTTCCTGTTCAACAATCGCCTGTTTGATATGTTCCGCGATACCGGTGCGGTAGTTACCGGCATCCAGGTTGCCCTTTTTGAAGTCCAGACGCAGGCCGCGAATTTCCGTGGTTTGCGGGAATGAGCCGATAGTGGTGGTCGGCCATGCCGGCAGATTAAAGCGGGCACGCTGCGCTTCGGCGCGAACCGGGTAAGCGTTGGCACGTTGGCTGTCCTGGGCGGTGATCGCCGCCAGACGTTTTTCCACTGCGGCGTTGTGTACGCGGGTAGAGTGACGACGAGCCTGGATCGGTGCGCTCCACGCCACAATTGCTGCCGTATCACCGCTGTTCAACGCATCACGCAGCAGCGCCAGCTCGCCGCATTTTTGTAGGGCGAAGGCAAACCAGCTCTTCACTTCTGCATCAAGGCGGGTTTCCACGCTGAGATCGATTGGGCTGTGCAGCAAGGAGCAGGAAGAAGCTACCCACAGGTCTCGTTTCCCGACGATATCTTTAATTTGCGCGTATTTTTCGCTGAGATCGGCACGCCAGACGTTGCGACCGTTCACCAGCCCCGCTGACAGCAACCAGTCGGCAGGCAGACGCTTGTGCAACTCGGCCACATCATCTTTACCGTGCACGAAGTCAACGTGCAGCCCCTGCACCGGCAGCGCGGTAATGGTATCCAGGTTTGGCGTTACGCCTTCGAAGTAGGTGGTCAGTAGCAGCTTCACCTGACCCGTCAGCGCGTCATACGCCGGTTTGAAGGCGTTCAGCCAAACCTGAGGCAGCTCCAGCACCAGAGCCGGTTCATCAATCTGCACCCACTCAATACCGCGTTTCGCCAGCTCAGCCAGCACCTGCTGGTAAACCGGCAGAATATCGTTCAACAGACTCAGGCGGTCAAACTGTTCGCCCTTCACTTTCCCCAGCCACAGGTAAGTTACCGGTCCCAGCAGCACAGGTTTCACCTTGTGACCGAGCGCCAACGCTTCATCCACTTCATCCAGCAGTTGGGTCCAGGTCAGTTTGAACTGCTGACCTTTGGTGAACTCTGGCACCATGTAGTGATAGTTGGTGTTAAACCATTTGGTCATTTCTGCTGCCGCCGCGGGCTCCCCGGTTGGTGCGCGGCCACGGCCAATGCGGAATAAGGTATCGATATCGACCGAGCCGTCTTTATTTTGATGACGAGCCGGAACGTTGCCGAGCAGCAGGCTGGTGGTCAGCACGTGATCGTACCAGGCAAAATCGCCCACCGGCAGCAGGTCAACGCCCGCCTGCTTCTGCTGATCCCAGTGACGGGCACGCAGCTCGCGGCCAACGGTTAGCAAATCTTCACGGGAAGAATTTCCCGCCCAGTAGCTTTCTTGCGCTTTTTTCAGCTCGCGACGCAGGCCAACGCGAGGGAAACCGAGGGTGTGATTAAGTATTGTCATTTTTCTTCCTCTAATTATATGTAAATCCTATTGATTTTTAATTTAGGGAAGGTGGCAAGTTTATTCATCCCAGGAGCTTACTGAAGTAAGTGACCGGGGTGGAAAAATACAGCCAACGCACCATAAATTTAAAAGACGAAAGATTTTAGCCATCCAGATGTTTACACATCCATAATTGACAGTTACTGTATATTCCTCAAGCGCAATTTGTTCATGCCGAAGTGAAGGACTTTCATGATCGAGATTAAACACCTGAAAACGCTCCAGGCGTTGCGGAATAGTGGTTCGCTGGCGGCCGCAGCGGCGACGTTGCATCAGACCCAATCCGCCCTCTCTCACCAGTTCAGCGATCTGGAACAGCGCCTTGGCTTTCGACTTTTTATCCGTAAAAGCCAGCCTCTGCGCTTTACGCCGCAAGGCGAAATTTTGCTGCAGTTAGCAAATCAGGTGTTGCCGCAAATTGGTCGTGCGCTGCAGGCCTGCAACGAACCGCAGCAAACCCGGCTGCGGATCGCTATTGAATGCCATAGCTGTATTCAATGGCTGACGCCCGCGCTGGAGAATTTTCGTGCCAACTGGCCGCAAGTGGAGATGGACTTTAAATCCGGCGTGACGTTCGATCCGCAACCAGCGCTACAACAGGATGAGCTGGATCTGGTGCTGACATCCGACATTCTGCCGCGTAGCGGACTGCACTACTCGCCGATGTTCGATTTTGAAGTCCGCCTGGTACTGGCGCCGGACCATCCGCTGGCCAGCAAGACGCAGATCACGCCGGAGGATTTAGCCAGTGAGACGCTGCTTATTTACCCGGTGCAACGGAGTCGACTGGATGTCTGGCGGCATTTCTTGCAGCCTGCGGGCGTTAGTCCGTCGCTGAAGAGCGTGGATAACACCCTGCTGCTGATTCAGATGGTTGCAGCCAGAATGGGTATTGCAGCTTTACCGCACTGGGTGGTGGAGAGTTTTGAACGCCAGAGCCTGGTGGTGACCAAAACCCTGGGCGATGGATTGTGGAGTCGGCTGTACGCCGCCGTGCGCGATGGCGAGCAGCGACAGCCGGTCACGGAAGCGTTTATTCGCTCAGCGCGGAATCACGCCTGCGATCACCTGCCGTTTGTACGGAGTGCGGAACGACCCACTTTCGATGTACCCACAGTGAAGCCACTATCACAGCCGCACCAATGATGAAGCTTGGCCAGTGAGGCTGTTGATGCCAGATAGCCAGGTTAACCAGCAGCCCGGCCGGCACATGCATATTGTTCATGATGCCCAGCGTCCCCGCATCCACCTGGGTCGCGCCGTAGTTCCACATAAAGTAACCAATGCCGGACGCTGCCACGCCAAGAAAGACCAGAATTCCCCACTGTAGCGTGGTTGCAGGCATTTTCTGCGCATTCCCCAGCATGAACCAGGCCACGACCGCCACCATAAAGGCCCCCATGTAAAACCAGGCAAAGGCGTTGTGCTGCGGCATTGGCCGCGTTTCCATCAGACGCTTGTAGCCCACCATGCCAATGGCAAAGCTGAGATTGGACAACTGCACCAGCAGCAGGCCGGTCCAGAAGTGGCTGGTCACCTGATCGTAACGAATGATCCCCGCACCAATCACCGCCAGCAACGCACTGAAGGCGTAGCTCCAGCGCAGACGACGTCCGCTCATCAGGTCATAAATCAGCGTAATGTAGAGCGGCGTCAGCACGGTAAAGAGCAGCAGTTCTGATACCGTCAGGTACAGATAGGCGTGAAAACTCAGCATATACATAATGCCAAGCTGCATGGCGCCCACCAGCATATACAGCGCGATGGTTTTTACGCTATGTCCACGGGTACGTAAAAACGGCAGGAACACCAGCGCCGCCAGCCCAACGCGCACCAGCACCGCAAAATAGCTATCGACATGACCGGCAAGGTACTCGCCAAACAGGCTAAAGGAAAAGGCCCACAGAATTGTGGTAATGATGAGTAACGCCACAATGGATGTCTCTTAACAAAAGGTACGCCCATTGTAGCGAAGTTTTAAGTTGACATCTGGTCAACTAACGAACAAAAACATTACTGCAAAAACAGCTCACGCAGATAATGCGGCACGGCATCGTCGGCATTAAGACCAATGACTTCCAGTTCCGGATGCAGATCCTTCAGGCGCTGGTGAGCATTGCCCATAATGCAGCCTTTCCCTGCCATGGAGAGCATTTCCGCATCGTTCATTCCGTCGCCAAAAGCGATGCAATCTTTCAGGCTGTAGCCCATCGCTTTCGCTACCGCTTCCAGCGCATGACCTTTCGATACGCCGCCAGCCATGACTTCCAGGCAGGTAAGCGTAGAGAAACTGACGTTGACGCGGTCGCCCCAGCGAGCGTTAATCGCCTGTTCCAGCGGCAGCAGCCTTTCGTGAGAATCGGTGGTGAAAAACACCTTACTCACGCCTTCCGGCTCCAGTAGCGCAGGTTCAAACAGTGAATAGTTAAACACTGCTTCTTTGAAGAAGCGCATTTCGTCCGGGCGATGGCGGTTCATAAACCACTCATCATCACGATAAACGTTGGTCACGATGTCCGGGTTTGCATTCACTACGCCAAACAGGTCGCTGGCAATGTCGCGATCCAGGTTATGCGAAAACACCAGATTCCCGTCAGAATCATGCACACGCGCGCCGTTGGACGTGATCATGTAGGTTTTAATGCCGAGGTTATCGCGAATTTGCCCCACATCAACATGATGACGGCCAGTCGCAAACACGAAGTTAACGCCACGAGCGGTCAATAACTTCAGCGTCTCTTTGGCATAAGGGGACAGAGTATGGTCGGGAGAAAGCAGCGTACCGTCTAAATCAGACGCAACAACCTGATACATAAGAAAATTCAACCTCTAGGCAAAGCGGGTTCCGCTGGATGAGTTATGCTTGTCGAAAAATTCGACAATAGCGTTAAGCGCGACTGAGCGCATTGCGTCCTTTTCAAAAAGGATCTCATGGTACGCGCCTTTGATGACCAGCGGCTGCCCCCCTTCTACGGGATGGCCCGCTGCGGCGCGGAGTTCACAAAAACGATCGTGCATGCGGTTATCTACCACACGCTCTTCTTCGGCCTGAATCAGCAACGTCGGCGTCGCGTCGTCTCCTGCTCCAGCCAGAACCTGTTCGCCAGCCAGAATACCTTCACGTACCCAGTGGTAGGTGGGGCCGCCAACGCGCAGCCGTGGCTCATCCGCATAGAAGCGTAGATTGCGCCGATAGCGCTGTCGACTATGGGTTAACGCATTCATACCGAATGGCAGCGCCCGCCAGCGCCCGGTACCCATCGCATAACCTTCGCGGATCCGCGGATGCCCTTCAGCCCAGTCCAGAATGTGGCGTACCATCCAGTCGGGAAAGCGCATCACAATACCAAACATCGGCGCGCAAAGCGCGATGGCATCACACTGATTCGGGTGGCGCTGCAAGAATAACGTGGCTATCGCACCGCCCATTGAATGCGCCAGTATATAGCGCTTTCTCCACGGACCGGGTAGCACTTCCTGCTGCCAGAAGGCGGTTAAATCGTCGACATAGTCATTAAAGTTATCGACATGACCGCGATGCGGGTCCGAAAGCATACGCCCGGAACGCCCCTGGCCACGGTGATCGATAATGAGGACGTCAAAACCAGAATGAAACAGGTCATACGCCAGTTCAGCGTATTTCACGTAGCTTTCAATGCGTCCAGGACAGACGACGATAACGCGATCGTTTTTTTCTGCGTGAAAACGCACAAAATGGACGGGGATATCATCCACGCCCGTAAATTCCGCTTCTTCCCGCTGACGCCAGAAATCTGTCAGTGGCCCCATGGAAAAAGCAGCAAACGCGTTTTCTCTTGTTTCCCAGTCTTTTTGCTGCTGAAACATCGGGTATCCAGCCTCGCTGACCAAGTAAAATCGTTTTTTTCTCCGTCGCTGACACAACCTAACGGCAGTAGCGTATTGTGGCATAAAAATAGACAATCCGGGAGTTTCTCATGACCTTTGAATGGTGGTTCGCCTACCTGTTGACCTCTATTATTTTGAGCTTGTCTCCAGGCTCTGGCGCAATCAACACCATGACCACCGCCATCAGTCACGGTTATCGCGGCGCCAGCGCGTCGATCGCTGGTTTACAGACCGGGCTTGGCATTCATATCGTTCTGGTTGGTGTAGGACTGGGAACGCTATTTTCACGTTCGGTTATCGCATTTGAGGTGCTGAAGTGGGCGGGGGCGGCCTATCTGATTTGGCTGGGTATTCAGCAATGGCGGGCAGCGGGTGCTATCGATCTGAACACCATGGCGAATACGCAATCGCGCAGCCACCTGTTCAAACGCGCAGTCTTTGTTAATCTGACCAATCCCAAGAGTATCGTTTTCCTTGCAGCCCTGTTCCCGCAGTTTATCCTGCCGCAGGAACCGCAGTTAATGCAGTACGTGGTGCTTGGCGTCACGACCATCGTGGTCGATATCATTGTGATGATCGGTTACGCGACGCTGGCCACGCGCATTGCTGGCTGGATTAAAGGGCCAAAGCAAATGAAAGCGTTAAACAAAGTGTTTGGCTCGCTGTTTATGCTGATAGGCGCCTTGTTAGCCTCGGCACGGCATGCCTGATGAAGGTGCCGGAGGCGCTTGCGCTTATCCGGCCCGGAAGAAACTTAACGCGAAATAATCAGGTGGATACCGAAGCCCGCAAACAGCGCACCGGCAAAACCATCAATCCACTTCGCCAGACGCTGATAGCCACGACGCATTTTCGGCAGTGCAAACAGGCTGGCGACTACGGTAAACCACGCCAACGTTTCCACGATGATCAGGGCAAAGATCCCCCAGCGTGCGCCCGTTCCCACGTTATCGCCAACGAACAATGAGAACACGGAGCCAAAATAGATAATGGCTTTAGGGTTCGCCAGGTTGGTCAGCAGCCCCTTCAAAAAGCTGCGTCCGCTCTGCGCCAGCTCAACCTGCGGAGTGGGAGTCGCAACATCCTGTTTTTTAAACGCGCCGCGTAGCATCTGATAACCCATCCAGCACAGATACAGCCCCCCGCCCACCATAATAATGGTGTGCAGCCAGGCCATTTTTTCGATAATCAGATGTAGGCCGAGCAGCGCTACGCCAGCCCAGACCATGACGCCACAGGTAATACCCAGCACGCCCATCATGGCTTCTTTGCGCGAACGGCTAACCGCTGTTTGAGAAACAAAGAAAAAGTCGGGACCAGGACTCATCAGCGCAACGATATGCACCAACGCAACGGTGAAAAATAGCGTTAACATAAAAATGACTCGCGGGGGAAATAGTTCAGTGAGTCACCATCCTGGCACTTTTTTGCCTGGCTGACTACTCTTCGTCGTCACCATCAACGTGCGCGCGAATAAGCGCCATAAACTCTTTGCCAAAACGCTCAAGTTTACGCATCCCCACGCCATTGACGCTCAGCATTTCGCTCGGTGAAACCGGCATCTGCTCAGCCATTTCAATCAGCGTGGCATCGTTGAACACTACATACGGCGGGATATTTTCTTCATCAGCAATGGCTTTACGCAGCTTCCGCAATTTGGCGAACAGTTTGCGATCGTAATTGCCACCGAAGGATTTCTGCATCGCTCGCGGTTTCAGCGCCACAATACGCGGTACCGCAAGCTGTAGCGCAACATCACCACGCAGTACCGGACGCGCGGCTTCGGTTAGCTGTAACGCGGAGTGATGAGCAATATTCTGCGTCACCAGCCCAAGATGAATAAGCTGGCGGATAACGCTTACCCAATGTTCATGGCTTTGCTCACGACCAATGCCATAGACCGGCAGCTTATCATGGGCCAGCTCGCGAATTCGCTGGTTATTCGCTCCGCGCAGAACCTCCACGACATAACCCATACCAAAGCGTTGATTAACACGGTAGATAGTCGACAGCGCTTTGCGCGCATCCATGAGTCCGTCGTACTGTTTTGGCGGGTCGAGACAGATGTCGCAGTTACCACACGGCTCCTGACGCCCCTCGCCAAAATAGTTCAACAGCACCAGACGACGACAGGTTTGCGCCTCGGCAAACGCCCCCATCGCATTGAGCTTATGCCGTTCGATATCCAGCAGTTGCCCGGCGGGTTTCTCTTCGAGGCAACGGCGCAGCCATGCCATATCAGCCGGATCGTAAAACAGCATTGCTTCCGCAGGCAGGCCGTCACGCCCGGCGCGGCCGGTTTCCTGATAATAGGACTCGATGTTGCGCGGAATATCGAAATGCACCACGAAGCGTACGTTGGGTTTGTTGATTCCCATACCAAACGCCACGGTCGCTACGACGATTTGCAGGTCATCACGCTGGAATTTCTCCTGCACTTCTGCACGTACAGCGTTTTCCAGCCCGGCATGATAAGCCCCGGCGCTAATGCCTCGGCTTTGCAGACGCGCGGCGGTGTCTTCTACTTTAGCGCGACTGTTACAGTAAATAATACCGGACTTACCGCGCTGCTCTTGCACGTAGCGCATCAGTTGATCGAGCGGCTTAAACTTCTCCATCAACATGTAGCGAATATTCGGGCGATCAAAGCTGCTGATCTGAATTAACGGGTCGTTGAGCCCCAGCAGACGCACAATATCCAGCCGGGTTGTCTCGTCCGCGGTCGCGGTCAGCGCGACAAACGGCAGAGTTGGGAAACGCTGACGCAACTGCCCCAGCGCGGCGTATTCCGGGCGGAAATCATGCCCCCACTGCGAAATACAGTGCGCTTCATCAACCGCCAGCAGCACCGGGTTCCAGTGCGCCAGATTTTCAAGGAAGTTATCCAGCATCAGGCGTTCGGGCGCAATGTACAGTAAGCGAATCTGCCCGCTACGACAGCCTGCCATCACCTCAAGCTGCTGCTCACGGCTTTGGGTGGAGTTCAGACACGCGGCCGCCACGCCGTTGGCAAGCAGTTGATCGACCTGATCTTTCATCAGAGAAATCAGCGGAGAAACAACAACGGTGAGGCCGTTAAGCAATAATGCGGGAATTTGATAGCACAGGGATTTTCCGCCACCGGTCGGCATAACGACCAGGCAGTCGCGACCAGCGATCACGGTATCAATGATTTCTTCCTGACCAGGGCGAAACTGTTGGTAGCCAAAGGTTTCCTGCAAAACCTGTTTAGCGCCCATTTCCAGATTCAACACTTCCGCCTGCGCCACATTAACCCCATTAGCCTGAAATAAAAACAGGCGCTATTTTCAGCGCCTGAGAGAGAAACTGCAATGATTAAAATACTCTCAATACCTGTCAGAAGATATCGTTAAGCATTACACCCACGCCAACACGGGTCTGATTGAAGTTGTAGTCAATCAGTGATTCGCCGTAGCCGCTGTAGACCTGGGTATAAAGACGCACATGCTTCGTAATGGGATAACTGGCCCCCAGCTCTGCGCCGCCGTAGCCGGTATTCCAGTTGTACTGGCCTTTCACACTGATCACCGCGTCACCCAGGTGATAACCCATTTTCAACTGATAGTAGCCCATATATTTGGTGATATCAGGGTTATCGTCAGTGCTGCCGATAACGTACCACGGCTTAACTTCCACCAGCCAGTTACCGTTTTCAGCCATCAGCCGGGTGTAAAGGCGGTTCCAGCTACGTGAGGTGGGGTCGGATCGACCATTGGAGTCATGGTTATAGCCCATTTCAACATCGCGGAGCGTCCAACCGGCAAAGCGATAGTCGGTGGCGAAACCGAGGAACAATTGCGGTTCATAGTTGGTTTCGCGAAACGGCGCAGACTCTTCACTGTTCGAAAGCTGCCACCAGGACTTCTGGGTATAGGAACCGCCGAGTACCGAGTTCGGGCCTAATATTCCGCGCCAGAGCGGAAACGCCAGGCTTAGCTGAAACTTAACCTCATCTTTGCGCGCATTTTCGGACCAGCTATAGCTGCTGATCGCCTCTTTGTTCATGTCGCTGGTATTGGTGTAGATGAGATAGTTGGTCTCATAAGGATAAAGCGTGAAAGGGTTGTCATGCTCCTGCAGCATGTTGGCGATGATACTGCCGCGAACCGCCGGTGCATCATGAATCTCTTTCACTGTCGCTTCCTGCGCATACGCGGTCAACGGCAGCATGACTGCTGGTAGTAACCATCCCAGAATCGCCCGCATCGGTAATGTTCTCCTGAACCAGAATATTGATGAATTGTATAATTATCTGGCAAGTATTCTACATACTTAGCGAGTTCCTCGTTAGTTATCCCGTCCTAAAGTAGAAAACAACAAATAATAAGCATAATATCAACATTTCATTAACCATTGAGATGTAGGGATCGTATGTCTGCCGTACTTACTGCTGAGGAAGCGCTGAAGTTAGTGGGTGAAATGTTTGTCTATCATATGCCGTTTAACCGGGCTCTGGGTCTGGAGCTTGAACGCTATGAGAAAGAATTTGCTCAATTAGCCTTTAATAATCAACCGATGATGGTCGGCAACTGGGCGCAAAGCATTCTGCATGGCGGCGTGATCGCGTCGGCGCTGGACGTTGCCGCCGGGCTGGTGTGCGTTGGCAGTACGCTGACCCGCCATGAGACGATCAGCGAGGATGAACTGCGTCAGCGAATGTCACGTATGGGAACAATCGATTTGCGCGTCGATTACCTGCGCCCGGGGAGAGGAAATCGCTTTACCGCCACCAGCAGCCTGCTGCGGGCGGGGAATAAAGTCGCCGTTGCGCGCGTGGAACTGCATAACGAAGAACAGCTTTATATTGCCAGCGCAACCGCCACTTATATGGTGGGGTAAGTGCTCAAAAAAAGGTAAACTGCTGTTACATTTCTGAAATGAGTTTTCCCGATGGATGCTAAACAAACGCGGCAGGGCGTGTTACTCGCTCTTGCTGCTTATTTTATTTGGGGTATCGCTCCTGCCTACTTCAAGCTGATTTACTATGTCCCGGCGGATGAGATCCTGACGCACCGCGTCATCTGGTCATTTTTCTTTATGGTGGTACTGATGAGCATCAGCCGCCAGTGGTCGGGCATCAAAACGCTGCTACAAACGCCAAAGAAGATCTTCCTGCTGGCGCTCTCTGCAGTGCTCATCGGTGGAAACTGGCTGCTGTTCATTTGGGCGGTCAATAATCATCATATGCTGGAAGCCAGCCTGGGCTATTTTATTAACCCGCTGGTGAATATTGTGCTGGGAATGCTTTTCCTCGGCGAGCGCTTTCGTCGCATGCAGTGGCTGGCGGTACTGTTAGCCGCCTGCGGCGTACTGGTACAGCTGTGGACCTTCGGATCGCTGCCAATCATCGCGTTGGGCCTGGCGTTCAGTTTTGCTTTCTATGGTCTGGTACGCAAGAAGATTGCCGTCGAAGCACAAACCGGCATGCTGATCGAAACCCTGTGGCTTTTACCCGTTGCGGCCATCTATCTGTTTGGCATTGCGGACAGCCCAACCAGCCATATGGGGCAAAACCCCATGTCGCTCAATCTGCTGCTGATTGCTGCAGGTGTCGTGACCACCATTCCGCTGCTGTGCTTTACCGGCGCGGCGACCCGTCTGCGTCTGTCCACGCTGGGTTTCTTCCAGTATATCGGACCCACGCTAATGTTCCTGCTGGCCGTCACTTTCTACGGTGAAGTTCCGGGAGCGGATAAAATGGTCACGTTTGCGTTTATCTGGGTGGCGCTGGCAGTTTTCGTGATGGATGCGATTTATACGCAACGACGGGTACGTCGGAGCTGAAGAAGTGCCGGATAAGGCGTAACCGCCATCCGGCACAGCCATTACAGCCAGTTCTTGCGCTTAAAGTACAGATACGGTGCCAGACCCGCGAGCATCATAAAGACAATCGCCCCTGGGTAACCGAAGCTCCAGTGCAGTTCCGGCATGAACTCAAAGTTCATCCCGTAGCTGGAAGCCACCAGCGTCGGCGGCAGGAACACCACAGAGACCACCGAGAAGATCTTGATGATGCGGTTCTGCTCGATATTGATAAAGCCCATCGCCGCCTGCATCAGGAAGTTAACCTTCTGGAACAGTGATTCGTTGTGCGGCAGCAGGGATTCGATATCGCGCAGAATCTCGCGCGCCTGTTCCAGCTGACTCCCCGGCAAACGCGCTTTACGCACCAGGAAGTTCAGTGCGCGCTGGGTATCCATCAGACACAGGCGGACCTTCCAGCCAATATCTTCCAGTTCCGCCAGCGTCGAAAGCGCTTCGTCATATTCATCGCCCTGACGCCCTTCCATGATCACACGGCTGAGTTTTTCCAGGTCGCTGTAGATATTTTCGATCTCATCCGCCAACTGTTCAATTTTAGTTTCGAACAGGTCGAGCAGCAGCTCGTAAGCGTTGCCATCCACCATCGCCTGATTACGCGCACGCATGCGGTACAGACGGAATGCCGGCAGCTCGCGCTCGCGCAGAGTAAACAGGCGACCTTCGCGAATGGTAAATGCGACGGTTGAGTTACCCGCGTGATCGTCGGCATCTTCATAGAAGAAGAAGGAGTGAATGTGCAGACCGTCTTCGTCTTCAAAAAAACGCGCAGATGCTTCGATGTCTTCCAGTTCAGGGCGCGTAGCCAGATTCTGGCCCAAGTCCTTTTGCACACGGTTTCGTTCTTCGTCATCCGGCTCGACTAAATCGACCCAAACCGAACTGGCCAGGTGCTCGATCTCGTCTGCCTCAAGGCGAGTTAAACGATTGTTTTCCAGTTGAAATGCGCTCAGCATGACCGGGACTCCCAATGCAAAAAATTATCGGACAGTTCGGAGGGCACACAGAAACAAATTGGGTTTCAGACCATTAAACAGCCTGACTCAGCGCGACGGGAAAAAACAGAAGGTCGCTGACAACCGCGAAGGCTATCAGCAAAAAGGGATAGCCTTAGGAGTTGATCCTGGATGACAGGATAATGAGCCAGTATCTACTGGGTGTGTCCAAGGCGAATGTCCTCTTAGCGTAATCGTGCGCGCATGTTACGCCAGCAAAATTTTGACGTCAACACGCAACAGATGGCGAAAAAGTAATAATTTCCCCTTATACAAAAAGGTTAGCAGAGGGGAATTATTTATCTATGATTTCAGAATATTAACCGACAGATAGCGGGATGGCGGCTTCGCCTTGTCCGGCCTGGAAATCAAAATGTTACCCGGTCTGTAGGCCGGATAAGACGCGCCAGCGTCACCATCCGGCAAAGCCAAACCGATCAAACCGTTTCCAGTCTGGCGTAGGCCGCCACCAGCCATTTGATCCCTTGCCCCTGGAACGCGACCTGCAAACGACTATGCTCACCGCTTCCTTCCAGATTGACGATGGTGCCCTCACCAAACTTAGCGTGGCGCACGCGCTGGCCGAGCTTGTAGCCGGTATCATTTTCCGCCATTGGCGTGCCCATCCGCTGATGGCTCACCGGACGGCTAACCGTGGCGCGCAGGCGAACCTCTTCAACGCACGCTTCCGGCAGTTCGCCGATAAAGCGCGACGGACGGTGGTAAACCTCTTTGCCGTACAGACGACGCGTTTCGGCGTAGGTCAGCGTCAGCTTTTGCATCGCGCGAGTCACGCCTACGTAAGCCAGGCGGCGCTCTTCTTCGAGGCGCCCACCTTCGTCCAGCGACATCTGGCTGGGGAACATGCCTTCTTCCATACCCACGATAAATACCTGGGGGAACTCCAGACCTTTCGCCGAGTGCAGCGTCATCAGTTGTACCGCATCCTGCCAGGTATCCGCCTGCCCTTCGCCTGCTTCCAGCGCGGCGTGAGACAGGAACGCCTGTAGCGGCATTAAGTCTTCGTCTTCTTCGTTGTAGCTGAACTGGCGCGTTGCCGTCACCAGTTCGTCTAAGTTTTCGATACGCGTCTGACCCTTCTCGCCTTTTTCCTGCTCGTACATCATGCGCAGGCCGGAGTCTTTAATCACCCGGTCAGTCTGCACGTGCAGCGGCATATCGGCGGTCTCCTGCGCCAGCGCATCGATCAGCTCCATAAAACGCTGTAAGGCGCTGGCGGCGCGACCCGCGAGGGCTTTTTCCTGCAACAGCTCACGACAGGCCTGCCACAACGTAAGCTGGCGGTCACGGGAGGTCTGACGCACGACATCTAATGTACGATCGCCAATCCCGCGGGTTGGCGTATTCACCACGCGTTCAAATGCGGCGTCGTCATTGCGGTTAGCGATCAGGCGCAGGTAAGAGAGCGCATCTTTGATTTCCTGGCGTTCGAAGAAGCGCATCCCACCATAGATACGGTACGGCATGCTGGCTTGTAACAACGCCTCTTCCAGCACGCGCGACTGGGCGTTGCTGCGATAAAGAATGGCGCACTGTTCCAGCGCACCGCCGTTGTCCTGCCAGGTTTTGATACGATTGACCACAAAACGCGCTTCATCGAGTTCGTTGAACGCGCAGTACAGTGAGATTGGTTCGCCGTCGACGCCATCGGTCCACAGCTTTTTACCCAAACGCCCGTTGTTGTTTTCAATCAGGGCGTTGGCCGCGCTGAGGATGTTGTTGGTCGAGCGGTAGTTCTGCTCCAGGCGAATAGTTTCTGCGCCCGGGAAATCCGTGAGGAAACGCTGGATGTTTTCCACCTGCGCCCCACGCCAGCCGTAGATCGACTGGTCATCATCGCCAACGATCATCACTTTGCCGGTATCGCCCGCCAGCAGGCGGATCCAGGCGTACTGAATGTTGTTGGTATCCTGGAATTCGTCCACCAGGATATTGGTAAAGCGTTCGCGGTAGTGCTGCAGGATATGCGGCTTGTTGAGCCACAGTTCATGGGCGCGCAGCAACAGCTCGGCGAAATCCACCAGCCCCGCGCGATCACACGCTTCCTGATAGGCCTGATACACCTTTTGCCAGGTTTGCTCAACCGGGTTGCCATAGCTCTGCAGATGGTGCGGGCGCAGCCCTTCGTCTTTCTGGCTATTGATAAACCACATCGCCTGACGCGGCGGCCACTGCTTCTCATCAAGATTCATCGCCTTGATCAAACGCTTGAGCAAACGCAATTGGTCTTCGCTGTCGAGGATCTGGAAATCCTGCGGCAGGTTCGCATCCATATGGTGCGCGCGCAGCAGACGGTGCGCCAGACCGTGGAATGTACCCACCCACATACCGCCCTGGCTGGTTCCCATGATCTGGCCAATACGGTGGCGCATTTCCGCCGCTGCTTTGTTGGTAAAGGTCACCGCCATAATGGAGTATGGCGAGTTGTTCTCTACCGTCAGTAACCAGGCGATACGGTGCACCAGCACGCGAGTTTTACCACTCCCCGCGCCGGCCAAAACCAGCATGTTGCTGCGTGGCGCGGCCACCGCTTCACGCTGTTTATCATTAAGGCTGTCGAGCAGGTAAGAAACGTCCATTGGCACCGCCGCGTAAAAGTAGGTAAGGCGGATAAGCGTAGCGCCATCCGCCAAAAAGCTGGGTATATATACAGAGTTCTGCTGGTGATTATATCAGCGAGGTCAGAGATGCCAACTGTGAAATTTCGATATGCGGCAGCAAACGGCTGTCTGCGGTTTGCATCAGGTCGGCATTTTCCGGTTTGATCCAGCAGGCCTGCATACCGCAACGGATGGCCCCCGCCACGTCTGTCGTCAGGTCATCGCCCACATGCAGAATCTTAGCCACGGGCATTTTCAGTTTATCTGCCGCCAGCGCGTACATGTCGCTGAATGGTTTTGATCGCCCGTCGGGACCGGCGCGCAGCACAAACTCAAAGTAATCGCCCAGGCCGAACAGTTCTGGCTGTGCGTTACCGTTGGTGATCGCCACCAGCGGCCATTTGCGGGCCAGCGCCTTCAGCGTGTCATGCGTCGCCTGCGGGACGTCAATGCGGCTACGCCATTTGGCGAAATTCATCATCGCCGCATTTGCCCCCATTCTGGCTTCTGCTTCTGACAATCCCGCCTCCAGCATAGCGCGCTCTACGGCGCGGTGACGCCATTGGGTAACGTCGTGGTAGATTTCCGGCTCAGCGTCGCGAACGGCCTGACGTAAGCGCTGTAGGTCGCTATTTTGCAGCGAATTCAACGCCGGATGGTAATTCTGTACAAACGCGAGCGCTTCCTGCTCGGTGCGTGTGATAACGGGACGGTTATCGTAAAGGGTGTCATCAAGGTCAAAGGTGAGCGCAGAAATGCGCCCCAAAGGCCGGTAAAAACGCATTATTTCCCCCGTTTGGCGCGCGGATGCGCCGCATCGTACACTGAAGCCAGGTGTTGAAAATCAAGATGGGTATAGATTTGGGTAGTGGAGAGATTAGCATGCCCCAATAACTCCTGTACCCCGCGCAGATCGCCGCTCGACTCCAGCATATGCGTCGCAAAAGAGTGGCGCAATTTGTGGGGATGTACGTGGCTGTTCAGCCCCTGTTTGATCCCCCATTCCGCAAAGCGTTTTTGCACATTACGCGCAGAAATGCGTTTGCCCAGTTTTGACAGGAATAACGCATCGTCATCGCTGCCAAATAGCCCCCGCAGGTCCAGCCAGTGCTCAATCCACGCCACTGCATTGCGGCCAATTGGCAGGCGACGTTCTTTACTGCCCTTCCCCATCACCCATACTTCGCCGGTGTCGAGATCGAGATGTTTAATATCCAGCCCAACCAGTTCAGACAAACGCAGCCCTGCGCCGTACATCACTTCTAACATTGCCCGGTCGCGCACGGCGAGGGGATCGTTGAGGTCGATATCCAGCAGACGATTAACGTCGTCGACATCGATATTTTTAGGTAGATGACGCGGTGCTTTCGGCGCGGAAACACTTTTTGCGGGATTGGCTTTCAGCTCGCCCTGATTAACCAGCCAGTCAAAGAAACTGCGCAATGCGGAGAGACGCAGCGCCAGGCTCGCCGGCCCTAGCCCTTTACGACGGCTGCGCACGGCAAAACTGCGTACCATCGAAGCGTCACATTGTTGCCAGCTTTGCAGACCGGTCTCTCCGGCTAACGCAATGATGGCATCAAGCTGACGCTGATAATTCAGCAATGTGATCGGGCTAAGCTGCCGCTCAACGCCCAGATAGCGTAAAAAGCGCGCCACATCCTGAGAAAGGGGTGAATCGGTCATACGCGTTCAATCCAGCGCTCCAGCAGCTCCGGCAACATCAGCGAAATTTCCTGCAGTAATTGCGTACCTTGCCCCTGCTGGTAATGATTAACATCGCGACTGCTGAACAGCATCACGCCCAGGGATCCATCTTGCCCCAACATCGACATCGCCACCGAGCCTACCGCTTTCGCCTCGGGCATCATGACCAGAAGTTCCGGGCCATTGAGCGGCCCAAGATAGTGCTGTGACTGGCCCAGACGCTGAATACGCAGCGGTTCAAAAGCCTGACGGCTTAATGCCAGATGAGTGAATTTTGATGGCGCACCAAGTCGCCAGCGATCCGGGAACAGACGAACCGTCGCCCCAGCCAGCCCTAACTCACGCGCCCAGCGATGAAATCGCATCAGCATGTCGTCAAGACTGCTGGCCGATACCAGCCGTGCTTGCAGATTTAACAGACGATAGAACAGGCTTTCATTGGCGTTGGCTTGGTCCATCAACAACGCCATATTCTCTTCCAGCACGTTAATATGATTACGTGCCCGCGCCATATGCCATTCCACTAAAGAGACCGTGCCCCGCACCGGGTGTGGAACACGCATCGCTTCAACTGCCTGGGCATTACGGATAAAAAACTCAGGATTACGTTGCAGGTAATCGACGACCGCCCGGTCGTCCAGCTCCATGAGCGTTTCCTGTAGTTCTTCCCCTGGTTGCTTCATAAGTGAATAAATCCGTCGTAGACATGTGCCGCCGGGCCAGTCATATACAGCGGATGACCCGGACCTTTCCAGGCGATATCAAGTCGACCGCCCGGTAATTCCACCCTCACTTCTTCTGCCAGCAGGCCCTGCTGGATACCAACCGCAACAGCGGCGCACGCACCGCTGCCGCAGGCCTGCGTTTCACCCGCGCCGCGCTCATAGACGCGCAGCCGGATATGCTCGCGCTTTACCACCTGCATAAATCCGATATTGGCGCGTTCAGGAAAGCGTTCGTGGCTTTCCAGAACCGGCCCCAACGTTTCTACCGTGGCCGTATCAACATCATCAACCTGAATTACGCAGTGCGGGTTCCCCATTGAAACCACGCCGCACAATACTGTCTGTTCAGCCACGCGCATAATATAGGTCTTCTCTGCTTTGTTGGCGCGAAACGGAACCTGCGCGGGTTCAAAATTGGGTTCACCCATATTCACCCGTACCAGCTCGTCGTCGGTTACGGTTAATACCATACGACCATTAGCGGTACTGACGCGAATATCACGCTTATTGGTCAGCCCTTTCAGGCGAACAAAGCGGGCAAAACAGCGGGCGCCATTGCCACACTGTGACACTTCACTACCGTCGGCATTAAAAATACGGTAGTGGAAATCCAGCTCCGGATCATACGGAGGTTCAACCACCAGCAGTTGATCAAATCCAACGCCGAGATGCCTGTCGGACAAGCGGCGGATCAGCTCTGGTGAGAAAAAGACATTCTGCGTTACCGCGTCGACGACCATAAAATCGTTGCCAAGGCCATGCATTTTAGAGAATTGCATCATTCACTCCGTTCACGCGGGTACAGAAATATACATCTATTCCTGACGTCAGTAATTCACCTGAGAAGGCCCGTCACTAATCCCACGATCGTTTTTTTCTGGCGTGGTGGATTGCGATTGCGGCTGAACGCTCTTGGTCGGAGGCGGCGCGGTTTTATCTGCTGGCGGGAAATAGAGCGGGCCTTTTAGCCCACAGCCCGTCAGGCTGAACAGAGTAAAAATGACAGCGAGTGGCTTTAACACGTTTTTCATTATCGATTGCCTGTAAAGTTCATGCTTTCTGTTTTCTATCATCGCAGGAGAAGGCGTAAAAGCAAGAGTTAGCCTGTAATCTGCAACGCGTTTTGTTTCAGGTTATACTGCCGTCATCACGAAAAACAGGATAAGAAAATGAACGACAGTGAATTTCATCGCCTTGCTGACACCCTGTGGATGACCATTGAAGAGCGTCTGGATGACTGGGATGGCGACAGCGATATCGATTGTGAGATCAACGGCGGCGTGCTGACCATCAGCTTCGAAAACGGCAGCAAAATTATTATTAACCGTCAGGAGCCGCTGCATCAGGTGTGGCTGGCGACCAAACAGGGCGGCTACCACTTTGACCTGAAAGGCGACGAGTGGATCTGCGATCGTAGCGGCGAAACGTTCTGGGATCTGCTAGAACAGGCGGCGACACAGCAGGCGGGTGAAGAGGTGAGCTTCCGTTAAGTTTTATTGCCGGATACGCTTCGCTTATCCGGCATCATGCTCACGAGAAATACTGCTGTAACTGCGGAGTGTCGTTTTCCTGACTGACGGGCGGCACGGCGCTAATCGGCTGGGTACGGAACGGGATCACCTGCGCGCGCCCGTCGGTTTTCACAATCTGATAGAACTGCGGCAGGTTAAAGTTGATGAAGCTGGAGCCGTAGGTAAAGCGATCGTGCGACGACGAGTAGAAACGGCTGACATCGCGTACCAGCTCCTCTTTGCTGCCTTCGCAGTGGTGATACACCTCAGCCCGATTACTCTCATCCAGAATGTAGATATTAAAGCCCTGCTCATCACCCGTTTCTTCGAAAAAGAACTGAATGATCCCTTCGCTGGCAAAACCGTCAACCACTGACGGGAGTTTCACATGATTGGTCTCAACCTGAACGGAAAGCCCGTGCAGTTTGTTATGTGAAATCGCGCCATAAAATTCAATCGCGTTTTCCAGCTTCTGTACCGAAACGTTCAGGCGCTCGAAGAACAGACCCCACGTCTGACCAGAAACGCGCAGCGCTTTGAAGCGTCCGGTTTCCTGACGGGTGCTGGAGAGGCGCAACTCGATGCACTCAGACACCAGTTGCTGCACGCGGGTGCGAATTAAACCGCGCAGATGCTGGCTATAGCAGAAAACCTCGACGCTATCCGGCGGCGCGGCATCCTGGTGCATTTTGCCGAGAATCGTTTTTAACGCTTCAATCATCGCCTGCTCACCGTTGAAGTGCAGCGTACGCACTTCATTCCACGAGTTGCGGTACAGCAGATCGACGCTACCCACCAGGCAATTTTGTTCTTCACCAAAGCTGAAGACGTCCAGCTTACGGAAATCAAAATGTACCACCTGATTGCGAAATGCTGCCGTCGGGTCATATTCAAGGTTAACGATAATCGCCAGGTGGCGAATCTCGCATGGGCTATAGAGCGCTTTCGGCGTTGGCGCTGGCAGTCGCAGCGGGAAGTGGTGCGACACGTCGGCGACCATTTCTTGCAGCTTCGGCAAATCAACAATGCCGTTGCCCTTAATAAATAAATGCGTACGCGAGGTCAGCAGGCCGTTGAACCAGGCCCACGCCACCAGTTTATTGAGGTAGCGGTTATATTCCAGCGGCTGATGGCTGATGATCGAGTCCATGTTAGGCGCGCGGTTATAGAGATACCAACCCGAACGGTTGGCACGGCCCGGCGGCACATGGATAAAGGTCAGATTCGGTTCCGAGAGATCCGGAGATATCTGCGGGTTCACCAGCGTTACTTTACCTGGTAATGCTTCAAACGCGGCATACAGCTTACGGGTCAGCACGCCGATATCCTGCGGGCTGGCGCTCACGCTGAGGTTATTTCGGCGGGCAAAACGGATCAGGTTACGATAGCTCTGCATCATCGCATCGAGCAGTTCGTTATGCGCTTCGCGTACCTGGTCAATCTTCCAGTTAGCGCGGTTATCCAGCATAGTCAGACGGGCGTCATCCCAGCCCCACTCTTTCACTAACTGACTTAATACTTCACGACGCCAGCCCACGCAGGCGCGCTCGCGGCTCAGTTTCTCACACACTTTTAAGTAGAAACATCGACGCACTAAATCCAGACGAGTCGGGTCTTCGATCGCCGTGAGGTACTCGGTAACGCGCTCCAGCATCATGCAGTAAGGGTCGAGACCAAAAGAGACGATCTCACCATCGTGCAGGCGCTGTTTAATATCTTTCGCCAACAGGCGTGGATTGGGGTATTCCCAGGAATAAGCTTCCAGCAGCAGCGTTTTCAATACCGCTTTGTACGGGGAGTCGATACTCTTGTACAGCTGCCAGAGGCTGGCGCCAAAGTACTCTTCGGCGGAGAGCGAACTGAGTCCGCCGAGATCCAGCCATTCGTTTGGCGTTAATACCCCCTGTGCGTAAAGCGTCATGACGTAATCGTCGTAATGCTCTTCTTCGTCGCCCGGCACCATATTCCACAGAATACGTTTACCCGCGAGACGCACAGCGGTGCGATAGAATTCATCAAGCAACAGGATATGCTGCGTCGAGCCACAGTCTTCACCACCCAAACTGCCGCTTTCATTGTGGCGGAAACGGTTTTCATCAATCAGGAAGAAGCTGACTTCCACGCCCAGCGAGGCGGCCCAGCTTTCCAGCAGGCTACATTTACGCTGCAGCAGTTGGCGCTCTTCGCTATCCAGCCAGGATTGATGGCAGACCCAAATATCAAGGTCAGAGGAACAGCTTTGCCCTACCGAAGAGGTGCTGCCCATTGAGTAAACGCCGGTGATAGGCAGTTCGCCCTTGGGAGGATCCTGCGGTGACATACCGCGGTACAGTTCCAGTTCGTTCAGGTAGTGGCGTTGGGTTTCATCAGGCGTGTAAAGGCATATGCCTTTGGGAACGTTACCATCAAGGTAACCCGGCATCAGCGGATGGTGGTAGTGCAATAATGTCGGCAGCAGACTGTATACCTGCTGGAAGGCAGGTCCCATGGCAGCAAGCGCGCGATCCACACGCAGTTGATTTATGGCATCCAGTCTCTGTTTCAGAGTCTCAATATAGAGGTACAAGACGTATCGCCTGATGTTGCTATCCGTCATGTTGTCGATTGCTGCGGCACAAGGGCTCACAATAATCGTCATCAATTCGGATAAACCGTATGTCAAAAATAACCGTTACCTGTTTTTTCGCCCATATTTTTTTATGCTGTACAGCCGAAAAAATGGTCTAAAACGTGATCAATTTAACACCTTGCTCATTGACCGTAAAGAAAGATGCGCTACATACAAGTGTAGCACCGTTCGTTACGTGTAAATTCCTTCATACGGTCGGGAGGTTTCTCGTCATTATTCACTGCCAGTGATGATGCAGCGCCTTTTCCTCTCACTCACGTTTGAGCGTAACGCTGACATCCCTTTGATAAGGATGTTAGGATGGTCAATGATTGATAATGACGGTAACAAGCATGTTAGACAATGTTTTGAGAATTGCCACACGCCAAAGCCCCCTTGCGCTCTGGCAGGCACATTATGTCAAAGACGCCTTAATGGCAAACCACCCCGGTCTGATCGTGGAACTGGTTCCGATGGTAACCCGTGGCGATGTGATCCTTGATACCCCGCTGGCGAAAGTCGGGGGGAAAGGGTTGTTTGTTAAAGAGCTGGAAGTCGCGCTGCTGGAAAAACGCGCCGATATCGCCGTGCATTCCATGAAGGATGTGCCGGTTGAATTCCCTGACGGTCTTGGACTGGTCACCATTTGCGAGCGAGAGGATCCGCGTGATGCTTTCGTCTCAAATAAGTACAACACGCTGGATGAACTCCCGGCAGGCAGTATCGTCGGGACATCCAGTTTGCGTCGCCAGTGCCAGTTGGCAAAGCGTCGCCCGGATCTCGTCATCCGTTCACTGCGCGGTAACGTAGGTACGCGTCTGAGCAAACTGGATAACGGCGATTATGACGCCATTATTCTGGCGGTCGCCGGATTAAAACGTTTAGGTCTTGAGTCGCGAGTCCGCACCGCTCTGCCGCCGGAAGTCTCCCTTCCCGCTGTCGGGCAAGGCGCAGTTGGCATAGAATGTCGACTGGATGATATGCGCACTCAGGCGCTGTTAGCGCCGCTCAACCATGAAGAGACGGCGCTACGCGTCAAAGCCGAACGCGCCATGAATACCCGCCTGGAAGGGGGATGTCAGGTCCCTATCGGCAGTTATGCAGAACTCATTAACGGTGAGATTTGGCTGCGGGCGCTGGTCGGCGCGCCTGACGGTTCGCAGATGGTATGCGGAGAACGTCGCGGCGCCGCGCAGGATGCTGAACAGATGGGCATCTCTCTGGCTGAAGAGCTGCTGGAGAACGGTGCGCGCACCATTCTGGCTGAAGTTTACAACGGAGAAGCCCCCGCATGAGTATTCTGGTCACCCGCCCGTCTCCCGCAGGGGAAGAGTTAGTGAGCCGTCTGCGCACACTGGGGCAGGTGGCCTGGAGCTTTCCGCTCATCGAGTTTTCGCCCGGTCGGGAACTGGCAACGCTGGCTTCCCGACTGTCGGCGCTGACGGAAAACGATCTGGTCTTCACCCTCTCGCAGCACGCCGTCACCTTTGCAGATGCCGAACTTCAGCAACAAGGGAAAAGCTGGCCCTCCCTTCCGCGTTATTTTGCCATTGGTCGCACAACGGCGCTGGCGCTGCATACCGTTAGCGGTTTCAATATTCACTACCCTCTGGATCGGGAAATTAGCGAAGTCTTGCTACAATTACCTGAATTACAAAATATTGCGGGAAAACGCGCGCTTATATTACGCGGCAATGGTGGCCGTGAGCTGATAGGTGAAACCCTAACAGCACGCGGAGCTGATGTCGATTTTTGTGAATGTTATCAACGCAGTGCAAAATATTACGATGGTGCAGAAGAAGCGATGCGCTGGCAATCTCGTGGTGTGACCACGGTGGTTGTCACCAGCGGAGAGATGCTACAACAGCTCTGGTCGCTCATTCCGCAGTGGTATCGTGAGCACTGGTTACTACGCTGTCGGCTGCTGGTCGTCAGTGAGCGTCTGGCGCACCTCGCCCGGGAACTGGGCTGGCAAGATATTAAGGTCGCTGATAACGCCGACAACGATGCGCTACTACGCGCATTACAATAACTCTCATAATGGGATGCCATAATGACGGAACAAGAAAAATCCTCCGCCGTGGTTGAAGAGACCAGGGAGGCCGTGGAAACCACGTCACAGCCAGTCAATACTGAAAAAAAGAGTAAGAACAGCACGGCGCTGATTCTGAGCGCTGTGGCGATTGCTATTGCGCTGGCTGCAGGCGTTGGGCTGTACGGTTGGGGGAAACAGCAGGCAACAACGCAGACAGCAACCAGCGATGCGCTGGCGAACCAGCTTACGGCGTTGCAAAAAGCGCAAGAAAGCCAAAAAGCTGAGCTGGAAGGCATTATTAAGCAGCAGGCAACGCAGTTGGATGAAGCCGCTCGCCAGCAGGCCGCGCTGGTCAAACAGCTTGACGAAGTCCAGCAAAAAGTCGCCACTATCTCCGGCAGCGATGCCGGGACATGGCTGCTGGCGCAGGCTGATTTTCTGGTGAAACTGGCCGGTCGCAAATTATGGAGCGATCAGGACGTTACTACCGCCGCGGCGCTGCTGAAAAGCGCTGACGCCAGCCTGGCGGATATGAATGACCCAAGCCTGATTACCGCCCGTCGCGCGATTACCGACGATATCGCGAGCCTCTCTGCGGTGACTCAGGTCGACTATGACGGCATTATCCTGAAAGTGAATCAGCTCTCTAACCAGATTGATAACCTGCGTCTGGCCGACAACGACACCGACGATTCGCCGATGGATTCCGACAGTAGCGAGCTTTCCAGCTCGATCAGCGAATGGCGCGTCAATCTGCAAAAAAGCTGGCAGAACTTTATGGACAGCTTTATCACCGTTCGCCGTCGTGATGAAACCGCCGTCCCGCTGCTGGCACCGAACCAGGACGTTTACTTACGTGAAAATATCCGTTCTCGCCTGTTAGTAGCTGCCCAGGCCGTGCCACGTCATCAGGAGGAAACATATCGCCAGGCGCTGGAAAACGTCTCCACCTGGGTGCGCGCCTACTACGACACCGACGATGCAGCCACCAAAGCTTTCCTTGAAGAGGTAGACCAACTGAGCCAACAAAGCATCAGCATGGACGTACCGGAAACGCTGCAGAGCCAGGCGCTTCTCGACAAGCTCATGCAGACCCGCGTACGTAATTTACTGGCACAGCCTGCCACAGCGCCGGTTGCAGCAGCTCCTGCGCCTTCAGCTGAAACTCCGGCAACTGCGCCGCAAGGAGAATAATGATGCTTAAAGTATTATTGCTCTTTGTGCTGTTGATCGCCGGGATCGTTGTCGGTCCAATGATTGCCGGTCATCAGGGCTACGTGCTGATCCAGACGGATAATTACAATATCGAAACCAGCGTGACGGGTCTGGTGATCATTCTGATCGTCGCAATGGTCGTCTTGTTTGCGATTGAATGGCTGCTGCGCCGAATTTTCCGCACTGGCGCGCATACCCGCGGATGGTTTGTCGGTCGGAAGCGTCGTCGCGCCCGTAAGCAGACGGAGCAGGCGCTGCTCAAGCTGGCAGAAGGCGATTATCAGCAGGTTGAAAAGCTGATGTCGAAAAACGCCGATCATGCAGAACAGCCGGTAGTGAATTACCTGCTGGCGGCAGAAGCTGCTCAACAGCGCGGTGACGAAGCTCGTGCCAACCAACACCTTGAGCGTGCTACCGAACTGGCCGGAAATGATACGATCCCAGTAGAAATCACTCGCGTTCGCCTGCAGTTGGCGCGTAATGAAAATCACGCCGCGCGCCACAGCGTAGATAAACTGCTGGAAGTGACGCCACGTCATCCGGAAGTGCTGCGTCTGGCTGAACAGGCCTACATTCGTACCGGTGCATGGAGTTCGTTACTGGATATCATTCCATCCATGGCAAAAGCGCACGTGGGTGATGACGAGCACCGCGCGATGCTGGAACAGCAGGCATGGGTTGGTCTGATGGATCAGGTTCGCGCCGATCAGGGCAGCGAGGGGCTACGTGCATGGTGGAAAAACCAGAACCGTAAAACCCGTCACCAGGTTGCCCTGCAGGTGGCAATGGCTGAACATCTGATTGAGTGTGACGATCACGATACGGCGCAGCAGGTCATCATTGATGGTCTTAAACGCCAGTATGACGACCGCCTGGTGCTGCCGATCCCGCGTCTGAAAACCAACAACCCGGAACAGATAGAAAAAGTGTTGCGCCAGCAGATTAAAGCCGTCGGCGATCGCCCATTACTGTGGAGCACGCTGGGCCAATCGCTAATGAAGCACGGCGAATGGCAGGAAGCCACGTTCGCCTTCCGTGCCGCTCTCAAACAGCGTCCAGATGCCTATGACTACGCCTGGCTTGCTGACGCGCTGGACAGACTGCATCAGCCGGAAGAAGCCGCCACCATGCGTCGTGATGGCCTGATGTTGACGCTGCAGAACAACAATCCCCCGCAGTAATTCCTTCTTGCCCGGTGACGCTTCGCTTACCGGGCCTACCGTTATTTCATATACACCAAATCATTCGAGATGCTTCGAGGCGACTTGAAGGATGAGGTGTATATGCATAAAAAAACGCCCGCTCTTTTGGAGCAGGCGTTAAACAGGTCTGTATGACAACATAAATGGGTGCTTCACTCAACGTTATGTCCATGGTGTTTGATGAGGCCAGAGCGACATCTGTCTGTGGACGATAAGCACCGTAAACGGCTCTGCATCATTCCTGAGTTTATGAGGCCAGATGGCGAACATAAGAGATGGAATGAGCATCTACCCGTATATTATTGCACAAGGCATGCCACGATTGCACTGCAAAAACAATGGAACCGGACTTTTTAAGACATCAGGAAATTCGGGGAAATAAAGGCTGAGAAGGGAAAATCAGAAAACAAAAAACCCCGCCGAAGCGGGGTTCAAAATTGGTCGGCGAGAGAGGATTCGAACCTCCGACCCACTGGTCCCAAACCAGTTGCGCTACCAAGCTGCGCTACTCGCCGTTTTACTGCTTTTTGAATTTTTAGTTCAATTCTTTAAGTCGTGGTGCGAGGGGGGGGACTCGAACCCCCACATCCTAAGGACACTAACACCTGAAGCTAGCGCGTCTACCAATTCCGCCACCTTCGCATTTCACAACTTTAAATTAATGGGGTGGCTAATGGGATTCGAACCCACGACAACTGGAATCACAATCCAGGGCTCTACCAACTGAGCTATAGCCACCACTGCAAATCTTTTACGCGGTATTAAAACCACCGCAGCTCCGGCACCATTACTAAATGGTGCGCCCGACAGGATTCGAACCTGAGACCTCTGCCTCCGGAGGGCAGCGCTCTATCCAGCTGAGCTACGGGCGCTTAGCGCCGTTGCGGGGCTGGATATTACGGAGGTCTCGGTCTGCTGTCTAGTGCTTTTTTAAAATAAATTATCGTTTGGTCATGGTTTGTGCGTTTTGTCGCTTATTCCTGCAATTTTTGGGCTGTGCCATGACGATTCAGGCCAAAAACCTTATAAATGAGCGTCACGGCCAGTAAGAAGATAATGCCAACAAACAGCGACATTCGGGTATCTTCATTAAAGTACATGCCGATTAATACGCAAATCAGGAACGCCATCGTCAAATAGTTCGCCCACGGGAACAGAATCGAGCGGAAGGGATGACTGGCGATCGCCGCTTTATGCGCCTGACGGAAACGTATCTGGCTTATCAGAATAACAAACCACGGCACCATCCCCGGCAGCACGCTGGCGCTATAGACATAAACGAACACACGCTGCGGGTTGGGAATGACGTAGTTCAGGCACGAACCAACTAGCAGGATCGCGATAGAAATAGCCACGCCGGCAACCGGCACGCCCTGGCGCGAAACTTTTCCAACGGCGGCAGGTAGCTGGCGATTCTTTGCCAGCGCGTAAAGCATACGCCCACAGCTGTACATCCCACTGTTACAGCCCGACAGCGCCGCCGTCAGGACCACAAAGTTAATAATCCCTGCCGCGGCGGTAATACCAATCTTGGCAAAGGTGAGAACAAAGGGGCTACCGTTACTGCCAATCTCATTCCACGGGAAAATAGTGACGATAACAAAAATCGCACCGACGTAGAAAATCAGAATACGCCACAGCACTTTCCCTACTGCACTACGCAGCGTGACCTGCGGATTCTTCGCTTCACCCGCAGTAATGCCGATCAGCTCCACGCCCTGGTAAGAAGCCACGACAATACACAATGCCGTCAGGAAGCCCTTCCAACCACCAGCAAAGAAGCCGCCGTGCTCAGTCAGGTTGCCAAAGCCGATCGCCTGACCGCCATTGCCAAAACCGAAAAAAATCACCCCTAATCCAATGACGATCATCACAATGATGGTGGTCACTTTAATCATGGCAAACCAGAACTCAATTTCACCATACAGGCGAACCGCGGCGAGATTTGCCAACGCAACCAGTCCGACAGCAATCAGTGCGGGTATCCATTGTGCCATTTCCGGGAACCAGAACTGGACGTACACCCCGATAGCGGTAATCTCTGATATCCCCACCGCCATCCACATAAACCAGTATGACCAGGCAGTGAGATAACCAAAGAAGGGGCTCATATATCGATGAGCGTAAACAGCAAATGAACCGGCAACCGGCTCGAGGAATAACATCTCCCCCATAGAACGCATAATGAAAAAGACGAACAGCCCGGCGACGATGTATGCCAGCAGAACCGAAGGTCCCGCCCATTTCAGGGTACTGGCGGCCCCCATAAATAGCCCGACGCCAATAGTCCCCCCAAGGGCAATTAATTCGATGTGACGAGCCTCCAGCCCACGCTGTAGCTCAGGTTTGTTCTCGGCCATAAATCCTCTTGTTGTGTTTGCATACTGTCCGGTATTACCGGTTCTCGTTATGGGTACATCTTGTTATGCCATAACAGGCCATACGGCACCGACCGCTTAACGGCTGGCGTCAAAAACACCACGGCACTGCAATGATTGTTGCGAATGGTTTCCTAAAATCGCTTAAATGGCAATTAAAGCATTCAAAAAATAAATAGATTGTGCGAGAAAGCAGCGATTATGTTGTGAATAAGTAGCGTAATTAGCAGATCACGCTACTTATCAAAGGAGGGAGGGCGTCAGAGGTTGCCGGTATAGTGCCAGCGGAGATAGCGTAATAAGCGAAGTTGACGAGTGATACGGCTTGGCTGCGACAATAAGCGATACAGCCACTCCAGCCCCAGAGTCTGCCAGATTCGCGGCGCACGCTTAACGTGACCGGTAAAGACGTCGTAGGTACCACCGACGCCCATATACAGCGCTTCAGGGTGAATCTTCCGGCAGTCACGCATAAAGATCTCTTGTTTCGGCGAGCCCATCGCCACCGTCACAATCTGCGCACCGCTGGCGTGGATACGTTCAAACAATGCCTGACGCTGGTCCGGGGTAAAATAACCGTCCTGACTGCCTACAATGTTCACGCGCCACTGGGCACGCAGTTTGGCTTCCGTTTGCGCCAGAACTTCAGGCTTGCCACCAATCAGGAAGACAGGCGTTCCTTCCTGCCCGGCTCGCGCCATAAGCGCTTCCCAAAGATCAGCCCCTGCCACGCGTGAAACATGCGCCTGCGGGAATTTTTTGCGCACTGAGCGCACCACGCTAATCCCATCCGCATATTTGAACTCAGCGGCGTTGATCAAATCCCGCACTTCAGGGTTATCTTCTGCCGTCAGCATCTTCTCAGCGTTGATTGCCACCAGCGTTCCTGACCTGAGATGTCCCTCGGCAAACAGGTAATTTAGCGCATGCTGCATATCGCGCCAGCCAATCAATTGTAACCCGCGCAGCGAGTAGAGTGGCGCAGTTGTGTTATCTGTCATTACGATCCTTCAATCTGTGTCCGGGGCAGCGATTTGATTCGTTTATGGATGAGTCCCGCACTATCGAATAGCCAAAACAGCAGTTTTGCCACCAGCAGACAAACGCCGAAAATCACGAGGAAAAAGACCACTCGCGAGACAAACGAATCCAGCCCTTCACGTGCCAACACGATCATATTGAAAATAGCGCCAAAACAGAAACTGTGCAGAATCGCCGCCTTGTAGCGATTGGTTTCGCGGTTGCCTAACTCATACAGCCAGTCAAACCACTTGATGATGAGTCCAACGACAATCGCGCCTAACGGGATAAACAGCGCCCCGCCCATCACCACCAGTGAACCAATTAACGTCGGCGAAATCGCCAGACCTGAGTGGTTGTTCAACACTTCCCAGGTAAAGTAGTTCGCTGAGTTGAGGACAATACTCGGCCGCCCAGGCCACAGCCAGGAGGGGATAAAGACGTAGAAGTCACGGACAATCGGCGCCAGCCCTTGAAACTCAATATTGTGGTAATTTTGCAGCAACAGCGCCAGATTCTCCCACGGCGAGAAAGTGTCCCGCGTGAGGTACAGGAAAGTATAAAACGCCTCGTCGCCGCTAACGTTCATCCCATAGCGCTTCAGCGCCAGCCAGAACATCCCGACGATACCCAGCACGCCCGCGGCGGCCAGCATCCACAGCGAAATCCAGCCGCGAATGATGCCGATAAACAAGAAGATGGCAAACGCAATGATGATATTGGCGCGCGTCCCGCCAACAATTATATAGGTCAGCAAACCAAACGCGACGGTACTCACCAGAAAGAATAACCACGCTTTGCTGTCCTGACGCAGGAAATAGACCACCAGCATTGCCGGAATGAAGAAGTAGAAGAAACGCTTCAGAGCGACGCCAGAGACTTCGCTGGAAAAAATTTGGCTGTAGGATTGCAGTCTGAACAGCAGGAATCCGTTGTGCATAAAGAAGACGCCCACGCTCACCAATGCAATCGCCATCAGGATAACCCAGGTCAAATGCGCTTCAACGCGATTAATGGTAAATAGCGGCCTGCGTGGCTTATCCTCGACTCGCTTGCGAAGGCGGGTTTTATACGTCACGTAGTAGACGGCATAGAAACAGGCGGCTGACAGCAAGGCCTGCAGTAGGATCTCCGGCGGAGCCACTGCCACATCAAAACGGAACACCAGTATGCTGGTCAACGGGAACCCGAAGAAGAACGTCAGCAAAAACAGCAGTGAGAAGAAAACATTGAAGTTAAAACGCACGCGGCGGAATTCAAACCAGGTCAGCGTGGCGATAAACAAGGTGGAGAGCAGCCATACCACCAGCAGACCGCTAAATTGCATCAGGCTCATATGGTTTCTCCTGAAGCAATGCGCAGCGCGTTGTGCCACGGCTGCAGATAATTCGGGCTAAAGAAGGTGATTGAATTTTTATCTACCGATGCCAACTGGCGCTGCGCTTCGCGTACGACGCCTTCATTGAGCTCATCAGTGGTAAATAACACCGGGAGATTCTGTTCCACCATATCCTGCCAGAAGGGATTTTCACGGTTGAGCACGCACGGGATACCGGCCTGAATCAGTAAACACAGGGTACCGATCCCCTGCTGACGGGCAAAAATAAAGTAACCCAAATCACACTGACGTAATAATGTCAGATAGGCATCAAATTCCAGCTTTTCACTTAAAATTTGCAGATTCTCAGCGCTAAACAATGCCAGGCCGGCCTGACGAACCTCGTCGATATAAGCCGCATTATTGGCGGGGTACCCCATCGGTACAATCACATTCACCGTGTCGCCGAACTGCTGATGGACGGCGCGTAGCGCGGCAATATGCTCATTGCTGCGATCGCCAGAGTTGCCAACCAGCACCGTCATCTTGCCGCTGCGCTGACACGCGTTGCTCATATTATTGAGCGAGGGATCCATCCGCGTTGGGAAATAGAGCAACTCGCCACGCACGCGCGGATGCTGTTCGGCGAAATAGCTCAAATCACCCCGCGTGGCAAATACGCAGCCCACACGGTTCTGCGCCATACGGCGAATGGGGTAAAACAGTCGAAATTTCAGTCCACTGGAGACTTCATATAAATCCGCGCCCCAGATATGCCAGTAAAACTGCTCCGGTTTAATTCCCCCGCTCAGCAGCGCTAACCACAGGCTGGTGTTGAACTGACCGTGGAAGAAAAAACACTGTTGGCGATCCGCTTTTGCTTTCGCGATAACCGCTTCAGCCAGCGCCTTTTTCCCACCATAGAAGCTTAGCGATAACGCCGGGCAGTTCTCACTGAATCCGGCATCCTGACCTGCAACCATAAACGTGCGCGCGTGCTCGCTCGTCGCGGCCAGCGAGTCGTTGAAAAACCGCAGCACGGTTTGGTTATGGTGAGGGATATCCGATCCCAGAACGTGAATCAGTACAGTCATACCCGCCTACGCCAGAGTAAAAACACGCCACAACAAAGAGAGAAATAGACAATGTACGTTGCCATGTAAGCCTGTGCCGCGCCCAGCGCACCATGTGCAGGGATCAGCCAATGTGCAAACGCCGTCAATAACATGAACTGGCTAATTTCTGCCAAGATATAAAACCGCAGCGACGCTTTCGCGATCACCAGATAACCGAAAACATAGGCGCCGACTTTCAGCACATCACCGACCAGTTGCCAGGCGAACAGGTCGCGCATGGCGGTGAATTTAGCGGAGAAAAGCAGCCAGATAGCAAAATCGCGCAGTAGCCAGACGGTAAAGCTTGCGGCAGCAACCGCCGGCAGCACGAATTTCAACGACTTTATCACTTCGCGTGTAATATCGCGCTTTTCAGTCAAACGCGACAACGTCGGCAGCAAGTAAACGCTGAATGAGGCGGTGATAAATTGCAGATAAGCATCGGAGATACTGCTCACCCCCTGCCAGATCCCCACATCATCCCAGCTGTACTGCGCCGCCAACAGGTTTCGCATCATCACGTATGCCACTGGCAGCGTTACGGAGGTAATCAGCGCCATCAGCGTAAACTTGCTTAACTGCCCTGCCAGACCGTTATCCCACGAGGGTTTCAGGTAATGCAGGGGGATAGTCCCACGCTTAATCAGCATTATAGCGGCAGGGAGAACGACCAGCGCAGGTACCAGCGCCAGGCCCAGCAAGGCGCCTTCATACCCTCCCAGGCGATAACAGCCATAATAAGCCGCTACACCCACCAGGCTCCCCACAATCAACGACAGCGCGTTACCCGCCGCATCGCGGAAGCCCTTCATCAGCGCCAGCAGCAGGTTCGCCCAGGCAATGCCCATCTGCACCAGCGCAACCAGTCGAACCAGCCCCTGATAATGAGTATGACCAAATAATCCCTGACTGATAGGTGCGGCCGCCAGCAAAAAAATCACCGCCATCAGCGTAGAGAATCCCAGCACCATCGCGGAAGACGTACCGACCACCTTACGGAGCCGGGCCGGATCGTCATGATGCTGCGCAACGTATTTCGTGACGCCATTGAAAATGCCGGCCCCCGCCAACACGCCAAGCACGGTGACCATCTGGCGGAAGTTACCCGCCTGCCCCACGCCTGCCGGGCCAAACGACACCGCCAGCAACTTCACAACCAGCAAACCTGCACCAATTTTTACCAGCGTACTGGCCGCCGTCCATAAGGACGCTTTTGCAAGCGACATATCAGGCGAAGTAGTTGAGTAAGGTCGTAATGACTGTTCGCTGGTTCACCGGCGACAGATTGTAGAACAGCGGTAAACGCAGCAGGCGTTCGCTCTCTTTGGTGGTGTAACGATCAACACCGGCAAACACGCCGAATTTATCGCCAGCCGGGCAATCATGCAGCGGGATATAGTGGAACACCGCCATAATTTCAGCTTCTTTCAGGAAGTTAATCAACGCCGTGCGATCGTCGATATCGCGCAGTTTGATGTAAAACATATGCGCATTCTGTACGCAACCCTCCGGTATCAAAGGCAGGTCAATACGCCCGGCACGCGCCAGCGGTTCCAGGGCATCGTAATACTTTTGCCACAGCGCCAGACGCTGCTGGTTAATACGATCAGCCGCTTCCAACTGCGCCCACAGATAAGCCGCCTGCAGATCGGACATCAAATAGCTGGAACCGATATCACGCCAGGTATACTTGTCTACCTGGCCGCGGAAAAACTGACTACGGTTCGTCCCTTTTTCACGGATGATTTCTGCACGCTCGACTAATTTTTTATCATTAATCAGCGTCGCTCCACCTTCCCCGCCTGCGGTATAGTTTTTGGTCTCATGGAAGCTAAAGCAGCCGATGTGACCAATCGTACCCAGCGCACGCCCCTTGTAGGTCGACATGACGCCCTGGGCAGCATCTTCCACCACATACAGGTTATGTTTAGTGGCCAGCCCCATGATGGTATCCATTTCACAGGCCACGCCCGCGTAATGAACCGGCACAATAGCGCGGGTTTTATCGGTGATCGCCGCTTCAATCAACGTTTCGTCAATGTTCATGGTATCCGGACGGATATCAACAAAGACGATTTTCGCGCCGCGCAACACGAAGGCATTGGCCGTAGAGACAAACGTGTAGCTCGGCATAATGACTTCATCGCCAGGCTGGATGTCCAGCAGCAATGCCGCCATCTCAAGCGATGCGGTGCAGGAGGGCGTCAACAGCACTTTCTCGCTGCCAAAATGCTGCTCCAGCCACTGCTGACAGCGACGGGTAAAGCCACCGTCACCACACAGTTTGCCGCTATTCATCGCAGACTGCATGTAATCGAGTTCAGTTCCCACCACCGGCGGTGCATTAAATGGAATCATCGTGTCACCTGTATAACCAATACGCGGTGCTTTCCACATTCGCACCACTGTGTATATAACGTTTAAGCGCGGCGGTGTTGCCCATTTGGGTCGCCACACGCAATGTTGTTTTACCGCGGGCCTGTGCCCAGCAAAGCGCGGCCTGCATCAGTTCTGCACCCGCACCACGCCCGGCCAGCAGGCCAATTCGCGCCTCGGTCGCATTCAGTTCACGCAGCGAGACATAGCCACGAATCTCACCAGTCGGTTTACGAAAAATGAGGCATTGGTGATCAAACGTCCCCAGCACCGCGTTTTCAATCCACTGTGCGTAGAAACGCGCGCTGGCATCTTCGGCATACCACGGGGCGCGAAAACGACTTTGCGCAAATGCCTGTCCTGCCAGATGGCGTAATACCGGGATATCCGTAGTTTGCGCGACCTGCGCACCGGGGTCGCAACTGGCACACGTCACCGGCAGTACAAAATCGACTTCACCTTCTACCAGTGAGAAACCCAAATGCTGCAGAGCATCTAATTCATGGCTATTTGCGGCAAGTATTTTTGCTTGTACACGCGACCAGGGCAGCAACGCATCCGCGGTTAAAACCGGCGCGCGTTGGTCAAAACGGACAATGGCGCTATTCACGCCAAAGAACGTATTTTCCCAGCTAAGCGGCTCAATACTGGCGCGGACGAGCACGGAGCAGCTCCAGCAGGTATTGGCCATAACCCGTTTTGGCCAGTGAACTGGCGGCACGCTTCACGCCTTCGTCATCCAGCCAGCCGTTACGCCAGGCGATTTCTTCCAGACAGGCTATTTTAAAGCCCTGGCGTTTCTCCACCGTCTGCACAAAAGTGCTCGCTTCGATCAAACTGTCATGCGTACCGGTATCCAGCCAGGCAAAGCCACGCCCAAGCAATTCAACCGTCAGATGTCCGTCATCAAGATACATCTGGTTGATAGACGTAATCTCCAGCTCCCCACGCTCAGAAGGTTTCACGCGTTTCGCGTATTCCACCACTTTGCTGTCATAAAAATAGAGCCCTGTCACCGCCCAATTAGATTTCGGCGCTTTCGGCTTCTCTTCCAGAGAGACTGCGCGAAAATTGTCATCAAACTCAACAACACCAAAACGTTCAGGGTCCATGACCTGATAGCCAAACACCGTCGCGCCTTGCGTTCTGGCGGCCACATGACGCAGTTTTGGACTGAATCCTTGACCAAAGAAGATGTTGTCCCCTAACACCAGGCACGATGGTTCACCGTTAAGAAACGTTTCACCGATAATAAAAGCCTGCGCTAATCCATCCGGGCTCGGTTGCTCAGCATAGTGCAGTTCAATGCCGAACTCAGATCCATCGCCCAGCAAACGCTGGAAATAGCCTTTATCTTCCGGAGTGGTGATAATCAGGATTTCGCGAATTCCCGCCAGCATCAGTACCGATAGCGGGTAGTAAATCATCGGCTTATCGTAAATGGGCAATAGTTGCTTCGATACGCCCCGCGTAATGGGATACAGGCGAGTACCTGAGCCACCCGCCAGAATGATACCTTTCATGCGTTGTCTCCTCCGCAAAACCAGGCTGTTAGCCCTTCAGACCTAAACGTTCGCCCTGGTAACTGCCGTCCTGCACGGGTTTCCACCATGCCTGATTATCCAGATACCACTGCACGGTTTTGCGCATTCCACTTTCAAACGTTTCCTGCGGCATCCACCCGAGTTCACGCGCAATTTTTGAAGCGTCAATGGCGTAACGCAAATCATGGCCTGGGCGATCGTCCACAAAAGCGATCAAGTCGCGGTACTGCGCGATGCCCTGCGGTTTATGCGGAGCCAGCTCTTCCAACAGGCTGCAAACCGTTTCGACAACATCCAGGTTTTTACGCTCGTTATGGCCACCAATATTATAGGTTTCCCCAACCGTGCCCGTCGTCGCCACGCAATAGAGCGCCCTGGCGTGATCTTCTACATACAACCAGTCACGGATCTGTTGACCATTGCCATATACCGGCAACGGTTTGCCCGCCAGTGCGTTGAGGATCATCAGCGGAATCAGTTTTTCCGGGAAATGGTACGGACCATAGTTATTGGAACAGTTGGTAATCAGCGTTGGCAGACCGTAGGTACGCAGCCAGGCGCGAACCAGATGATCGCTGCTGGCTTTCGACGCGGAATAAGGGCTGCTCGGCGCATACGGCGTGGTTTCGGTGAAGAAATCATCTGTGGAATGGAGATCGCCATACACCTCGTCAGTCGAGATATGGTGGAAACGAAACGCCAATTTTTCCTCGCTGGCTAATGTACTCCAGTAAGCGCGCGCCGCTTCCAACAGCGTGTAGGTTCCCACAATGTTGGTTTCGATAAAGGCGGCGGGACCATCAATTGAACGATCGACATGGCTTTCTGCAGCCAGATGCATCACGCAGTTCGGCTGATATTGTTGAAACACCCTGTCGAGCGATGCCCGATCGCAAATATCCACTTTCTCAAAGGCAAAACGGGAATTCTGCGCAACCGGCTTCAGCGACATCAGGTTTCCGGCGTAGGTCAGCTTATCGACCACAACCACCGCATCCTCGGTATCATGAATGATATGTCGCACAACCGCCGAGCCGATAAATCCCGCTCCACCGGTAACCAGAATTCGTTTCATTAGCGCCAGACCCCTTTGGTATCAACGATGTACTGCTGTTGAACCGCATCGCCTTTGATGCCTTTAAATTCATTATGGTCAACCAACATGACCAACACATCAGCACGTGCCAGAGCATCGTCCAGCGTCGCCAGTTGGCAAAGACCATCCAGTTTTTTCGGCAGTTGATGGATGTTCGGTTCCACCACCAGCATTTCGCCTTTGTGCCATTGCGCAATATTCTGCGCAATTCCCATCGCCGGGCTTTCACGCAAATCGTCAATATTGGGTTTGAATGCCAGACCAAAACAGGCAATTTTCACTTCGCTAGCCCGTTTGTTGGTATCCGCCAGACAGTCGGCTACGGCAGCCTTTACCCGATCGACCACCCAATGCGGTTTACCATCGTTTACCTCACGCGCGGTGCGGATCAATTTCGCCTGCTGCGGGTTCTGCGCCACGATAAACCACGGATCGACCGCGATACAGTGTCCACCTACGCCAGGGCCGGGCTGCAAAATATTCACGCGTGGATGGCGGTTTGCCAAGCGAATCAGTTCCCAGACGTTGATCCCCTGATCGGCACAAATCAGCGACAGTTCATTGGCGAAGGCGATATTGACATCGCGAAAGCTATTTTCCGTCAGCTTACACATTTCTGCGGTGCGGGCGTTGGTTACCACACATTCGCCTTCGAGAAAGATGTTGTACAGCTCGCTGGCGCGCGCGGAACAGACGGAGGTCATTCCTCCAATCACCCGATCGTTTTTAATCAGTTCGACCATTACCTGACCCGGCAGTACGCGCTCTGGGCAATAAGCAATGTTAACGTCCGCCTGTTCACCGACCTGCTGCGGGAAAGTCAGGTCAGCCCGCATTTCTGCAAGCCATGCGGCCATCTGTTCAGTTGCCCCGACAGGTGAGGTGGATTCCAGAATCACCAATGCGCCTTTTTTCAAAACTGGCGCAATAGATTTCGCCGCGGCTTCTACGTAGACCATATCGGGTTCATGATCTCCCTTGAACGGGGTAGGCACCGCAATCAGATACGCATCAGCATCTACGGGTGTCGCGCTCGCACGTAAAAACCCATTTTCGACCGCCGTTTTCACCACCGCACCCAGATCGGGCTCAACGATGTGAATTTCACCGCGATTAATGGTATCCACCGCATGTTGATTTATATCTACGCCAATTACGTGTTTTTGACGGGAAGCAAAGGCAGCCGCCGTTGGCAGTCCGATATAACCCAGCCCAATGACAGAAATGGTCGTAAAACTCATAGCGATATCCGATTATTTTTTAATGCTTCTAAAATGCGGTCACATGCCAGCCCGTCTCCATACGGATTATGGGCGCGGCTCATGATCTGATATTCATTGTCGTCATGCAGTAAACGCGTGACTTCTTCAACAATCCGCTGTGGGTCTGTACCTACCAGGCGTACAGTCCCTGCGGTAATAGCTTCCGGGCGCTCTGTTGTTTCACGCATCACCAGCACAGGTTTCCCCAGAGACGGCGCTTCTTCCTGAATCCCGCCGGAATCAGTAAGGATCAGCCAGGCGTGATTCATCAGCCATACGAATGGCAGGTAGTCCTGCGGTTCAATCAACACCACATTTTCAACGTGACACAGGATGCGATTGACCGGCTCACTGACGTTAGGGTTCAGGTGTACCGGATAGACAATCTGCACATTTTGGTTAGACGCGGCTATTTCCGCCAGGGCATGACAGATTTGCTCAAAACCGCGACCGAAGCTTTCCCGACGATGACCGGTCACCAGGATCATCTTTTTATCAGCATCCAGGAAAGGATAACGTTCGGCCAGATCCGCACGCAGCGTCTCATTTCCCAGTACGCGATCCCGAACCCAGATCAACGCGTCAATAACCGTATTACCCGTGACGAAAATACGATCATCAGGGATAGCTTCTCGTAACAGATTTTGGCGCGAGTTTTCTGTTGGGGCAAAATGATACATTGCCAGACGCCCGGTCAGCGTACGATTAGCCTCTTCCGGCCATGGTGAATAGAGATCGCCTGTACGTAAACCAGCCTCTACATGCCCCACCGGGATGCGCTGATAGAACGCGGCCAGACTGGTAGCAATCGTGGTTGTGGTATCACCATGAACCAACACCACATCGGGTTTGAATTCAGCCAAAATAGGCTTTAACCCTTCCAGGATGCGGCAGGTTATTTCTGTTAGTCCCTGACCTGGCTGCATAATATTGAGATCGTAGTCAGGTACAATGGAAAAAAGATTCAACACCTGATCGAGCATCTCCCGATGCTGCGCCGTAACGCAAACTTTCGCCTCAAAATCAGGATCTTTTTCCAGCGCATGAACCAGAGGAGCCATCTTAATGGCCTCCGGTCGCGTACCAAATACAGTCAGTACTTTCACATCGATTCTCTTCGGATTGGCAGTGAGAGCCCAGCCCCTCACTGCAACGGCATTGCTAAATCGTACGGCGACGGGTTAACGCGACACCAGCACCGATCAGAGCCCCAACGATACCCCACATAATCATCAGGAAGGCGCGACGAGGGCTGTCACGTTTTACCGGCTCTTCCGGCGTTCTCAAATAACGATAGGTCTGAAAACGCGGATCTAAAGTTGGTCCAACGTTCAGGGTGTTCAGCATTGCCCTGTTCTGGAAATAGTCCAGATCGAAATCCGGACCAATTGACTGCAGATTCTCGAGTCGCGCCTGCAACATAGGACGTCCGAGTAAGAACAATTCTGAATCCGGCAATTCATCAGCTGGAACATCTGTGGAAGTACGCGAAATATTATGCTGCTCAGCAATTTTAAGCGCTTGTTCAATGCTGTGGACGCGTCGAGAGAAAATGGATTTTGCCACTTCTTCCTGACGTTTAACCTGCGCTTTCATCTGCACAGTGCGTGCAGCCCATGCGCCTTTTAACTCATCGTTCAGATGACGTGCCGCGCGTTGGCTGGCAAACGCGACGTACTGGCGCAGCAAATTGTTGGCATCAGGAGCCGTCTCGGCAATCAGCTTCACGCTGTCATTGGTATTACGCAGCGCATCGCCAGGCAAAAACTGAATGTTATTGATCAGTTCATCCAGCATCGCCGCATCGGCTTTGCTATTACCGACCATACGCTGCTTATAGTAATCAGTCTGCTGCCAGAATTCTCGGCGTGTATCCCAGGAGGCAAGCTGCATAATGAATTCTTTATAGGCCTCATCCATTACTGACGGTTGGTCCGTGGACGCAAGACTGGCCTTAATATCCAGGTTGCGTAAAAACTGTTGTTGAGAGTAAAAGCCACCCAACATATTGACCGTTGGCCTGTCCGTAATCGCCGTGGCGCTCCACTCCTGACGCGCAAAAAACGTATAGGCGAGGGCCGCTATCGCGAAGGCGAGAGCCATACCGACGATCCACACCTTCCCTGACCACAAGGTACGAAACAACCCACGGATATCCAGTTCATTTTCAGCGCTCACGGCATCTTCCCCCGGTAATGGTTGTCTCATCGTACCCTCAATTTATTTGGTTAAGTCTGGTTTACTTTCACGGTTTCTACGCAACTTGCGCTTCAAACGTTTGATAAATCTCGCTACCTTCCAGGCCCGTTTAATACAGATGTCGTACAAGACAAACGCCAGTAAAAAAAACACCAACATCACCCACTCCGGGACAATGCGAGAATATTCAGCCAGCACGCCAATAGATGCCAGAATAGCTGCAGCCAGGGTAATCAGGACAAAAGCCTGTCGGGAGGTAAATCCGGCGCGCATGATTAAATGGTGAATATGTTGGCGATCCGGGGAGAAAGGGCTCATGCCCTTGCGTAAGCGACGATACATAATTGCCACCATATCCATTAACGGAATGGCAATAATCCACAAAGCGGTGACCGGGCTGATAGGATGCGTTGGCCCCTGGGTAGTCTCCAGCAGGATCCAAATCACCGTGAAGCCAATCAGCGTACTGCCCGCATCCCCCATAAAAACTTTATAGCGGCGTCCGAGAATACCCAGATTCAGCAGGATGTAAGGCAGAATGGCGGCGATCATGGCAAAACACCAGATGGCCAGGCTTGTTTGACCATCGAACCACAGGATAAGCCCCATAGCGGCGAATGACACGCTAGATAATCCACCCAACAGACCATCAATCCCATCCACCATATTGAAGGCGTTTATTGCCGCCCAGACGGCAAACAGGGTAAGGAAATATCCAAAAGGACCGAGCACCATCTCCCAGGGGCCGAAAATATAGCCAAGGCTTAGCAGATAGAGTTTACCCACCGTCATCATAATGATGCCGATAAGGGCCTGGATGGTTGCGCGGATTTTTACACTGATATCAAAACGATCGTCCAGGGCACCTATAAACACCAGTACACCAGCACAACCCAGGTAGAGAGTAGCATGCGGGATATAGTAATCGGCGATAAGAAACGTAAAGCAAATGCCTGCGTAAACCGAAATCCCCCCAACCAGCGGAATCAGTCCCTGATGACGTTTGCGGAAGTTGGGTTTATCCACCAATCCAATCTTTTTCGCGACCTTGCGGGCAAAGAAAAGAAACAGCGTTGTGAATAAAAAAATACTGATGAGATCAGTACTTGCTGTCAATAAATTCACTATACATGCTCTCAGAGAATATCAATACACGAAGTATAACCATCCAGCCAATTATTCAGAAGAGAAACCCGACTCAATATCAGCTCCATATCAGGTGGTTCTATATGATTAGCAACCACAAAATACGAATTTCAACCCTTCTTCGCCATGCGGTATGTCATACCGTATTATCGTTATTGTGTCGTTAAGATTACAGCCACAAAAGCAAAACGCCACGTAAAAACGTGGCGTTTTCGGATGAGACCTGAATTACGAACGTTTCATCATGTCGAAGAAGTCGTCATTAGTCTTGGTCATCGCCAGCTTGTTAATGAGGAATTCCATGGCATCAATTTCACCCATCGGATGGATGATTTTGCGCAGGATCCACATTTTCTGCAGCTCTTCCTGGGTGGTGAGCAGCTCTTCTTTACGGGTACCGGAACGGTTGTAGTCGATAGCCGGGAAGACGCGTTTTTCAGCAATCTTACGAGAGAGATGCAGTTCCATGTTGCCGGTACCTTTAAACTCTTCGTAGATAACTTCATCCATTTTAGAGCCGGTATCGATCAGCGCAGTCGCGATGATGGTCAGGCTACCGCCCTCTTCCACGTTACGCGCCGCACCGAAGAAACGCTTCGGACGATGCAAGGCGTTGGCATCAACACCACCGGTCAAAACTTTACCGGAAGCCGGAACCACGGTGTTGTAAGCACGCGCCAGACGGGTGATGGAATCGAGCAGAATGATAACGTCTTTCTTGTGTTCAACCAGACGTTTCGCCTTCTCGATAACCATTTCCGCAACCTGAACGTGGCGGGAGGCTGGTTCGTCAAAGGTAGACGCAACCACTTCACCTTTCACCAGACGCTGCATCTCGGTAACTTCTTCCGGACGTTCGTCAATCAGCAGCACCATCAGCACGCAGTCCGGATGGTTGTAAGCAATGCTCTGCGCGATGTTCTGCAGCAGCATGGTTTTACCTGCTTTCGGCGGAGCAACAATCAGACCACGTTGGCCACGACCGATCGGTGATGCCAGATCCAGTACACGCGCCGTTAAGTCTTCAGTAGAACCGTTACCACGTTCCATACGCAGACGAGAGTTTGCGTGCAGCGGTGTTAAGTTCTCAAAGAGGATTTTGTTACGGGCGTTTTCTGGTTTGTCGTAGTTAACTTCGTTAACTTTCAACAGCGCAAAGTAGCGTTCACCTTCTTTCGGCGGGCGAATCTTACCAGAGATGGTATCACCAGTGCGGAGGTTGAAACGGCGGATTTGGCTGGGAGAAACGTAGATGTCATCAGGACCGGCGAGGTAGGAGCTGTCTGCAGAGCGGAGGAAACCAAATCCATCCTGCAATATCTCCAGCACACCGTCACCAAAGATATCTTCGCCACTCTTTGCGTGCTGCTTCAGGATGGCAAAAATAATGTCCTGCTTGCGCATACGAGCCAGGTTTTCAAGGCCCATATTTTCGCCGAGAGTGATCAGCTCAGAAACCGGCGTATTCTTTAATTCGGTAAGATTCATAATGGTGTGAGTTCTTAAACTTGGGGTAAATCTCGAACTTAATGTTGTGAATGGTATGGCAGGGTCATCCATGCCTGTTTACGGCCATCAACTCATGTCTGTTCGCTGTCTGGTCACAGGAAAGTACGCAGAACTGAAACGACAAGACGGATTGAGTGACAAGCCAGGAATCTGTCCACTTCTCGCGCGAGAAACAACGGGAAGTATTGGATATAACTAGATTCAAACTTAATAAGGTATGTTTAATACGAAGTCAACACTAACTTAGCACGACTCAAGTCGGGCGTCCAGTCATCCGAATCATTTCGAAGTATGGTCGCCCGATCATGAGACTTCCTTACGCTAAATTAGCGTCGAGGAATTCTTTCAACTGACCTTTGGATAGTGCGCCGACTTTAGTCGCCGCAACTTCGCCGTTTTTAAACAGCAGCAGGGTCGGGATGCCACGGATACCATACTTCGGCGCGGTGCCTGGGTTTTGGTCAATGTTCAGTTTAGCAACCGTCAATTTGCCCTGATATTCGTCAGCGATTTCATCCAGAATTGGAGCGATCATTTTGCACGGACCGCACCACTCTGCCCAGAAATCAACGAGGATAGCTCCGTCCGCTTTGAGTACATCCGTGTCAAAACTGTCGTCAGTCAGGTGAATAATTTTATCGCTCATATTAACTCCACAGGAATAAGCCTGGTGCGTTGGTGTACTCTTAATCAACGACGTGTTGATGTAGCATTAACCAACTAAAGGTTGACTTTATTTCACCGGATACGCTTTCGTAAAGCAATAGTAAGCTGATATTCTACCACACTATGAGCAAAACACATTTAACAGAACAGAAGTTTTCCGACTTCGCCCTGCACCCAAAGGTGATAGAAGCCCTTGAAAATAAAGGCTTTCATAACTGCACGCCCATTCAGGCCCTCGCGCTGCCGCTAACGCTGGCAGGTCGTGATGTTGCAGGGCAGGCGCAAACCGGTACCGGAAAAACGATGGCGTTCCTGACGTCAACGTTTCATTATCTTCTCTCTCATCCCGCGATTGCCGATCGCAAGGTGAACCAACCGCGTGCGTTAATTATGGCGCCAACGCGTGAGTTAGCCGTGCAGATCCACGCTGACGCCGAGCCGCTGGCACAGACCACCGGTTTGAAATTAGGCCTGGCTTATGGCGGCGACGGTTACGACAAACAGCTGAAAGTGCTGGAAAGCGGCGTCGATATTCTTATCGGCACGACCGGTCGTCTCATCGACTATGCAAAACAGAACCACATTAACCTGGGCGCGATTCAGGTCGTGGTGCTGGATGAAGCCGATCGTATGTACGATCTGGGCTTTATCAAAGATATCCGTTGGCTGTTCCGTCGTATGCCGCCAACCACCCAACGTCTGAACATGCTGTTTTCTGCAACCCTCTCTTACCGCGTTCGCGAACTGGCGTTCGAACAGATGAATAACGCCGAGTACGTTGAAGTCGAACCGGAACAGAAGACAGGTCACCGTATTAAAGAAGAGCTCTTCTATCCTTCCAACGAAGAGAAAATGCGTTTGCTGCAAACGCTGATTGAAGAAGAGTGGCCAGATCGCGCCATCGTCTTTGCTAACACCAAGCATCGTTGTGAAGATATCTGGGGTAGTCTTGCCGCTGACGGTCATCGCGTCGGTCTGCTGACCGGTGACGTGGCGCAGAAAAAACGTCTGCGTATCCTTGATGAGTTCACCCGTGGCGATCTCGACATTCTCGTTGCGACGGATGTCGCCGCGCGTGGTCTGCATATCCCAGCCGTAACGCACGTATTTAACTATGACCTGCCGGATGACTGTGAAGATTACGTTCACCGTATCGGTCGTACCGGTCGCGCCGGTGCAAGCGGTCACTCTATCAGCCTGGCCTGTGAAGAATACGCGCTGAATTTACCAGCAATCGAGACCTATATCGGTCACTCGATCCCGGTCAGCAAGTACAACCCGGATGCGCTGATGACCGATCTGCCGAAGCCGTTACGCTTAACGCGTCCGCGCACAGGCAATGGCCCACGCCGTACCGGTGGTGCTCCGCGTAATCGTCGTCGTTCAGGTTAACGTTAGATATGCTCACAACCACTTCGCTGTACGCCGCAATTGATTTAGGCTCGAATAGTTTTCATATGCTGGTTGTACGCGAGGTGGCGGGAAGCATTCAGACACTCACGCGTATTAAACGCAAGGTGCGTCTGGCCGCTGGCCTCAACAGCGACAACGTTCTTTCCGCTGAAGCTATGGAGCGCGGCTGGCAATGCCTGCGCCTGTTTGCTGAACGTCTGCAGGATATCCCTCAGCCGCAAATCCGCGTGGTCGCCACGGCAACATTACGCATCGCGGTAAACGCCGATGAGTTTATCGCCAAAGCGCAAGAGATCCTCGGCTGTCCTGTCCAGGTCATCAGCGGCGAAGAAGAAGCGCGGCTGATTTATCAAGGTGTTGCCCACACCACCGGCGGCGCCGATCAGCGTCTGGTCGTTGATATTGGCGGTGCCAGTACTGAACTGGTTACCGGCTCCGGCGCGCAAACCACCTCTCTGTTCAGCCTGTCAATGGGCTGCGTCACCTGGCTCGAAAGGTATTTCACCAATCGTAATCTGGCACAGGAAAACTTTGACGAAGCAGAGAAAGCGGCTCGCGAAGTTCTGCGCCCGGTCGCCGACAAACTGCGTTTTCATGGCTGGAAAGTTTGCGTTGGTGCCTCTGGCACCGTCCAGGCGTTACAGGAAATCATGATGGCGCAAGGCATGGATGAGCGCATTACGTTGGCCAAGCTTCAGCAGCTTAAACAGCGCGCCATTCATTGTGGTCGTCTGGAAGAGCTGGAAATAGAAGGGTTAACGCTGGAACGCGCACTGGTTTTTCCCAGCGGACTGGCCATTCTGATCGCCATTTTCACCGAACTGAATATTCAATGCATGACACTGGCCGGCGGCGCACTACGCGAAGGTCTGGTCTACGGAATGCTGCACTTGCCGGTTGATCAGGACATTCGCAGCCGTACGCTGCGTAATATTCAGCGTCGATTTATGGTCGACACCGATCAGGCGAATCGCGTCACGCAATTGGCTGTACATTTACTCGAACAGGTGAAAGATGAGTGGCATCTTGAAGCCATTTGTCGTGAACTGCTGCAAAGTGCCTGTCAGTTGCATGAAATAGGACTGAGCGTAGAATATAAGCAGGCGCCACTGCATGCCGCCTGGCTGGTACGTAATCTCGATCTCCCGGGCTTTACTCCCGCGCAGAAAAAACTGTTAGCCACGCTGTTGCTCAACCAAACTAATCCGGTCGATCTCTCTTCACTCCACCAGCAAAACGCTGTGCCACCACGCATCGCTGAGCACCTTTGCCGTTTGCTACGCCTGGCGATCATTTTCGCCGCTCGCCGTCGCGACGATTTAGTGCCACATATCACCCTGCAAGCTCAGGATGAGAATCTGACGTTAACGCTACCGGAAGGCTGGCTGGAACATCATCCATTAGGTACAGAGTTAATCGATCAGGAAATACAGTGGCAAAGCTATGTCCACTGGCCGCTGGAAGTGCATTAGATGCTGGCTGCCGGATAGCGCTTACGCTTATCCGGCCTACAAAATACCTATTTCTCTTTGGCTTTCGCCATCATCGCCCGAATATTGGCAATGCTGGCCTGCCCTTTTTGCATCCGCTCCTCGGCACTCACCACTTTACGCTCCTGTTCCCAGATAACGTCATCTTGTGGTAGTTCCAACAGGAAACGGCTCGGTTCCGGTCGAACCAGTTCACCGTACTGGCGGCGCTCTTTACACAGCGTGAAGATAAGTTCTTTCTGCGCACGTGTAATCCCGACGTAAGCCAGACGACGCTCTTCGTCGATGTTATCTTCATCGATGCTGCTCTGGTGCGGCAAAAATCCTTCTTCCATTCCCACCATAAATACGTACGGGAACTCCAGTCCTTTTGAAGCATGCAGCGTCATCAACTGCACCTGATCCAACTCTTCTTCGCTCTCTCCGCGCTCCATCATGTCGCGCAGGGTAAAGCGGGTAACGACCTGAGTCAGGGTCATTGGCTCTTCCAGCTCACTACCTTCCAGCATCTCCGTCATCCAGCTGAACAGCGTGTTGACGTTTTTCATACGCATTTCGGCCGCTTTCGGGCTCGGCGAGGTTTCATACAGCCAGGATTCGTAATCAATGCCGTGGATCAGATCGCGTACGGCGGCAACCGGCTCGCGCTCCGCCAGACGTTGAATTTCACCCAGCCAGTGCGTAAAGCGGGTCAGAGAATCATATCCGCGCCCGGTTAGCGTCTGGCTAAGTCCCATATCAAAGCTGGCGGTAAACAGGCTTTTATTACGCGTCATCGCCCATTCCCCCAACTTTTGCAGCGTGGCCGGACCGATTTCACGCTTTGGCGTATTTACGATGCGCAAAAATGCACTGTCATCATCCGGGTTGCTGAGCACGCGCAGATAGGCCAGCAGATCTTTAATCTCCGGACGTGAGAAGAACGACGTCCCGCCGGAAATTTTGTACGGGATGCGGTTTTGCATCAGAAACTTTTCGAACACTCGCGACTGATGATTACCACGATACAGGATGGCGTAATCTTTATACTGCGTCTTGTTCACAAAGTGATGGGCAATCAGCTCCCCGGTCACGCGTTCTGCTTCGTGCTCTTCATTATTCGCACTCAACACCTTCAGCTCAGCGCCGTAGCCCAGCTCAGAAAAGAGCCGTTTTTCAAAGACGTGTGGGTTGTTAGCAATAAGGATGTTCGCCGCCTTCAGGATACGCCCTGATGAGCGATAGTTTTGCTCCAGCTTCACCACCTGCAGCGCCGGAAAATCTTTGCTTAACAGTACCAGGTTCTGCGGACGTGCACCGCGCCAGGAGTAGATCGACTGATCGTCATCACCCACGACGGTAAAGCGCGCGCGTTTCCCCACCAGCAACTTCACCAACTCGTACTGGCTGGTGTTGGTATCCTGATATTCATCCACCAGCAGGTAGCGGATTCGGTTTTGCCAACGCTCACGTACCTCTTCATTGCGCTGCAACAGCAGCGTGGGGAGCAGGATCAGATCGTCAAAATCGAGGACGTTACACGCCTTCATATGCGCGTCATACAGACCATAGCAGTGGGCAAAAATACGATCGCGTTCACCCTTTGCACTGGCTGCCGCCTGCGCTGGGGTCATCAGATCGTTTTTCCAGTTGGAGATCGTTGAAATCAACTGTTGAAGGATAAGCTTATCGTCTTCAATTAGCCCTTCGGTCAATTCCTTAAGCAGGGCCACCTGGTCAGTATCATCAAATAACGAGAAGTTCGACTTCATCCCCAGCGCGGCGTATTCACGCTTAATGACATCCAGTCCCAGAGTGTGGAAAGTAGAGATCATCAACCCGCGCGCTTCTTTACGACCCAACGTTTGCGCCACACGCTCTTTCATCTCACGCGCAGCCTTATTGGTAAAGGTTACTGCCGCAATATGTCGTGCCTGATAGCCACATTCACGGATCAGATGTGCGATTTTGTTTGTGATAACACGCGTCTTACCGGAACCCGCTCCCGCCAGCACCAGGCAAGGTCCGGTGACGAATTCGACGGCTTGTTGTTGTCCGGGGTTCAAACGCATAGAGGATTGCTCAATCTGTAAACACGGGGATGTGGATTGTAGCAGAAAGTGACGCCAGGGGGATCGGTCATAGCCCATCGCCGAAGACCATGGATTACATGCTACTATTGCGCCCTGATTTATCACTCAACTCAGAGCACAAACCATGGCAAAAACAGCATCAGCAGTGCATATCCTTGTTAAAGAAGAGAAACTGGCTCTCGATCTTCTGGAACAAATCAAAAATGGCGCCGATTTTGGTAAACTGGCGAAGAAACACTCTATCTGCCCGTCGGGCAAACGCGGCGGCGATTTAGGCGAATTCCGTCAGGGCCAGATGGTTCCGGCGTTTGATAAAGTGGTGTTCTCCTGCCCGGTGCTGGAGCCAACCGGCCCACTGCACACTCAGTTCGGTTATCACATCATTAAAGTGCTGTACCGTAACTAATAAAAAGCCCGGTGTGTTCAACCACCGGGCTTTTTTTGCCGAATGGCAGCCTCTTAGCCAGCTACAGCAATACGTTTCATATCAGTCATATAGCCACGCAGTTTCTGGCCCACTTTCTCGATAGCATGGCTGCGAATAGCATCGTTTACGTCGCGCAGCTGCGCGTTGTCTACCGCACCTTCGGCAATCGCTTTGCCCAGATCCCCGGTTTGCAGGGTAGTCATGAACTCTTTCAGCAGCGGTACGCACGCGTAAGAGAACAGGTAGTTACCGTATTCTGCGGTATCGGAAATGACAACGTTCATTTCGTACAGGCGCTTACGGGCGATGGTGTTCGCGATCAGCGGCAGTTCGTGCAGTGATTCGTAGTAAGCAGACTCTTCGATGATGCCGGAATCCACCATGGTTTCAAACGCCAGCTCAACGCCAGCCTTCACCATCGCGATCATCAGCACGCCTTTATCGAAGTACTCCTGCTCGCCAATTTTACCTTCAAACTGCAGCGCGGTTTCGAACGCGGTTTTGCCGGTCTCTTCACGCCAGGTCAGCAGTTTCTTATCGTCGTTGGCCCAGTCAGCCATCATGCCTGAAGAGAATTCGCCGGAGATGATGTCATCCATGTGTTTCTGGAACAGCGGCGCCATGATCTCTTTCAGCTGTTCGGACAGCGCATAAGCACGCAGTTTCGCTGGGTTAGACAGACGATCCATCATCAGGGTGATACCGCCCTGCTTCAGCGCTTCGGTGATGGTTTCCCAGCCGAACTGAATCAGTTTTTCGGCGTAAGCCGGGTCAGTACCCTCTTCCACCAGCTTGTCGAAGCACAGCAGAGAGCCAGCCTGCAGCATACCGCACAGAATTGTCTGCTCGCCCATCAGGTCAGATTTCACTTCCGCAACGAAGGACGATTCCAGCACGCCTGCACGGTGACCGCCAGTGGCCGCAGCCCATGCTTTGGCAATCGCCATGCCTTCGCCTTTCGGATCGTTTTCCGGGTGAACGGCGATCAGGGTTGGAACACCAAAACCACGTTTGTACTCTTCACGCACTTCGGTACCCGGACACTTCGGCGCAACCATCACCACAGTGATATCTTTACGGATCTGCTCGCCCACTTCGACGATGTTGAAACCGTGGGAGTAGCCCAGCGCCGCGCCGTCTTTCATCAGCGGCTGTACGGAACGTACAACGTCGGAGTGCTGTTTGTCCGGGGTCAGGTTAACCACCAGATCCGCCTGCGGGATCAGCTCTTCGTAGGTACCTACTTTGAAGCCATTTTCGGTCGCTTTGCGCCAGGAAGCGCGCTTCTCAGCAATCGCTTCTTTACGCAGGGCGTAGGAGATATCCAGACCGGAGTCGCGCATGTTCAGGCCTTGGTTAAGCCCCTGAGCACCGCACCCGACGATGACCACTTTTTTACCCTGAAGGTAGCTTGCGCCATCGGCGAATTCGTCGCGCCCCATAAAGCGACATTTGCCCAGCTGCGCCAGCTGCTGACGCAGGTTCAGTGTATTAAAGTAGTTAGCCATGGTGATACCTCGTGATGTTGTACTGTCTTATTGTTCGGTTCGCGTTTCAGCGAGAATGAACCCACATTACAACAGGAAATTTATTGCGGAAATTGATATATTCACAACATCACATTGCAATATCTGCAACGTAGAAAATCGGAGGCTCGTCCGTGGATTTACGCGATCTGAAAATGTTCCTGCATCTGGCGGAAAGCCGCCACTTTGGCCGCAGTGCGCGGGCAATGCACGTCAGCCCCTCCACACTCTCACGCCAGATCCAACGGCTGGAAGAAGATCTCGGCCAGGCGCTGTTTGTGCGCGATAACCGTACGGTCACGCTGACCGAAGCAGGCGAAGAGCTGCGAGTGTTTGCCCAGCAGACGCTGTTGCAGTATCAACAATTGCGCCACACCCTCGATCAACAGGGACCGTCGCTGTCGGGCGAGCTGCATATCTTCTGCTCGGTTACCGCCGCCTACAGCCACCTGCCGCCAATTCTCGACCGCTTTCGCGCCGAGCACCCCTCGGTTGAAATTAAGCTCACCACCGGCGATGCCGCTGATGCGATGGACAAAGTGGTCACCGGAGAGGCCGATCTGGCAATAGCAGGTAAGCCAGAGACGCTGCCCGGTGCTGTGGCATTCTCGATGCTGGAGAATTTAACGGTAGTGTTGATCGCACCAGCATTGCCTTGCCCGGTACGGAATCAGGTTTCGGTCGATAAACCAGACTGGTCGACGGTGCCGTTTATCATGGCCGACCAGGGGCCGGTACGCCGCCGCATCGAGTTGTGGTTCCGCCGTCACAAAATCAGCAACCCATCGATTTACGCCACCGTGGGGGGGCACGAAGCGATGGTCTCGATGGTGGCGCTGGGTTGCGGCGTGGCGCTGCTGCCGGAAGTGGTGCTGGAAAACAGCCCGGAGCCGGTACGGAATCGCGTGATGATTTTAGAACGCAGCGACGAAAAAACGCCGTTCGAGCTGGGCGTCTGCGCGCCGAAAAAACGGCTGCATGAGCCGCTGATCGACGCGTTCTGGAAGATTGTTCTGGAGCGTAAATCCGCCGAGTAGCGCCAGCGTCAGGTCTAAAATCAGTGGTAGATTCAGTATTGGCACTCCTTTTCTGTATAATGTCCCGTGCCATAATAGATGTGGGGGGCTTGTTAACCATCACGTTTAGCAAGCCAGAACAGACGGTGTCATTGCGCACTTGACAGCGAAAATACAAACTTAATTAGCCATCATTATGATAATCAAACCAAAAATTCGTGGATTCATCTGTACAACGACCCATCCGACTGGCTGCAAAGTCAATGTGGAAAAACAGATCGATTATGTGAAGAAAAACGGGAAAATCGCTAACGGCCCTTCCCGCGTGCTGGTCATCGGTGCTTCCACCGGTTACGGCCTTGCTTCCAGAATTTCCGCCGCGTTTGGCAGCGGAGCCGCCACTATCGGCGTATTTTTCGAAAAACCAGGCACGGAAACCAAGCCAGGTTCCGCGGGCTGGTATAACTCTGCAGCCTTCGATGAGGCCGCAAAACGTGAAGGTCTGTATTCCAAAAGTATCAACGGCGACGCGTTCTCCGACGAGTGTCGCGACGAAGTTATCAAACTGATCAAAGAAGACCTGGGTCAGATTGACCTGGTGGTTTACTCACTGGCATCTCCGGTACGTAAAATGCCGAAAACCGGTGAAATCGTCCGTTCTGCGCTGAAGCCAATCGGTGAGGTTTATACCTCTAAAGCGATCGATACCAACAAAGATCAGATCATAACCGCCAGCATTGAGCCGGCAACCGAAGAAGAAGTTCAGAACACCGTCACCGTTATGGGCGGCGAAGACTGGGAACTGTGGATGGGCGCGCTGAGTGAAGCAGGCGTGCTGGCTGACGGCGTGAAAACCGTTGCCTACTCCTACATCGGTACTGACCTTACCTGGCCAATCTACTGGCACGGCGCGCTGGGCAAAGCAAAAGAAGATCTCGACCGCGCGGCAGGCGCGCTGCGTAATCAACTGGCTCCGCTGAACGGTTCCGCTAACGTTGCTGTACTGAAATCCGTTATCACGCAGGCCTCTTCTGCGATTCCGGTGATGCCGCTGTACATCTCCATGGTCTTCAAGCTGATGAAAGAACAGGGCATTCATGAAGGCTGCATCGAGCAGATCAACCGTCTGATGACCACCAGCCTGTACGGCGATAAAGTGGCGCTTGATGACAACCAGCGTATCCGTATGGATGACTGGGAACTGCGTGAAGACATTCAGCAGGCATGCCGCGATCTGTGGCCGCTGATCACCACCGAAAACCTGGCGCAAAAAACGGACTATGCAGGATACAAGCAGGAATTCCTGAATCTGTTCGGTTTTGGTCTCGACGAAGTGGATTACGATGCGGATGTAAACACCGAAGTCGAATTCGAAGTCATCACGCTGTAATCTGCTGATACAGTTGCAAAAAGGGTTCATGTTTTTACATGAACCCTTTTTTAATGGCTACCGCTAACCCGCCAGGAAGAACCTGAACGCCGGGTTATGCGTTTCATCGTGACAGTCATAACCCAGTTCGTTCAGTCGCGTTTCGAAATCAGGCTCGTGCTCACCCAACTCAAACGCCGCCAGTACGCGACCATAATCGGTTCCGTGACTACGATAGTGGAACAACGAAATATTCCAGTGCGTCCCCAGGGTATGCAGGAATTTGAGCAACGCCCCCGGAGATTCCGGGAATTCGAAGCTGTACAGCCGCTCCTGCAAGGGTTTCGACGGGCGCCCACCGACCATGTAGCGCACGTGCAGCTTCGCCATTTCATCGTCGGACAAATCCACTACGCTGTAGCCGCCCTCATTAAGCAACTGGAGGATTTCCTTACGCTCTTCCAGCCCACGGCTCAGACGGACGCCAACAAAAATACAGGCATCTTTCGCATCAGCAAATCGGTAGTTAAACTCGGTAACCGAGCGTCCTCCCAACAGCTGGCAAAACTTCAGGAAGCTACCCTTTTCTTCCGGAATAGTTACTGCCAGCAACGCTTCGCGCTGTTCGCCCAGCTCGCAACGTTCGGAAACGTAGCGCAGGCCATGGAAGTTAACGTTAGCGCCGGAAAGGATATGCGCCAAACGTTCGCCACGAATGTTGTGCTGGGCAATGTACTTTTTCATCCCCGCCAGCGCCAGCGCACCGGATGGTTCCGCCACCGCACGCACATCCTCGAACAGATCTTTCATTGCCGCGCAGATAGCGTCGCTATCGACAGTGATGATGTCGTCGAGATACTCCTGGCACAAACGGAAGGTTTCGTCGCCGATACGTTTCACCGCCACGCCTTCAGCAAAGAGGCCAACGCGCGGAAGATCGACCGGTTGACCGGCATCCAGCGCCGCTTTCAGGCAGGCTGAGTCTTCAGCTTCAACGGCAATCACTTTGATCTGCGGCATCAGCTGTTTGATCAGCACCGCCACGCCTGCCGCTAATCCGCCACCGCCCACCGGCACGAATACACGATCAAGGTGGGCATCCTGCTGCAATAACTCCAGTGCCAGCGTGCCCTGCCCGGCAATCACCATCGGATGGTCGAACGGAGGAACCCAGGTAAAACCCTGCTGCTGCGACAGCTCAATCGCTTTGGCTTTGGCTTCATCAAAATTCGCGCCGTGTAGCAGTACTTCACCACCGAAACCGCGAACGGCATCGACTTTGATATCGGCGGTAGCCGTAGGCATGACAATCAGTGCCTTCACGCCTAATCGCGCAGAAGAGAAAGCTACGCCCTGAGCATGATTACCTGCCGATGCGGTGATTACGCCATGCGCTTTTTGCTCTTCGGTCAGACCGGCCATCATGGCATAGGCACCGCGCAGCTTGAAGCTGTGAACGGGTTGACGGTCTTCGCGCTTCACCAGGATCACGTTGTCGAGGCGCGAAGAGAGTTTTTCCATTTTTTGTAGCGGTGTGACCTGCGCCGCTTCGTATACCGGCGCACGCAGCACTGCTCTGAGATACTCGGCGCCTTCTGGAGCGCCGGAGAGGGGTTGAGAATCCGCCATGGTCATTATCCCCCTAGTTTCGACTTATCGCGCACCGCACCTTTGTCGGCGCTGGTTGCCAGGCTGGCGTAAGCGCGCAGCGCAAAGGAGACCTGACGCTGACGATCTTTTGGCGTCCAGGCTTTGTCACCACGAGCTTCTTGCGCTTCACGGCGCGCAGCGATTTCCGCATCGCTCAGTTGCAGTTGAATGCCACGATTCGGGATATCGATAGCAATCATGTCGCCATCTTCGATAATTGCGATATTACCGCCGCTGGCCGCTTCAGGAGAAACGTGACCAATGGAAAGCCCTGAAGTACCGCCGGAGAAACGACCGTCGGTAATCAGCGCGCAGGCCTTACCGAGACCCATCGATTTCAGGAAGGTGGTTGGGTAGAGCATTTCCTGCATGCCTGGCCCGCCCTTCGGCCCTTCGTAGCGAATCACCACCACGTCGCCAGCAACCACTTTACCGCCGAGGATAGCTTCAACCGCATCGTCCTGGCTTTCATACACTTTTGCCGGGCCGGTAAATTTCAGGATGCTGTCATCCACACCAGCAGTTTTTACGATACAGCCGTTTTCCGCGAAGTTACCGTACAAGACAGCCAGGCCGCCGTCTTTGCTGTAAGCATGTTCCAACGAGCGAATGCAACCTTCTGCGCGGTCATCATCCAGGGTGTCCCAACGACAATCCTGCGAGAACGCCTGGGTGGTACGGATGCCAGCCGGACCTGCGCGGAACATTTTTTTCACCGCGTCGTCTTTGGTCAGCATAACGTCATAACTATCGAGCGTTTGCGGCAGAGTCAGTCCCAGCACGTTTTTCACGTCGCGGTTCAGAAGCCCGGCGCGATCCAGCTCGCCTAAAATGCCCAGTACGCCGCCCGCGCGGTGCACGTCTTCCATATGGTATTTCTGCGTACTCGGCGCAACTTTACACAGCTGCGGGACTTTGCGGGACAACTTATCAATATCACTCATGGTGAAGTCGATTTCCGCTTCCTGCGCAGCCGCCAGCAAGTGCAGAACGGTGTTGGTGGAACCGCCCATCGCAATATCCAGCGTCATGGCGTTCTCAAACGCCGCCTTGCTGGCAATGTTGCGCGGCAGGGCTGAAGCGTCATCCTGCTCGTAGTAGCGTTTGGTCAGCTCAACGATGCGTTTACCTGCGTTGAGGAACAGCTCTTTACGGTCGGCATGAGTCGCCAACAGCGAACCGTTACCCGGCTGCGACAGACCCAGCGCTTCGGTCAGGCAGTTCATCGAGTTGGCGGTGAACATCCCGGAGCACGAGCCGCAGGTCGGACAGGCCGAACGTTCAACCTGCTCGCTCTGCGAGTCTGAGACTTTCGGGTCTGCGCCCTGAATCATCGCATCAACCAGATCAAGCTTGATGATTTGGTCAGAGAGCTTGGTTTTCCCGGCTTCCATTGGGCCGCCGGAAACAAAGATCACCGGAATGTTTAGCCGCAGAGAGGCCATTAACATCCCGGGGGTGATTTTATCGCAGTTAGAGATGCAGACCATCGCATCGGCGCAGTGGGCGTTAACCATATATTCCACTGAATCGGCGATCAGCTCACGCGACGGCAGTGAATAAAGCATGCCGCCATGACCCATGGCGATACCATCATCCACGGCGATGGTGTTGAACTCTTTCGCCACGCCGCCTGAGGCTTCGATTTGTTCGGCAACCAGCTTACCGAGATCGCGCAGGTGGACGTGGCCCGGCACAAACTGGGTAAAGGAGTTCACCACAGCGATAATCGGTTTACCGAAGTCATCATCGGTCATCCCGGTGGCGCGCCACAGTGCGCGGGCACCCGCCATATTGCGGCCGTGGGTGGTGGTAGCAGAACGATACTTAGGCATGCTTGATTAACTCCCGTCTGTCTTTCCCCTGCATATTTCACGCCGCAGCTGAGGGCTGCCTCGCTCCCCCCAGTCACCTACTAAAGTAAGCTCCTGGGGCTCGCTGCGTTGCCGGCTTCCTGCAACGTGAACTATTTTGGGGAAATATTAATTTTGTTATTGGTTTACTGAATCCAACCAGCCGTATTTATCTTCCGTTTCACCGGTGAAGAGGCCAAAGAAGGCCTGCTGGATGCGTTTGGTGACCGGACCGCAGCGGCCTTCGCCCACCTGAATACCATCGACGCTGCGTACTGGGGTGATTTCGGCCGCGGTACCGGACATGAACACTTCGTCGGCCAGGTACAGCGATTCACGAGACAACACCTGCTCACGCACTTCGATATCGAGATCTTTCGCCAGCTTAATGATCGCGTCACGGGTGATACCCGGCAGCGCGGAAGAGGTAAACGGCGGGGTAAACAGAATGCCGTCTTTTACTTCAAACAGGTTTTCGCCCGCGCCTTCGGAGATGTAGCCATTCACATCCAGCGCAATGCCTTCCTGGTAGCCATGACGACGCGCTTCACTACCCACCAGCAGCGAAGACAGATAGTTACCACCTGCTTTAGCAGCGGTAGGAATCGTGTTCGGCGCAACGCGGTTCCAGGAAGAAACCATCGCGTCGATCCCCTGCTCCAGCGCTTCAGCACCGAGGTAAGCCCCCCATGGGAACGCGGCGATTATCACATCAGTGGTGTATCCCGCAGGCGGGTTAACGCCCATCCCTACGTCGCCAACAAACACCAGCGGACGGATATAGGCGCTGGTCAGGTTGTTTTTACGAATCACCTCACGGCAAGCTTCCATCAGCTCATCAACGCTCTGAGAAACGGGAAAACGATAGATCTTGGCTGAATCACGCAGACGCTGCATATGTTCGCGATGACGGAACACTACCGGCCCTTTGTGAGAATCGTAGCAACGGATCCCTTCAAATACAGAAGTTCCGTAGTGCAGCGCGTGGGACATCACGTGGACCTTCGCGTCTTCCCAACGAATCATCTCGCCATTAGACCAAATGTAATCAGCTTTTTTCGTCGTCATTTTTCTTCCTTTTGCGCTCAGGCGCGGATTTGTTGTGATGTGGTTGTGCTCTGGCAGATAGCAACATGTGCAACATCTACCAGTTTACTTAACTGACTAAACAGTAAGTCGACCGACCGGGGGCTGGCAACGGTCAATTCGATATTTATATTCTGCGCATCGCTGGCGGCTTCCATATTCATGGAGCACACCTGAAAACCACGATGGCGTACCACGCGTAAAACACGTTCTAACGTTTCCGGATTGAAACGAGCCTCAACGGCGACCTGATGTTGCATCATGATAATTTCTCCAGCATTTCTGAGTTACTGGCGCCAGGTGGCACCAGAGGCCAGACATTCTCAAGTTCGTCGATTGAGACATGAAGCAAGTATGGCCCCTCGCTGTTCAGCATGGTGTCGAGTGCCGCTTCAACCTGGTCTTTACGGGTGATGTGTTGACCAGGAATGCCGAAGGCTCTGGCCAACATGAGGAAATCGGGGTTATCGGTAAGGGTGGTTTCGCTATAACGTTCCTGGAAAAACAGCTGCTGCCATTGTCGCACCATGCCTAACCGCTGGTTGTCGAGTAAAACTATCTTCAGCGGCAACTGCTTGCGTTTTACGGTGCCCAATTCCTGTACATTCATCATGAAGGAACCGTCACCGGAGATACAGATTACCGTATCATTCGGGCGAGCAACCTGCGCGCCAACCGCTGCTGGCAGGCCAAAGCCCATCGTCCCCAGACCGCTCGACGTGATGAAATTTTCAGGGCGAGTGTAGGTCATATGCTGTGCCGACCACATCTGATGCTGGCCCACATCCGTTGTCACTACGCTATCCGCAGGTTTGCGATCGGATAACTGCTTTAACAACAGTGGCGCATAGATAGCTTCCCCCGGATGGTCGTAGCGCCAGGTATGTTCTGCGCGCAGTTCAGCGCTGTGCTGACGCCATTCGTCAATCTTCATCAATTGCTGTAATGCTGGCAGAAGAGAATTTAAATCCCCCTGCAGCGCTACGTGTGCCTGGCGCAGTTTGTTCATTTCCGCCGGGTCGATATCCATGTGGATTACGCTGGCGTTCGGTGCGAAGGTATTCAGCTTGCCAGTCACCCGGTCATCAAAACGTGCGCCAACCGCAATCAGTAAATCGCACTCTTGCACCGCAAAATTCGCGGCTTTAGTACCGTGCATTCCCAACATCCCCAAATAGTACGGGTAGTCAGCATCTACTGCGCCCAGACCTTTCAGCGTGCAGGCGACCGGCATTTGGGTTACCGCGATAAATTCACGCAGGGCCGGGACCGCCTGCGCCATACCTACGCCACCACCTACGTACAGGATGGGCTTTTGCGCCTGCGCCAGCATATTACGTGCCTGCTCAACGTCAGCGTGCGGAAACGTCTCTACGTTTTCGACGGTCGTAAAATATGGCTCCAGCGTACCGCTGGCTAATTGGATGTCTTTCGGGATATCAACCAGAACCGGACCCGGACGACCGGAATTCGCCACGGCGAAAGCCTCAGCCATGATACGCGGCAACTCTTCGAGTGACTGTACCAGGAAGCTGTGTTTGGTGCAGGACAGAGACATCCCCAGCACGTCCACTTCCTGGAACGCATCTGTTCCGATGAAAGGTGATGCCACCTGACCGGTGATCGCCACCACTGGAACAGAATCTAACAGCGCATCGGCAAGGCCCGTGATCAGGTTGGTTGCGCCAGGGCCGGAGGTAGCGATACAAACGCCGGTTTTACCGGTCGCACGGGCATAGCCAATCGCCGCCATTGCCGCACCCTGCTCGTGTCGGCACAACAGGTGCTCTACGCCGCCGTCATACAACGCATCGTAAACCGGCATAATTGCGCCACCAGGATAACCAAAGACGGTTTGAACCCCTTGTGCACGCAACGCATGTACCACCCACTGTGCCCCATTCATAGTTACATCCCCGCCGTAAATCTTGAGAAACAGAATTTTATGCTACCGTTCACTTTCTGCTCCTCGTGTATGTTTTTAAGGTCAAAAAAAACCCCCGGACCTTTCGGTGCGGGGGTCTTAGTTCGTTAAGGCTTGTTTTCTAAGCCTTTCCTCGTCCAAGTGCAGCCCCGCACGGTGGGATAATAATCACCACCACGCTAATCACGACCAGGCTAATCACTCGTAGAAGGGCTGTCATTTTTGTATTTTCTTGCATCTTGTTCGAAGGAATACCTAAAGAGTTACCATAGAATTTGCAAATGACACAAGATATTTTTTTATTCGTTTTTCTGACGTCGTTAACGGTTTAGATAAATACCGTTGTTTTTTATACAAAAAAATCAAAAATGAAAATATTTCACGCTTCAGGCGATCCTCGGTAACCCGATCCCCAATACAAACACCATTCAAAAGCATTTGCGGGCGTCATTCCAGGCTTAATGTAAGCAGTTATACGTTGCGCAAAAATACAGGAATCAGCATCTAAAAACCGCAATTATATGAAATCTTGCCGCGATGTATTACGACATAATACTTTTATCAGGAGGAATTATGTCACTATCGATTGTTCACACACGCGCCGCGCTAGGCGTGAATGCGCCAGCCATTACCATCGAGGTACATATCAGCAACGGCCTGCCTGGTTTAACCATGGTGGGGCTGCCCGAAACGACGGTGAAAGAGGCTCGCGATCGGGTACGCAGTGCGATTATTAATAGCGGTTATGAATTCCCGGCAAAGAAGATAACTATAAACCTCGCTCCGGCCGATCTCCCGAAAGAAGGGGGGCGATATGATTTACCTATCGCTGTTGCGCTTCTGGCCGCTTCTGAGCAGCTTACACCCAACAATCTCGACACCTACGAGCTAGTAGGTGAATTAGCGCTTACAGGCGCGCTACGCGGCGTTCCCGGCGCGATATCAAGCGCAACCGAGGCCATTCGTGCAGGCAGGCGAATTATTGTCGCAAAAGAGAATGCCGCTGAAGTTGGACTGATACACGGCGAAGGGTGCCTGATCGCCGATCACCTGCAGACCGTATGCGCATTTCTCGAAGGTAAGCATGATTTAGACAGGCCATCATCCGCAGATTTTACGCCTAACGCATTAGCTGATGATCTGAGCGATGTTATCGGCCAGGAACAGGGTAAACGCGGGCTGGAGCTTACAGCAGCAGGCGGCCACAACCTCTTGCTCATCGGCCCGCCTGGTACGGGAAAGACTATGCTAGCCAGTCGACTCAGAGGGCTGCTCCCTCCACTTAGCAACGATGAAGCGCTGGAAAGTGCCGCGATACTCAGTCTGATCCATTCCGACACGATACAAAAACAGTGGAAGCAACGCCCTTTTCGCTCGCCACATCACAGTGCTTCATTAACCGCCATGGTCGGTGGAGGCTCTATTCCTGCGCCAGGAGAGATCTCTTTGGCGCACAACGGCATACTGTTTCTGGATGAACTACCCGAGTTTGAGCGGCGTACGCTGGATGCACTGCGCGAACCCATCGAGTCCGGGCAGATCCATCTATCTCGCACCAGAGCAAAAATAACCTATCCCGCACGCTTTCAACTCATAGCTGCGATGAATCCAAGCCCGACGGGCCATTATCAGGGAAACCATAACCGCTGTACCCCAGAACAGACGCTGCGCTACCTAAATCGATTGTCAGGTCCATTTCTTGACCGCTTCGACCTCTCCCTCGAAATTCCCTTACCGCCGCCCGGTATACTCAGCCAGAGCGCGATGAAAGGGGAAAATAGCGCAACGGTGAAGCAACGTGTTATGGCAGCGCGAGAGCGTCAGTATCAGCGGCAAAATAAGTTAAACGCACATCTGGACAGTCAGGATATCCATAAATACTGCCTACTGCGTAGCGACGATGCACAGTGGCTTGAAGAAACGCTCGCGCATCTCGGATTGTCTATCCGCGCCTGGCTACGCCTGATTAAGGTCGCTCGAACGATTGCGGATATCGAACAATGTGATCACATCTCTCGCCAGCATTTACAGGAGGCCGTTGGGTACCGAGCGATAGACAGGTTACTCATTCATCTGCAGAAACTACTGACATAAAAAAAGGGCTTTCGCCCTTTTTTTATTAATCATCAGATTCGGTGTAGTCTTCTGCGCCTTCCACCTGAGGTTTCCCACCCGATAAGGTGTGGAAGCGTTTTGGACGCTTAATACGCGTCATGTATTTAGACCACACACGTTCAGCTTCGGTAACCGGCTCACGTTCACCACGGCATACCGCAACAAACAGTTTTTCTTCTTCAGTTACCGGCTCACGCTTGCCCAGATCCAGCTCGTTGAAAGCATAACCGTGACGCTCAAGCAGTTGTGCTTCTTTAATGGTGAAATCACCATGACGGGAGAATCCGCGGGGATAATATTTATTATCGAAATATCGATTAGTCGTCGTAAAGCTTTCCGCCATCCTGCACGCTCCTAATTCTTTGGCCGAGCTATTTATGGCGCGGAGTATTAGTTACGCTTGACAGAGCGTCAAACAAAAGATTTAAATCATAACGACAAATAATTTTATGGAGCGAGTTGTGGATACGGAATTGTTAAAAACTTTCCTGGAAGTTAGCCGGACACGCCACTTTGGCAGGGCTGCTGAAGCACTCTACCTGACCCAATCAGCGGTTAGTTTCCGGATCAGACAACTGGAAAATCAATTGGGTGTAAACCTGTTCACCCGACACAGAAACAATATCCGTTTAACCGCTGCAGGTGAAAAATTATTGCCTTACGCCGAAACGTTGATGAATACGTGGCAGGCAGCACGTAAGGAAGTCGCGAATACCTCGCGGCATAACGAGTTTTCTATCGGTGCCAGCGCATCTCTCTGGGAGTGCATGCTTAATGACTGGTTGAAGCGTTTGTATCAATCTCAGGAGCCACAATCCAGCCTGCAGTTTGAAGCGAGGATCGCTCAACGCCAATCGTTAGTAAAACAGCTTCATGAACGACAGCTTGATCTACTGATTACTACCGAAACACCCAAAATGGACGAATTTAGCAGCCAACTGTTGGGATATTTCACGCTGGCGCTCTATTGCAGCTCTCCGTCGCAAACCAAAGATGAGCTGAATTATTTACGCCTGGAATGGGGACCCGATTTTCAACAACACGAAGCGGGACTAATAGCGGGAGATGAAGTGCCGGTACTCACCACCAGTTCGGCAGAATTGGCCAGGCAGCAACTTTCAGTGATTAAGGGCTTTAGCTGGCTTCCCGTCAACTGGGCCAAAACCAAAAGCGATCTCCATACGGTTACCGACAGTACAACGCTTTCACGTCCTTTATATGCAGTTTGGCTGCAAAACAGCGATAAAAATGGACTAATTTGCGATCTGCTAAGAACGAATATTCTGGAAAATTAAAGAAAATATAGGCAAGGATGCCGGGAGTAAAACAGCAGGAAGGCACGATTCAAATTGCAGGTAAAAAAAAATCCTTAGCAAAAATGCTAAGGATTATTTCTGGCAGGGGCGGAGAGACTCGAACTCGCGACACCCGGTTTTGGAGACCGGTGCTCTACCAACTGAGCTACGCCCCTAAATTTTCTTATCATTAAGCCTGCTTGGTAGCAGGCTTAATTTTCTAATAAGTGGCGGAACGGACGGGACTCGAACCCGCGACCCCCTGCGTGACAGGCAGGTATTCTAACCAACTGAACTA
>NZ_JANYUK010000002.1:0-457492 GCF_025106035.1 Citrobacter sp. XY323
GCAGCCTGTCGCACCGCAGCAGCATTACCAGCAGCCAGCGCAGCCTGTCGCACCACAGCAGCATTTTCAGCAGCCGGCGCAGCCTGTCGCACCACAACAGCATTACCAGCAGCCAGCGCAGCCAGTCGCACCGCAGCAGCATTATCAGCAGCCGGCGCAGCCTGTTACACCATCGCCGCAGGATAGTCTGATCCATCCGCTCCTGATGCGTAATGGCGACAGTCGTCCGGCGCACCGTCCAAGTACGCCGTTGCCATCGTTGGATCTGCTCACGCCGCCGCCGAGTGAGGTTGAGCCGATAGATACTTTCGCTCTGGAGCAAATGGCTCGTCTGGTGGAGGCTCGTCTGGCGGACTTCCGCATTAAAGCCGATGTGGTGAACTACTCACCTGGTCCGGTTATTACCCGCTTTGAGCTTAATCTTGCTCCTGGAGTTAAAGCGGCGCGTATTTCCAACCTGTCGCGAGATCTGGCGCGTTCATTATCGACCGCAGCGGTACGCGTGGTCGAGGTCATTCCGGGCAAACCGTATGTCGGGCTGGAGTTACCCAACAAAAAACGTCAAACCGTTTATCTGCGCGAAGTGTTGGATAACGCCAAATTCCGTGATAACTCATCTCCGCTGACCGTGGTACTGGGTAAAGATATTGCGGGCGAACCCGTGGTTGCCGATCTGGCGAAAATGCCGCACCTGCTGGTGGCAGGGACAACCGGTTCCGGTAAGTCGGTTGGGGTGAACGCCATGATCCTCAGCATGTTATACAAGGCGCAGCCGGAAGACGTTCGTTTTATCATGATTGACCCGAAAATGCTGGAACTGTCGGTTTATGAAGGCATTCCGCATTTGCTGACTGAAGTTGTGACCGACATGAAAGATGCCGCCAACGCCCTGCGCTGGAGCGTCAATGAAATGGAACGTCGCTACAAGCTGATGTCGGCGCTTGGTGTGCGTAACCTTGCCGGTTATAACGAAAAAATTGCTGAAGCCGCCCGTATGGGGCGTCCGATTCCGGACCCGTACTGGAAGCCGGGCGACAGTATGGATGTTCAGCATCCGGTGCTGGAAAAACTGCCGTATATCGTTGTGCTGGTGGATGAATTCGCCGACCTGATGATGACCGTGGGTAAAAAGGTGGAAGAACTGATTGCTCGTCTGGCGCAAAAAGCGCGTGCGGCGGGGATCCACCTGGTGCTGGCGACCCAGCGACCGTCGGTTGACGTTATCACTGGTCTGATTAAAGCGAACATCCCAACGCGTATCGCCTTTACTGTGTCCAGTAAAATTGACTCGCGTACCATCCTTGACCAGGGCGGCGCGGAATCGCTGTTGGGTATGGGTGACATGCTGTATTCCGCACCAAACTCAACGATCCCAGTGCGTGTACACGGCGCCTTTGTACGTGATGAAGAAGTTCACGCTGTGGTTCAGGACTGGAAAGCGCGCGGTCGTCCACAATACGTTGACGGCATAACGTCTGACAGCGAAAGCGAAGGCGGCGGTGGCGGCTTTGATGGTGGCGAAGAGTTGGATCCGCTGTTCGATCAGGCGGTAAACTTTGTTACCCAGAAACGCAAAGCCTCAATCTCCGGCGTCCAGCGTCAGTTCCGTATCGGTTACAACCGAGCGGCGCGCATCATCGAACAGATGGAAGCGCAGGGAATTGTCAGCGAGCAAGGGCATAATGGTAATCGTGAAGTGCTGGCTCCACCGCCCTTCGAATGATTGCAAAGTTAAGTAATTCAGTATTTTCTACTTTCCTCATGCTGATTTTTGGCCTGAAATGGATAGCAGAGGGATCTCCCCGTTGGGAGTGACGTATTTTGAGGAATAACAATGAAAAGAATCGCAATCACCTGTGCATTATTGTCGAGCTTTGTGGTGAGCAGCGTCTGGGCAGATGCTGCCAGCGACCTGAAAAGCCGCCTGGATAAAGTCAGTAGCTTCCATGCCAGCTTTACTCAGAAGGTCACGGACGGTAGCGGTGCGGCGGTGCAGGAAGGTCAGGGTGACTTATGGGTTAAACGTCCTAATCTGTTTAACTGGCATATGACGCAGCCTGACGAGAGCATCCTGGTTTCCGATGGTAAAACGCTGTGGTTCTTTAACCCGTTTGTTGAGCAGGCGACGGCGACATGGCTGAAAGACGCCACGGGCAACACGCCGTTCATGCTGATTGCACGTAACCAGGCCAGCGACTGGCAGCAGTACAATATTAAGCAAAATGGCGATGATTTCGTGCTGACGCCAAAAACCAGCAGCGGTAACCTTAAACAGTTTACTATCAATGTTGGGCGTGACGGGACGATCCACCAGTTCAGCGCCGTTGAACAAGACGATCAGCGCAGCAGCTATCAGCTGAAATCTCAGCAGAATGGTGCGATTGAACCCTCTAAATTCACCTTTACCCCGCCGCAAGGTGTAACGGTTGACGATCAACGTAAGTAGAGGCGTGTGAGTGAGCAATCTGTCGCTCGACTTTTCTGATAATACTTTTCAGCCGCTGGCCGCGCGTATGCGGCCAGAAAATTTAGCGCAGTATATCGGCCAGCAGCATCTGCTGGCTGCGGGCAAACCCTTGCCGCGCGCTATCGAGGCCGGGCATCTGCACTCCATGATTTTATGGGGACCGCCGGGGACCGGGAAAACGACGCTTGCCGAAGTTATTGCCCGTTACGCCAACGCCGATGTCGAACGAATTTCGGCAGTTACGTCTGGCGTTAAAGAAATTCGTGAAGCGATTGAGCGTGCGCGTCAGAACCGTAACGCGGGTCGACGCACGATCCTGTTCGTGGACGAAGTTCACCGTTTTAATAAAAGCCAACAGGATGCGTTTTTACCGCATATTGAAGACGGTACCATTACGTTTATTGGCGCCACCACTGAAAACCCCTCGTTTGAGCTCAATTCGGCGCTGTTGTCGCGTGCACGCGTTTATCTACTTAAATCGTTAACTTCCGACGACATTGAACAGGTGCTGGACCAGGCGATGTCAGACAAAGCGCGTGGTTATGGCGGCCAGGATATTGTTCTGCCGCCAGAAACGCGTCGGGCTATTGCCGAACTGGTTAATGGTGACGCGCGGCGGGCGCTGAATACGCTGGAAATGATGGCCGATATGGCCGAAGTTGATGATTCCGGCAAGCGCGTATTGAAACCAGAATTGCTCACCGAAATTGCCGGTGAACGTAGTGCGCGTTTCGATAATAAAGGCGATCGTTTTTACGATCTCATCTCCGCATTACACAAGTCGGTACGTGGAAGCGCCCCAGATGCGGCGCTTTATTGGTATGCGCGAATTATTACCGCTGGTGGCGATCCGCTGTATGTTGCCCGTCGCTGTCTGGCGATTGCCTCAGAAGATGTCGGCAATGCCGATCCCCGCGCCATGCAGGTGGCGATTTCCGCATGGGACTGTTTTACCCGCGTGGGACCCGCGGAAGGCGAACGCGCGATTGCTCAGGCGATTGTTTATCTGGCCTGTGCGCCGAAGAGTAATGCGGTTTACACCGCCTTCAAAGCCGCGCTGTCTGATGCCCGCGAACGTCCGGATTACGACGTGCCGGTTCACCTGCGCAATGCGCCGACTAAGCTGATGAAAGAGATGGGCTACGGTCAGGAGTATCGTTATGCCCATGATGAGCCTAATGCCTATGCCGCCGGAGAAGAGTACTTCCCGCAGGAAATGGCACAAACGCGCTATTATCGGCCCACAAACAGAGGTCTTGAAGGCAAGATTGGCGAAAAGCTCGCCTGGCTCGCCGGACAGGATCAAAATAGCCCTATAAAACGCTACCGTTAGTGTTATCGTTGCGGTAATGTTGTCTCTGTATCCCTGTGACCGCAGGCTGTGGTCACTTTCTCCTATTTTAATTCGATAAGCACAGGATAAGCATGCTCGATCCCAATCTGCTGCGTAATGAGCCAGACGCAGTCGCAGAAAAACTGGCAAGCCGGGGCTTTAAGCTGGATGTAGATAAGCTGCGCGCTCTTGAAGAGCGTCGTAAAGTTCTGCAGGTACAAACTGAAAACCTGCAGGCAGAGCGTAACTCGCGATCGAAATCCATCGGCCAGGCAAAAGCGCGCGGGGAAGATATCGAGTCTTTACGTCTGGAAGTGAACAAACTGGGCGAAGAGCTGGATGCCGCGAAAGCTGAACTTGATACCTTACAGGCCGAGATCCGCGACATTGCGCTGACCATTCCTAACCTGCCAGCGGACGACGTTCCGGTGGGTAAAGATGAAAATGACAACGTCGAAGTCAGCCGCTGGGGTACTCCGCGTGAGTTTGATTTCGAAGTGCGCGATCACGTTACCCTGGGTGAAATGCACACGGGTTTAGATTTCGCCGCGGCGGTTAAGCTGACCGGCTCTCGTTTTGTTGTTATGAAAGGGCAGATTGCGCGTATGCACCGTGCGCTGTCTCAGTTCATGCTGGATCTGCATACCGAACAGCATGGCTATAGCGAAAACTACGTCCCGTATCTGGTTAACCACGACACGCTGTACGGTACAGGCCAACTGCCGAAATTCGCTGGCGATCTATTCCATACCCGTCCGCTGGATGAAGAAGCTGATAGCAGCAACTATGCGCTGATCCCAACGGCAGAAGTTCCGCTGACCAACCTGGTGCGCGACGAAATCATCGATGAAGATGCGCTGCCGATCAAAATGACTGCGCATACGCCGTGCTTCCGTTCTGAAGCAGGTTCTTACGGTCGTGACACGCGTGGTCTGATCCGTATGCACCAGTTCGATAAAGTTGAGATGGTGCAGATTGTTCGCCCGGAAGATTCGATGGACGCGCTGGAAGAGATGACCGGCCATGCCGAGAAGGTCCTGCAACTGCTGGGTCTGCCGTATCGCAAAATCATCCTGTGCACTGGCGACATGGGCTTCGGCGCATGCAAAACTTACGATCTGGAAGTGTGGATCCCGGCGCAGAACACCTATCGCGAAATCTCCTCTTGCTCCAACGTGTGGGATTTCCAGGCTCGTCGTATGCAGGCGCGTTGCCGCAGCAAATCCGACAAAAAGACCCGTTTAGTGCATACTCTGAACGGTTCCGGTCTGGCGGTTGGGCGTACGCTGGTTGCGGTAATGGAAAACTATCAGCAGGCTGATGGCCGCATTCAGGTTCCGGAAGTATTACGTCCGTACATGAATGGCCTGGAATTCATCGGCTAAGCTACCTTTCTCTGCTAAAAAAGCGCCTCAGGGCGCTTTTTTTATGCCCGTTTGACGTCGGACAATAACGACTACTCCCATAGGGGTAATACTGACTTCGAATGAAAGTCAGTATTTTTCTCTGTCTTTTAGCAAATTCAGTTTCTACCAGCCCGTATATCGATATTAACGTTATATAAAAAACTATACATCGAATATTTGTATTTTGTTTATTGTGAGCAGCAGAGTGAGCCACTATGAAAACTAAGATCCCCGATGCCGTGCTGGCAGCTGAGGTTACTCGCCGCGGTTTGGTGAAAACGACGGCGATAGGCGGACTGGCGGTGGCCAGTAGCGCGTTTACCCTGCCATTTACCCGTATTGCAAATGCTGCAGAAGCCCTTAATCCGACACCGATTAATGAGAAAGTGATCTGGAGCGCGTGTACGGTGAACTGCGGCAGCCGGTGCCCGCTGCGTATGCATGTGGTCGACGGTGAAATAAAGTATGTCGAAACCGACAACACCGGCGATGACAACTATGACGGTCTGCACCAGGTACGCGCCTGTCTGCGTGGTCGTTCCATGCGTCGCCGAGTCTATAATCCCGATCGTCTGAAATACCCGATGAAACGCGTTGGTAAGCGTGGCGAAGGAAAATTTGAGCGCATCAGTTGGGATGAAGCCTACGACATCATTGCCAGCAATATGCAGCGTCTTATCAAAGACTACGGCAATGAGTCTATCTACCTGAACTACGGTACCGGTACGCTGGGTGGCACTATGACGCGCTCGTGGCCGCCGGGTAAAACGCTGGTAGCACGGTTGATGAACTGCTGCGGCGGCTATCTTAATCACTACGGTGACTACTCTTCAGCGCAAATCGCTGCCGGGTTGAACTATACCTACGGCGGCTGGGCTGACGGTAACAGCCCGTCCGACATTGAAAACAGCAAGCTGGTGGTTCTGTTCGGTAATAACCCTGGTGAAACCCGTATGAGCGGGGGTGGGGTAACCTATTACCTTGAACAGGCGCGACAGAAATCCAATGCCCGCATGATCATTATCGATCCCCGTTATACGGATACCGGTGCGGGGCGTGAAGATGAATGGATCCCGATCCGTCCTGGTACTGATGCGGCGCTGGTCAATGGTCTGGCGTATGTCCTGATCACCGAAAACATAGTTGACCAACCGTTCCTCGACAAATACTGCGTGGGTTACGACGAGAAAACCTTACCGGCCGACGCGCCGAAGAACGGTCACTATAAGGCGTATATTCTTGGGCAGGGTAAGGATGGCATTGCCAAGACCCCGGAGTGGGCGGCGCAGATTACCGGTATTCCCGCTGAACGTATCGTCAAACTGGCGCGTGAAATAGGTAGCGCTAAACCGGCATACATCAGCCAGGGGTGGGGGCCGCAGCGTCATGCTAACGGTGAAATAGCGACCCGCGCCATTTCTATGCTCGCTATCCTGACCGGTAACGTTGGGATCAACGGCGGCAACAGCGGGGCGCGTGAGGGCTCATACAGTTTGCCGTTCGAGCGTATGCCAACGCTGGAAAACCCTGTTGAAACCAGCATCTCGATGTTCATGTGGACGGACGCGATTGAGCGAGGCCCGGAGATGACGGCCCTGCGTGACGGCGTACGCGGCAAAGACAAGCTCGATGTTCCTATTAAGATGATCTGGAACTATGCCGGTAACTGTCTGATTAACCAACACTCTGATATTAACCGCACGCATGAAATCCTCCAGGACGAGAAGAAGTGCGAGATGATCGTCGTCATCGACTGTCATATGACTTCCTCGGCGAAATACGCGGACATTTTGCTGCCGGACTGTACCGCCTCTGAGCAGATGGATTTCGCGTTGGATGCCTCATGCGGGAACATGTCCTATGTGATTTTCACCGATCAGGCGATCAAACCACGCTTCGAATGCAAGACTATCTACCAGATGACCAGCGAGCTGGCGAAGCGCCTTGGCGTTGAGCAGCAGTTTACAGAAGGTCGTACTCAGGAAGAGTGGATGCGCCATCTGTATGAGCAGTCGCGCAAAGCGATTCCTGAACTGCCTACGTTTGAAGAATTCCGTCAGCAAGGGATCTTTAAACAGCGCGATCCGCAAGGACATCATGTGGCGTACAAGGCATTCCGTGAGGATCCTAAAGCCAATCCGCTGACCACGCCGTCAGGTAAGATCGAAATTTATTCGCAGCAGCTTGCCGAGATCGCGGCAACCTGGGAACTGCCGGAAGGTGATGTAATTGATCCGCTACCGATTTATACCCCAGGCTTTGAAAGCTTAAACGATCCGCTGGTGGAGAAATTCCCTTTGCAGCTGACCGGCTTCCACTATAAGTCTCGCGTTCACTCGACCTATGGCAACGTCGATGTCCTGAAAGCATCCTGCCGCCAGGAAATGTGGATCAACCCGATGGATGCGCAGCGACGCGGTATAAACAACGGCGACAAGGTACGTATCTTTAACGATCGTGGTGAAGTGCATATTGAGGCGAAAGTGACGCCACGTATGATGCCCGGCGTGGTGGCATTGGGCGAAGGGGCCTGGTATGACCCGGATGCAAAACGCGTGGATCAGGGCGGTTGCATTAACGTCCTGACGACCCAGCGTCCGTCTCCTCTCGCAAAGGGGAATCCGTCACACACGAACCTTGTTCAGGTTGAAAAGGCGTAAGGAGTAACCGATGACAACCCAGTATGGATTTTTTATTGATTCCAGCCGTTGCACCGGTTGCAAAACCTGCGAACTGGCCTGCAAAGATTTCAAAAATTTAACCCCGGAAGTCAGCTTCCGCCGCATTTATGAATACGCAGGCGGCGACTGGCAGGAGGACAACGGCGTCTGGCATCAGAACGTCTTTGCTTATTACCTCTCCATTGCGTGTAACCACTGTGAAGATCCGGCCTGTACCAAGGTTTGTCCGAGCGGCGCGATGCACAAACGTGAAGATGGTTTTGTCGTTGTCGACGAAGATGTTTGCATTGGCTGTCGGTATTGCCACATGGCCTGTCCTTACGGCGCGCCACAGTACAATGCTGAAAAAGGGCATATGACTAAATGTGATGGCTGCCATGAGCGCGTCGCTGAAGGCAAGAAACCTATCTGCGTGGAGTCCTGCCCACTGCGTGCGCTGGATTTTGGTCCGATTGAAGAGCTGCGCAAAAAACACGGTACTTTGGCTGCGGTAGCGCCACTGCCGGGCGCGCACTTTACCAAACCAAGTATTGTCATCAAACCTAACGCCAATAGCCGCCCGACCGGGGATACTACAGGTTATCTGGCCAATCCGAAGGAGGTGTAAGATGGGAAGTGGATGGCATGAATGGCCGCTGATGATCTTCACTGTCTTCGGACAGTGTGTAGTTGGTGGCTTTATCGTTCTGGCGCTGGCGTTGATGAAAGGGGACTTACGCCCTGAATCGCAGCAGCGCGTGATTGCCTGCATGTTCGGGCTGTGGGTATTAATGGGCATTGGCTTTATTGCTTCCATGCTCCACCTGGGCTCACCGATGCGCGCCTTTAACTCACTCAATCGTGTAGGGTCTTCTGCGTTGAGTAATGAAATTGCCAGCGGCTCAATCTTCTTTGCCGTTGGCGGCATCGGCTGGCTGCTGGCAACGTTGAAAAAAATGTCGCCCGTATTACGCAATCTGTGGTTAGTTGTCACCATGGTACTGGGCGTGGTTTTTGTCTGGATGATGGTGCGCGTGTATAACACCATCGATACCGTACCGACCTGGTACAGCATCTGGACGCCGCTGGGCTTCTTCCTGACGATGTTTATGGGCGGTCCGCTGCTGGGATATCTGTTGCTGAGAATTGCTGGCGTGGACGGTTGGGCGATGCGCCTGTTGCCGGCTATTTCAGTGCTTGCTCTGGTCGTGAGCGCCATCATGTCTGTAATGCAGGGGGCTGAACTGGCGACGATCCACAGTTCCATTCAACAGGCGTCTGCGCTGGTTCCGGATTACGGCTCGCTGATGGCGTGGCGGATTGTCGCTCTGGCAGTAGCGTTGTGCTGCTGGATTGTACCGCAAGTGAAAGGCTACCAGCCTGCAGTTCCGCTGCTTTCCGTCGCGTTTATTCTGCTGTTAGTCGGCGAGTTGATTGGTCGTGGCGTGTTCTACGGGCTGCATATGACCGTCGGTATGGCGGTTGCCAGCTAAATGACAAACCGGGGCATAGCCCCGGTTTTTTACTTCTGTTTAGTTAACGTGTCGTAGCTGGTCATCAGATTGCGATAATCAGGAATGTGATTAGAGAACAGCGTCGCCAGACCTTCGATATCGTTGCGCCAGTCGCGATGCAACTCACATGCGACACCAAACCACGTCATCAGTTGAGCACCGGCCTGGGACATCCGATCCCATGCTGAATGGCGAGTAATTTCATTAAATGTACCCGACGCATCGGTTACGACAAAGACATCAAAACCTTCTTCAATAGCCGAGAGCGCAGGGAAAGCAACGCAAACTTCCGTCACGACACCGGCAATAATCAGCTGTTTTTTACCGGTCGCTTTCACTGCTTTCACGAAATCTTCGTTATCCCACGCGTTAATGTTTCCGGGGCGAGCAATATAAGGCGCATCGGGAAATTGAGCTTTCAGTTCCGGTACCAGTGGCCCGTTTGGTCCTGTCTCGAAACTGGTTGTCAGAATGGTTGGGAGTTTGAAGTATTTTGCTAAGTCGCCAAGGGCAAGCACGTTGTTTTTAAATTTATCGGGATCGATATCCCGAACCAGAGAGAGCAGGCCAGCCTGATGGTCGACCAGCAGTACTGCCGCATTATCTTTATCAAGTCTTACGTAAGGTTTAGTCATGATATTTCTCCTGTTCAGCATCAGTGGGGGAAATTTGATGAGTTTAAGTCTACAGAAAGAACGATATATGGATTAGATACCTAAATAAGAACTCACTGTTCTATTTTGAAGACAATGCAGATCTGCATCCCGCATAGAGTTTAGTAAGAAATAAAAGTAAGGGGAGTCCATGAAATTTTTCGACTGAACGCAACGCGAGATTTTTGTTTTAGATCAATAAAAACAAGCAGATGTGTTTTTGTGTTTTTTATCTATTCACATTAAGAATCAGTAATGCAAATCGATCGTCCGGAAAGCGCCTCAGCCCTTTGATTGCGCCGATTGACAATGTTTTTGGCAGTGGCATGATGCGCATGAAATTTGAACTTCCTCACGGTTTTTATTCATGTCCATTTATACCCGTCCCGTCATGCTGTTGCTGTGCGGGCTGCTTCTGCTGACCCTGGCGATCGCCGTGTTAAACACGCTCGTCCCGCTTTGGCTCGCCCATGAAAATTTGCCCACCTGGCAGGTAGGTGTGGTGAGTTCTTCCTACTTTACCGGCAATCTGGTAGGGACGTTGCTGACCGGGTATTTAATAAAACACCTTGGTTTTAATCGCAGCTATTACATTGCCTCGCTTATTTTTGCCGCGGGCTGTATCGGCCTGGGGGTTATGGTGGGATTCTGGAGCTGGATGACCTGGCGTTTTATCGCCGGTGTTGGCTGCGCCATGATTTGGGTGGTAGTGGAAAGTGCGCTGATGTGCAGCGGGACTTCGCGTAATCGCGGACGCTTGCTTGCCGCCTATATGATGATCTATTACGTGGGGACGTTTTTAGGCCAGCTACTGGTTAGTAAAGTATCAACAGAATTGATGAACGTCCTGCCGTGGGTGACGGGTACGATCCTGGCTGGCGTTTTGCCATTGCTCTTTACGCGCATTGCCAATCAGCAGGGTGATGAACAGCAGTCTACTCCTATTACCTCCATGCTGAAGCTGCGGCAGGCGCGTCTGGGCGTTAACGGCTGTATTATTTCCGGGATTGTGCTGGGGTCTTTGTATGGCCTGATGCCGCTGTATCTCAACCATCAAGGGGTGAGCAACGCCAGCATTGGTTTCTGGATGGCGGTTCTGGTTAGCGCCGGTATTCTGGGGCAATGGCCGATTGGCCGCCTGGCAGACAAGCTGGGACGCCTGCTGGTTTTACGCGTCCAGGTCTTCGTGGTTATCGTCGGAAGTATTGCCATGCTGAATCAGGCGGCGATGGCGCCTGCGTTGTTTATGTTGGGTGCGGCAGGTTTTACCCTCTATCCGGTGGCGATGGCCTGGGCCTGTGAAAAGGTTGAACATCATCAGCTGGTCGCCATGAATCAGGCATTGTTATTAAGCTATACCGTTGGCAGCCTGCTGGGTCCTTCATTCACCGCAATGCTGATGCAGAATTATTCCGATAATCTGTTATTCATTATGATTGCCAGCGTATCGTTTATTTATCTGCTGATGTTGTTGCGTAGCGCCAGACATACGCCGACTCCGGTGGCTCACGTATAAAGCGCGCCAGACGGTATGCAAGGCAAAATGTTTGCATACCGTGACTCATTTTCCCATTGCGGGTATGCCGGAAGTTGCGAGGTATTCGCATGCTTTCAGCGTGCAGTGAAGCTGCGCCTGACTGGTCATACTCGTTAGCTGTTGTAAATGCTCCTCTTCATCCAGCCAGCAAACCAGTTTTTGAATCATTTCAATATGTCGGGTGCTGCTGGCAGCCGCCAGGACAATAATTAACCGCACATCTGGATGCCCTGGAAAAGGCACCGCCTCTTTCAGACACAAGAGCGACAGATGTGTCTCACTGCTTATCACTCCTTCTTCCGGACGAGCGTGCGGTAGGGCAAACTCAGGGCTTAAGATGTACCACGGACCCAGTTGTTCTGTTTCACGGATGATTGCCTGAGCGTAGGCGGACGTAATCGCGCCCAGTTCTTCCAGAGGCTGGCAAGCCAGCGTCACGGCCTCCTGCCAGGAGTGGCATTGTTCACGAAACTGACAGGCAGAAAATAGCGCAGATGTCATTGTGTTCTCCTTATTTCAGAGCAGCAGACCGCATTGCGGTCTGCCAACCCGAACTATCTGAGGGCTTCAAAGAGTGCGGTCGCCGAAATACCGTATTTCTCTTTCAACTGGCGGCTATTGCCTGATTCCGTAAACGTGTCTTGTGTCCCCAGTCGGATTAATCTCGTGGTTAATCCTTCCTCCGCCAATACTTCAGCAACCTGTCCGCCAAGCCCACCGGTGATCGTGTGATTTTCAATCGTTGCGATCTGCGGGCAACTGGCAATCAGTTGCAGAAAGCGCTGGCGGTTAAACGGTTTTAGCATGGCGACGTGAATCAGCTTGCCACGTTTTCCCTGGGCGCACAGCTGCACATAACCTGCGCTTGCTTGCTCCAGAACGGTCCCTTCATAGAGAATGGCGAAGTCATTGCCTGAGTCCTCCACGGCGGCGATATCGGTCACTCGCGGAACGGCAGATTTATCGCGCACGGGCATCGGTTCTCGGGCTACGCGAATATAGACCGGACCGGGAATGTTTACTGCCTGTTCAAATGCGGCCTCAACTTCTTCAGCGTCGGCAGGCGTTAGAATTGTGAGCCCCGGCAGTACGCGCGTCAGGGCCAGATCTTCCAGCGCATGATGCGATGCGCCGTCAGGTCCATCATCCATTCCTGGGTGGCTACCAACTAATTTAATGTTAGCTTTGGCGTAGCACGCCTGGCGCAGTTGAGTCCAGGCGGTGCCTGTCACAAACATCGCAAAGTTAACGTAGAACGGAATATTTCCTTCCAACGCCTGGCCAGTGGCAAAGCTCATTGCCGATCCTTCCGCAATACCCATTTCAAAGAAAGCGTCTGGATAGACGGCCTGGAACTGGTCAGTGCGGGTGGAGCTGGCTAAATCACTATCAATGGCGACAATGGGATAGCCCTTTTTTTTCAGGGCAATGAGTGCGTTACCAATTTCATCACGTGGGGCTTTCATCACTGCAACTCCTCCATAGCCTGCTGATATTGTTCGGTGGTTGGGGTTTTTGAATGCCAGTCACCGTTATTTTCCATATAGCTAACGCCACTGCCTTTGGTGGTATGCGCAATAATGGCGACAGGTTTTCCTTTCAGATGGCGTGAAAGCATCAGCGTGTCGGCAACCTGATGCATATCGTTACCGTTATGGAGTTCGAGTACGTGCCAGCCGAAAAGACGCACTTTGTCGGCCAGAGGTTCCAGATTCACCACCTGATTAACGGGGTCGTGGGAGGAAAAACCGTTGTAGTCGATAATCGCCACCAGGTTATCCATCTTCATATGGCCTGCTTGTTGTAGCGTTTCCCAGATTTGTCCTTCGTGCATTTCGCCATCGCCAATGATGGCGAAAACGCGCTGTGATTCCCCCCGCTGTTTTTTGGCCGCCGCCATACCAAAGGCAATGGATAATCCCTGGCCCAGCAGGCCGGTTGTTGCATCGACTTCGGGCAGAGATTTGATGCTAGGGTGCCCCTGTAAACGTGAGTTAATTTGTCGAAAAGTATTAAATTCGCTGCGCTCAATTTTGCCTTTTTGATGCAGCATGGCGTACTGAGCAGCAACCGCATGACCTTTGCTCATGACCACGCGAGCGCGAGGGGCGCAGGAGAAGTCCACCTCTTGATCGTAAATCCAGGTCAGAATGTCGATGATGGACAATGCACCGCCAGGATGGCCAATGCCTGATTCATAAATCATGGTGACAATATCCCGGCGAGCAGCCAGCGCATGGGATTTTAATTCGTCAATATTCATGTTCATTCCTTATCAGGGCAACATTTTGCCAATGTAATAAACCACTAAGCCGAGGGCGACAAAATCTGTCTCCGGGAAGCTAGTACCGGACAAACCCACCGACTCCATGATGGGATAGATGAGTGCCGGGCCAATACCAATTAATATGCCAGTGACAAAGCTACCGGCGATGGCCCCTTTCCAGCCTCCTGACGCGTTACCGAAGACGGCGGCGGTAGCACCAATGAAGAAGTAGGGGATGGCGACGGGGATAATGACCGTTTGCCCAATTAATGCGAGGACCCCCATAACCACCAATCCACCCACAAAGGAAGAGATGAAACCTAAAACGGTGGCGGTTGGGGCATACGGAAAGACGACTGGGCAATCCAGTGCGGGTTTGGCGTTCGGGATAAATTTTTCAGAGATGCCCAGAAATGCCGGGACTATTTCTGACAACAGCAAGCGAACGCCGGTGATGATGATATAAAGCGATGCGGTAAACGTGAGTGACTGGAATAGCGGATAAACCAGCCAATGCATTCCACCGGCGGCGGCCGTTACCGCTTCTTCGCCTGCGGCAAGCGCCGCGATGTAATAGAAAATACTGACAGAGATGGACACGGAGACGATGTAGTCTTTAAAAATCCCCAACCATCCGGGAAGATTTAGCTTTTCTGTTGACTGCTTAGGATCACCCACTTTCGAACCGATCCATCCCGATAGCGCGTAGGCCAGAGTAACGTAATGCCCCATCGCGATTTCATCATTACCGGTAATCTTACGCATCCACGGCTGAGCGATAGCTGGATAGACACAGGCCGCAAGCCCCAGCAGTATGGAGCCGACGATAATTGTTGTTACATCGCTGTAGCCAAGCGCCTTAAGCGTAACGGTTAAGAGGGCAGACAGATACAGATTATGTTGACCCGTCAGGAAGATGTATTTGAACGGCGTTACGCGGGCAAAAAACAAGTTCCAGCCGAAACCAACGACCATGATGAGTGAAACGCACATGGCAAACTTGGTTTGTGCCAGCCCAGTTAACGCTTCGGCTAACGGCATCACACCTTTCAGACCGAATCCATCGCTGAATAAGGTCTGAAAATTACCTAAGGATGTCACCGCAATCCCTGCTCCGCCGGCAAATACCAGAAATCCGACGATGGTTTTAAAGGTACCTGAAAGCACTTTTTCGATGGGTTTACGCTGGATAAGCAAACCAATTAGCGCAATAAAGCCAACTAAAAGTGGGGTTACACCCAAAATGTCGAATACAATGAACTTTAGGAGATCCATATTTCCCCCGGAGAGGTTAGTTGTTTTGAACAACGCTGGTGAGCGCAGATTCCATTTCTTCGCTGTTCATCAGATCGGTGATACCGATTGCTCTGAACCCGGCGGCTTCTACCTCATCGGTCAGGTCGCTCATGGTGATCACGAAGTCGATGTTTTGCCAGGTTCGTAGCCCTGACAGGACATCGTGTTCAAGATCGATATCCCAGCCATGTTTATCGATGACTTTTTGGGCTTTGATTTTCAGCATTAGCGAACTGCCCATACCGGTACGACAGACGATCAGACCTTTCATTAGACGTTCTCCTGTTTGTAAAAATAATTATTTTTAATTATCATTGGTGCGATAAAAATTATTATCGCAAAGCCGGGCAAAGTATGTGACAGCATTTGCATTTTGTGCAAAAAGGCGAAAAATGAGTCAGATAGATACTAATTTATTGATTAACATAAGAAATGGGGCTTCAGAGCTGAGTCCGATCCTGGAAAAGGTAGGGCGTTTTATCACTGAAAATCCTGATTTTGTGATGCGGCATACGATAACCGAGCTGGCCGATTCTATTGATACCAGTGAGGGGAGTATCACTCGTTTTTGCCGTGCCTTTGGTTTTAAGGGGTTTTCTGATTTCAGAACGGCTCTTGCACTGGAACAAGGAGCTGCACGGCCGAATGATGGAGGAAGTGAGGAGACGGCGGCGGTACTGGCAAGCGTTTGTGACAGCAATGCCATCATCGACAGCAAAGAATTGCAGGCGGTTGCGACCTGGTTAAATCAGCTCAGTAATATTGCAATTTATGCGGTAGGTACGGCGGTGCCGGTGGCGTTATTCCTGCAAATCAATCTCGTGCAGATGGGGAAAATAGCCAGTTATATCGACCGATTTTATCCGGCGGCTATCTCTCCGTTGGCGGACAGCCAAAAAACAGGGATTATCGTTATTCATACAGAACAAGTCTCTACCGATATGATGCAGTCGCTGACGCTAGCGAAGGAACAAGGCATAAAAATTCTCTCGTTAACTCGCGGATCGTTTGCTCCATTAAATCGGCTTTCTGACTGGAATTTGCAGGCGGCGGTTGCGTTACAGGGGGAAGGTGAGTCTGGTTTTGCTGAAATTGCTGGTGCGATGATGGTGGCGGATCGCATACTCAGTGCTCTGGAAGAGCAGGATGAGCGTTACGTGCAGTGTCGTAAAGCACACCAGAAACGTATTTTCTCTATTGAAAGCGTGACCAATAAACTTTCAGAATATTTTATGTCGTAGGCATCGAACGTTGGCGTCGCGCTACTCAAGCAGAGCGCTGCGACGCCGTGGTCGTCATACCTTAGTACATTACTTTATGACCATACTGCTCAAGAATGCCTTTCACGCGCTCCATGGTCTCTTTCTTCGGTGGCTTAACACCGTCAAGTTTGTACTCTTCACCCATTGCCACCCATTTGTGTTTGCCCAGCTCATGGTATGGCAGCAGTTCGATTTTCTCTACGTTGCCCATATCGCGGGTAAACTCGCCCAGGCGGTGTGCGGAGTCGTCATCGTCAGACCAGCCAGGCACAACGACGTAGCGGATCCACACCTTGATATCTTTATTGGACAGATAACGTGCGAACTCAAGCGTACGATGGTTAGATACGCCCACCAGATTCTGATGGATTTCATCATTCATCTGTTTGAGATCGAGCATCACCAGGTCAGTGACTTCCAGCAATTCATCGATCACCGGATCGTAGCGGCGAACAAAACCGTTGGTATCCAGACAGGTATGAATACCTTCTTTTTTACAGGCACGAAACCAGTCGCGTACAAATTCAGCTTGCAGGATAGCTTCGCCACCGGACGCTGTCACACCGCCACCGGAGGCGTTCATAAAGTGGCGGTAGGTCACGACCTCTTTCATTAACTCGTCGACGGTGACTTCTTTGCCGCCGTGCGTATCCCATGTGTCACGGTTATGACAATACAGGCAGCGCATCAGGCAGCCCTGGAAGAAGGTAATAAAACGGATGCCCGGGCCATCAACAGTGCCACAGGATTCAAAGGAGTGAATGCGACCAATAACTGACATTGCGGTGTTTCTCCAGGTGTGGCCCATCCGGGGCCAGTGTTAGTGCACAGTTATTAACTGTGTCGAGTCTGTTTTGGCTGCTATCCATAAGTATAGATAGCTGACAAAGCAGGCTATTAAAAAGGCCCCACTTACGTGGAGCCTTTATTGTACGCTTTTTAAAGTACGATTTCAGTCAAAACCAATTACATGGTCTGAGTGAAGGTACGAGTAATAACGTCCTGCTGCTGTTCTTTAGTCAGGGAGTTAAAACGTACTGCGTAGCCAGAAACACGGATGGTCAGCTGCGGATATTTTTCCGGATGTTCCATCGCATCCAGCAGCATTTCACGGTTCATGACGTTCACGTTCAGGTGCTGACCACCTTCGATGGACGCTTCGTGGTGGAAGTAACCATCCATCAGACCAGCCAGGTTGGTCTTACGAACTTCGTCGTCTTTACCCAGTGCGTTCGGAACGATAGAGAAGGTGTAAGAGATACCATCTTTAGCGTAAGCAAACGGCAGTTTAGCAACGGAGGTCAGAGAGGCAACAGCACCTTTCTGGTCACGACCGTGCATTGGGTTAGCACCCGGTCCGAACGGCGCGCCAGCACGACGACCATCTGGGGTGTTACCGGTTTTCTTACCATAAACCACGTTAGAGGTGATGGTCAGAACAGACTGAGTCGGGATAGCGTTACGATAAGTAGTCAGTTTCTGAATTTTCTTCATGAAACGTTCTACCAGGTCAACCGCCATGTCATCAACGCGAGAGTCGTTGTTACCAAACTGCGGGTATTCGCCTTCGATTTCGAAGTCGACAGCCAGACCGTCTTCGTCACGAATCGGTTTAACTTTCGCATATTTGATTGCAGACAGGGAGTCAGCAGCAACGGACAGACCAGCGATACCACACGCCATGGTGCGGATAACGTCACGGTCGTGCAGCGCCATCAGAGAGGCTTCGTAGCTGTACTTGTCGTGCATGTAGTGGATAACGTTCAGGGCAGTGACGTACTGTTTAGCCAGCCAGTCCATGAAGTGATCCATGCGCTCCATAACTTCGTCGAAGTTCAGAACGTCGCCTTTGATCGGTTCAGATTTAGGACCAACCTGCATTTTCAGTTTTTCATCAACGCCGCCGTTGATTGCGTACAGCATGGTTTTCGCCAGGTTTGCACGCGCACCGAAGAACTGCATTTGTTTACCAACAACCATCGGGCTTACGCAGCAAGCGATAGCGTAGTCGTCGTTGTTGAAGTCCGGACGCATCAGGTCATCGTTCTCGTACTGCAGAGAAGAGGTGTCGATGGACACTTTAGCGGCGAATTTCTTGAAGTTCAGAGGCAGTTTTTCAGACCACAGAACGGTGATGTTCGGCTCCGGAGAAGGACCCATGGTGTACAGGGTATTCAGGAAGCGGAAGCTGTTTTTGGTAACCAGAGTACGGCCATCAACGCCCATACCACCGATAGATTCAGTTGCCCAAATCGGGTCACCAGAGAACAGTTCATCATATTCAGGGGTACGCAGGAAACGAACCATACGCAGTTTCATGACCAGGTGGTCAATCATTTCCTGAGCGTCTTGCTCGGTGATTTTGCCTGCTTTGATATCACGTTCGATGTAGGCATCCAGGAAGGTGGATACGCGACCGAAGGACATTGCTGCGCCGTTCTGAGATTTAACCGCGGCCAGGTAGCCGAAGTAAGTCCACTGGATAGCTTCCTGAGCGTTGGTTGCCGGACCAGAGATATCGCAGCCATATTTAGCAGCCATTTCTTTGATCTGACCCAGTGCGCGGTGCTGTTCAGCAATTTCTTCACGCAGACGGATAGTGGCTTCCAGGTTTACGCCGTTTTCCAGATCGGACTGCAGAGAGACGAACTGAGCGTATTTGTCTTTCATCAGGTAGTCGATACCGTACAGCGCAACGCGACGGTAGTCACCGATGATACGGCCACGGCCATAGGCATCTGGCAGACCAGTCAGAACACCGGATTTACGGCAGTTCAGAATGTCTTTGGTGTAAACATCGAATACGCCCTGGTTGTGGGTTTTGCGGTATTCGGTGAAGATTTTTTTCAGCATCGGGTCCAGTTCGCGATTGTACGCTTTGCAGGAACCTTCAACCATTTTGATGCCGCCAAACGGAATGATCGCACGTTTCAGCGGAGCTTCAGTCTGCAGACCAACAATTTTCTCGAGCGCTTTGTTGATGTAGCCAGCGTCGTGAGAAGTGATGGTAGAAGCAACGGAGGTGTCAAAGTCAACAGGCGCGTGAGTGCGGTTTTCCTGTTTAACGCCTTCCATCACGCTGTCCCACAGTGCAGTGGTCGCATCAGTTGCGCCAGCCAGGAAGGACTCGTCACCCTCATACGGAGTGTAGTTTTTCTGAATGAAGTCACGGACGTTTACTTCATTCTGCCAATCACCTTTGGTAAAACCTTCCCAGGCTGTGGCTAACTTTTCATTAAGCTCGGACATGTAACACCTACCTTCTTAAGTGGATTTTTTATTTACTGCGTGTAATGGGCATCATCAGATTAATGATGATCGTTACCACGCAGATAAATGACCCAGTATGTCAACCCGACCAACAAACCGCCGCCGATAATGTTGCCGATAGTAACCGGAATCAGGTTATCGGTGATGAAATTCATCACGGTCAGGTGAGAAAAATTCTCCGGAGAAGACCCAACAGCGGTCCAGAATTCCGGGGTGGCGAAATCGCGAATTACAATACCCATAGGGATCATAAACATGTTTGCGATACTGTGCTCAAAACCGCTGGCAACAAACATTGCGACCGGTAATACCATGATAAACGCTTTGTCCATCAGGCTGCGACCCGAATAGCTCATCCATACTGCCAGACACACCATCAGGTTCGCCAGGATGCCAAGACTTACCGCCTCAACAAAAGTATGGTGCACTTTGTGGTCGGCTGTTTGCAGGACGTTGAGACCCCACGCGCCGTTAGCGGTCATATACTCGCCAGAAAGCCACATGAGTAACACGAAGATCAGGGCGCCAATCAGGTTGCCGACATAAACGTTAAGCCAGTTTTTAGCCAATTGGCCCCAGGTGATGCGACCACTGGCTTTCGCTACGACAATCAGTACGGTTGAGGTGAAGAGGTCTGCACCGCAGACAACGCAGAGAATCAGCCCCAGGGAAAAGCAGATACCACCTACTAGCTTCGCCATGCCGAAAGGCATTGTGCCGGTACCGGTTGTGGCGGTGATATAGAAAACAAAGGCAATTGAAATGAATACACCGGCAGTAATTGCCAGATAGAACGTCTTAAGCGGATGTTTCGTTGCTTTATAGACGCCTGCTTCTTCGGCAACTTTGGCCATTGCAGCAGGAAGAATAAGATCAAAAGGGTTGTCAGCTTTCACACTAACTCTCTCTTTATTAAGTCGGCGACGAGATACTAACAAAGCATTATAGATGAGAATTTGATATAGATCATATCTCGCCTGGCTTATAGGCCCGTAAGGCGCATGGTTTTTATGCAATTACGGTGTAACTTGTTGATTATCCAAATAAAAATAAATTTTAAAAATTATAAGGTGAGTTGAATTTTTTCTTTCTGTCTCCTCTGGGGCGGTTAATTAAAATGGAGTAATTGAGATAAAAAACCACATTAATAAGCTAATTTTCTTAATATCAACTACTAATATTTAACCTTGTTTTTACATTTATTTTTTGATTTGACCAAAATAAAAAACAGGGCGCATTAAGCGCCCCGTAATATAGCCCAGACAATACCTTTAGCCTACTCAGCGCAGGCTGATTGTCACTATTTTGACCAATGTGCTGCTTTCGCGCGCTGCAGTTTTTCGTAGGCTTTCAGCAGAGACTGATGCGCCGGGAAAGCCTGCAGATCGCTATCAACAGTTTGAAGCCCGTAGAACGGCGCTTCGCCACTTAATGCTGCACTTGCGGCTTCAACCGCCTCGGCACCGTACATGCGAACAAACGCGTTCAGATATTGTAGCGGCTGACGATCTTCTTCCTGAGATAGCAGCAGCAGCGTTTGCAGACAGCGGTAGTAGTTGGCACGTTCAGCGCTAAAGACAGAGGCGTTGAATTCCATCGTCCATTCTGTCCAGACCAGCGCCTGCTCCAGGTCGCCGCCGGCCAGCGCCAGCATCACTTTAAGCTCGCCAATGCGCAGGGTGTACCAACCGTTATCCGCACCGGTTGCCAGACCGAGCAGCTCGCGTACGCGGGTGAAGTCGTCAAAGCCTTCTTCATCCAGTTGTTCGATCAGATTGAGATAGTCTTCTTTATCCCATTCACTGCCCGGAAGCGAGAGAATAGTGTCACGCAGATGGGCGCCCATGGCGTTGTTGGCTAACCACAGATCTTCAGCCGGATAGATGTCAGACATTCCCGGAACAATAATGCGGCACGCGTAAACGCTCAGGTGCTCGTAGTCGGCGATATACACTTCTTTATCTTCAGCATTGAAGATGGCCATCAGGGTGGCGAACTCTTCTTCGGTGGTACCGGAGAAATTCCAGTCAACGAACGGATAGTCAGCATCCTGCTTGAACAGATCCCAGGAGATCAGGCCGCTGGAATCGATGAAGTGAGTTTCAAGGTTAGTGTGTTCAGCTACTTCTTCGTCGTCAAAGGTTGGTGGGGTGAAGACATCAAGATCTTTCAGACCACGGCCCTGCAGCAGTTCAGTGACAGTACGCTCCAGCGCAACGCCGAAATCCGGGTGCGCACCGAAGGAGGCAAAGCAGGTACCATTGGCCGGGTTGAACAGGACAACGCAAATCACCGGATACTTGCCGCCCAGGGAGCCATCGTAGGCGAAAATTGGGAAACCTTCCGCTTCCAGTTTGGCGATGGACTCCACCACTGCCGGGTAGCGCGCCATGACTTCGGCCGGGATTTCCGGCAGGCTGATGCTTTCCGCAATAATACGGTTCTTCACATGACGCTCAAAGACTTCAGACAGGCCCTGAACGCGCGCTTCGTTTCGGGTGTTACCCGCAGACATGCCGTTAGAAACGTACAGGTTGCCAATAATGTTCATCGGAATATAGACGGTCTGGTTATCCGACTGACGGGTAAACGGTAGGCCGCAGACCCCACGTTCTTCATTACCGGATTGCAGATCGATAAGCATGCTGCCAGTCAGTTCGTTGTCTGGATCGTAAAACGCACGCAGACGAGCATCCAGTAGACCTTCAGGTACGTCGTCTTCTTCAGTCAACGGGAACCATTTTTCGTTCGGATAATGCACGAATGGACCGTTGGCGATGGTTTCACCCAGCCAGAAATCCGCAAAGAAATAGTTAGTCGACAGACGCTCAAAATATTCGCCCAGCGCGGAGGCCAGCGCCGCTTTTTTCGTCGCGCCTTTACCGTTGGTGAAGCACAGCGCGCATTCTTTGTCGCGAATATGTACTGACCAGACGTTAGGGACGGGATTTAACCACGAGGCTTCTTCAATTTGAAAACCAAGGTCGAGCAATTTTTGCTGGAAGCGAGCGATGGAGTCTTCCAGAGCGGCATCTTTGCCGGGGATAAATGTTTGCGTCATGAAAATCACTTTTGTCGTACGGAAAGCGCGCAATGATACGGGTTTTAAATGAATGGCGCTATCGTCGCCGGAGTTCAGACGTAAATAAAAGTATTAGCTATGCTTTCCTACAGCCAACCACGTTTAGAGCATAATAATGAAAGCTTTCGATTTACACCGAATGGTACTGGATAAGGTGCCCATGGATTTTCTGGGAGAAGTTGCTCTGCGCAGCCTCTATACCTTTATATTGGTTTTTCTGTTTTTAAAAATCACCGGACGTCGCGGCGTACGCCAGATGTCGCTTTTTGAAGTGCTGATTATCCTTACGCTGGGGTCTGCGGCGGGAGACGTGGCATTTTATGATGATGTCCCGATGCTGCCGGTGCTGGTGGTCTTTATTACGCTTGCTGTGCTGTATCGGCTGGTTATGTGGCTGATGGCGCATAGCGAGAAAATGGAGGATTTGCTGGAGGGCAAGCCCGTTGTGATCATTGAGGACGGCGAGCTGGCATGGTCGAAGCTCAATAGCGCCAATATGACGGAATTCGAATTCTTTATGGAATTGCGTTTGAACGGCGTGGAGCAATTGGGACAGGTGAGACTGGCCATCCTGGAGACAAATGGGCAAATCAGCGTCTATTTCTTTGCCGATGAAGACGTAAAGCCGGGGCTCAGTATTTTGCCTAAACGCTGTACACAGCGATTTAAAGTGATACCTGAAGCTGGGGACTATGCATGTATACGGTGTAGTGAAGTGGTGCAAATGAACGCCGGAGATCATCAATTATGTCCACGCTGTGCAAATCCAGAATGGTCGAAGGCCAGTCGGGCAAAACGGGTCACCTGACAGCGAAAATCTCGGTTTTTACCCGTCAATCCGATAGATTCTGTTGTGTGACCAATGACACATTTTTACCCTGGTCAGTTTTACCCATTGCGGCGCGTGTCACTGAATGATAAAACCGATATCCACAGGAATAACTTATACCAATGTCTGTCACCGGATTATCGCCAATGACAGGATGTTGATTGGACAACAACACAACGTGGTGAGGGGAAATGGCTCAGGTCTTCAATTTTAGTTCAGGTCCGGCAATGTTACCGGCAGAAGTACTTAAACTGGCTCAACAGGATCTTCGCGACTGGAACGGTCTTGGCACGTCGGTGATGGAAATTAGCCACCGTGGCAAAGAATTCATCCAGGTCGCAGAGGAAGCGGAGCAGGATTTTCGCGATCTTCTCAGCATCCCCTCCAACTATAAAGTGTTGTTCTGCCATGGCGGTGGGCGCGGGCAGTTTGCGGGTATCCCGTTAAATATTCTGGGTGACAAAACCACGGCGGATTACGTTGATGCCGGTTATTGGGCCGCCAGCGCAATTAAAGAAGCGAAAAAATACTGTGCGCCAAACGTTATCGACGCCAAAGTCACCGTTGACGGACTGCGTGCTGTTAAGCCAATGAGCGAATGGCAGCTTTCTGACAACGCGGCGTATTTGCACTATTGCCCGAATGAAACCATTGATGGCATTGCGATCGATGAAACGCCGAATTTTGCCAGCAATGTGGTGGTTACGGCGGATCTGTCCTCTACCATTCTTTCCGCACCGCTTGACGTGAGCCGTTATGGCGTAATTTATGCCGGGGCGCAGAAAAACATCGGCCCGGCCGGGCTGACCATTGTCATCGTACGTGAAGATTTGCTGGGTAAGGCTCATGTGTCATGCCCGTCAATCCTCGACTATACCGTGCTGAATGACAACGACTCCATGTTCAACACGCCGCCAACCTTTGCCTGGTATCTGTCTGGCCTGGTCTTTAAATGGCTGAAAGAGCAGGGCGGTGTTAACGCGATGGATAAAATTAACCAGCAAAAAGCGGAACTGCTGTACGGCGTAATCGATAACAGCGATTTCTACCGTAACGACGTGGCAAAATCGAACCGTTCACGCATGAACGTACCGTTCCAGCTTGCTGACAGCGCACTGGATAAACTCTTCCTGGAAGAGTCTTTCGCTGCGGGTCTGCACGCGTTGAAAGGGCACCGTGTGGTCGGTGGTATGCGCGCGTCCATCTACAATGCAATGCCGCTAGAAGGTGTAAAAGCGCTGACCGATTTCATGGTCGATTTCGAGCGCCGCCGCGGTTGATCTGCTGTATTTTCATCCCCACAGCCAGTCTGTGGGGTTTTTATGTCTGTTTTTGAGAGTCGAGTTTCATGGAATCCCTGACGTTACAACCCATTGCGCGGGTGGATGGCACCATCAATCTGCCTGGATCCAAAAGTGTTTCTAACCGCGCTTTGCTGCTGGCTGCATTAGCAAATGGCACCACTGTCCTGACTAATCTGCTGGATAGCGATGATGTCCGCCATATGCTTAATGCTCTGAATGCGTTAGGAATTAGCTATACCCTTTCTGCCGACCGTACGCGTTGCGAGATTATCGGCAATGGCGGCGCGCTGCATGCCGAAGGCGCAGTGGAACTGTTCCTTGGCAATGCCGGAACCGCAATGCGCCCGCTGGCCGCTGCGCTGTGTCTGGGCAGCAATGACATCGTGTTGACGGGCGAGCCGCGCATGAAAGAGCGCCCGATTGGCCATCTGGTTGATGCGTTACGTCAGGGCGGAGCCAACATTGAATACCTGGAGCAGGAAAACTATCCGCCTTTACGTCTGCGCGGTGGCTTTACCGGAGGACAGGTTGAGGTAGACGGCAGCGTATCCAGCCAGTTCCTGACTGCGCTGCTGATGACTGCGCCACTGGCGCCGCAGGATACGACGATCGCCATTAAAGGCGAGCTGGTATCCAAACCTTACATTGATATCACACTGAACCTGATGAAAACGTTTGGTGTTGAAATTGAGAATCAGAACTACCAGCGCTTTATTGTGCAGGGTCAGCAGCAGTATCAGTCACCGGGGGCATATCTGGTTGAAGGCGATGCTTCTTCCGCTTCCTATTTTCTCGCAGCGGGAGCCATTAAAGGCGGTACGGTAAAAGTCACCGGGATTGGCCGCAACAGTATGCAGGGTGATATCCGCTTCGCTGATGTGCTGGAAAAAATGGGCGCGACCATTACCTGGGGCGATGACTTTATTGCTTGTACTCACGGTGAGCTGAACGCGATAGACATGGATATGAACCATATTCCCGATGCGGCGATGACCATAGCCACGGCAGCGCTGTTCGCTAAAGGCACCACGACTTTACGTAACATCTATAACTGGCGCGTCAAAGAGACCGACCGCCTGTTCGCGATGGCGACCGAGTTGCGTAAAGTGGGCGCGATCGTTGAAGAGGGCGAAGACTATATTCGTGTCACACCACCGGCGACGTTACAGTTTGCGGAGATCGCGACCTACAACGATCACCGCATGGCGATGTGTTTCTCGCTGGTGGCGTTGTCTGACACGCCGGTGACCATTCTGGACCCTAAATGTACCGCCAAAACCTTCCCGGATTATTTCGAACAGTTGGCGCGTATTAGTACACTTGCCTGATCCTCACATCTGACGATCGCGCTCAGCATATTCGTGAGCGCATCGCTGCAGATAAAAAGTAAATCAGTGTCATCTTCCGGGCTGGTTTCTCGCCAGCCCGCTATAATTGCGCAATTCTTCCTCACATCGTTACAGACTAATCGGGTTTTTACACTCTGTGTTAACGATTATTAGCGTTGGCGCGTATAATGCGCGGCGTTCACGTTAACGTATGCCTGTTTAAGGAGAAAAAGATGACGGCAATTGCCCCGGTTATTACCATTGATGGCCCAAGTGGTGCAGGAAAAGGCACCTTGTGCAAGGCAATGGCGGAAGCATTGCAATGGCATCTGTTAGATTCAGGCGCGATCTACCGCGTACTGGCGCTCGCAGCGTTGCATCACCATGTTGATGTCACATCTGAAGATGCTCTGGTACCGCTTGCCTCACACCTGGATGTGCGTTTTATCTCAACGGACGGCAACCTGGAAGTCATTCTGGAAGGTGAAGATGTCAGCGGCGAAATCCGCACCCAGGAAGTAGCGAATGCCGCATCTCAGGTCGCTGCGTTTCCTCGCGTACGCGAAGCGCTGTTACGTCGTCAACGCGCGTTTCGTGAAGCGCCCGGCCTGATTGCCGACGGACGAGACATGGGGACCGTGGTGTTCCCGGATGCACCAGTGAAAATTTTCCTGGACGCCTCCTCGCAAGAACGTGCGCATAGACGTATGCTACAGTTGCAGGAAAAGGGCTTTAGTGTTAACTTTGAACGCCTTTTGGCCGAGATCGAAGAACGCGATTTCCGCGATCGTAACCGTGCTGTAGCGCCGCTGGTTCCCGCTGCTGATGCTTTAGTTTTGGATTCAACCCGATTAAGCATTGAGCAAGTGATTGAAAAAGCGTTACAATACGCGCGCCAAAAACTGGCACTCGCTTAAGTGCGACCGAATTTGCAGTACCCCCGTTGCAATGGATTGACAGCGGGTATGTTAAACAACCCCATCCGGCATGGAGCCAGGTGGACGTTAAATATGAAACCTGAAGATTAAACATGACTGAATCTTTTGCTCAACTGTTTGAAGAATCCTTAAAAGAAATCGAAACCCGTCCGGGTTCCATCGTTCGTGGTGTTGTTGTTGCTATCGACAAAGACGTAGTACTGGTTGACGCTGGTCTGAAATCTGAGTCCGCCATTCCGGCTGAGCAGTTCAAAAACGCCCAGGGCGAGTTGGAAATCCAGGTTGGTGACGAAGTTGACGTTGCTCTGGATGCAGTAGAAGACGGCTTCGGTGAAACCCTGCTGTCCCGTGAAAAAGCTAAACGTCACGAAGCTTGGATCACGCTGGAAAAAGCTTACGAAGAAGCTGCAACCGTTACTGGTGTTATCAATGGCAAAGTCAAGGGTGGCTTCACTGTTGAGCTGAATGGTATTCGCGCGTTCCTGCCGGGTTCCCTGGTTGACGTTCGTCCGGTCCGCGACACGCTGCACCTGGAAGGCAAAGAGCTTGAATTCAAAGTAATCAAGCTGGATCAGAAGCGTAACAACGTTGTTGTTTCCCGTCGTGCCGTTATCGAATCCGAAAACAGCGCAGAACGCGATCAGCTGCTGGAAAACCTGCAGGAAGGCATGGAAGTTAAAGGTATCGTTAAGAACCTCACTGACTACGGTGCATTCGTTGATCTGGGTGGCGTTGACGGCCTGCTGCACATCACCGACATGGCATGGAAACGCGTTAAGCATCCGAGCGAAATCGTAAACGTTGGCGACGAAATCACTGTTAAAGTGCTGAAGTTTGACCGCGAGCGTACTCGTGTATCTCTGGGCCTGAAACAGCTGGGCGAAGATCCATGGGTAGCTATCGCTAAGCGTTATCCGGAAGGTACCAAACTGACTGGTCGCGTGACCAACCTGACCGACTACGGCTGCTTCGTTGAAATCGAAGAAGGCGTTGAAGGCCTGGTTCACGTTTCCGAAATGGATTGGACCAACAAAAACATCCACCCGTCCAAAGTTGTTAACGTTGGCGATGTAGTGGAAGTTATGGTTCTGGATATCGACGAAGAACGTCGTCGTATCTCCCTGGGTCTGAAGCAGTGCAAAAACAACCCATGGCAGCAGTTCGCGGAAACCCACAACAAGGGCGACCGTGTTGAAGGTAAAATCAAGTCTATCACTGACTTCGGTATCTTCATCGGCCTGGACGGCGGCATCGACGGCCTGGTTCACCTGTCTGACATCTCCTGGAACGTTGCAGGTGAAGAAGCAGTTCGTGAATACAAAAAAGGCGACGAAATCGCAGCTGTTGTTCTGCAGGTTGACGCAGAACGTGAGCGTATCTCTCTGGGCGTTAAACAGCTCGCAGAAGATCCGTTCAACAACTGGGTTGCACTGAACAAGAAAGGCGCAATCGTAAACGGTAAAGTCACTGCAGTTGATGCTAAAGGCGCAACCGTAGAACTGGCTGACGGCGTTGAAGGTTACCTGCGCGCTTCTGAAGCTTCCCGCGACCGCGTTGAAGATGCAACTCTGGTTCTGAGCGTAGGCGACGACGTTGAAGCTAAATTCACCGGCGTTGATCGTAAGAACCGCGCAATCAGCCTGTCTGTTCGTGCTAAAGACGAAGCTGATGAGAAAGATGCAATCGCAACTGTTAACAAACAGGAAGATGCTAACTTCTCTAACAACGCAATGGCTGAAGCTTTCAAAGCAGCTAAAGGCGAGTAATATCGAGTGCTCCTAAATCCTTTGTGCTGTTAACAGCACAAAGGGTGACGAGTAGCTTGACAGATTACAGGATTCGTCCTGTAATCAATGACAAAGGGCGGCTAAGGCCGCCCTTAATCAATGCAGCAGCTAATTATGCCTTTAAGGAACCGGAGGAATCATGACCAAGTCAGAATTGATTGAAAGACTTGCAACCCAGCAACCTCATATTCCCGCGAAAGCGGTTGAAGATGCAGTTAAAGAGATGCTGGAACATATGGCCTCGACTCTTGCGCAGGGCGAGCGTATTGAAATCCGCGGTTTCGGCAGTTTCTCTTTGCATTACCGCGCACCGCGCACCGGACGTAATCCGAAGACCGGCGATAAAGTGGACCTGGAAGGAAAATACGTTCCGCACTTTAAACCAGGTAAAGAACTGCGCGATCGCGCCAATATTTACGGTTAAGTTTTTAGCGAGACTTAACGCCGAGAAAAGCACCCGCACGGGTGCTTTTTTCATTTCTGCCAACCCATCCTGGAATCTCCATCCCAGTTAATTTGCACGTTACAAGCGCCGCTAAATGTTAGCGGAATGCGTACCGTATAACGCTAAATTGGCACCAGACAACCGTCGAACATTACTGCACACTTCCTGCTACAGGGAGGTGACTGATGAAAATAACAACGGTTAGTACGAGTGCATTATTCGGCATTCTCCCGCTTATGCTATTACCTGCGTTACCTGACATGCTGTGCATCGGCGTTATATTTGGTCTGGCAATTCTGCTCTGTCTTATTTCTCACAGCCCTGTACGTTTCGCCGGATTAACCCTGCTATTTTTTCTTTGGGGAGTTCTGGCTGCGAAAGATGCGCTGTGGGCCGGTAATACGCTGCCTGCAAAAAGCCAGCAGGCCATCGTGCGGATAACCGGAACCGATAATATGACAACGCACTACGGCCAGATCACGCATCTGCAGGGGAAGCGGGTATTTCCTGCCATCGGAATTACTCTGTATGGGCAGTACTTACCCGGCAACGTTTGTGCGGGCCAGACATGGGCGATGACGTTGAGGGTTCGTGTTATACACGGTCAATTGAACGAGGGCGGGTTTGATAGCCAGCGTTACGCATTGGCGCAGCACCAGCTGCTGACGGGAAGATTTTTGCAGGCTTCGGTTATCACACAACAATGCAGTTTGCGTTCGAGGTATCTCTCCTCGTTGAAAAGCGCGCTCGCTGACTATCCCTGGCAGCAGGTTATACTGGGCCTGGGAATGGGGGAGCGCTTGTCCGTGTCACAAGCGGTGAAAACCATTATGCGAGATACCGGTACGGCCCATTTGATGGCTATCTCCGGGCTGCATATTGCATTTGCCGCACTTCTGGCAGCAGGATTAATTCGCGCGGGGCAATTTTTTATGCCAACCAGATGGATTTGCTGGCAGGTTCCATTAGTTGGCGGGATCGTCTGCGCAACATTCTATGCCTGGTTAACGGGGCTACAGCCCCCGGCATTACGTACGGTTGTTGCGCTACTGGTCTGGGGAGGGCTAAAACTCAGCGGCAGGCAGTGGAGTGGATGGTCGGTGTGGCTCTGCTGTCTGGCAGCCATTCTGGTGGTGGATCCTGTCGCCGTTCTTTCACAAAGTCTGTGGTTGTCTGCTTTTGCCGTTGCAGCGCTGCTGTTCTGGTATCAATGGGTTCCGATGCCGGATTGGCCGCTGTCTCGCGTTGGACGCCAATTTCTGGCGCTTGCTCATTTGCAATTGGGAATTACGCTCCTGCTTCTGCCTGTGCAAATCGCGATGTTTCACGGTTTTAGCCTGACCTCATTTTTGGCGAATTTGTTTGCTGTACCGCTGGTTACGTTTATTTCCGTACCATTGATATTAGCAGGCATGATCGTCCATTTAACCGGGCTGGCGATGGTTGAGTCGAACCTATGGTATTTAGCGGATCGCTCCCTCGCGCTATTATTTTGGGGGCTCAGGAGCCTGCCTGAAGGGTGGATCAATATTGATGCACGTTGGCAATGGCTTGCATTTGTACCCGGACTCCTGCTCATCGCATATCGGCTGAACGCGTGGCGAACTATACCGGTAGTTTGCGTCACTGTGCTCCTTTTACTGAGCGCCCCGTTCTGGCGAACGCCACGTACTGATGTCTGGCAAGTGCATATGCTGGACGTCGGGCAGGGGCTGGCGATGGTAATTGCGCGCAATGGGAAAGCGATTCTTTACGATACCGGTCTGGCATGGCCTGAAGGCGATAGCGCGCAACAGCTGATTATTCCATGGCTACGCTGGCACAACCTGGAGCCAGAAGGCGTTATTTTAAGCCATGAGCATATGGATCACCGGGGCGGGTTGCGTTCACTGCAGCAAGCCTGGCCGTCGCTATGGATAAGAAGCCCATTAGGATGGGAAGGGCATCTCCCGTGTTTACGCGGGGAGCGCTGGCAATGGCAAGGGTTAACCTTTAGTGCGCATTGGCCCGTGCGTGGAAATAAAGATCTGGGGAATAACCACTCCTGCGTGGTTAAGGTCGATGACGGGCATCAGAGTATTCTGCTGACCGGAGATATTGAGTCTCCCGCTGAACAAAAAATGCTAAGTCACTACTGGCAGCATCTGCAGTCTACGGTGATACAGGTTCCACATCATGGTAGCAATACCTCATCATCGCAGGCGCTGATTCAGCGGGTCGGCGGGCAGGCCGCGCTAGCCTCCGCATCCCGTTACAATGCCTGGCGTCTCCCGTCCAGGAAAGTGAAGCAACGTTATCGGCAACAAAATTATCAATGGCTGGATACACCACACCAGGGGCAGATTACGCTGGATTTTTATCAAAAAAACTGGCGAATAAACAGCTTGCGGGATCAGATTTTACCTCGTTGGTATCATCAGTGGTTTGGCGTGTCGGAGGATAACGGGTAGAATATGCGGCTATTCTAACAAATGCTGGTTTTTTGAATGCATAACGATAAAGATCTCTCTACGTGGCAGACGTTTCGCCGACTATGGCCAACCATAGCGCCTTTTAAATCGGGTCTGATCGTGGCGGGTATAGCGTTAATCCTGAACGCGGCCAGCGATACCTTCATGCTATCGCTCCTTAAGCCATTACTGGATGATGGTTTTGGTAAAACGGATCGCTCGGTGCTGCTGTGGATGCCGCTGGTGGTCATTGGACTAATGGTTCTTCGCGGATTCACCAGCTATGTCTCCAGCTACTGCATCTCATGGGTATCAGGCAAAGTGGTCATGACCATGCGTCGCCGCCTGTTTGGCCATATGATGGGCATGCCGGTCTCCTTTTTTGATAAACAGTCTACAGGTACGCTGTTGTCACGTATTACCTATGATTCAGAGCAGGTCGCATCATCGTCCTCCGGCGCGCTGATCACCGTGGTACGTGAAGGGGCTTCAATTATTGGCCTGTTTATCATGATGTTCTATTACAGCTGGCAGCTGTCATTGATCCTGATTGTACTGGCGCCAATTGTTTCAGTGGCGATTCGTATAGTTTCCAAGCGTTTTCGTAGCATCAGTAAAAATATGCAAAACACCATGGGTCAGGTTACGACCAGTGCGGAGCAGATGCTGAAAGGCCACAAAGAAGTTCTGATTTTTGGTGGTCAGGAAGTCGAAACTAAGCGCTTTGATAAAGTCAGCAATAAGATGCGTTTGCAGGGCATGAAGATGGTTTCCGCCTCTTCTATCTCCGATCCTATCATCCAGCTGATTGCGTCTCTGGCTCTGGCCTTCGTGTTGTATGCAGCCAGCTTCCCAAGCGTAATGGAAAACCTGACTGCAGGGACAATTACGGTTGTCTTCTCGTCAATGATCGCGCTGATGCGTCCGTTGAAATCGCTGACCAACGTCAACGCGCAGTTCCAGCGCGGTATGGCGGCCTGCCAGACCTTATTTACGATTCTGGATAGCGAGCAGGAAAAAGATGAAGGTACACGCGAAATCGAACGCGCTACCGGCAATCTCGAATTCCGCAACGTGACATTCACCTATCCGGGACGTGAAGTACCTGCGCTGCGCAACATCAACCTGAGTATCCCAGCGGGGAAAACCGTTGCCCTGGTTGGCCGTTCGGGTTCAGGGAAATCCACCATCGCCAGCTTGATCACGCGCTTCTATGATATTGATGAAGGGCAGATTCTGATGGACGGACACGATCTACGTGAATATACCCTGGCATCCCTGCGCGATCAGGTCGCGTTGGTTTCGCAGAATGTGCACCTGTTTAACGATACGGTTGCTAACAACATCGCCTACGCGCGTACCGATTTGTACAGCCGTGAGCAGATCGAAAAAGCGGCGAAAATGGCTTACGCAATGGATTTCATCAATAAGATGGACAATGGCCTGGATACAGTGATTGGCGAAAACGGCGTCCTGCTTTCTGGTGGTCAGCGCCAGCGTATCGCTATTGCCCGCGCCTTGTTGCGTGACAGTCCGATTCTGATCCTTGATGAAGCAACGTCGGCACTCGATACCGAGTCTGAACGCGCAATTCAGGCTGCTCTGGATGAGCTTCAGAAAAACCGTACCTCCCTGGTGATTGCTCACCGCCTTTCTACCATTGAACAGGCGGATGAAATCATCGTGGTGGAAGACGGTATTATTGTTGAGCGTGGAACCCATAGCGAGCTGATTGAGCAGCGTGGGGTGTATGCACAATTACACAAAATGCAATTCGGTCAATGATCGCTCGAATCTGGTCTGGTGAGTCGCCGCTGTGGCGACTGTTACTCCCGCTCTCCTGGCTGTATGGCCTGGTCAGCGGGGGGATCCGCTTATGTTACAAGCTTGGGATTAAACGCGCGTGGCGTGCACCAGTCCCGGTTGTGGTGGTCGGAAACCTGACCGCGGGTGGCAATGGCAAAACACCAGTGGTGATTTGGCTGGTTGAACAACTGCGTCAACGTGGGATTCGCGTGGGCGTGGTGTCGCGTGGTTATGGCGGGAAAGCGGCTGCTTACCCGCTGTTACTGACCGCAGATACCACTACGGCAGAAGCGGGTGATGAACCTGTACTGATCGCCCAACGTACCGGTGTGCCCGTAGCGGTATCCCCGGTAAGATCGGATGCGGTCAAAGCCATTTTGGCCCAACACGATGTGCAGATGATTGTGACGGACGATGGGCTACAGCACTACCGTCTGGCGCGAGATGTTGAAATCGTGGTTATTGACGGAGAACGTCGGTTTGGCAATGGCTGGTGGCTTCCCGCGGGTCCCATGCGGGAACGCGCAGGTCGGCTTAAATCGGTGGATGCGACTATCGTTAACGGTGGCGTTGCGCAGCCAGGGGAAATCCCTATGCGACTTGAACCGGGGCTGGCCGTTAATTTACGTACGGGTGAACGCCGCGATGTGTCGCAGCTGTCCAATATTGTCGCCATGGCGGGCATTGGCCATCCACCGCGTTTTTTTGCCACGCTGGAAGCATGCGGTGCCAGCGTGCAAAAAAGTATTGCGCTGGCAGACCATCAGTCTCTGACCTACAGTGACGTCAGTGCGTTTGCAGACGCTAGGCAAACGCTGGTGATGACGGAAAAAGATGCGGTTAAGTGCCGTGCATTTGCCGATGAAAACTGGTGGTATTTACCTGTTGACGCTCATTTGTCAGGCGATCGGCCTGATATGTTGCTGGATAGCTTAATCTCGCTGACTCGCTAACTGATTCACGCTGCGGCAGCGAATCATTTATGAGGCCATAAATGTCGTTGCCGCGTCTTTCTTTGACGGATGCCCGTCATCTTCACCTTGCCGCTCAAGGGCTGCTGAAAAAAACACGCCGTCGGGCAACCCCAGCAGATATTCTTGCTGCCATTTCGCGCATGTCGTTATTGCAAATCGATACCATCAATATTGTGGCGCGCAGCCCTTACCTGGTGCTGTTTAGTCGTTTGGGTGATTATTCGCCCCAGTGGCTGGATGACGCATTGCAGCGGGGCGAACTGATGGAATACTGGGCGCACGAGGCCTGCTTTTTGCCGCGTAGCGACTTTATGCTGATACGTCACCGCATGCTGGCCCCGGAGAAAATGGGCTGGAAATATAAAGCGGAGTGGATGAAAGAACATGCTCATGAGATTGAGCAACTGCTCCAGCACATCCAGCATAACGGACCAGTCCGCTCTGCTGATTTTGAGCATCTGCACAAGGGGGCCAGCGGCTGGTGGGCATGGAAACCGCATAAGCGTCATCTTGAAGGCCTGTTCACCGCCGGGAAAGTGATGGTGGTGGAACGACGTAATTTCCAGCGAGTGTATGATTTAACCCATCGCGTCATGCCGCACTGGGATGATGAACGCGACCGGCTTTCACAGGAAGAAGCTGAAAACCTCATGCTGGATAACAGCGCCCGCAGTCTGGGGATTTTTCGCGAACAATGGCTGGCAGACTACTATCGCCTGAAGCGTCCGGCGCTAAAAAACTGGTGCAACGTACGTGCACAGCAGCAACAGATTATTCCTGTCGATGTCGAAGGGTTAGGAACCCTGTGGCTGCATAGCCACCTTCAGCCGCTGCTGGAGCAGGCATTGACGGGTAAATTAACGGCGACGCATAGCGCAGTATTATCACCCTTTGATCCGGTGGTCTGGGATCGTAAACGGGCAGAGCAGCTATTCGATTTTAGCTATCGGCTGGAATGTTACACGCCAGCACCGAAACGTCAGTATGGTTATTTCGTCTTGCCGCTGCTGCATCGCGGGCAGTTAGTTGGGCGGATGGATGCCAAAATGCACCGCAAAACGGGCGTACTGGAAGTGATTTCGCTGTGGTTACAGGATGGCGTCAAACCTGGGGTTACTCTGCAAAAAGGATTGTTTCAGGCGATCGATGATTTTGCCCGCTGGCAGCAGGCAACACGTGTGACGCTGGGACGCTATCCTGAAGGTTTATTTGCTGATGCGCGCCATGGTTGGGAAATAGACCCAGCACGGTAAGCGATTATGTTAATATTTACGGATTCACAATCCGGTCCATCTGGAGGAACTATGGATCATCGTCTGCTTGAAATCATTGCCTGCCCGGTATGCAATGGCAAACTCTGGTTTAACCAGGAAAAACAGGAACTGATTTGTAAACTGGATAACCTTGCTTTCCCACTGCGTGATGGCATTCCCGTGTTACTGGAAACCGAAGCTCGCGTTCTGACTGCTGATGAGAGTAAATCATGAGTTTTGTGGTCATTATTCCTGCGCGTTATGCGTCCACACGTTTGCCGGGCAAGCCGCTGCTGGATATCAATGGCAAGCCGATGATCGTGCATGTGCTGGAGCGTGCGCGTGAATCTGGCGCTGAACGTATTATCGTTGCGACCGATCACGAAGATGTCGCTCGCGCGGTAGAAGCGGTGGGGGGTGAAGTATGCATGACCCGCGCCGATCACCAGTCCGGTACGGAGCGTCTGGCGGAAGTCGTCGAGAAATGTGGCTTTAGCGATGATACCGTTATTGTGAACGTACAGGGTGATGAGCCGATGATCCCGGCGGTCATTATTCGCCAGGTCGCTGAGAATCTGGCACAGCGCCAGGTCGGTATGGCGACCCTTGCTGCCCCGATTCACAGTGCGGAAGAGGCATTTAATCCGAATGCGGTGAAAGTCGTTCTGGACGCCGAAGGTTATGCGCTCTATTTTTCACGCGCGACCATTCCGTGGGATCGCGACCGTTTCGCTAAAAGCCTGGAAACGGTGGGTGACACCTTCCTGCGACATCTGGGTATTTACGGCTATCGCGCTGGTTTTATCCGCCGTTATGTTAACTGGCAGCCTAGCCCGCTTGAGCATATTGAAATGCTGGAGCAACTACGTGTGCTGTGGTACGGCGAAAAAATTCATGTTGCCGTCGCCAAAGAAGTACCCGGTACCGGCGTAGACACAGCCGAAGATCTTGAGCGCGTTCGCGCCGAAATGCGTTAGTTTTTCTCACGACACTCCCCCTGATGACGCGAATTTTTGGGAGGAGTGTCATATCGTTACGCTTTCCCGCCACTTTTCTTTTCATCAATTGATCTCATCCGGGTGACATCTGTCTGCACGACGCTCATTATGAAAGCAGTAGCATTTATGAGGGCAATCCGAAATGGAACAGTTGCGTGCCGAACTCAGTCATCTGTTGGGTGAAAAACTCAGTCGTATAGAATGCGTGAATGAAAAAGTGGATACGGCCCTGTGGTCACTGTACGACAGCCAGGGAAATCCGATGCCACTGATGGCGAGAAGTTTCACCACGCCGGGTATGGCGCAGCAGTTGGCATGGAAAACCTCCATGCTGGCGCGCAGTGGTACGGTGCGTATGCCCGTCATTTATGGGGTCTTAACCCACGAGGAACATCCCGGTCCTGATGTGCTACTGCTTGAGCGTTTACGTGGAGTGCCGGTGGAAGCGCCTGCCCGAACGCCCGAACGCTGGGAACATTTAAAAGATCAGATCGTAGAAGGTCTGCTGTCATGGCATCGGCAGGATAGTGCTGGCTGCGTGGGAATGGTGGATAACACGCAAGAGAATATCTGGCCATCCTGGTATCGTCAGCGGGTTGAGGTGCTGTGGACCACGTTAAATCAGTTCAACAATACCGGGCTAACGATGCAGGACAAGCGGATCCTGTTTCGCACCCGTGAGTGCTTACCTACCTTATTTGCAGGATTCAATGATAACTGCGTGCTGATCCACGGTAATTTCAGTTTACGTAGCATGCTCAAAGACGCCCGTAGCGATCAGCTTCTGGCTATGGTGGGACCGGGGTTGATGCTGTGGGCGCCAAGGGAATATGAACTGTTCCGCCTGATGGATAATGCGCTGGCGGAAAGCCTGCTTTGGCAATACCTGCAGCGCGCGCCAGTGGCGGAGTCATTCATCTGGCGGCGCTGGTTGTATGTGTTATGGGATGAAGTGACGCAATTGGTCAACACCGGACGCTTTAATCGTTCCAACTTTGACCTGGCAACGAAATCATTGCTGCCGTGGCTCGCATGATAAACATGTGAACACCTTATCAGGCAACATTCCTGTCAATGTTCCGATCCCTTCAGCCACTGCCAGATGCGTCCCAGGGTTTCGTAACCAACGCGATCGCTGTGCATCAACCAGACGGGTGAAGGTATAGCGCGCTCCCACGGATTAAGCGGTGAATCAATTGCTAACTGATTGGCTGGCGCTGGCAGCGGATGCAAGCCGGCCTGCTGGAAGAAGATCATCGCCCGCGGTAAGTGGGAGGCAGAGGTTACCAGCAGGAACGGCGCATTGCCGATGGCCTTCTTTACCGCTGCGGCTTCTTCTTCGGTATCTTTGGGGTGATCCAGGGTGATGATTTCATCGGCTGGCACCCCCAGCGACTGCGCTACGCGGGCGCCAGCTTCTGCGGTACTGACGTTATTCGTCTTTGCGGCCGCGCCGGTAAAGATGAGCTTCGATCCCGGGTTTGCGCGCCATAGGCGAATACCTTCATTCAGACGTGGAAGGCTGTTGCTGATCAGATTTGAACTCGGCGCCCACTGCGGATTCCAGGTATACCCTCCGCCCAGCACCACAATATATTCTACTTTTTGCGAACCTTGCCACGTTGGATAACTGTCCTCAATCGGTTTCAACAGGCTGTCGGCGACGGGCTGTAAACTAAGGAGTAACAGTGCCAGCCAACTCAGGCTAATACACACTTTCCCTGTTTTTTGAAAGCGACTGAACCAGACCAGCGCCAGGCCAATACCCATCATAATTAGCATCAGTGGCAGCGGCAGCATCATACCGCCAATCACTTTCTTCAGCGTAAAAAGCATCCTTTTTGGTTCCTTTTTTAACCATACAGCAGGGGATCTGCAGGGATATTACACCAGGAAGGTTCATTCTCGGCGTGGGTGTGACAAAATAGCGGTTTTACTTAGTCACCCTAAAGCCAGTATGCGGAGAGCCCGATGCGGGATCGCAATTTTGATGACATTGCAGAGAAGTTTTCCCGTAACATTTACGGCACCACCAAAGGTCAATTAAGACAGGCTATCCTTTGGCAGGATCTGGATCGATTACTGGAAACGTTCGGTGAGCAAAAACTGCACATTCTGGATGCCGGTGGTGGTGAAGGGCAAACGGCCATCAAAATGGCGGAACGAGGACATTTCGTCACATTATGCGATCTGTCTGGCGAGATGATCGCCCGAGCGCAACAGGCGGCAGAGGCAAAAGGTGTGAGCGGGAACATGCATTTTATACAATGCGCCGCTCAGGATGTTGCTTCGCATTTGGAAAGCCCGGTTGATCTGATATTGTTTCATGCTGTGCTGGAGTGGGTGACAGATCCGGTCAGCGTGTTGCAGACTCTGTGGTCAGTATTGCGTCCAGGCGGCGCGCTGTCGTTAATGTTCTACAATGCTAACGGTCTGTTGATGCATAACATGGTCGCAGGGAACTTTGACTATGTGCAGGTGGGGATGCCGAAACGTAAAAAACGCACGCTTTCACCGGACTACCCGCGCGATCCGGGGCAGGTCTACCAGTGGCTGGACGAGATCGGTTGGCAGATAACCGGTAAAACGGGCGTCCGTGTGTTTCATGATTATCTGCGAGATAAACATAAACAGCATGACGACTTTGAAATGTTACTTGAGTTAGAAACGCGCTATTGCCGCCAGGAACCGTATATCAGCCTTGGGCGCTATATTCATGTCACCGCGATTAAAAGTTCGGCCCGAGCCGCAGATGCAAGGATAATTTATGAGTGAATTTTCCCAGACAGTCCCCGAACTGGTTGCCTGGGCCAGAAAAAATGACTTCTCCATCTCTCTGCCGGTAGACAGACTTTCGTTCCTGCTGGCGGTCGCGACCCTGAACGGTGAGCGACTTGACGGCGAGATGAGTGAAGGTGAGCTGGTGGATGCGTTCCGCCATGTGAGTGATGCGTTTGAGCAAACCAGCGAAACCATCGGCGTACGCGCCAACAACGCGATCAACGATATGGTGCGTCAACGTCTGCTGAACCGCTTTACCAGCGAGCAGGCGGAAGGCAACGCTATATATCGTTTAACGCCATTGGGAATTGGCATCACGGATTACTACATTCGTCAGCGTGAATTCTCTACGCTACGTCTTTCAATGCAGCTGTCGATTGTTGCAGGTGAACTAAAGCGTGCGGCGGATGCGGCAGCGGAAGGTGGCGATGAGTTCCACTGGCATCGTAACGTCTACGCGCCATTGAAATACTCGGTGGCGGAGATTTTCGACAGTATCGATCTGACTCAGCGCATCATGGATGAACAGCAACAGCAGGTAAAAGACGACATCGCACAGTTGCTTAATAAAGACTGGCGGGCGGCGATCTCCAGCTGTGAACTGCTGCTCTCTGAAACGTCTGGTACGCTGCGTGAACTGCAGGATACGCTGGAAGCGGCGGGGGATAAGCTACAGGCTCACCTGTTACACATCCAGGACGCCACGATGACGCATGACGATTTGCATTTCGTCGATCGGTTGGTGTTTGACTTACAAAGTAAGCTCGACCGCATTATCAGTTGGGGTCAGCAGTCCATTGATTTATGGATCGGCTACGATCGTCACGTGCATAAGTTTATCCGTACCGCGATCGATATGGATAAAAACCGCGTCTTTGCCCAGCGTTTGCGCCAGTCCGTGCAGACATACTTTGACGATCCGTGGGCGCTAACCTATGCCAACGCCGATCGTCTGCTGGATATGCGTGACGAAGAGATGGTGCTGCGTGACGAAGAGGTCACCGGCGAGCTTCCGGAAGATCTGGAATATGAAGAATTTAACGAGATCCGTGAACAGTTGGCGGCGATCATCGAAGAACAGCTAGCTATCTACAAATCCAGACAAACACCACTGGATCTCGGTTTGGTCGTGCGCGAGTATCTGGCGCAATACCCACGTGCGCGTCATTTCGACGTCGCGCGCATAGTTATCGATCAGGCGGTACGCCTTGGCGTAGCGCAAGCAGACTTCACCGGACTGCCAGCCAAATGGCAGCCGATTAATGATTACGGAGCCAAGGTACAGGCGCATGTCATTGACAAATATTGAACAAGTGATGCCGGTAAAGCTGGCGCAGGCGCTGGCGAATCCGTTATTTCCGGCGCTGGACAGCGCCTTACGTTCGGGCCGCCATATCGGTCTGGATGAACTGGATAATCATGCCTTCCTGATGGATTTTCAGGAATATTTTGAAGAGTTTTACAGCCGCTATAACGTGGAATTGATCCGTGCGCCGGAAGGGTTCTTCTACCTTCGCCCGCGTTCAACGACGCTCATTCCCCGTTCGGTCCTGTCTGAACTGGACATGATGGTCGGTAAAATTCTTTGCTATCTCTATCTCAGCCCGGAACGCCTGGCGAATGAAGGGATTTTTACCCAGCAAGAGTTGTACGACGAGCTGCTAACGCTGGCTGATGAAGCGAAGCTGCTGAAACTGGTGAACAATCGTTCAACCGGTTCGGATGTTGATCGCCAGAAGCTACAGGAAAAAGTTCGTTCTTCGCTAAACCGTCTGCGCCGTTTAGGCATGGTGTGGTTTATGGGTCACGACAGCAGCAAATTCCGTATTACGGAATCAGTCTTCCGCTTTGGCGCGGACGTGCGCAGCGGTGACGATCCGCGAGAAGCGCAGCGTCGCTTAATTCGTGATGGCGAAGCGATGCCGGTCGAGAACCGCCTGCAGCTCAACGATGAGCCCGAAGAGAATCAGCCGGACAGTGGAGAAGAAGAATAATGATTGAACGCGGTAAATTTCGCTCACTTACGCTGATTAACTGGAATGGTTTTTTTGCCCGTACATTCGACCTTGATGAACTGGTTACCACGCTGTCCGGCGGTAACGGTGCGGGTAAGTCCACCACCATGGCGGCATTTGTTACAGCGCTCATCCCGGACTTAACCCTGCTGCATTTCCGTAACACCACCGAAGCCGGTGCAACCAGTGGTTCACGTGATAAGGGCCTGCACGGTAAGTTGAAAGCGGGCGTCTGTTACTCAATGCTCGACGTCCTCAACTCGCGCCATCAGCGCGTGGTCGTGGGGGTGCGTCTGCAACAGGTTGCCGGTCGCGATCGTAAAGTTGATATCAAACCGTTTGCCATTCAGGGACTGCCGATGTCGGTGCAGCCAACCCAACTGGTGACGGAAACGCTGAATGAACGCCAGGCGCGCGTGCTGTCCCTCTCTGAGCTGAAAGAGAAGCTTGATGAGATGGAAGGCGTGCAGTTTAAACAGTTCAACTCAATCACCGATTATCACTCACTGATGTTCGATCTGGGCATCATCGCCCGTCGTCTGCGTTCCGCGTCTGACCGTAGTAAATTCTATCGTCTGATTGAAGCCTCGCTGTACGGTGGGATCTCCAGTGCCATTACCCGTTCACTGCGTGACTACCTGCTGCCGGAAAACAGCGGCGTACGTAAAGCCTTCCAGGATATGGAAGCTGCGCTGCGTGAAAACCGCATGACGCTGGAAGCGATTCGCGTAACTCAGTCTGACCGTGATCTGTTTAAGCATTTGATCAGCGAAGCGACCAACTATGTGGCCGCGGATTATATGCGTCACGCCAACGAACGTCGTATCCATCTTGATAAAGCGCTGGAATATCGTCGTGAGCTGCATACTTCACGTAAGCAGCTGGCCGCGGAGCAGTATAAGCACGTGGATATGGCGCGCGAACTGGGCGAGCATAACGGCGCGGAAGGCGATCTGGAAGCTGATTACCAGGCCGCGAGCGATCACCTGAATCTGGTGCAAACCGCGCTGCGTCAGCAGGAAAAAATTGAACGCTACGAAGCGGATCTCGAAGAACTGCAGGTCCGTCTCGAAGAACAAAATGAGGTGGTCGCGGAGGCCGTTGACCGCCAGGATGAAAACGAAGCCCGCGCAGAAGCCGCGGAACTGGAAGTGGATGAGCTGAAAAGCCAGCTTGCCGATTATCAGCAAGCGCTGGACGTCCAGCAAACGCGAGCCATCCAATATACCCAGGCGATCCAGGCGCTGAATCGGGCGAAAGAGCTCTGCCACTTACCGGATCTGACCGCCGACAGCGCTGCTGAATGGCTGGAAACCTTCCAGGCTAAAGAGCAGGAAGCTACTGAAAAACTGCTGACGCTGGAACAAAAAATGAGCGTGGCGCAAACCGCGCACAGCCAGTTCGAACAGGCTTATCAGCTGGTGGCGGCTATCAATGGCCCGCTGGCGCGTGGTGAAGCCTGGAGCGTGGCGCGTGAACTGCTACGAGAAGGCGTTGAACAGCGCCACCTGGCGGAACAGGTTCAGCCGTTGCGTATGCGACTTAGCGAGCTGGAGCAGCGTCTGCGCGAACAGCAAGACGCCGAGCGTCTGCTGGCTGAATTCTGCAAGCGTCAGGGTAAACAGTTCGATATCGATGAGCTGGAAGCGCTGCACCAGGAGCTGGAAGCACGCATCGCCGCCTTGTCGGATAGCGTTTCTTCTGCCAGCGAACAGCGTATGACGTTGCGTCAGGAGCAGGAACAACTGCAGTCTCGTATCCAGCATCTGATGAAACGTGCGCCTGTCTGGCTGGCCGCGCAGAATAGCCTGAATCAGCTTAGCGAGCAGTGTGGCGAAGAGTTTACCTCAAGCCAGGACGTGACCGAGTATCTGCAACAACTGCTGGAGCGCGAGCGTGAAGCCATTGTTGAGCGTGATGAAGTCGGTGCGCGCAAAAATGCAGTTGATGAAGAAATTGAACGTTTAAGTCAGCCGGGCGGGGCAGAAGATCAGCGTCTGAACGCGCTGGCGGAGCGCTTCGGTGGCGTTCTGCTGTCAGAAATCTATGACGACGTTAGCCTTGAAGATGCGCCGTACTTCTCTGCGCTGTACGGTCCTTCGCGTCATGCCATCGTGGTGCCGGATCTGTCGCTGATTACCGAGCAGCTTGAAGGGCTGACGGATTGTCCGGAAGATCTCTATTTCATCGAAGGGGATCCGCAGTCGTTTGATGACAGCGTTTTCAGCGTTGATGAGCTGGAAAAAGCGGTAGTGGTGAAAACCGCCGAGCGTCAGTGGCGTTATTCCCGCTTCCCGACGGTGCCGATTTTTGGCCGTGCAGCGCGCGAAAGCCGTATCGAAACCCTGCATGCCGAGCGTGAAGGGCTGTCTGAACGTTTCGCAACGCTCTCCTTTGACGTCCAGAAAACCCAGCGTCTGCATCAGGCGTTCAGTCGTTTCATTGGCAGTCATTTGTCGGTGGCGTTTGAAGCCGATCCGGAAGCGGAAATTCGCCAACTGAATGGCCGTCGCGTTGAACTGGAACGTGCGCTGAGCAATCATGAAAATGATAATCAGCAAAGCCGTATGCAGTTTGAGCAGGCGAAAGAGGGGGTCTCTGCTCTTAACCGCCTTCTCCCGCGTTTGAATCTGCTGGCGGATGACACGCTGGCCGATCGCGTGGACGAAATTCGTGAGCGCCTGGATGAAGCCCAGGAAGCGGCGCGTTTTGTGCAGCAACATGGCAACCAGTTAGCCAAACTGGAACCGATTGTTTCGGTCCTGCAAAATGACCCTGAGCAGTTTGAACAACTGAAGGAAGACTACGCGTATTCCCAGCAGATGCAGCGCGATGCGCGTCAGCAAGCTTTTGCTCTGACCGAAGTGGTGCAGCGCCGGGCGCACTTTAGCTATTCCGACTCTGCTGAAATGCTTAGCGGCAACAGCGATCTGAACGAAAAACTGCGTGAGCGCCTGGAACTGGCGGAAGCTGAACGTACCCGCGCCCGTGAAGCGCTACGCAGTCACGCCGCACAGTTAAGCCAGTACAACCAGGTCATGGCGTCGCTGAAAAGCTCCTATGACACCAAAAAAGAGCTGCTTAACGATTTACAACGTGAACTGCAGGATATTGGCGTTCGTGCGGACAGCGGTGCCGAAGAGCGCGCGCGTATTCGTCGTGATGAACTGCATGCGCAGCTCAGCAATAACCGTGCGCGCCGTAACCAACTGGAAAAAGCGTTGACCTTCTGCGAAGCGGAGATGGAAAACCTGACCCGCAGGCTGCGCAAGCTGGAACGTGATTATTTTGAAATGCGCGAGCAGGTGGTTACCGCGAAAGCCGGATGGTGTGCGGTGATGCGGATGGTGAAAGATAACGGCGTTGAACGCCGCCTGCACCGTCGTGAGCTGGCGTATCTTTCCGGTGATGAACTGCGCTCGATGTCGGATAAGGCGCTTGGTGCGCTGCGCCTGGCGGTTGCGGATAACGAACACCTGCGCGATGTACTGCGCATGTCTGAAGATCCAAAACGCCCAGAGCGTAAAATTCAGTTCTTTGTCGCGGTTTATCAGCATCTGCGTGAACGTATTCGCCAGGATATCATCCGTACCGACGATCCGGTTGAAGCGATCGAACAGATGGAGATTGAGCTGAGCCGTCTGACGGAAGAATTAACGTCTCGCGAACAGAAACTGGCGATCAGCTCTCGCAGCGTGGCGAATATCATTCGTAAGACCATTCAGCGCGAACAGAACCGTATTCGCATGCTGAACCAGGGGCTGCAAAGCGTGTCGTTTGGCCAGGTAAACAGCGTTCGTCTGAACGTCAACGTACGCGAGACGCATGCTACCTTGCTGGACGTACTTTCCGAACAGCATGAGCAGCACCAGGATCTGTTTAACAGCAATCGTCTGACCTTCTCTGAAGCGCTGGCGAAGTTGTATCAGCGTCTGAATCCGCAGATTGATATGGGGCAACGTACGCCGCAAACCATCGGTGAAGAACTGCTGGATTACCGTAACTATCTGGAAATGGAAGTTGAAGTTAACCGTGGCTCTGACGGCTGGCTGCGTGCTGAATCTGGCGCGCTGTCAACCGGTGAAGCGATCGGGACCGGGATGTCTATTCTGGTGATGGTTGTGCAAAGCTGGGAAGACGAAGGGCGTAGACTGCGCGGGAAAGATATTTCTCCTTGCCGTCTGCTGTTCCTGGATGAAGCTGCGCGACTTGATGCACGCTCTATCGCGACTCTGTTTGAACTGTGCGAGCGTCTGCAAATGCAGCTGATTATCGCAGCCCCAGAAAACATTAGCCCGGAGAAAGGCACCACCTACAAACTGGTGCGTAAAGTCTTCCAGAACACCGAACACGTTCACGTGGTAGGTCTGCGCGGGTTTGCGCCTCAGTTACCTGAGCCGCTGCCTGGCACCGAAGATGCCTCCTCGCAGGCAAGCTAAATAAAAGGCGGCTAAATGGCCGCCTTCTTTTCTTCCGAAAATTCTCAATAACTGGTGTAATTTCTTTAAACTTCTTTACATTAGGTTAGGCAAAAATTTTTTCATGTTTATATACTAAAGGTAAGCCTAACGCGTCACAGGCTTGCTCGTCATACTTCAGCTTGTATTGGCGTTTTACAGGTTCGGCCCCGCCAAAATAAGGGGAAGACATACGGCCTGGCTACTCAAAGTATGATAAAAAACAGGGGGCAAGGGATGTTGCTTAATAAAATGTGTGGTCGTCGGCTGTCGGCAATTAGTTTGTGCCTGGCCGTAACATTCGCTCCACTGTTCAATGCGCAGGCCGATGAGCCTGAAATGATCCCTGGCGATAGCTCAGCGACCGTCAGTGAACAGCCAACAGCGTTATCGCAGCCGCAGGCTCAATCTTCCGCGACGGCTATCATGGCAGGTATCCAACCACTGCCCGAGGGCGTGTCAGTTGATAAAGCCCGCGCCGAATTACAATCTCAACTTCCAGCGGGCTTCACACCGGTTTATATGAGCCAACTGGAACTGCTGTATGCCGCACGCGAAATGAAACCGATGTGGGAAAATCGTGATGCGGTAAAAGCCTTTCAGCAACAGTTAGCTGAAGTGGCGATTGCCGGCTTTCAGCCGCAGTTCACCACCTGGGTTGCTCTACTGACTGACCCGGCAGTAACCGGTCAGGCGCGAGATATCGTGCTCTCAGATGCGATGATGGGATATCTGCACTTTATTGCCAACATCCCCGTCAAAGGTAATCGCTGGCTCTATAGCGATAAGCCCTATGCGCTGACGACGCCGCCGATTTCCGTGATCAACCAATGGCAAGTCGCGCTGGATAACGGTCAACTGACTTCGTTTGTCGCCAGCCTGGCACCGCAACATCCGCAGTACGCAGCAATGCATGAATCGCTGCTCAAACTGGTGGGTGATACGCGGCCCTGGCCGCAACTGACCAGTACCGCGACGCTGCGTCCGGGGGAGTGGAGTAACGACATCCCTGCGCTGCGTGAAATTTTGCGCCGCACCGGGATGCTGGAATCTGTTGTCAGTACGGCTGTCAAAGAAGGCCGTAGCGCTTACGATCGTGAACTTGTTGACGCGGTTAAGCGATTTCAGACGTGGCAGGGGCTTGGGGCCGATGGCGCGATTGGCCCTGCCACGCGTGACTGGCTGAACGTGACGCCCGCTCAACGTGCGGGCGTGCTGGCGTTAAATATTCAGCGCTTGCGCCTGCTGCCGGGTACGCTGTCTACCGGTATTATGGTGAATATTCCTGCCTACTCGCTGGTGTATTATCAGAACGGCAATCAGGTGCTGGCCTCGCGCGTTATCGTCGGACGTCCCGATCGTAAAACGCCGATGATGAGCAGTGCGCTGAATAACGTGGTCGTTAACCCGCCGTGGAACGTGCCGCCGACGCTGGCCCGGAAGGATATTCTGCCTAAGGTTTGGAATGATCCGGGGTATCTTGAGCGTCACGGCTATACCGTAATGCGCGGCTGGAACAGCAAAGAGACGATAGATCCGTGGCAGGTTGACTGGGCCACCATCACCGCCTCCAATCTGCCGTTCCGCTTCCAGCAGGCTCCGGGAGCGCGTAACTCGCTCGGACGCTATAAATTCAATATGCCGAGTTCGGATGCTATTTATCTGCACGATACGCCGAACCACACTCTGTTCCAGAAGGATTCGCGGGCGTTAAGCTCCGGCTGCGTGCGCGTGAACAAGGCATCTGAGCTGGCGAATATGCTGCTACAGGATGCGGGGTGGAATGATACGCGCATCTCGGATGCCCTGAAGCAAGGGGATACAAGGTACGTGAATATTCGCCAGAATATCCCCGTTAACCTCTACTATCTGACCGCATTTGTTGGCCCGGATGGTCGCACGCAGTATCGTACAGATATTTACAATTACGATCAGACAGCGCGATCCAGTGCACAAATTGTGTCAAAAGCTGAACAATTAATCAGATAAATGAAGCAGTTCGAGGAAAATAATTGTCGTAAGTTATGCTGGAAACGGGGCGAAATGGCTGCAAGCCCCGTATTTCCTGGGGTTGGGAGCCTTGACGTGGACTACTTAGCCAGATAAGGTTTCCCGCGTGCGCTAGAGCATACATACGATAACATTGACCTTGTAGACCTTAAAACCATGGACAAATTTGACGCTAATCGCCGCAAACTGCTGGCGCTTGGTGGCATTGCCCTCGGCGCTGCCATCCTGCCTACGCCTGCGTTTGCTACACTCTCTACCCCACGTCCGCGCATTTTGACTCTGAATAACCTGCATACCGGTGAGTCAATAAAAGCAGAGTTTTTTGATGGCAGGGGCTATATTCAGGACGAATTAGCTAAACTTAATCACTTTTTCCGTGATTTTCGTGCGAATAAAGTGAAATCCATCGATCCGGGATTGTTCGATCAACTCTTCCGTCTGCAGGGCCTGCTGGGCACGCGTAAACCCGTACAGCTTATTTCTGGTTACCGCTCTATTGATACCAATAATGAATTACGTGCGCACAGCCGCGGTGTGGCAAAGAAAAGCTACCACACGAAAGGGCAGGCCATGGATTTCCATATTGAAGGTATCGCATTAAGTAATATTCGCAAAGCTGCGTTATCTATGCGCGCAGGTGGTGTAGGATACTACCCACGCAGTAACTTTGTGCATATTGACACCGGACCGGCGCGTCATTGGTGATCCATAAGCTTAATGAAACAGGAGCCGTATGAACTATCGTATTATTCCGGTCACTGCATTCGCCCAGAACTGCTCGTTAATCTGGTGTGAGCAAACCCGTCTGGCTGCGCTGGTCGATCCCGGCGGCGATGCTGAGAAAATCAAACAGGAAGTCGATGCCAGTGGCCTGACGCTAATGCAGATCCTGCTCACCCATGGTCATCTTGATCACGTAGGTGCTGCGGCTGAACTGGCACAGCATTATGGTGTACCGGTTATTGGTCCGGAAAAAGAAGATGAGTTCTGGTTACAAGGACTTCCTGCTCAGAGTCGCATGTTTGGCTTGGGCGATTGTGAGCCGCTGACGCCCGATCGCTGGTTGAATGAAGGCGACCGGGTAAGCGTGGGTAACGTGACGTTGCAGATACTGCATTGCCCGGGCCACACGCCGGGACATGTGGTCTTCTTTGATGAACAATCGAAGCTACTGATTTCTGGTGACGTGATTTTCAAAGGCGGCGTTGGGCGCAGCGATTTTCCTCGCGGAGATCATAGTCAATTGATTGATTCGATTAAACGTAAACTGTTGCCGTTAGGCGATGACGTGACGTTTATTCCGGGTCACGGCCCACTTTCGACGTTGGGCAACGAACGGCTACATAATCCGTTCCTGCAGGATGAAATGCCAGTCTGGTAACACCGCAGATAAATGAAAAAGGCCGCTATTGCGGCCTTTTTAGTACGCGTTAGATTACAGTACTGCGACAATCGCTTCGCACAGCGGCGCCATGTTATCTGGCGTCATTCCTGCTACGTTCACACGTCCGGAAGCGACGGCATAGACACCAAACTCTTCACGCAGACGCAGAACCTGCTCTTTGGTCAGGCCGCTGAATGAGAACATGCCGTTCTGTTTGATGATAAAGCTGAAGTCGCGGTTCGCACCTTTCTCCTGCAGCGTATTCACAAACAGCAAACGCATGCGTTGGATGCGTTGACGCATATCAGTCAGTTCCTGCTCCCAGATAGCGCGCAGGGCATCGTTGCTCAGGATGGTTGCCACAACCGACGCGCCGTGTGCTGGTGGGTTGGAATAGTTGGCACGAATGACGGACTTCATCTGGCTAAACGCGCGGTCGACGGTTTCAGCATCGGCTGCAACCAGCGTACAGGCGCCTACGCGCTCATTGTACAGACCAAAGTTCTTGGAGTAGGAGCTGGCGACGATCAGCTCTTTGTGCAGCGCAGCGAATGCGCGCAGACCTTCTGCATCTTCTTCCAGACCGCGGGCAAAGCCCTGGTATGCGAAGTCAAACAGCGGCAACCAACCTTTTTCGACAGAAAGCTGAGCCAGCGTTTGCCACTGCTCCAGCGTAGGATCGATACCGGTTGGGTTATGGCAGCAGCCGTGGAATAACACCACGTCGCCAGCCTGCGCTTCGCTGAGGCTTGCCAGCAGCGCATCAAAGTCTAATGAGTGGTTCGCGGCATCGTAATAGTTGTATTCACGAACTTCCAGACCGGCAGAGTTAAAGACGCTCTTATGGTTTGGCCAGCTTGGATTGCTCACCCATACGCGTTTAGCTGAGGTGTTTTTTGCCAGGAAATCAGCGGCCACACGCAGTGCGCCAGTGCCGCCAGGAGTCTGTGCTGTACGCGCACGTTTGTCGTTGATAAGCGAACTTTCTTTACCAAACAGTAATTCCTGAGTGCAGCGACCAAACTCTGGAATACCGTCGATGCCAAGGTAATTTTTGGTGGTTTCATTTTCCAGAATATATTGCTCGGCTTTTTTAACGCTGGTCAGTACCGGCGTTTTGCCTGTCTCATCTTTATATACACCGATCCCAAGGTTTATTTTTCCTGGGCGGTCATCGGCACGAAACAAATCAGCCAGACCCAAAATGGGGTCGGCAGGAGCGGCAGTAATGTTCTCAAACATGACGAGGTTCCATAGTGATTACAGAAGGGAAGTCCGCTATCAGGTTAACGGTAGATTTACAAAATGCCAACCGTTACTGACGAAAAGCCGAGGTGTTTTTTTAAGACGCAAGAATCCGCTAGCAGAGATAAAAAAACAGGACCGAAGTCCTGTTTTTTAGGCATTTAACAAAGAGGTCTGCTATTAGAACTGGTAAACGATACCCACTGCAACGGTGTCGTCAGAGCCTACGCCCAGTTTGTTGTCAGAATCGATCTGGTTGATGATGTAATCAACATAGGTGGACATGTTTTTGTTGAAGTAGTAAGTCGCACCCACTTCGAAGTAGTTCACCAGATCTACGTCGCCGATTCCTTCGATGTCCTTACCTTTAGATTTGGTATAGGCGAGGGACGGACGCAGGCCGAAGTCGAACTGGTACTGAGCAACCAACAGGACGTCTTCAGTTTTGTTAGCATAACCGTTAGCGATACGGGTTGCGTTACGGGTTTCGCTGTAGTTCGCCGCCAGGTAGATGTTGTTAGCATCGTATTTCAAGCCGGTCGCCCACTGCTCAGCTTTGTCGCCGTGGCCGCGCAGAAGTGGGTTTTGCTGGGCATCGGTACGATCAGCTGCACCATACGCACCTACGATACCAAAACCTTCGAATTCGTAGCTAACAGAGCCGCCAACGCCATCACCGTTAGAGCGACGAACGTCATCACGCTCGTTTTTGCCCAGGTACTGAACAGCGAAGTTCAGGCCTTCAACCAGGCCGAAGAAGTTAGAGTTACGGTAAGTTGCGAGACCGCCGTTACGCTGGGAGAAGAACTGGTCGGAAGCAGCAGTGTCACCACCGAATTCTGGCAGCATATCGGTGTAACCCAGAGCATCGTAAACGACGCCGTAGTTACGACCGTAATCGAAGGAGCCTGCGTCACCAAATTTCAGACCGGCAAACGCCAGACGGGTTTTGTTGCCATTCTGAGCATCATCACCGCCTTCAGAGTTATTGCCGCTGAACTGGTATTCCCACTGGCCGTAACCGGTCAGTTGGTCGTTAATCTGAGTTTCCCCTTTGAAACCAAGACGGGCGTAAGTCTGATCGCCATTAGGTGCGTAGGCATTGTCACCGTTGTGCTTGGAAAAATAGTGCAGACCTACTGCTTTACCGTACAGGTCTACTTTGTTGCCATCTTTGTTATAGATTTCTGCAGCGTTAGCTGCCCCGGCTACCAGCAGAGCAGGGATAACCACTGCCAGAATATTGCGCTTCATCATTATTTATTACCCTCATCGGTTTTTATATGACACCTGCCACTGCCGCCAATAATTTCCGTCAATAAAAATTTACGGAACTATTGATGAGAGTTTGGTGTCTTTATGTGTCTGACAGGCATCTTTCCATTCAAACTATCGTTTCGCTACCGTCAAAGTGCTACAAATATAAAGATTTGGTTTCAAAAAGAAAAAGTGTGTAACAAAATGTTATTTTTGTGCAACTTTGTGAACAACTTCAAATTTCAGATGTCCGTGCGCTAAAAATCACCACTTCTATTTCTATTTATATGATTTTCTTATATTTAATTTAGATAAACTCCTTTTTTCTCTGTTCTGCCATAAAGTTCATGGTTTACAGATAGCTATTTCTGGACGTCTGGAATGCCGTGCAAATGGTCAGAAAATGTACTATCTAATCAGAAAATGCTAATCCACAATAAAAATGCTGATTATTTTTTGTTCAAATATGTTGCGGTGAAATATTACGTAACAGGAAGGGGGAAGGCGAAGGGTTGTGTTAAACGCGGGAGGGGGATCCCAAAACGTGAAGCGGTGACAAAAAAAAGCCAGCAATGCTGGCTTTTGTATCAAAAATGCAGGGTTAGAACGTGGCGTTACGCGGGGTACGCGGGAACGGAATAACGTCACGGACGTTCTGCACGCCGGTCACGTAAGCGATCAAACGCTCAAAGCCCAAACCGAAGCCGGAATGTGGAACGGTACCGTAGCGACGCAGGTCGCGATACCACCAGTAATCTTCTTTGTTCAGACCCATTTCCAGCATACGGGCATCCAGTACGTCCAGACGCTCTTCACGCTGAGAACCACCGATGATTTCACCGATTCCCGGAGCCAGGACGTCCATTGCTGCAACGGTTTTACCGTCTTCGTTAAGGCGCATATAAAACGCTTTGATATCTTTCGGGTAGTTTTTAACGACGACCGGCGCTTTAAAGTGCTCTTCAGCAAGATAACGTTCGTGCTCAGAAGACAGATCCACACCCCAGTAAACCGGGTTTTCGAACTGTTTGCCGCATTTTTCCAGAATGCTTACCGCGTCGGTGTAATCCACCTGCGCGAAGTCAGCCTCAATGAAACGTTCCAGGCGTGAAATCGCGTCTTTGTCGACACGTTCGGCGAAGAATTTCATATCATCCGCACGCTCAGCCAGTACGGCTTTGAACGCGTACTTCAGCATCGCTTCAGCCAGGCCTGCAACATCGTTCAGGTCGGCGAAAGCCACTTCCGGTTCCAGCATCCAGAACTCTGCCAGGTGACGACTGGTATTAGAGTTTTCTGCACGGAACGTCGGGCCAAAGGTATAAATTTTGGACAGAGCACAGGCGTAGGTTTCGCCGTTCAGCTGACCGGAAACGGTCAGGAAAGCTTCTTTACCAAAGAAGTCTTTGTCGAAATCGACTTTGCCCTGATCGTTACGCGGCAGGTTTTCCAGATCCAGCGTAGACACGCGGAACATTTCACCGGCACCTTCCGTATCGGAAGCGGTGATCAGCGGAGTCGATACCCAAAAGAAACCCTGCTCGTGGAAGAAGCGATGCAGCGCTTGCGCCAGCGTATGACGTACACGCGCGACGGCACCAATCATGTTGGTACGTGGGCGCATGTGCGCCACTTCACGCAGATACTCAATGCTGTGACGCTTAGCCGCCATTGGATAGGTATCAGGATCTTCAACCCAGCCGGCTACTTCAACCTCAGTGGCCTGAATTTCAAAGCTCTGTCCTTGTCCAGGAGATGCAACGACTTTACCCGTTACGATAACTGAACAACCCGTCGTCAGGCGCAGTACGTCCTGATTGTAATTGGGCAGAGAATTATTGATGACGGCCTGTACAGGATCAAAGCAGGAACCGTCATAAACGGCGAGGAAGGAGATGCCAGCTTTTGAATCTCGGCGGGTACGCACCCATCCGCGCACGGTGACTTCGCTGTCAACGGCTACGCGGCCCTGGAGTACGTCGGCTACAGGCACAACGCTCATAATATTCTCTCTGTTAATAGTCGGATATATAAACACATGTCCACCCGTAATGGGGGGATACCTATGTTACCTGGCATCTGCAATCAGACAAGCAGAATTCGTAGCTGGAGTGAAAGATTTCGGAAATTAGCGTGAAAAGGGAGCCAAACTGGCTCCCTGGAAGGTTTAACTGGCTTTTTTAATATGCGGCAAATCGAAGGCTTTGCGTAGCGCGCGCACGAACGCTTTATCGTGGCAGATGGTTTTACCCGGGCTATCAGATAACTTCGCCACAGGTTTGCCGTTACATTCCACCAGCTTGATTACAATATTGAGCGGCTTAACCTGGGGAATATCACAGGTTAAACGTGTGCCAATACCAAAACTCAACTGCACACGAGAAGAGAAGTGGCGGTAGAGCTCAATCGCTTTTTTCAAATCGAGGTTATCTGAAAACACCAGCGTTTTGCTCAGCGGATCAATGCCCAGTTTTTCATAATGGGCGATGGCTTTTTCACCCCATTCCACCGGGTCGCCTGAGTCATGGCGTAAACCCTGATAGCGGGTTGCAAACTCGACACCAAAGTCGCGTAAAAACGCATCCATGGTGATGCAATCGGTCAGCGCAATGCCGAGTTGGTCAGGATATTCATTTAACCAGGCGGCCAGGGCAACGCGCTGGCTGGTGGCAAGCTCAGGGCTGATTTGCTGATGAGCCTGGAACCACTCATGCGCCTGCGTGCCCATTGGGGTTAATGACAGGCGGCGGGCCAGATCGTAGTTACTGGTGCCGACAAACCAGGGCTCTCGCTGCAGGCGTTTAACAATAGCCTGCTGTACTTCACGTGAAAAACGACGACGCGTACCGAAATCCATCAGATGGAAGCGGGACATATCGACATCTTTCGTTAAAGCAGAGAATTCTACTAGTTTGCTTTCCAGCTCATCGAGTGCCTGCGGGACGCCTGATTCGGGCGAACGGTAACGGTGTACCATCTCGCTGATAACCGCTAGCAGCGGGACTTCCCACATGATCACTTCACGCCACGGCCCGGTTAAGCGAATGTTCAGCTTCCCGTTATCATTGGTGACGCAAACCTGTTCCGGGTTATAGCGGAAATCACGTAACCAGGTGAGGTAATCAGCTTTAAAGAAAGGCAGGCCGGAGAGCCACTGGTACTCGTCCTCCTGCAGTCGCAGGTGTTGCATAGCATTCACCTGCTCACGAATAGAATCGGCATAAATACCGAGCAGGTCATCGCCACGGCAACGAAATTCAGCCGCTACTTGTACATCATAGTAGTGGTGAAAAACGGCTTGCTGCATATGCAACTTATAAGCGTCTGTATCCAGCAGCGAGTGCAGAACAGGAGAAGCGAATTGTGTCATAGGTGCGCAGTAGCATCCTCTCACGGGAGCGTTTAGTACAATAAACAACTAAGAAAACCGCTGGAGTATACCTTGTTTAGCGATTTATTGAACCCCGATCACACCATAAGCTGTCTTTCTGGTCGAGGGCAATTCGTGCCGCGTGTTATAAAAATGTAGCAAAAAGGGTGTTTGTGCCTGAAAAGATGAACATTCTGCGTAGCGCGATTTACGCAACAGGAATAGACTGAAGCCGAGACTCTACCAAAGATGCTAAAGGTTTTTTTATGACACAACAGCCACAAGCCAAATACCGTCACGACTATCGTGCGCCGGATTACCAGATTACTGATATTGACTTGACCTTTGACCTGGATGCTGAAAAAACCGTGGTCACCGCCGTGAGCCAGGCTGTCCGTCATGGCGCGTCCGATGCGCCCCTGCGCCTGAATGGTGAAGATCTGACCCTGGTGTCGATCCACGTGAACGACGAGCCGTGGGCAGAGTATAAAGAAGAAGAGGGCGCTCTGGTCATCAGTCAACTGCCGGAACGTTTTACGTTGCGTATCGTGAATGAAATTAGCCCAGCGGCCAATACCGCGCTGGAAGGACTGTACAAGTCCGGCGATGCGCTGTGCACCCAGTGTGAAGCGGAAGGGTTCCGCCATATTACCTGGTATCTCGACAGGCCGGATGTCCTGGCGCGTTTTACCACCAAAATTATCGCCGATAAAACCCAATATCCGTTCCTGCTCTCCAACGGTAACCGTGTGGCGCAGGGGGAACTGGAAAATGGTCGTCACTGGGTACAGTGGCAGGATCCGTTCCCGAAACCGTGTTATCTGTTTGCGCTGGTAGCCGGTGATTTCGACGTCCTGCGCGACACCTTTACCACCCGTTCCGGGCGTGAAGTGGCGCTGGAACTGTACGTCGATCGCGGCAACCTGGACCGCGCGCCGTGGGCGATGACCTCACTGAAAAACTCCATGAAATGGGATGAAGAGCGCTTTGGCCTCGAATATGACCTCGACATTTATATGATTGTCGCGGTCGATTTCTTCAACATGGGGGCGATGGAGAATAAAGGTCTGAACATCTTTAACTCCAAATATGTGCTGGCACGTACCGATACCGCCACCGACAAAGACTACCTCGATATTGAGCGCGTCATCGGTCACGAATATTTCCACAACTGGACCGGCAACCGCGTGACCTGTCGCGACTGGTTCCAGTTGAGCCTGAAAGAGGGGCTAACCGTGTTCCGCGATCAGGAGTTCAGTTCCGATCTCGGCTCACGCGCGGTAAACCGGATCAGCAATGTGCGCACCATGCGCGGCCTGCAGTTTGCCGAAGATGCCAGCCCAATGGCGCATCCTATCCGTCCGGATATGGTTATTGAAATGAACAACTTCTATACCCTGACCGTGTACGAAAAGGGCGCTGAAGTTATTCGTATGATCCACACCCTGCTCGGTGAGGCTAACTTCCAGAAAGGGATGCAGTTGTACTTTGAGCGTCATGACGGCAGCGCTGCAACCTGTGATGATTTCGTGCAGGCGATGGAAGATGCGTCCAACGTCGATCTTTCGCATTTCCGCCGCTGGTACAGTCAGTCCGGTACGCCGATTCTGACCGTGCGTGATGACTACAATCCATCCACTGAGCAGTACACGCTGACTATCAGCCAGCGCACGCCGGCCACGCCGGATCAGGCCGAAAAACAACCGCTGCATATTCCTTTCGCCCTCGAGTTGTATGACAACGAAGGGAAAGTGATCCCGCTGCAAAAAGGCGGGCACCCGGTGAATTCCGTACTCAATGTCACCCAGACTGAGCAGACGTTTGTCTTTGATAATGTCTACTTCCAGCCGGTTCCGGCACTGCTGTGCGAATTTTCCGCACCGGTAAAACTGGAATACAAATGGAGCGATCAGCAACTGACCTTCCTGATGCGTCATGCGCGTAACGATTTCTCTCGTTGGGACGCGGCGCAAAGCTTGCTGGCGACCTATATTAAGCTCAACGTAGCCCGCCATCAGCAGGGACAGCCGCTGTCGCTGCCGGTACACGTGGCCGATGCATTCCGGGCGATTTTGCTGGATGAGAAAATCGATCCGGCACTGGCGGCAGAGATTCTGACGCTGCCTTCGGTGAATGAAATTGCTGAACTGTTCGACATCATCGATCCGGTGGCGATAACGGAAGTACGTGAAGCGTTAACTCGCACGCTGGCGGCCGAACTGGCTGATGAATTCCTCGCCATCTATAACGCTAATCATCTTGATGAGTACCGCGTTGAGCATGCCGATATTGGCAAGCGTACGCTACGTAATGCCTGCCTGCGTTTCCTGGCCTTTGGCGAAACCCATCTGGCCGACACGCTGGTCAGCAAGCAGTACCGTGAAGCAAACAATATGACCGATGCGCTGGCGGCGCTGTCCGCGGCAGTCGCGGCGCAACTGCCTTGCCGCGACACGCTAATGCAGGAGTATGACGATAAGTGGCATCATGACGGTCTGGTGATGGACAAATGGTTTATCCTGCAATCCACCAGCCCGGCGAGAAACGTGCTGGAAACGGTACGTGGCTTACTGAAGCACCGTTCCTTCAGTATGAGTAACCCGAACCGAATCCGATCTCTGATTGGCGCCTTTGCGGGCAGCAACCCGGCGGCATTCCATGCGGAAGATGGCAGCGGCTATCAGTTCCTGGTCGACATGCTGACTGAACTCAATAGCCGTAACCCGCAGGTGGCGTCACGTCTGATTGAGCCGCTGATTCGCTTAAAACGGTATGATGCAAAACGTCAGACGCAGATGCGCGCGGCGCTGGAACAGCTGAAAGGTCTGGAGAATCTCTCCGGCGATCTGTTCGAGAAGGTAACCAAAGCGTTAGCCTGAATCGTTGACCTGTCGTTTTGTAAGCCGGATTAGGCGGTAACGCCGCTATCCGGCAAAAGGCCCGGTGGCGCTTGCGCTTACTGGGCCTGATTTTTCTAAATGCTTATTCATGCCGGCGGATCGGCTGTTCCGTTTCGCTACGCTGCATTACCCGGTTTAACACTTCTGCTTCCAGCTCTGCCAGACGCACCGAACCAATCCGGCGTGGTCGCGCAATATCCACCGTTAAATCCAGTCCGATTTTTCCATCTTCAATAAGCAACACGCGATCGGCCATTGCCACCGCTTCACTGACGTCATGGGTGACCAGCAGTACGGTAAAGCCGTGCTCTTGCCATAAAGAGACAATCAGCTCCTGCATTTCAAGGCGGGTTAAGGCATCCAGCGCACCGAGAGGTTCATCCAGCAGCAGCAGACCGGGACGATGAATTAATGCCCGCGCCAGGGCCACGCGCTGTTTTTGTCCACCGGACAGGGCGGCAGGCCATTCCTGAGCACGATTCTCCAGCCCAACTGCGGCCAGCGCGTCCCGGGCCGCATCGCGCCAGTGACCTTTCAGACCCAGACCCACATTATCGATAACCGTCTTCCAGGGCAGCAGACGCGCATCCTGAAACATCATTCGCGTATCCTCCTGAATTTCTGCCAGCGGGGTGGTTCCGGCAAGTAATGCACCTGAGGTGGGAGACTCCAGCCCAGCCAGCAGACGCAGCAACGTGCTTTTTCCTCCTCCGCTGCGGCCAACCACGGCAACAAACTGTCCGGCCTGAATGTGCAAATCTAACTGATTGAGCACCGTATTGGCGGCGTATTGTTTCGTCACGGCACTCAGTAAAAGCGGCGTGCCTTGGTTCAAACGAGCGGTATTCATACGGTAGCCTCCTTCACATGGTAAGCCGGGTTCCAGCGCAGCCAGATTCGCTCCAGCCATTGGGCGCTGACGTCGGCAAGTTTGCCGAGCAGGGCGTAGAGAATAATGGCCACCACGACCACATCGGTTTGCAGAAATTCGCGGGCGTTCATTGCCAGGTAACCAATGCCGGCATTGGCTGAAATGGTTTCCGCGACAATAAGCGTCAACCACATCAGCCCGAGAGCAAAACGCACGCCAACCATAATCGAGGGCAGGGCACCGGGGAGGATCACATGAATAAATAGTGAAAAACCAGACAACCCATAGCTGCGAGCCATCTCTACCAGACCGCGATCGATATTGCGGATCCCATGCCAGGTGTTGATGTAAATCGGAAAAAGCGTGCCCAGCGCGACGAGAAAGATCTTGGCGGATTCATCAATGCCGAACCACAAAATCACCAGTGGGATCAGCGCCAGATGCGGCACGTTACGCAGCATCTGCACCGAAGTATCCAGCAGGCGTTCTCCCCACCGCGAAAGACCGCTAATCAGTCCCAGCGTCAGGCCAATCGATCCGCCGATGGAGAAGCCTACCAGCGCACGCCAGGAGCTGATCGCCAGATGCTGCCAAAGCTCGCCGCTGGCGGAAAGCGTCCAGAAGGCTTCGACAACGCCCTCCGGAGAGGGCAGGATGCGGGTGGACAACCAGCCCATTGATGATGCGAGCTGCCAGAGCGCGACCAACCCAACCGGTAAAAACCAGGGCGCGAGGCGCAGTAACCACCTGTTTTTCGGCGTTGCCATCAGCAGGCTCCTTAGCTTTGCGCGATTTTGCGTGGGATAAATTCGTTTGCCACCGCTTCGCCTTGTTGATGCTGGCGCTGCGGCTGCGGAATTTCTGGTATAGCGACATCCAGATGTGTGAACAGCAGCTCGCCAACCTTGTATGCCTCTTCCAGATGTGGATACCCGGACAACACAAAACTGTCGATTCCCAGTGCGGCATACTCGTTGATACGCGCCGCGACCGTCGGACCATCTCCGACCAGCGCGGTACCCGCGCCACCGCGCACCAGTCCTACTCCTGCCCACAGGTTTGGGCTGATTTCCAGTTTGTCGCGTTTACCGTTGTGCAGTGCAGCCATTCGCTGCTGACCAACCGAATCCGTTCTTGAGAAGGCGGCCTGGGCTTTGGCAATGGTGTCGTCATCCAGATGGGCTATCAGACGATCCGCTGCCTGCCACGCCTCTTGCGTTGTCTCCCGGACGATCACATGCAGACGAATACCAAAGCGGATCTTGCGCCCGAGCGCCGCCGCTTTGGCCCGCACCTGTTCAATCTTCTCTTTCACCTGTTCAGGCGGCTCGCCCCAGGTCAGATAGAGATCAACCTGCTCGGCAGCAAGATCTTGTGCGACATCAGACGAACCGCCGAAATAAAGCGGTGGCCGGGGTTGTTGTACAGGAGGGAAAAACAGTTTCGCGCCGCGGACATGAATGTGTTTGCCGTTGAAATCCACGGTTTCACCTTGCAGCAAACGCCGCCAGACCTGAGTGAATTCAGCAGAGGCTTCATAGCGCTCGGTGTGATCAAGGAACACACCGTCACCCGCCAGCTCTTGTGGATCGCTGCCGGTTACCAGGTTGAATAACGCCCGGCCGTTAGAGAGTCTGTCGAGCGTCGCAGCCTGGCGGGCAGCGACCGTCGGCGAGGTTACGCTTGGACGTAGCGCGACCAGAAACTTTAATCGCTGGGTGACCGGGATCATCGACGCGGCGACCAGCCAGGCATCTTCACAGGAGCGACCGGTTGGGATCAGAACGCCAGTAAATCCCAGACGATCGGCTGTTTGCGCAATTTGTTGCAAATAACCGTGATCGACCGGGCGCGAACCTTCTTCCGTCCCCAGATAATGACCGTCACCGTGGGTGGGTAAAAACCAGAACATGTTCAGACTCATAATTTTTCTCCTGCCTGCTGAGTGGGTTGCCAGATACGCTGGCGAATATCGATTTTTTTCGGCACCAGACGGTTGTCATAAAACAGATCCGCGGTTTGTTGTTGTAGGGCGGCAACCGAGGCGCTGACGGGCGTAATGGTGGTTGGCGGACGGTGATCCAGATAAGACGCAATTACCGGCTCGGGCAGACCCATGGTTTTAGCCAGCAGAGTAATACTTTGCTGGCGTTGGCTGAGAGTTAACGCATCCGCCTGGCTAAAGGTATCCAGTACGCCAAGAACAAAAGCGCTATTTTTTTCGGCATAAGGACGTGCAGCGAGATAAAACGAACCGGTCTGCTTGAGGTCTGAGCCGTCTTTCAGCACGCGCACATCACCTTGCAGTAATGCGGCCGAATAGTAGGGATCCCAGATAGCCCACGCATCGACGTTTCCTTGCTGGAAGGCCGCTCGCGCATCGGCGGGGGTCAGATAAGTCGGTTGAATATCGGTAAATTTCAACCCTGCCTGTTGCAGCGCCCGGAGCAGTAAATTGTGGGCGCTGGAACCTTTCTGGAAGGCGACTTTATGCCCTTTGAGCTGCGCAACGCTCTGGATCGGGCTATTTTTCGGCACCAGAATCACTTCGGCTTTCGGTTTGGGGGGTTCGACGCCCACATAAACCAGATCGGCTCCGGCGGCCTGGGCGAAAATTGGCGGAATGTCACCGGTACTGCCGAGATCGATACTGCCGATATTGAGTGCTTCCAGCATTTGCGGTCCAGCCGGGAACTCAATCCACGAGATTTTGGTCTGTGGGTAACGTTTCTCCAGTAGCTGATGACTTTTTGCCAGCACCATGCTGACGCTTCCTTTCTGGTAGCCAATGCGCAGGGCATCCGGAGCCGATTCTGCGGCATGCACCAAGGATGACAGTGACAGCAGCCCGGTAAATGCCAGCCATGAGGTGTGACGCTTGAGCAGATTAAGCATGGGCGGCACCTCGCAGGGCGTTCAGTTGCGGGAGCTGGACATCGCGACGATGCAACGCCAGCCAGAAAGTGTCGAGCGCACTGTCCAGGCGCAGCTGCAAGTTGGGCGTAAACTGCGGTTTATGCTGATAATCGATGACCTGCGAATCATCGGCAAACACGCCGTGCAGGATCTCCTGAGCCTTTAACGCGCTCAGCACCGGTTTCAGCGCGTAATCGACGGCCAGTAAATGCGCCACGCTGCCGCCGGTCGCCAGCGGCAAAACCACTTTTCCTTCCAGCGCCCGCTCGGGGAGTAGATCGAGCAGCGTTTTCAGTGCGCCAGAGTAAGCGGCTTTGTAGACCGGCGTTGCGACAATCAGCCCGTCTGCATCCTGTAGTTGTTCGATAAATGTCTTCAGCGCCGGACTGTCAAAACGGGCATAGATCAGGTCTTCCGGGGCAAAGTTGTGCAGGTTCCAGTGAAAGACTTCGACATCCTGGCCGTTCAATTTTTCTCGGGCATATTCCAGCAACGCGCTGGAGCGAGAGGGAAAGCGTGGGCTTCCCGCCAGAGTAATGACGCGCATAATGTTATTCTCCCCTTATAACCAATTGTTTGCTTTTTATTAACATTGATAACAATTTGTGCAGTCTGGCAGAGAGACTTTGTTTATCGAAATGATTTATACGGGATAGAAAAGTTGAAAAATGAATAAAAAGGAGGAAGCAGGAAAACGATTGCTATTTATTGCCGCAGGTCAATTCCCTTTTTGCTCGCGATCGCACATAATACGCCCCCGGTTTGCACACCGGGAATCCAGGAGAGTTCATGTACTACCCCTTCGTTCGTAAAGCCCTTTTCCAGCTCGATCCAGAGCGCGCTCATGAATTGACATTCCAGCAATTACGTCGCATTACCGGCACGCCGCTCGAAGCGCTTGTCCGCCAGAAAGTACCCGCAAAACCGGTTACCTGTATGGGGCTGACGTTTAAAAATCCACTCGGGCTTGCTGCCGGACTGGATAAAGACGGGGAGTGCATTGATGCGCTCGGCGCGATGGGATTTGGTTCCATTGAGATTGGTACCGTGACGCCGCGTCCTCAGCCGGGTAATGATAAACCACGTCTGTTTCGTCTGGTCGATGCAGAAGGTTTGATCAACCGCATGGGGTTTAATAACCTGGGGGTTGATAACCTGGTTGAGAACGTCAAAAAATCGCATTTTGACGGTATTCTGGGGATTAATATTGGTAAGAATAAAGATACTCCGGTAGAGAACGGCAAAGATGACTATCTGATTTGTATGGAAAAAGTCTATGCTTATGCTGGTTATATCGCGATTAATATCTCTTCACCGAATACGCCGGGATTACGTACGCTGCAATATGGTGAGGCGCTGGATGATCTTCTGACGGCAATTAAAAATAAGCAAAATGATCTGCAAGAGATCCACCATAAATATGTTCCAGTGGCGGTTAAGATCGCACCGGATCTTTCTGTGGAAGAACTGATCCAGGTTGCTGACAGTTTAGTTCGTCATAATATTGATGGCGTAATTGCGACTAACACCACTCTCGATCGTTCTCTCGTTCAGGGAATGAAAAATTGCGATCAAATGGGTGGCCTGAGCGGTCGACCGTTACAATTAAAAAGTACAGAAATTATTCGCCAGTTGTCTCAGGAATTAAAAGGTCAGCTGCCGATTATTGGGGTTGGTGGTATCGACTCAGTAATCGCCGCGCGTGAGAAAATAGCTGCCGGTGCTTCTTTGGTACAGATTTATTCGGGCTTTATTTTTAAAGGCCCACCGTTGATTAAAGAAATCGTCACCAATATCTGAATGCTACCTTAATCACAATCCAGGGCTTTATTTCTGGCCCTGGTTGTTTTATATTCCTTTACTGTTGCTTATTTAAACATTCTGAGCTTTTATTATTAAGGCAATAAACGAAGCGGCAAAAGGATACTGTCGTAATGGTGATGATTAAGGAAAGGAGAGAAACTGATGCGAATTAAACCCGACGATAACTGGCGCTGGTATTATGATGAAGAGCACGATCGTATGATGCTCGATTTAGCCAATGGCATGTTATTCCGTTCGCGTTTTGCTCGTAAAATGCTCACTCCGGATGCATTTTCTCCGTCGGGTTTTTGTGTTGATGACGCCGCGCTTTATTTTTCCTTTAAAGAAAAATGTCGCTACCTGGATTTAGCCAAAGAGCAAAAGGCGGAACTGGTGCTTAATGCGCTGGTGGCGATTCGTTACCTTAAACCGCAAATGCCAAAAAGCTGGCACTTTGTCGCACACGGTATTAACTGGTCGCCAGTCGTGGGGGATGCTGCTTGTGTGGATTTAAGCGATACGGATGAACAGGTAAACCTGTTAGTGGTTGAACCGGGTGAAAATGCCGCGCTTTGTCTGCTTGCACAACCTGGTGTGGTTATTGCCGGGCGCACAATGCAGCTTGGCGACGCGATTAAAATAATGAATGACAGACTGAAACCGCAGGTTATTGCCGACAGTTTCAGCCTTGAACAGGCGGTTTAACTCTCCAGCCTGATTGTCGTTTTGGGAACGCAACTGCAGCACAGAATCGTCCCGTCATCCCCAATCGCTGATTTTTTCAGCGGACTAACTTCGCCTTCCAACAGTCGAATTCGACAGCATCCGCAAATTCCTGCCCGGCATGAATAGGGCACCCGGATACCCTGGTTTTCCAGCTGTTCAAGCAATACCTGCTGATTATTTCCGCGAAAGGTCTGGCCCTGCCAGTCAATAAGTACCGTGGCATCGGGCTGTTGTTCCAGTGCGGTATCGTCTGGCTCCGCCGCACCGTAAGCTCTGGCGGGACCGGTTGCCAAAATCTCTACCTCATCGCCGACGCGAATAACGCCGCTGTTGCGTGCGATAAGATTCTGGCCGAAATCGACGTCGCCGTTATCCACCGCTGTCCGGAAGGTTTGCAGCGTGGCGAGCGGCTCGCCAGACGGATGTTTCTGGCCTTTTTCTGGGCTAACGGTAGTGAAAATGCAGCGGCTACAGGGTTTTGCCACATCAAAAATGACGTCGCCAATGCGAATCACTTTCCACGTGTCTTCTGCCCATGCGTCAGCCCCCGAAACCACCAGATTGGGGCGAAACTGTTCCATTTTGACGCTTGCCGGACAGCGCTGTTGCACATCGCGCAGAGATGCTTCGTTGGCCAGCAGGTAGGGATAACCATCGGCGAAGGACAAAGGAACATCAGCGTGGCGCTTCACCCGGCGTGTCAGTTGCGGACCCACCCAGCGCAACTGCACGTCACGGGAGAAAAAGCCGCTCAGCCACAGGTTGATAGCCGCTGGCGCAATACGCGCGGTAAAATGGTTTCCCCACACTTCAGTCGGCGCATCCTGGGTGGCGAAGTCTGCGAATCGCACGAGCGCACTGCTGCCGTCTGGAGCCGTGAGATGAAGTCCATCGTGGAAAGGGGAAGGGGTAAAGCGGACCATTTGCGGGAACTGTCGGGCGGTAATGAACGTCCCGTCGGGTTCGGTAATCATAAATATACGATCCAGGGCGAGACCGCTCACGTCTGCCAGGGCGTGCGTGAGTCCAATTCCACGCATTGATTTAACCGGATGAATAAAAAGTCGGGTCAACGTTACCACTGCACAGCCCCTTGAACGAAAATAAGCCTTCAACTTTATGACATACAGCCCATATTAGCTATAATGCGCAGCAATTTTCTAGGAGTAAAAGTGACATTATGAATTCTCTGTTTGCCAGTACGGCCCGCGGGCTGGAAGAGCTGTTAAAAACTGAACTGGAAAACCTCGGCGCGCTGGAGTGTCAGGTCGTTCAGGGTGGGGTCCATTTTAAGGGCGACACGCGGCTTGTTTACCAGAGCCTGATGTGGAGCCGCCTGGCCTCGCGCATTATCCTGCCGATGGGAGAGTGCAAGGTCTACAGCGATCTTGATCTGTACCTCGGCGTTCAGGCAATCGACTGGACAGAGATATTTAATCCTGGTGCTACGTTTGCCGTCCATTTTAGCGGCCTGAACGAGACCATTCGTAACAGCCAGTACGGTGCGTTGAAGGTCAAGGATGCGATTGTCGATGCTTTTACCCGCAAAAATCTGCCGCGTCCAAATGTGGATCGTGAATCTCCGGATCTGCGAATCAACGTCTGGTTGAACAAAGATACCGCCAGCATTGCACTCGATCTGAGCGGTGACGGTTTGCATCAGCGCGGTTATCGCGATCGCGCGGGTCAGGCGCCGATTAAAGAGACGCTGGCCGCCGCTATTGTTATGCGTTCTGGCTGGCAGCCGGGCACACCGTTACTCGATCCGATGTGCGGCTCCGGCACGCTGCTGATTGAAGCGGCGATGTGGGCAACCGATCGCGCGCCGGGCCTGCACCGCGGGTACTGGGGCTTTAGCGGTTGGGCACAGCACGATGAAGCCGTCTGGCAAGAGGTTAAAGCCGAAGCTCAGGTGCGTGCGCGTAAGGGACTAGCTGACTATACTTCGCACTTCTATGGCTCCGACAGCGATGCGCGCGTGATTGAAAAAGCGCGTAGTAACGCCCGCCGCGCAGGTATTGCCGATCTGATGACATTTGACGTTAAAGATGTCGCCAAACTGAGCAATCCACTGCCGAAGGGACCGTATGGTACGGTGATCAGTAACCCACCCTACGGCGAACGTCTGGATAGCGAACCGGCGCTGATTGCCCTGCATAGCTTGCTGGGCCGTACGATGAAAAACCAGTTTGGCGGCTGGAACTTGTCGCTGTTCAGCGCCTCTCCGGATTTGCTCAGCAGCCTGCAATTACGTGCTGACAAGCAGTTCAAAGCGAAAAACGGTCCGCTGGATTGCGTACAGAAAAACTATCACGTTGCAGAGACCACTGCGGACAGCAAGCCAGCCACGGTCGCGGAAGATTATGCCAACCGCCTGCGCAAGAATATCAAGAAGCTGGAAAAATGGGCGCGTCAGGAAGGAATTGAATGCTATCGCCTGTATGATGCTGACCTGCCGGAATACAACGTTGCAGTGGACCGTTACGGTGAGTGGGTCGTGGTTCAGGAATACGCTCCGCCGAAGACGGTCGATGCGCAAAAAGCACGTCAACGCCTGTTCGATATCATTGCCGCAACGTTGTCGGTCCTGGAAATCGCGCCAAATAAACTGGTGCTGAAAACCCGTGAGCGGCAGAAAGGGAAGAACCAGTATCAGAAGATGAATGAGAAGGGTGAATTCATTGAGGTAAGTGAGTACAACGCCCGCCTGTGGGTCAACCTGACAGACTATCTTGATACCGGTTTGTTCCTCGATCACCGTATTGCGCGCCGCATGCTGGGCCAGATGAGTAAAGGTAAGGATTTCCTTAACCTGTTTTCCTACACCGGCAGTGCCAGCGTTCATGCCGGGCTGGGCGGTGCACGTAGCACCACGACGGTTGATATGTCGCGTACCTACCTGGAGTGGGCTGAGCGTAACCTGCGCCTGAACGGCCTGAGTGGTCGCGCTCACCGTTTAATTCAGGCCGATTGCCTGGGCTGGCTGCGCGATGCCAATGAACAGTTTGATCTGATTTTCATCGATCCGCCGACGTTCTCTAACTCAAAACGTATGGAAGACTCGTTTGATGTACAGCGCGATCATCTGGCGCTGATGAAAGATCTGAAACGTCTGCTGCGTAAAGACGGCACGATCATGTTCTCCAACAACAAGCGTGGGTTCCGTATGGATCTCGACGGTCTGGCTGAACTGGGATTAAAAGCACAAGAAATCACCCAAAAAACGCTTTCCCAGGATTTTGCCCGTAACCGCCAGATCCACAATTGCTGGCTGATTACCGCAGCCTGAAAGGATAAATAAATGTCATTGATCAGTATGCATGGTGCATGGCTGTCGTTCAGCGATGCGCCGCTTCTTGATAATGCAGAACTGCATATCGAAGATAACGAACGCGTCTGTCTGGTTGGCCGTAATGGCGCAGGTAAGTCGACGCTGATGAAGATCCTCAACCGTGAACAGGGTCTTGACGACGGGCGTATTATTTATGAGCAGGACCTGGTTGTGGCGCGTCTGCAGCAGGATCCGCCGCGTAATGTTGAGGGCAGCGTCTATGACTTCGTTGCCGAAGGTATTGAGGAACAGGCTGAATATCTGAAGCGTTATCACGATATTTCGCGCCTGGTGATGACCAATCCCAGCGACAGAAACCTGAATGAAATGGCGCGGGTTCAGGAAATGCTCGATCACCATAATCTGTGGCAGCTCGAAAGCCGCATTAATGAAGTGCTGGCACAACTGGGACTGGATCCTAACGCCGCGCTTTCTTCGCTTTCGGGCGGCTGGCTGCGTAAGGCGGCGCTGGGCCGCGCGTTAGTGAGCAACCCGCGCGTACTGCTGCTGGATGAACCAACTAACCACCTGGATATTGAAACTATCGACTGGCTGGAAGGGTTCCTGAAATCCTTCAATGGGACAATTATTTTCATTTCCCACGACCGTTCATTTATTCGCAATATGGCGACGCGTATTGTCGATCTCGACCGCGGCAAGCTGGTGACCTATCCGGGGAACTACGATCAGTATCTGCTGGATAAAGAAGAAGCGCTGCGGGTGGAAGATCTCCAAAACGCGGAATTTGATCGCAAGCTGGCGCAGGAAGAAGTGTGGATCCGTCAGGGCATCAAAGCGCGTCGTACCCGTAATGAAGGCCGCGTGCGGGCGCTGAAAGCCATGCGTCGCGAGCGTGGCGAACGTCGCGAAGTGATGGGCACGGCGAAGATGCAGGTCGAAGAGGCGAGCCGCTCTGGCAAGATTGTCTTCGAAATGGAGAATGTTGATTACCAGGTTGATGGAAAGCAACTGGTAAAAGATTTCTCCGCGCAGGTGCAACGTAGCGACAAGATTGCGCTAATTGGACCTAACGGCTGCGGTAAAACAACGCTGCTGAAGCTGATGTTAGGTCAGCTTCAGGCTGACAGCGGACGCATTCACGTCGGCACGAAGCTGGAAGTGGCGTATTTCGATCAGCACCGCGCCGAACTGGATCCGGATAAAACCGTGATGGACAACCTTGCTGAGGGTAAGCAAGAGGTGCTGGTTAACGGTAAACCTCGCCATGTGCTGGGCTACCTCCAGGATTTCCTGTTCCATCCGAAACGGGCGATGACGCCAGTACGTGCGCTCTCTGGTGGGGAACGCAATCGCCTACTGCTGGCGCGTCTTTTTCTCAAACCCAGTAATCTTTTGATTCTCGATGAACCAACGAACGATCTGGACGTCGAAACGCTGGAACTGCTTGAAGAGCTGATTGATAGCTACCAGGGCACCGTGCTGCTGGTGAGCCACGACCGTCAGTTTGTGGATAATACCGTAACCGAATGCTGGATCTTCGAAGGCGGCGGTAAAATTGGTCGTTATGTCGGCGGTTATCATGATGCCCGCAGCCAGCAATCGCAGTATGTGGCGTTTAAACAGCCAGTTGCGAAAAAAACAGAGGAAACCGTTGCTCCTAAAGCAGAAATTGTCAAACGCAGCACGAGCAAACTAAGCTATAAACTGCAGCGCGAACTGGAGCTGCTCCCCGCGCTGCTTGAAGAACTGGAAGCTAAACTGGAAGCATTACAAGCTCAGGTAGCTGACGCCGCTTTTTTCAGTCAGCCGCATGAGCAAACGCAACAGGTATTAGCTAATCTGAACGAAGCTGAACAAGAACTTGAGCAAGCCTTTGAGCGCTGGGAGTATCTTGAGTCTTTGAAGAACGGCGCATAATTTAAAGGAGCACATATGTGCGAACATCACCATGCCGCGAAGCATATTCTGTGCTCGCAGTGTGACATGCTGGTGGCGTTACCTCGCCTTGAGCATGGTCAGAAAGCGGCATGTCCACGATGTGGCACTACGTTAACGGTTGAGTGGGACGCGCCACGGCAGCGTCCTACCGCCTATGTGTTAGCAGCATTATTTATGCTGCTTTTGTCAAACCTCTTTCCCTTTGTGAATATGAATGTTGCGGGGGTGAGCAGCGAAGTGACGCTGCTGCAAATCCCCAGCGTTCTCTTTTCGGAAGATTACGCCAGCCTCGGTACCTTCTTTATCTTATTCGTTCAGTTGGTTCCCGCTTTTTGCTTGTTGACCATTTTGCTGTTGGTGAATCGGGTTCATATGCCTGAGCGGCTTAAAACATGGCTGGCGCGTATTTTGTTTCAGTTAAAAAGCTGGGGAATGGCAGAAATTTTCCTCGCGGGCGTGCTGGTGAGCTTTGTTAAGCTGATGGCCTACGGCGATATCGGCGTGGGCAGCAGCTTCATCCCGTGGTGCATGTTTTGTATGCTCCAGTTGCGGGCTTTCCAGTGTGTGGATCGCCGTTGGCTGTGGGATGATATTGCCCCTATGCCAGCCATTAAGCAGGAATTAAAGCCTGGTGTGCCCGGCATCCGACAAGGATTGCGTTCCTGTTCCTGCTGCACCGCTATTCTTCCGGCAGACGAGCTGGTATGCCCACGCTGTCAGACGAAAGGTTATGTGCGGCGTAAAAACAGTCTGCAATGGACATTGGCATTACTGTTTACGTCGATCATGCTTTATCTTCCTGCCAATATTCTGCCGATCATGATCACCGATCTGCTCGGGTCAAAGCTGCCTTCAACGATACTCGAGGGCGTGGTTTTAATCTGGAGCGAAGGCTCTTACCCGGTGGCTGCGATTATCTTTATCGCCAGTATTATGGTGCCGACGTTGAAAATGATCGCCATTGCCTGGCTGTGTTGGGATGCCAAAGGGCACGGCAAACGCGACAGTGAACGAATGCATTTAATTTACGAGGTTGTAGAATTTGTCGGTCGCTGGTCAATGATCGACGTTTTTGTAATTGCCGTACTCTCTGCGCTGGTGCGCATGGGAGGGTTAATGAACATTTATCCTGCAATGGGTGCTTTGATGTTTGCTTTAGTCGTCATTATGACAATGTTTTCTGCGATGACATTTGATCCCCGTCTGTCGTGGGACCGTGAACCAGATCATGAGGAGTCCTGACAGCATGGAATCTAAAAGTGGGGAAGCCAAAGTGCAAAAGGTAAAAAACTGGTCGCCCGTGTGGATATTCCCTATAGTCACTGCCCTCATTGGCGCATGGGTCCTGTTTTATCATTACAGTCATCAGGGGCCACAAGTCACGCTGATTACCACCAATGCTGAAGGTATTGAAGGGGGCAAAACGACGATTAAGAGCCGCAGCGTGGATGTCGGCATCGTCGAGAGCGCAACCCTGACTGATGATTTGACCCATGTGGAAATTAAAGCTCGTCTTAACTCCGGAATGGAAAAGCTGCTGCATAAAGATTCTGTCTTTTGGGTGGTGAAGCCGCAGGTTGGACGTGAAGGTATCAGTGGGCTCGGCACGCTATTGTCCGGGGCTTATATTGAACTGCAGCCAGGCAATAAAGGCAGCAAGCTGGAAAATTACCAACTGCTGGATTCACCGCCGCTGGCACCGCCAGATGCGAAAGGGATCCGTGTGATTCTGGACAGCAAAAAAGCCGGTCAGTTGAGCCCGGGCGACCCGGTACTGTTCCGTGGTTATCGTGTAGGTTCGGTTGAAACCAGCACATTTGATGCGCAAAAGCGTACGATTAGCTATCAGCTATTTATCAATGCGCCTAACGATCGTCTGGTGACCAGCAATGTGCGTTTCTGGAAGGACAGTGGGATCGCCGTGGATCTTACTTCGGCAGGTATGCGCGTGGAAATGGGATCTCTCTCCACGCTGTTTGGCGGTGGCGTAAGTTTTGATGTGCCAGAAGGGCTGGAACAAGGCGAACCGGTCGCACAACAGTCTGCGTTTAATCTTTATGACGACCAAAAAAGTATTCAGGATTCACTGTATACCGATCATATTGATTACCTGATGTTCTTTAAAGATTCAATTCGTGGCCTGCAGCCTGGCGCGCCACTGGAATTCCGTGGCATCCGTTTGGGTACGGTAAGCAAAGTACCTTTCTTCTCACCGAATATGCGTCAGGTCTTTAACAATGATTATCGCATTCCGGTGCTGGTACGTATCGAGCCAGAACGTCTGAAGGCACAGCTGGGAGAAGATACTGATGTTGGCGCTCATCTGGCAGAATTGCTTAAACGCGGCTTACGGGCATCGCTGAAAACCGGGAACCTGGTGACTGGCGCTCTGTATGTCGATCTCGACTTCTACCCGAAAGAACCGCCGATTACCGGTGTGCGCGAATTTAACGGTTATCAAATTATTCCGACCGTGAGCGGTGGTCTGGCGCAGATCCAGCAGCGACTGATGGAAGCGCTGGATAAGATTAACAATCTGCCGTTGAACCCGATGATTGAGCAGGCGACCAATACGTTGTCGGAAAGCCAGCGTACGATGAAGCATCTGCAAACCACGCTGGACAACATGAATAAGATCACGTCCAGTCAGTCGATGCAGGATCTTCCGGCGGATATGCAGAACACGCTGCGCGAACTGAACCGTAGTATGCAGGGCTTCCAGCCGGGGTCCGCCGCCTACAACAAGATGGTGGCGGATATGCAGCGTCTTGATCAGGTACTGCGAGAACTGCAACCGGTACTGAAAACGTTGAACGATAAGAGCAATGCGCTGGTATTTGAAGCGAAGGACAAAAAAGATCCAGAGCCGAAGAGGGCGAAACAATGAAAAAGTGGCTAGTGGCGATGATGGTGGTCTGGCTGACGTCATGCAGCTCCAGCGGAGAAAATAAAAGCTATTACCAGCTCCCTATCGCGCAAGGGGGCGTACAGAGCTCAGCTAACCAGGGTAACCGTCTGCTGTGGGTTGAACAGATTGCGGTCCCGGACTATCTGGCGGGTAATGGGGTGGTTTACCAGACCAGCGATGTGCAATATGTGATAGCGAATAATAATCTCTGGGCCAGCCCATTAGATCAGCAATTGCGCAATACCCTGGTTACGAACCTCAGTATGCAGTTGCCTGGCTGGGTTGTCGCTTCGCAGCCGCTGGGAAGCACTCAGGACACGTTGAACGTCACCGTGACCGGCTTCCACGGTCGGTACGATGGTAAGGTCATCGTGAGCGGTGAATGGCTGCTGAATCACCAGGGGCAGTTGATCAAGCGTCCATTCCACATCGAAGCTGTACAGACTAAAGACGGCTACGATGAGATGGTGAAGGTTCTGGCCAACGCCTGGAGCCAGGAAGCGACGGCAATGGCTCAAGAGCTGAAACGCATCCCTTAAGCTTAAATAATTGTAAATTATGCCGCCCCTGGTTCATTGCCCGGGGCGGTTTTTTTTATTTTTTAGCCGTGGAGATAGCTGTTCTGACAGACTATTTTTGTACAAATGATTTTGCGGGTAGCTCACAAATATGACACTGGCGTGAATTTTGCGCATTGACGAGCCTGATGTTTAGGGGTATTCGTTTTAGTGTGATTGCACACTTAGTAATCACTGTTTTCTTTTCCACCAGACCCAAAAGATGAGGGAAACGAGGCATGAAGAGACAAAAACGAGATCGCCTGGAACGGGCACATCAACGTGGATATCAGGCCGGCATTGCCGGACGATCAAAAGAAATGTGTCCCTATCAGACGCTGAATCAGAGGTCATACTGGCTGGGAGGCTGGCGAGAAGCCATGGGGGATAGGGTTTTAATGGCCTGATTCTGTCTCTTTAGATAAAAGAAACCTCCGCAGAGCGGAGGTTTCGCCTTTTTGCCCACCAGACAAGACGAATAAACGTTAATGTCTGGCGGCTACGCTGACCTGGATTAGAACGCGGAAGTGTCCTGGAACAGACCCACTTTCAGATCGTTTGCGGTATAGATCAGACGACCATCAACCAGCACTTCACCATCAGCCAGGCCCATGATCAGGCGACGATTAACGATGCGTTTGAAGTGAATGCGGTAAGTCACTTTCTTCGCAGTCGGCAGAACCTGGCCGGTGAATTTAACTTCGCCTACGCCCAGCGCGCGGCCTTTACCTTCGCCGCCCAGCCAGCCGAGATAGAATCCAACCAGCTGCCACATGGCATCCAGACCCAGGCAGCCCGGCATCACCGGATCGCCGATAAAGTGGCATCCGAAGAACCACAGGTCCGGGTTGATATCCAGTTCAGCTTCAACATAACCTTTGTCAAAGTTGCCGCCGGTTTCGGTCATCTTGATGACACGGTCCATCATCAGCATGCTTGGTGCAGGCAGTTGTGGCCCTTTTGCGCCAAACAGCTCACCGCGACCAGAGGCAAGAAGGTCTTCTTTTGTATAGGATTCGCGTTTATCTACCATGTTCTCTGTAAGCCTTATTTTATTGAAGCACGCAGGATAGCTAACACGTGTACGCTGAACAAGTCCGATCAGTTCGGAATAATCCAGTTCAGCCAACGTAGCGGCCAGGGAAAACGGTGACGACCTTCCTGCTGCGTTGCCGTAGCAATACGCTCCTGGATAGTTTGCATCAGCGTTGTCTGGCCTTCACCATCCCACACCAGATTTAATAACAGTGGCAGCGCATCGATCACGTCGTCCACCGCCCAGATAGTGAATTTTTCTTCTTCTACGGCTTGTAGCAGAGCAGGCTGCAGGCTCAGGTGTCTGACATTCGCTGAAGGAATGATAACGCCCTGTGTGCCTGTCAGCTCACGCTGCTGACAGATGGCGAAGAAGCCTTCAATTTTCTCGTTCAGACCACCAACAGGTTGTGCCCGACCAAACTGATCGACAGAACCGGTAATGGCGATGCTTTGATTAACAGGAACGTCGGCGAGGGCGCTAATCAATGCGCAAAGTTCTGCCATGGACGCGCTGTCGCCGTCCACTTCGCTATAGGATTGCTCAAAGGTCAGCGAGGCAGAGAAGGGGATTTGCTGTTCAAGCTGGAGTTCCGACATCAGGAACGCCTGCATAATCATCATACCCTTCGCATGAATATTTCCGCCAAGCTCGGCTTTGCGCTCAATATCCGTAAATTCGCCGTCGCCAATATGAACCACACAGCTGATACGAGAAGGCTCACCAAACGCGCGGGGGTGGCCAGGAAATTCAATCACCGACAGGGCGTTGATTTGGCCAATACGCTCGCCTTCCGTCTCGATCAGGATCTGTTCCTGCAGGATCTCATCCTGCATTCGTTCGGCGAGGAAACCTTCCCGCCATTCACGCTGGGTCAGCATCAGACTGAACTGCTCAGCGTTGCAGGTTTCGCCCTCGCATAACGGGGCCACTTCTTTGAACTGCCGGGTGATCCACAGCGGGTTAAGCGGCAATGTATCCTGTTCGCCGGTATAACGAACGGCTTCACGGATCAGCACTTGCCATGCATCAGGGGCCGGGTAGGGCAAATTGTTGCGCGTAGCGGTATGTGTTACCCACTGACACCACTGCGTCATGGTTTCGGCATCCACTATCTGCAGATTATCTTCAAACTCGCTATAAATAGCCTGCTCAGCCAGCTCCGGCTCCATGTCCTGGAAGTCTGCCAGTGATTCACGTTCACCGACTAATACCACTTTGAGTTTAAGCGGCATAGGTGGAACGGAGACGGGCAGCGGGCGAGACTCATCAAAAGCTACCCAGTCAAAACGCTCGTGGCTGACAATGGCTTTCAGGCGCATCCACAGCAGCGGTTGGGCCAGTAGCGTGCGCAACGAAATAACCAGCACACCACCGTTGGCCTGATGCACAAGGCCTGGTTGTAGGGTAATTTCGCCATTGAACTGACGCAGACAGCCAAACAGTTGTTCGGCTTCAACCCAGTCAGCGCAGACTACCTGGGTTAATGTCGCAAAATTGTCTTCTGCTCTCTCAGCTGTACGATAGCGGATAGTGTGACCGGAGATATCATAATGACCTCCGGTGAGACTTCCGGCATCAGAGTGCAGAGGCCGCGCGGCCTCTGCAATAAGGTTGATGTACTCAAGCTCTTCCGGCGCTTTTACCAGCATGAACGAAGACGTCGTCCAGTGCTGAAGAAGCTGCTCCAGCGCAAATTGTAAACGTGGCTGAGTATCACTAAGTAAGGTATCGGTGTCGTCAGTGACGTGCGGCTGTGCAAATACTTCCTGATAACTATCGGTGTCAGGAACCAGATCACGCCATGCAAGTTTCGTAATGGTCAAAGTTGATGTTTTTTAGTCTGTTGTAAAAAACGAGATTATACCGTAACCATCATCACTGCACACGTGGAAAGCGCTGTGAAACGAATGCGATGACGCGCGACAGTTCACAGGCTGGATATTCTTTTCTTCAGATGCCGAAAAAGCTGATATTCTGATAAGAGTTACACGGTAACATTGAGATCGCAATGAAATATCAACAACTTGAAAACCTTGAAAGCGGCTGGAAATGGAAGTATCTGGTGAAGAAGCATCGTGAGGGGGAATTAATCACCCGTTACGTAGAGGCCAGCGCTGCCGAAGAAGCCGTTGATTTGTTGCTAACCCTCGAAAATGAACCGGTTCGGGTCAATACCTGGATTGAAGAACACATGAACTCTGCGCTGCTAAATCGTATGAAACAAACCATACGGGCGAGGCGTAAGCGGCACTTTAACGCGGAGCATCAGCATACGCGAAAGAAATCTATCGATCTGGAATTTATGGTCTGGCAGCGCTTAGCGGGGCTTGCGCAGCGGCGCGGCAAAACGCTTTCTGAAACTATTGTACAACTGATTGAAGACGCAGAGCATAAAGAGAAGTACGCGAATAAAATGTCGACATTGAAGCAGGATTTACAGGCGCTGCTGGGAAAAGAATAACCACAGAATGGCTAAATGTGTTGTGTACAGGCGTGCTTTGATTGATAAAAAGTGAAAAAAAACCCCGCAAAGCGGGGTTTTTTTATAAGACGATAACTTAAGCCTGAGGCTGAGTTACAACGTCTTTGATACCTTTAACTTCGATCTCAACACGACGATCCGGAGCCAGGCAGTCGATCAGTGCAGCGCGAGCTTTCACGTTGTCACAGGTGTTGCCAGTAACCGGGTTGGATTCGCCCATGCCACGTGCAGAGATTTTGTCAGAAGGAATACCTTTAGAGATCAGGTAATCAACAACGGACTGAGCACGTTTCTCGGACAGACCCTGGTTGTAAGCGTCAGAACCGATGCGGTCAGTGAAGCCCAGAACCACTACGGAACCGTCTTTCGGATCCAGGTTGCTCAGCTGGCTGTACATCTGATCCAGAGCCTGCTGGCCTTCTGGTTTCAGAGTTGCTTTGTTGAAGTTGAACAGAACGTCAGACTTCAGAGTGAAGTGTTTGGTCTGTACTTCTGGAGCCGGAGCCGGAGCAACAACTACTGGAGCTGCTTCTTCCTGCTGACCGAAACGGTAGGAAACACCAACGCTCAACAGACCGTTATCCGGACGACCGCCAACGGTGTTCGCGTCACCGATGTTGTTGGTCCACTGGTATTCCAGACGGGTAGCGATTTCAGGAGTAATTGCATACTCTACGCCACCTGCGAATACTGGGGAAACACCAGTGTCGTGGTCTTTGAAGCCTTGGTTGTTTTTAGCGTCTGCACGCCAAACCATACCACCCAGACGGGTATAAACGTCCAGATCGTCAGTGATTGGGTAACCCAGTTTAGCGGTCAGCTGAACGCCCTGAGCTTTGAAAGCGCCATTATTGTGGGTAGCATCGGTGGCGCCTTTGTACGGCATACGACCTAACCAGTCGTAACCCATTTCGAAACCAACGTACGGGTTAACCTGATAACCACCGAACGCACCAGCACCCAGTTGGCTTTCGTGGGTAGGACCAGCGTTGTTGATCTGGTTGTTACCAATATCATGGTACTGAGACCAGCCCAGTTTAGCACCAGTGTACCAGGTGTTATCTTTCGGAGCGGCCTGCGCCACGGTAGCGAAACCAGCCAGTGCCACTGCAATTGCGATAGCTGTCTTTTTCATTTTTTGCGCCTCGTTATCATCCAAAATTCGCCATGAATATCTCCGAAGAGAGATAACACGGTTAAATCCTTCACCCGGGGACCAGTTCAATAGTTACTCTACCGATATCTGCGGCTTATGCCGAGCACCCCTGGCGATGTAAAGTCTACAACGTAGTTGAAAACTTACAAGTGTGAAGTCCGTCAGGCATATGAAAAAAAAAGGCTTGTGTACACATTATTTAACATTTATAGATGAATAAATGTACTGAGGATTTCCTGAAAACCGCTTCAGACAGGCCTTCAGCCGGAAAACGCGTTACAGCTCAATGGCAAATTAAAACATGAAAAAAAATTCCAGGATAATTCCTAATTTTACTCAATGATACAAATTCGAGTGAATTTTTAGCCCGGAATGCTGTCTCCCCGCAAGTGTCTGAGCGCGAACAGGACGCATGATAAATCCCATCGCATTACCTTCATCTGCCGCTTTTACCAGCTCGGCATGTTCATCTTCGGTTAATTCTTCCGTCAACCAGCCGATGACGACGCTGTAGTTACCCGTGCGCAGCGCACGAACCATCGATTCCAGCGTATTGCAGGGGGAGAGCTGGCTGATTTGCATGACTTTGGTCAATGGAAGCCCGGCCGACTGCACCCACTCACGGCTTAATTTTTGCTGAGGCGTCAGCCACAGCTGCCAGCGTGATTGTTGCCCTAACTGTTGCAGCAGGGGAAGCAGCAGGAGCTGCGTCATCATGGGCTGGTCCTCGCGATAGACCACTTCACTGATAAGCCCAGCGGTAGCGTTCTCTGCTGAAACGCGCGCAATGCTGCTCGATGCGGAAGAGAACGACGAAGAACGATTTGCATAACCTGAAGTGTACATAATCAATCCAGCCCTGTGAGTTACTGTATGGATATACAGTAACCCCGCCATCAATAAAGATCAACCTTATTTTCGGAAACAGGTTCGCAATTTTTAGTCATCATCACGGGAAAAATAAAATTCATCTTGCCCCATACGCATAAGTTGCCTATTTTCGTCATTAACGGATCTGCTACTGCAAATTATTTGCTTACGTTATGATTTAAAAGGATTTTTATGAAAGAAAAGTCTTATGCAAGAATCTATAAATCACAAGAATATCTGGCTTCTCTGGGAACAATTCACTACCGCTCACTGTTTGGCAGCTATAGTCTGACGGTTGGTGATACGGTCTTTGCCATGGTTGCCAGCGGTGAGTTATATCTTCGCGCCTGTGAGCAGAGCGCCCAGTACTGTGTAAAAAATTCTCCTGTCTGGCTAACATTTATCAAGCGCGGGCGTCCGGTTGTACTCAATTATTACCAGGTGAACGATACCCTGTGGCAGAACCAGCAGCAGTTAGTGTCGCTATCACAATTTTCACTCGATGCAGCCGTTAAGGAAAAACAGAGTCGCTTTGCACAACATCGCCTGCGGGAATTACCGAATATGACGTTTCATCTCGAGACCTTGCTAAATGAAGCAGGAATTAAGGATGAGGGGACATTGCGATCGCTGGGAGCTCAGATGTGCTGGTTGAAACTTCGGCAAAATAACCCTGCCTTAACGGTAAAAATACTCTATGCCCTTGAAGGAGCGGTTGACGGGGTGCATGAAGCAGCGCTCCCGGCGACGCGTCGCCAGGAGCTGGTGGAGTGGGTGAGTTCTCTTACGCCGGAACCGGGGTATTAGATGGCAGCACAGCAATTTGTTGCTGTAATCGCCGAATCTCTGGGAGCAGGGCAATCAGTAACCCAACTTGCTGTACGACCAGCGGCTCTTTACTGTCCGGACGTGGCTCGAGATGCTGAATTCGCTGCTTCAGATCTTCCAGTGCCTGGTATACGCGCTGCTCATCAGCAGGTTGATGGTGAAGCGCATCATCTACATAGCAGACGGCATCATCCAGCAATGCCAGGACGTCAGGATTGGTTAACTGCTCGCGATGTGCGCCGAGGGCGGAAATATAGCTGGTAAACGTATGGTTAAGACACAGCAAGCGGAACGCCGTTTCGCGTGTTTGGGCCGTGACATCCGGTTCACTCGACATGTTCGACACCACCGAAGCAAGTTCCGCATCACGATTGTGCGCGTCACGGCGGGCGATACGGTATGCCAGACGATTATCACGCCCCTGATGATATTGTTCGAGAATAGCATCAAGATAACGACAGTTAGCGTCAGTGGCCCGTTCAATCACTCGCGGCAGATTCCGAAAACGCCAGTCTGGCCAGATAAAGCTGACAGCAGCCCAGGCGATGGCACAGCCGATCAACGTATCGATGACGCGCGGAAGTGCAACTTCAAAACCTTCACCGAGCAGGTTAAAGCACAGTAGCACCAGCAGCGTGATAAACATGGTGGCATGCGCGTACTGGACGTTACGAAAGGCAAAAAACAACACGCCGGTAATCACCAGAAGTATCAATTGCCCTTCGAGAGAAGGTACAAACCACAGGATCGGTAACCCAATGGCGATCCCGACTAATGTGCCGATAATCCTTAGTGCCAGACGATGTCGGGTGGCGTTGTAGTTTGGCTGGCAGACAAACAGACTGGTCAACAGGATCCAGTACCCGTGGTTCATTCCGGTTATCTGGATAATGGCATAGCCGACGCAGAGCACCAGCGACATGCGAACAGCATGACGAAACAGGGCGGATTCAGGCGTGAAATTACGGCTCAGACGCAACCAGATATCACTGAACCCATGCGGGCTGTCATCGGCAAGCTGATTTTCAGACTCATTGCGCGAAAGTACCTGAGCCTGTTCGGACTCAATGGTAGCCAACTGGGCATCAATGGCCCGCAGGTTTGACAGCAAAAATCCTAACGTGTTGAGCAGATCGGCAGGCTCACCACTCGCGCGCATGCGCTCAAGTGCAGCATCAATATGGGTGAAGACGCGCTCAAAGTGCGGATCGTGCTGATAAGGCGTGCGTAATAAAATACAGCGAGACAGTTGCGAACACGCTTGCCCCTGCATCGACATCAGGCGCTGGAAGCGGAACATCACGTCGCTGTGGCGGAAATGGTCGCGCAGCGTTTGATATTGAATATGCGAGGAGCTTGCGCGTTCGTGAATATCCTGCGCCACAAAATAGTAATGTAGCGTGCGACGTGTTCCTCGCTGTCCGCGGTCGCCGCGCAGGCGGGTCAGCAGTGACACCTTTGTCTGGTTTAGAGTCGCCATCAGTTGCCCATTCGCAAGAGCTAGATCATACAACGGCGCCTGGCTTTCATCTTCTATGTCGGGATCAAAAAGACGCGATTTCAGTTCCAGATAGTGCGCTAACTGTTCATAGCTACGCGCCAGATTGTCCTGCAACGGGCGAATAGGGAACAGAAGATGTCCGGTCAGGGTTAACAGGTTGTACCAAATGGCGCCCGCGAGCAGCAGGATTGGCTGCTGATACCACTGATCGTAAAGCGAGGTGCCGAGCATCGTGTAAATGGCGATCAGCAACGCGCCAAAGGCGATGGTTGCATAGCGCTGCCCTAATCCCCCCAGCAGTATAAAGCCGCTGGTGGAAAGCGTTAACCCAAGGGCAAACAGCCATGGCCATGGGAAGAGCAGTTCGACCGAGGCCGAGGCAATGAAAAAGCACACCAGCGTGATGATCAAATTGCGCAGGCGACCTGCAAGACGATCGTCCAGGTCAGTAAGCGCGGCTGCGACCATACCCAGCGTGAGCGGGATGGTCAGCTTAACGTCACCCAGCCACCAGGGCAGCGCTGTTGTGCCGCAAAGCGCGATAAAAATCCGCACGTAGTACAGCCAGGTGCTGTTCCAGGTATAGCGTTTGAGCAGAGGACTTAACATAAAGGCCATCGGTCCTGATTATTCGAAGCGACGACGCGCGTTGGCTTCACGCGCTGCGCGAGCAACTTCAACTGACACTACCCGGCGACCCACCGGCCACAGTGCAATCGCCGCGATTTTGAAATTCGCAATGCCAACCGGGATACCAATAATCGTAATGCACTGGGCAATACCGGAGACAATGTGCATCAGGCACAACCACCAGCCGAAGAAAATCAGCCAGAAAATATTGAGCACGGTGCCTCCGGTATTCAACAGGACGTTTTTGCCCGCTGGATTAAGCTCATCGACATGAATCGCTTCGTTACCGTAGGGAAACAGCGAGAGTCGGGTAATTTCCCAGCATGAGCGGGTCAGGGGGAGAGTAAAAATCAGCACAATACTGACCAGCGTAGCCAGTAACCAGGCTAAGGTGGTGGCGAATCCCCCGAGCACAAAATTTAAAATATTCAGAACAGTACGCATAAACCCTCGGTTAACTCTGGTTTTCTGTGAATTCGGCAATTGTAACGTTTTTTTGGGCTGGAGCACGTTTTCTCTGGCGGTTACACTGATAAGCAAACCTCTTCGTGTGGATCCGCTTGAGTCTTATGGAACTGAAAGCAACTTCTCTTGGAAAACGTCTGGCACAACACCCTTACGATCGGGCCGTTATTCTCAATGCCGGGATTAAGGTTTCCGGCGATCGTCACGAGTATCTTATTCCCTTCAATCAGTTACTGGCTATTCATTGTAAACGCGGCCTGGTATGGGGTGAGCTGGAGTTTGTGCTCCCGGATGATAAGGTAGTACGTCTTCACGGTACTGAATGGGCAGAAACCCAGCGCTTCCATCACCATTTGAATTCGCTCTGGCAGCAGTGGAGTCAGGAAATGAGCGACGTCGCTGCGGGAGTTTTACAGCAGCAGTTGGAGGCGATCGCCACCCGCACCAGTGAGAATAAATGGCTGACGCGCGAACAGACGTCAGGACTACAGCAGCAGATCCGCCGCGCCTTTGCCGCATTGCCGCTCCCGATCAACCGGCTGGAAGAATTTGAAAATTGCCGTGAGGCGTTACGTCAATGTCAGGCATGGTTGAAGGACATTGAAGCTTGTCGCTTACAGCACAACCAGGCGTATACCGATGCCATGCTGGAAGAACATGCCGATTTTTTCCAGCAAATTGAGTCCTCGCCGCTGAATCCGGCCCAGGCGCGGGCGGTGGTGAACGGCGAACAATCATTACTGGTTCTTGCGGGGGCCGGAAGCGGCAAAACATCCGTATTGGTCGCCCGTGCGGGCTGGCTACTTGCGCGAGGGGAAGCGGCGGCCGAACAAATCCTGCTGCTGGCGTTTGGACGCAAAGCGGCCCAGGAGATGGACGATCGCATCCGTGAACGTCTGCATACGGAAGAGATCACCGCGAGGACGTTTCATTCACTGGCGTTGCACATTATTTCGCAGGGGAGCAAAAAAGTCCCGACGGTTAGCAAGCTGGAAAATGATGTTGCCGCGCGCAGCAAACTTTTTATCACGACCTGGCGTCAGCAGTGCAGTGAGAAAAAGGCACAGGCCAAAGGCTGGCGGCAATGGTTAGAAGAAGAGATGCAGTGGTCTGTACCCGAAGGTAACTTCTGGGATGACGAAAAATTACAGCGCCGGCTGGCTTCCCGGCTGGATCGTTGGGTTAGCCTGATGCGTATGCATGGCGGAGCGCAGGCGGAGATGATCGCCAATGCTCCGGAGGAGATTCGCGATCTGTTCAGTAAACGCATTAAGCTGATGTCTCCCCTGCTCAAGGCCTGGAAGGGCGCCCTGAAGGATGAGAATGCCGTCGATTTTTCCGGGTTGATTCATCAGGCTATTGTCATTCTGGAAAAAGGTCGGTTTATCAGTCCGTGGAAACACATTCTGGTCGACGAATTTCAGGACATTTCTCCTCAGCGTGCCGCCCTGTTAGCCGCACTGCGCAAGCAAAACTCACAGACTACGCTGTTCGCCGTAGGGGATGACTGGCAGGCAATTTACCGGTTCAGCGGAGCACAGCTTTCGTTGACCACCGCATTCCAGCAAAACTTCGGCGAGGGCGACCGTTGTAATCTGGATACGACTTACCGTTTTAATAGCCGCATTGGTGAAGTCGCAAACCAGTTTATCCAGCAAAACCCTCATCAGCTTACGAAACCGCTCAACAGTCTGATGGCAGGCGATAAAAAAGCCGTCACGTTGCTCGATGAAAGCCAGCTGGATCTGCTACTGGATAAGCTGTCGGGATTTGTGAAGGCAGAAGAGAGAATTCTGGTGCTGGCGCGATACCATCATCTGAAACCTGCCAGTCTGGAGAAAGCAGCCACCCGTTGGCCTAAGCTACAGCTGGATTTCATGACTATCCATGCCAGTAAGGGACAGCAGGCAGATTACGTTATTGTTGTGGGGCTTCATGATGGGAATGACGGTTTTCCCGCCCCGGCCCGCGAGTCGATTATGGAAGAGGCGTTGCTTCCGGCGGTGGAGGATTTCCCGGATGCTGAAGAGAGACGCTTGCTGTATGTGGCTCTAACGCGTGCACGGCATCGGGTATGGCTGCTGTTTAATAAAGAAACACCGTCGTGCTTTGTGGATGAGCTTAAACAACTGGATGTTCCGGTAGCAAGAAAACCCTGAATAGCAGGCGGCAATTGCCGCCTGCCCGGTGTTTATTTGAGGCGCTCTGCCAGATAGCGGGCGTAATCTGGGATCAAGATGTCCGTTGCATCGTTGAAGTTTGGCGACTGGATAATAAAATCGGCGGTCGACACGTTGGTGGCAACCGGAATGTTCCATACCGTCGCCAGACGCAGCAGGGCTTTGACATCAGGATCGTGAGGTACGGCGTTCAGCGGATCCCAGAAGAAAATCAGCACATCAATTTTCCCTTCTGAAATCAGCGCGCCCACCTGCTGGTCACCCCCCATCGGACCGCTCAGCATGGCGTTGACGTCCATTCCCGTTGCGCGTTGGATTAAGTTTCCCGTTGTTCCTGTGGCGTACAGAACGTGCTTTTCCAGCAACGGCTGGTGGCGTTCCACCCAGCTCATCAACATCTTTTTACAGTGATCGTGTGCAACCAGCGCAATATGTTTACGCGCTGGCAATGTGCGAGTTGTTAATTCCATAGTACAGCTCCCAAGTTAACCTGGTTACAGAGTACTGGAAGCTCTTGACGCTGCAAGAGAAAGACAAAAAAAATGCGTATGCGAACATAAATGTCATGAAGGAGGCTGTTTCTGAGCCCATTGCAAAAAGTTACTTCGCGTTTGTGCGTCGGCCTGCTGGTACCAATATTTTAAGCGCTGTTCGGTCAGCGTTTGCGACTGAGGCGGCACGCGATCCAGTTCAGATACCCCGGAAAGCAGCGAGCTGTCATCGGCCATCATCGTAGCAAACTGCGGTAATGACGCATGTTTAGCCGCTTTGTTATAGCGTTCAGTTTCCATTTCATAATTCACGATTTTCGCTGTGGATGTGATTGACAAAATATCCAGCTTGACGGGGATAGGCATGGAGTCCCCATCCAGCAATTCCACGCGTGGAGCGTCATCAAAATGCGCTGTGTCCCGCTCATTGTTCAGACGCGGGAGGTGAAAATTAACCTGGCTGACGAGTTGGGTATCAAAGCTGATGACCAGCGGAGGCGAAATATACAGACGTTCTTCGTGGCTGGACAAGCGAATGGTTTTTTCTACGCGAAATACGAGCTGGTGCCGACCATTTTCCAGCTCGATACTGTCGGCGCCACGCAGTAATGAGCTGGAGACTTTTTTTCCGTCCAGCACCAAAAGGTCAATATCATTAGACAGGCGTAATGAGGTAGCAAAAACGGTTACCGGCAAACACAGGGCAATTAAGGCTGTCACAATGCCGGCTTTCATAGGTTTCTCCTGTCCAGAAAATAGCTGCAAACATGTATCTAAATTTTTCGATAATCACGTTTACTAACATATAGACATATTTTTGAGTTTAGCTCTCATACGCCAGTATGGGATGAATGGTTGCGGGGGCAGGTTTGTCGTACACTTTGTTAAACAGCCTGGAGGAACACGATGAAAGAGACCGATATTGCTGGCATTTTGACATCTACCCGTACGATTGCACTGGTTGGCGCAAGCGATAAACCCGATCGCCCAAGCTATCGCGTGATGAAGTATTTACTCGATCAGGGCTATCACGTTATTCCCGTTTCACCGAAGGTTGCCGGAAAAATGCTACTGGGGCAGCAGGGCTATGCAACGCTGGCGGATGTGCCAGAGAAAGTGGATATGGTCGATGTCTTCCGTAATTCTGAAGCGGCGTGGGGCGTCGCTCAGGAGGCTATCGCCATTGGCGCGAAGACGCTATGGATGCAGCTTGGCGTAATTAACGAGCAGGCGGCCGTGCTGGCGCGTGATGCGGGGCTGACGGTGGTGATGGATCGTTGCCCGGCGATTGAGATCCCGCGACTGGGACTGGCGAAGTAAAGTTTGACTGTCGCCGGATGAAACGTACAGGCCCGATAAGCGAAGCGCCATCGGGCCTGTGTTATTATCAATTACGCAGGCGTGGAGCCTGAAGCTGTTTACGGATTGTGCGCGCCAGTTCATCCATTGACGGTTGCTCCGGATGTTCTTCCTGTAGCTCGCTACTCAGTTGCGCTTCGGCCAGATACGTATGCACTGGCAGACCATTATCGTCTTCCATCACCACGTGATACCAGGGAGCGGCGCGAAGTTCGCTGTTAACCGCCAACTCATCGGCTGACGGCTCATCAAGCGAATATTCCGGGTCGATATCCACGACCACTCCGAGGTAACCTAACAGGGAATGGCGGACCTGCTGGCCGATACCGAATTTGCTGGCAATCATAGTCACCTCCCGGGAAATAGATACCCTCTATGTAAGGGTAATATTCCACTTTTCAAGTTACATGATGCGACAGGCAAACCCTTTCAGATACAGCCCTTCCGGGTAGGTAGCGATCACCGGATGATCGGCGGCCTGACGGAACTGCTCTATAAATTGTACATCACGACCAGCATCTATTGCGGCATCAGCGATGATTTTCTGAAATAAATCGGTCGTCATCAGCCCGGAGCAGGAAAATGTCAGCAGTACGCCGCCTGGGTTCAGCAACTGAATAGCCAGCATATTGATGTCCTTATAACCGCGGCAGGCGCCCATCAACTGGCTTTTGTTTTCGACAAATTTCGGCGGATCCATCACGATGACATCAAATTTCTCACCGCGATCGCGATAGGCGCGCAGCAGTTTGAACACATCATCTCGCACGAACTCGGCTTTACTCAGATCCAGCTTGTTCAGTTCCACGTTCTGGCGGGCAATATCGAGTGCTTCCTGAGAGGTGTCGACGCTGACCACCTGACGGCATCCGCCCATTAATGCTGAGACCGCAAAGCCGCCGGTATAGGAGAAACAGTTCAGGACACGCTGGTTTTCCACATAACGACGCGTCGCCAGGCGGCTATCGCGTTGATCGAGGTAATAGCCGGTTTTGTGACCGTGCTGAATATCAACCAGCAGCTTCATCCCGTGTTCTTCGATAGGCAGCAGAGCAGGCGGCAGGTCGCCCGTGACGGGCCCTTGGGTCAGCGCCATACCTTCTTTTTTACGCACGGCCACATCGCTACGGTCATAAATAGCGCAGTCCGGGAAAACAATTTGCAGAGCACTAATCAGCGCGGCGCGTTGGTATTCAGCCCCCGCGCTGAGCAACTGCAATACCAGGAAGTTGCCGAAGCGGTCAATAGTGACACCCGGCAGGCCGTCGGATTCTCCGGCGATCAGACGGTAGCTGTCCAGACCGTCCTTTTTCGCCAGCCAGTCACGCCATGTCAGCGCCTTCTGCAGACGACGGGTAAAGAAATCAATGTCGATGGATTCAGACTTATCGAAGGTCCAGACGCGCGCACGGATCTGCGACGCCGGAGAGAACGCACCGCGCGCTATCCATTTCCCCTGGTGGTCAACAATATCAACGGTTTCACCGAGGTTGGCTTTACCTTCCATACGTGCGACAGCACCGGAAAATACCCATGGATGGCGGCGAAGTAATGATTTTTCGCGCCCCTTGGCTAACACTAAACGAGGATAATGTGGAATTGTAGATTCAGTCATGCGGAGCAACCTCTCACAAACAGTGACGCGGGTTGGATGAAAGTACCAACCTGAAACCATTAAAATAAAATGGCGCGTAGAGTAGCACAGATGATGAGGTCAATCATCAGCGTCTGGCGCTACTGCATGATGGTATGGCGGGGCCTCTGCTTATCGAGCGACGGTTTAATCTCACTGAACAGGTGCGACAACTTATTCAGTTATCCCCTGCTAATCTATGGACAGCTCAGGAGATTGCCGGTCATCTGTCCATCGGTACCTGTTCTTTCATTTATGTTGATAAGGAGAACCGCAATGTCGAAAGTCTGCATCATCGCCTGGGTCTATGGCCGGGTTCAGGGGGTAGGATTTCGCTACACCACCCAGCATGAAGCGCAACGGCTGGGGTTGACCGGCTATGCTAAGAATATGGATGACGGCAGCGTAGAAGTTGTCGCCTGTGGTGAAAGCGAGCGGGTGGAACAACTGATGAAGTGGTTGAAAGCCGGGGGACCGCGCAGCGCCAGGGTTGATCGGGTTCTCAGCGAACCGCACCGCCCTGGCGACGAGCTAAAGGGATTTAGTATCCGCTATTAAATACATTTCACCGGTTTCGGCAGGCCGGCAATTTTAGTTGCCTGCTTAGCTGGGCCTTTCGGAAACAGGCGATAGAGATAACGGCTGTTGCCTTTTTCTTCGCCAAACTTGTTGGCCATCGCTTTTACCAGCATGCGGATTGCGGGGGAGGTATTAAACTCCAGATAAAACTCGCGAACGAAACGCACCACTTCCCAGTGTTCGGGGGAGAGAACGATACCTTCGTTTTCGGCGATTTTCTCCGCCAGCGGCTCGCTCCATTGCGTGGTGTCTTTCAGATAGCCTTCGCTATCGGTCTCAATTTCATGGCCTGCAAAAATGAACATAGTGCTCTGTCGATAAAGTAAAAACCGCCCTTAGTTTAGCAAATAAGGGGCGGCGTGAGAAACCTCGACCTACAGAAGAAGCTGTAGCAGATTGTTGGCATTAAGCTTCTTCAGCGCGTTGCATTTATACGTCGAAACCTGTTTTTCGCTAATCTGCGTCATATGCGCAACATGTTTTACCGATTGACCGTTAACCAGCCTGTCGAGAACATTGAACTCCATGCCAGTCAGGCAGCAACTCAGACTGCGTACCCGACGGGGCTCTTTAGCAAGCAGATACGCCGCATCCACGACGGCAATTCTGTCATCAATGATATGTAAGGTCAGCGTGGCAAAACGCTTTCGTAAATGCGTGGCCAGTGCCCAACCTTTTTCATTGCACACCAGATAAACCGTTCCCGCCCAGCGCCTGGCCTCCAGTTGAAGCAGAATGTCGACCAGCGCCAGATGCGTCCTCGCGACGGAAAAGCGGCAACGCACAACGAGGGTGTCGCAGGCCAACAGCGAACGGCGCCACTGTAACGCGCCACTCTCAACTTGAGTGTGAGCGTTACGGCGCAGAAGGGCGTAGCGCAACCCTTCGGCATAAAAACGATTATTATCAAGAATGACGTAATTCACGGCGGCCTCTTTATAACGTACTGGGTGTGTAGATGATGCGTAGCGTGCCGGTGTAATCCCCGGCGTTTTTACTGCTGGCTGCAAACGCTGGGGTTTTCAGAACAATAGGGGCAGGTACGCACAGTACGCTCTCACGTCCGCCGGGCAGGACGACCTGACGCAGATGCTGCGGATCGTTGGTGCCTTGCCAGACTAGGGTTTTACCGTTGGCGACGGTTTCAGTTGCGCCCGTGACGGGATTAGTGACGAAGACCTGATAGTCGAGACGATCCCGCGCATCGGTCTGACTTCCGCCGCGTCGCCGGATTGAAAATGCCTCTTCAGCACGGTCCGTTGAGGGGAGTCCGTCGTCTTCAAACCGAAGATAAGTGCGGGTGCTGGTACTGTTTTTGCCGTCGTACAGGCACATATCCAGCGTGTTTTCACCCTGAATTTCACTGCCACCCGGCCGCCCCGGGAAGTTGGTCAGGTTGAGGTTAACGATAGGCGTTGAGTGCGGAAATGCCGGCAGATAAATCTGCTGATTACCCGGATCGACAACCTCAATGCGCATCGTGGCCTGCCAGCTAGCAATGGCGCGATAGCCTGGACATCCGGTATTGGGGTCAGCGAAGTTCCCGCCGCAGTTGCCACTATCCCATTGACGCAGGTTCTGCCTCAGCGTTGCGGTCCAGATACCCGGCAGAGCGAGCTTTTCCAGTTCGCTTTTCACGATATAGAAATCGAAGTAGGGTTCTCTGGTCCAGTTTGCAACAATCTCTGTCCCTCCCGTGATAAAACTGGGATAGGTAAAGACTTTATTATTGAAAAACATGTAGTGGTCGCCATAGACCTTAAGATCCACCGTTTTGCTGGTAAGGGCATGCGTAAAACGTAAATTGATGGCATAAGGTGTCCCCGGGTTCGCCGTGAACCAGGCCGGGGCGGTCATGCAGGCGCCAACTGCGGAGTCGGTACGGGACAGACACGTCAGAGTATTACGTCCCCACTTTTGCGGATCGGCGACATCATAGCCGCTCGGTTCATGAACCCAGATATCAAAGCGCGCGGGGGCGGCCATGCGATCGAAGCTGATATCGACGCTGGTGTTTCTTCCGGCAGGGGCCGCTGCCTGGGTCTGGCCCGCCCACAGGCTTAAAAAAAGTAAAATAATTAAGTGCTTGTTCACATCATTTCCCTTTTGTGATGTTGTCTGCATTCATGGCAGTTGGACCCGTTGGTACCGATCGTCCGGCGAGCATCAGCTGTGCCTGTTGCTGGACAGTATCCGGCAGGGCAGAGAAGGTTAATTCCCGGCAAGGGATCGACCCGACGTAACGCACGACGTCGCGCATACTCTTTACGTTCAGCTCGCACTGATAAAACTGCTGCTGACGCACCAGGTAGAGGTTATGCAGCAGAGCGTCGCTTTGAGCGCTAAACCCGCCGTTGCCAAGGTCGCTCCAGCCGTTAACGTTCAGTGGCACGCCGCCGATAAACGGCGAATGTCGCTCGTCAGTTAACTGGCCGAGCCAGGTGTAGCTTGCCGTGGTTTGCACGTCCCGGCGGAGCAGTTTGCCTGGCACCATAAACAACGTTCTGCTGCCTGAACCTTGTGTGATTTCACTGCTGGCACCCCGCGAGACATCCAGCGATTCGTTAATCGTCAACGTAGTCTGCTGATAGCCCGGCACGGCGAAGAGGGCGCGGCTATTGCCTGGAATGTCTGCACTGCCGCCGTTATCCAGCGACACGGCAATACTCGGATCCTGGGAATCTTCCGGTGTGGCAACGTTAACCGCGATGGCTGAAGCAGGACGTCCGTCGCTCCAGCGGCCCAGCCACAGACCAGAGCGCGACAGCGCAAGCGTGGAGTTGTAATTGCCGCTGCTGCTCAGGGTATGGCGCCGATCCTGACGATCCCAGGCATCGCTGACTGTCAGGCTCCCGTTGCCATATCGTCCGCCCTGGCGCGTGTAGGCAGAGGTATTGAGTGAATCGCTGTTAATACCTGATGCGCTCAGTCCATACTCATTTTCACCACGTGCGTCGGCATACCAGTTGTGCGCCACGTTATAGCTCAACTGGTTTTTTTCATGCTGCTGGTGCTGCCATGTCGCGCCCAGAGAGGTATAGCTTGTCGCATTGCCCTGATGGTTATGCGCCATTGACAGGCTCACGCTCAGGTAGCCGCCTTTATCCCTGCCTTCGCGTGAGTCATCGTTACGCATGAAAAGGTTAATGCTGCTGTTGATGTTCAGACCACGCGTGCTGAAAGCCGTACTCAAGCCACCCTGCCAGGCCCGCGTGCGTGAGCGGGTCATATAAACCGACTCCCAGGGCAAGCCTGCATCGTGGCGATCGTCACTGTCCGGGAGTTCCCGACGAGAAACGTACCGTCCTTCGTTGCGGTTATCCGAATATCCCAGGCTGGCGTACCAGGTGCCGACAGGGACGGAGAACATCACCGACAGGCTTCGGTAACAGCCATTTACGGCGTCATATCCCGCGCTTCGGGTATTGCAGTTTTCCGCTGATAACGCGTTGCGATAGAAGCTCAGTGAAAAGCCGTCGTTATAGCTGATTTGCTGAATATTGCCGCGTTGTCCTTCGCTGCCGTAAAGGTAGCTAAACCGGGTCGAGAGTACGCCATCGATCGGACCCGCATTGAAACCACGACTCCAGTCGAGTGCATTTTCCAGAAAACGTTGGTTTTTCTTTATCGCTGCGCCACTGGTGAGTGCCAGCGTTGGAGTGACTGGCAGGCGGACACCCGCCTGAGCGACCGCGCTACGTTCATCGTTTTGATTGTTATTGTCGGTTTCGCCTGCCTGCAGGAACCACTCGACGCGGTCAAACGGCGTAATACCGGTGCGGGTAAACGGTATCTGCTCGGTACGTGTCAGCCGGTTATTTTCATAGACGGACAGCGTCACGGTATAGCTCCCGTCGGGGAACGATCGCGTGTCCAGAGTCTGGGCCCCAGCATTGAGATAAAAACTGGCCAGCAGCTGATTGCCCCGGCGGGCGTCAATACGCGCATCATGGGAAAGCAGCACGGTGATGGGGGTACCCTTTGACTGCTGAACCGGATTGATCCATGCCCTTGTCGAGCCTGCGCGCAGGCCGCGAATTTTGCCCAGCGGCAGTTGGCTGAGGTTGATATTCCCACCAGCATTACTGAACAGATCGCGGGTATCCATCTCGCCTAACTGAATATAGTACTGACGCCAGATATCCTGGCGAAACCAGGCATTGTTGACGGTTATTTCTTGTTGCTGCTGGTGCCTTGAACGCTGCCCCAGCCAGGTCCAGTCGAGATTAAAGTAGCCGTCCTGTGTCATGGCCAGCGCGCCATTGCCCTGAACGGTGGCTGACTGGTAATCCCTGTCGGCAACAAAATTGATATTCTGTTGATGGATCAACGCATTCTCAGTGCCCTGCGTAGGCTGATACCACTGGTTTTCTGTGGTCTGTTTAGGCAGAAATTTCTTGTCCAAAAACAGACTAATGCGCGCGTTATTCTCATCATAGATAATGGCCGCGCGATGGGTATCAATGTAATCACATCCCGTTGCGGAGCCATTGCTGCTGCACGCCAGGTTGCCGTTACGGGCAAGTGGAACGGCGAGAGCTGCAGACACGGTGGCAACGAGGGCAGGAGCGTCATTAAACTGACGTTTGATAGCCGCGACCACGGTTTCGGGTGCGACAAAACTGACCGATTCAAGTGTGATATCCGTTTCAAAAAGGCCAAGCGATTCGCCATAGAGGTTAACCTCTATCCACAGGCGCTGCGTTTTCGCCAGATCTTCGAAACCTGCCGGGACGGCCATCTCGGCGCAGGCGAGTTGGATGGATGCGGGTAATAAAGCAACTAAGAGGAGAGTATTTCTGTGAAACGCCATGACCAAGCCTCGACATCATCCTGACGTCAGAGGGTGGGCACCCTCTGACGTTATCCCTTATGTACTGTGGTGTTACGCACCGCCTTCCGTGGTCGTCGCCTGCGTCAGCATCAGGCTGACAACGCCGCTGTACTGACCGGTTTTCAGAATGCCTTTGGTGGTCTGAGAAATGGTCAGTGGCAGTACCGCTGAACCGTTTTCAATGCTGCCTGGGAACAGTTCAGTTCCGGTAAATTCGGCATCGGTGGTAGACAGTGTTTTATCACCCAGAATCACCGTCATCGGTACAGTCTCGTCGCCATCCATATTGGTGAGCTTAGCTGCGCTAACGAGGCGCACTTTGACATTGCTGGTGGCGGAGTTAGACCACACCTTGGTGTTCAGGCGGTAGCTTTCCAGCCCACGACCTGGCAGGTACTGCATGTCGATGCTGGCCGGCAGTGGCGTGTTATCGGCCTGAGTCATATCCAACTGTGAGTCAACGCTGGCGTTGACGGTAATATCTTTTTGAATCGCCAGCGCGCTAAAGGACGAGGCCATCGCGGCAACAATCATCAGAGGTTTAATATAGTTACGCATTGATATCTCCATATTTACAAATGAGCACCTTGGCTCTTTAAACAAACTACGTGGGTTTTTACTGTGCCGTCGTGTTATTGCACGACGGGTAAATCAGCTTCTTCAGCGGTTTTATTCACCCAGTTGAAGTAGCGGAACTTATATTTCTGACCCTGTTTCATAGTGAGCGTTTTTAATTTCCGTTCAGTGTCCGGATAAATCGTCGCGTCTTCTTTTATCCATTTACACGATGAAACAGCATCACAAATACCAATCTCTCTGAGCGGCACACGCAATGTGCCGTTGTTTTTTAACGTTCCCCGGAGAGGGTCAATCGACAGTGAAATTACGTTTTCTTCTGGAGCAATGTGGACCAGTGCGCCCCAGATCACATTGACACCTAATGTCGCCATTGCTGCAGGGGTTTCTGCCTTGCCCGGAATAATGCTGTCAGGTTGTTTTACTCCTTCAAAATAGACACGCCAGGTGGTCTCTTTTTTCGGCGGTATAAGCGATACCAGACGAACAACGCGCATCGCGCCTGCAGCCAGAGCAAATTTCTCGGGCGTAACCACCACGCCACCTTCTTTCCACGAAGCGACGTCAATTTCTTTTTCCTGGGCTGTTCCGGGATTAAGAATTTTCTTTTGCCTCACCCGAATGAACTGAATATCATCCGTTTTTGAAGCCACCTTAATTTGCGCCGCACCGGATCTGTCTACATTCAGCTCCATGGGATACACGCTCATATTGGCCATTGTCATTTCTGAGAAAAATGGCAATGACAGCGCGGCGACATAAAAGGCGGTTGTCATGCTCACTCTTTTTTTCTGTTTCACAATCAGTCTGCCTGCTCTGAGTTTAAAGGCGGCGCGTTAACACCAGGACACCGTCTGCTTTCGTATCGCTTCAGGGCAGGGAAACTTTAACCAGAACAGCGGTTTGTGAAAATTTGTATTAGTTAACTCGTTATATACAGTTTTTTATCCTGCTTTTCTGGCTTTAAGGTTGTATAGTTAAGCGAAAATACCGCGGCCAAGGATGGGAGGAAAATTCCTTCTGATGAAAAAATAAGCAGGTCAGGGGGCGGTTTTCATATCGACGTACCAGGGAATAAAAAGCATGCGGTAACAGCCGAGAATAAAAGATGTTTTTTATATGCAATAATTCGTTGTTATTTGATCCTGAAGCACATGCAATAAGTCTTGTTGGACAACCCGAGTCTGTATTAACACTTTCGGCGCCAGCCGTTCGTCTTTTACAGGAATTCATTAAACACCGAGGACGCGACTTAAGCCGGGAGGAATTGATCGCTCGCGTGTGGGAAGAATTTGGCTTTACGCCATCAGGAAATAATCTCAATAAAGCGGTAAGCGAACTGCGTAAAAGCTTCCAGTCTCTGGGAGAGGGGCACGAATTGATCGTCACTGTCCCGCGCTATGGTTTCCGTTTTGATGCTGATGTGATTTTTCAGCCTGGAGAGAAAATTCAAGCCGTTGATCCGCAACCCCCCTCAGCGCAACAAGACGTTCTGCCCCGGCGAGTATCCCTGAAAAAGTGGTTCAGAATAGGGGCATTGATTGCCGTGCCGTTGGGAGCGATCTTTTACGTTAGCCGCCCGCAGGAGATAACTGTTCCGGCGAAATTAAAGCCGGTCCAGGAAAAAATCGCGCGTTGTAGTATCTGGGTCATCGAAGATCATGGACGGCCGTTAGTGCTATCAAAATTAGCTGAGCGACTGGAGGCCAATGACGTGGCTTGCGAGCGCGAGGAGTATGCTATTTATTTTTTCAGCGCCCGTTTTTCGCTTGCAACTGCTGATGAACTGTTTATCGGGGCCTGCCCGGTCAATAAAACACGTCTGTGCAAGACCATTCGCTATAAAAACGGGGCTGGAAAATGAAAATAAGGCTTCTTTTTGGACTGGGCGGAGCCCTGGTCGGCGGCGCGGTGGCGCTGTTTTACTATTGCGGCGCGACGGGAAAAAGTGATGTGCTGGCCTGCAGCACTGAATTTAACTTTACGCGCAATGAGGGGAAAACAAGTGAAGTGAAGGTAAATGCCCTTGCTCAGTTCTATTTTCATCGGGACGGTACAGGGTTGACCACCTATAAAGGTGCGGCAAGAGCTGGCGGGCAAAATTTTATCGTTGACAGGGATGTAGACTTTACGTGGGAGCAGCGGGACGATGACAACGTCATTGTATTGACCTACACCAAAACCTGGCTTCGCCACAGTGACAATACGCCGAATGCCCAATGGGGGAGCTTCGCCTATCCGACCTCACGCTACTACCTGACGATCTCTGAACTTTCACCTGCTGTGTGGCTTATTCAGGACCGGCGCTATCCTACCTATATCTGCCGGGGTCAATAAGGTATAAAAAAAGAGAATGCCATTGGCATTCTCTTTTTTCGTATCAGTGATGCTGATTAATCGCGGCTGGCGAAGCCCAAAATGCTCAGCAGGCTGACGAAGATGTTGTACAGCGAAACGTACAGGCTGACGGTGGCACGGATGTAGTTGGTTTCACCGCCACGGATGATATTACTGGTTTCAAACAGGATTGCGCCTGAAGAAATCAGAATAAACACCGCGCTGATCGCCAGATGTAAAGCCGGCAACTGCAGGAAAATATTCGCAACCATACCAATCAGCACCACCACGATCCCTGCCATCAGCATACCGCCGAGGAAGGACATGTCTTTCCGCGTGGTCAGCACATAGGCTGAGCAACTGAAGAAGACCAGCGCCGTACCGCCCAAAGCCATGGCGATAACATCACCCATGCCCGCAGACAGGTATGTGTTCAGGATCGGTCCCAGAATGTAGCCCAGGAAGCCGGTGAAAGCGAAAGCTGACAGAATACCAACCGGTTTATCCGCCGTTTTATAGGTCAGGAACATCAGACCATACATACCCACCAGCGTCAGGATAAGCCCCGGAGAGGGCAACATCAGTACGGTACTGGCAGTCGCAGTGAGCGCCGAAAACGCCAGCGTCAGGCTGAGCAGGAAATAGGTATTGCGCAGCACCTTATGCGTGCTGAGTAGCGATGTACGATCGCGTGAAGAACTAATAATACGATCCATGAGTCACTCTCTTATGACAGATGTAATTAATGATGGAGGATAATGAAATCAAGGGGAATGACACAGCGGTTTTACCCATCTTTACGCATTTTAACCCGCCAGGCTTAAGCATATTATTTCAACAAAAGCTCCCGAATCAGATGTTAGCACTATATGTGTAAAAATGCCTGTTAGATATCTGCCAGGTAACTGAAAAATATTGCGTTATTCCTGTTTCTCTCTGACAGTGACAGCGGTGTCTACATAAAACAGAGCAATAAGGTAAAGGGAATGATTCAACATAAATCGAAGATATTGACGTTTACGCTGTTGACTGTCTGTTTGATGTCTATCAACGGCGCGGCGATGGCGGCAAATGTTCCCGCAGGAACAATTCTTGCAGAAAAACAGGAACTGGTCAGAAACAATGGCAGTGAGCCAGCGTCGCTGGATCCGCATAAAGTCGAAAGCAACGTTGAGTTTAATTTAATCAGCGATATGTTCGACGGACTGGTGGCGGTTAAGTCGGATGGGTCTATCGAACCCCGGCTGGCCGCGTCCTGGGAGAACAAAGACAACACCGTCTGGACCTTTTATTTACGTCCGGGCATAACCTGGTCAGATGGGTCTGCCATTACCGCACAGGATGTCGTCTGGAGCTGGCAGCGTCTGGTCTCACCGCAAACAGCTTCACCTTATTCCTCGTATCTGGGCAATATGCACGTAGCAAACGCCCTCGATATTGCCCAAGGGAAAAAAGATCCTGCCGATATCGGGGTCAAAGCCCTGGATGATAGCACGCTGGAAATTACCCTGACGCAGCCAACGGCGGCGTTTCTGGCGATGCTGGCGCACCCGTCACTGGTTCCGCTGGATAAAGTGCTGATCGGCCGCTTTGGTGATAAGTGGACCCGGCCAGAACATTTTGTCTGCAGCGGGGCGTACAAGTTATCGCAGTGGGTAGTCAATGAGCGCATCGTTGCCGTGCGTAACCCGCATTATTGGGACGATCGGCACACCGTCATTGATAAGGTCACTTATTTGCCCATCAGTTCAGAGTCCGCAGACGTTAACCGCTATAAGGCCGGCGAAATCGACATTGTGTATAGCGTCCCGGTCAATCAGTTTGCGCAGTTGAAAAAGACGATGGGCGATGAACTCTATGTCTCACCTCAGCTTTCAACCTATTACTATCAGTTCAATACGACGCGAGCACCGTTTAATGACCCGCGCGTGCGCCGGGCGCTGAATATGGCGTTAGATAAAGACATCATCGCACAAAAGGTGATGGGGCAGGGACAACGCGCGGCGTGGGTTATCAGCCAGCCGGAAATAGGGGGAGTGCAACTGCATGCGCCGGAATATGCGGCGTGGCCGTTCGAAAAACGCATTGCCGAAGCTAAGAAACTGCTGGCTGAAGCCGGTTTTGGACCTGAGCATCCGCTTAGCCTAAATCTGCTCTATAACACTTTCGAAACGCACCAGCGTATTGCCATTGCCGCATCGTCAATGTGGAAGAAAAACCTCGGCGTAGAGGCGAAGCTGCAAAATCAGGAATGGAAAACCATGCTGGATACCATGCACACCGGTAATTTTGACGTCGTGCGCTACGCATGGATCGCCGATTATGATGATGCCTCAAGTTTCCTCAATATTTTCCGTACCGGCGATAGCGAGAATACCACCAGGTACAGCAATCCCGCTTTTGATGACGCGATGCGCAAGGCGGCGAAAGCAACTTCGCTGGAGGAGCGAGGCAAATACTACCAGCAGGCTGAAGACCTTTTAGGAGAGGATGTACCAGCGATTCCGGTTTACCACTATGTCCGCACGCATCTTGTGAAGCCGTGGGTGGGAGGATTTGCGCCAGATAACCGGGGAAATTACTACACCAAAGATATGTTCATCAAAAAACATTAAGCGCTGTAGCCAGTATTTGTGCTGAATAAACGGTCAATCTGTTGTTATTTCAGTCGATTAACAATATTTTGGCTGTTTTTCAGGCAAACGAACGCATTGGTGCTTTACAGGTCCGTTCGGGATGTTTATAGTGCGCCTCATTGGAAGCGTGGCCGAGCGGTTGAAGGCACCGGTCTTGAAAACCGGCGACCCGAAAGGGTTCTAGAGTTCGAATCTCTACGCTTCCGCCAAACATAAACCCCGAGCTATTTAATAGCTCGGGGTTTTTTCGTTTTGTGCAGTTTATGTCATGCCATCTTTCACCAGCCTTAGTCGCGCAAGGGCAACTCAGCGCTGCTGCCCGGCGGAAAGCTGACGAACTGAATCATCTTCATATCTGGCAAGGCCTACATGAGCGAACGCCTTTTCATTCGTCGTAATATCCATAGCAGCCCCAGCATAAAGGCCAGGTAGCCCATAACGTAATATCCCTGCTGCCTTCGTTCTGCAAGCGTTGGGTCGGCTGCCCATGCCAGAAAGGCGGTGACATCCCTGGCATATTGCTCCTCCGTTTCAGCTTGTAGCGACGCCGGGCGCCATTGAATCTCTCCGCTGGTCAGCGGTTTCGGCATGTTAATCACGCCACCGGGAAAATAGCGATTAGCCTTCAGTTCGGGATCGGCAGGTTGATAACCGGTTAGCAGCGCGTAGACGTAATCTGCTCCCTGGTCCGTGTAGGGCAGAAAAGCATCCAACAGAAATTGCGGGAATCCGCGATCGTATGAGCGGGCACGCACGATATAGCTCAGGTCAACGGGGGAAGCACCATTGTTAAGGTATCGTGCTTCCTGCTCGTTTAGATACGGCGAGATGAAGCTGTCATTTAGCGTCCCGTCTCGCTCGCCAATCTGGCCGTCATCCTGAAGCTCAGGAAACTGATAGCCGCTGGCGATACTTCTTGCTTCTTCAGCCGTGAGTTCCGGACCGCCGGGCCTGGTCAACGACCGAAAGCTAAGGTGCTTTATGCCGTGACAAGCGCGACACTTCTCTTCATAAACCTGCAGGCCACGTCGAAGCTGCGCTTTATCATACTGGCCATTGATGCCGCTGAAGCTCCATTCCTGCCGTTCAGGCGTGGCTTCCTGCGCATAGGAGGAACCCAGTCCCAACAGAGAAAAGGACAGAATGCTGAATTTCAATAGTTGTTTCATCATCAATCCTGCTTTTCCAGAAAACGACGGCAAGGTAATACGATTAAAAACCAGGCAAACCAAATCAGAGTCGAAAGCTGCGATGCGGCACGGATCCAGCCCTCTTCGTTACGGAAACCGTCAATAAGATCGGGGCCAACCAGCGCTTTCGACCCTAACCAGCCTAAAAAGCAGGCATTAATGACCCACAGCCAGAATCCGCATTTAACCAGTTTGCTGTAATGGCGAAAACGAGCCCGGGAAGTATCAAGCCAGGGAAGGAAATAGAAAATCAGTACCGAGCTGCACATTGCGGCTAAGCCAACGAATTCATTTGGGAAGCAACGCAAGATGGAGAAGAAGGGGAGAAAATACCATTCCGGCGCAACAATCGCGGGTGTAACTGTTGGATCCGCAGGAATAAAGTTATCGGCGCTGCTCAGATAATGCGGCGCGAAGAATAAAAACCAGGCGAAAATCATCAAAAAAAGGATGATTTTGATGGCATCAAGATCGGTAATTTTGTAATCGAACAGCAGGCTCCTGGACTCTTTCTCGCTAAACCTCTTTTTCATCGCCTGCGCAAACGCCGACTGTACGGTGCGAATATGAAAAACCGTTGCGCCGACAATCACAAAGGGAAGAATAAAGTGGAGAACAAAAAAGCGGCCAAGCATCGGCGTTCCCGGAGTATGGCTGCCGACTAAATATGCGTAAAGGGTATCGCCCACCAGCGGAATGGCCTGGGCAAAGCGGGTAATTACCGTAGCCGCCCAGTAGCTTTTTTGCCCCCAGATAAGGCTATAACCAAGAAATGCGGTCATCATCAGCAGGATATACAGCGTCACGCTAATCATCCACATTGTCGTCCAGGGCTTGCGGTAAACGCTGTAGTACATGCCACGAAAAATATGCAGATAACAGGCAAAGAAAAAGAGCGACGCGCCAATAGCATGCATGTTGCGTAACAGTTCTCCATGGCGAACCGCACGCATAATATGAATAATGGAGTCAAATGCCAGCTCGGCCGTCGGCACGTAAAACATCGCCAGCACGATACCCGTAAGGATCTGCACGGCGAGTATAACCAGCAGGATGGCGCCGATTGCGAATACCCAGAGTCCGGCAATCGAGCGAGGAAACGGGATACGCCAGCGAAGCGAATAGACGCGCTCACTCCTCATTTCAGGCTTCCTTCGTGCCGATACGCACGGCCTGACCATCCGAATGAATAACGTAGTCCGGGATTGCCAGGTTGGTCGTCGCGGGGCCGCGCGTCACGCGCCCGGACGTATCAAACTCTGAACCGTGGCACGGACAGATCCAACCCACCCCTCCTGGTCGGGCGTTGGGTACGCACCCGGCATGTGGACAATACCCTTGAACCACCAGCCATTGAGGATGAGTAGCAGAGACCCTCTCGCTGTCCGGTTGTGGGTCGATAAGCGTATGCCAGTCGGCACTTCTGGCAGTAATAATCTCATCCTGGGTGCGATGGTGAATAAGAATCAGCTTTCCCTGCCATACGCGTCTGACGGTTTGTCCAGCAGCAACCCCCGCAAGAGAGACATCAATCGGTTCATTTTCCGCAAGAGTCTTCTCATCCGGGCCCAGGGCCGAAACCAGCGGCCAGACGGCAGCAGCGACGCCTGCCGCACCGACGAATTTTGTCAGTTTACACAGACATTCCCGGCGCTGTTCCTGGATTTCGCCATCTGCAAGTTTGTTCTCTGTCACCTCGAATTTCTCCCTGAGTATCGCGGATTAACGTTTGTCGATACGCGCGTAAATTTCCTGAAAGCGCTTATCAGCAATACCCGGTGCTTTGAATGCCCGATAGCTTGCTGGTAACGTGGCATCTCCTACCTTAATCAGCATCACCATGCCCTGAGCGTAATGCGGTGTACATTTGATGCCGTAAAATCCGGCATTGTCATAAGTTACTTCGATCTCTTCATCTATTTTTCCCAAAAAACCGGGATAGTTAGCCGGAGACAATTCAGCGATTGAAGCCGCGTTGTGGCTCTTATGTTTACGGATAAACTTCACCGTATCCCCGGGCTGGATCTCCAGATAATCCGGCTCATAGACCATTGGTCCCGCAGACCCACGATTTTTCATCAAAACGTCGTGAGTTTGTGCGAAGGTTGAAGAGGCGAGGGCGAGTAAACATAAAACTTTCAGACTCTGTTTGAGATATTTCATCGATTCTTCCTTAAAATTCATCAGGTCTTTGATAACGGATAAAACAGTTTTCAGCGCCAGTTTCATGTTCAACAATGGCGTCGATACCAAACCAGGCATGGAGGTTTTCACGGGTAAACACGGCGCAAGGAGTCCCCTGCATAGCCATATGCCCGGATGTCATGACGATGATGCGATCGCAGAACATCGCGGCATGATTGAGGTCGTGCAGAGCGGCAATGACCGTGAGCTTTTCACGTTTAACCAGACTAAGCAGGCCAATCTGATGTTGAATGTCGAGATGGTTGGTGGGTTCATCCATCAGTAACAACTGCGGCTGCTGCGCCAGCGCCCGGGCGATATGCAGGCGCTGTTTTTCTCCCCCGGAAAAGGTATGCCAGCATCGGTGCTGTAATTCACGGAGATCGACCTTCTCCAGCATAGTTTGCACGATATCGTCATCTTTGGCGGACCAGGGCGAGAGCAGGCTAAGCCAGGGCGTGCGCCCCAGAGAAACGGCTTGTAAAGCGGTAAGACGCTCGCTGGTTTCTGCCTGTTGTTCGACCAGCGCCACCCGCTGCGCAAGGTGACGCCGCGAATAATGCTGGAGCGCCTTTTGCTGCAGGGTGATACGCCCGGAAGTTGGCTTCAGCAAACCGGCCAGCAGTGAAATCAGTGACGTTTTGCCCGAGCCGTTGGGACCGATGATGCCGACAAACTCGCCGGGCGTTACGCTGAGTGAAATATCTTCAACAATCGTCTTACCTTTTACCTTCCAGTACAAATTACAGGCTTCAATAACGACTTGCGCAGAGGTAACGAGTGGCTGTACGAGGTTCACCGTCATTTGTTCTGGTTTCCTCTAATCAGAATGATTGAAAACGCAGGAGCGCCGACCAGAGCCGTGATCACGCCTATTGGTAGTACCTGACCGGGTAGTAACGTGCGGGAAATAACATCAGCGATAATGAGGAAAATAGCTCCGGTAAGCGCACTAACCGGCAGCAGTCGATGATGCTGGTTGCCGACCAGCAGACGAGCAGCATGAGGGATCACCAGACCGACAAAGCCGATCGCACCCACAATGGAGACCATAATCGCCGTCATGCCGGTGACGGCGGCAATCAGTACTGCACGGGTACGTTTTACCGGAATGCCCAGCGATGCCGCAGACTCCGCACCAAAGGAGAAAGCATCAAGATGGCGGGCATAACAGAAGCACAGCGCGATACCGACCAGAGCGGTAGGAATGGCTAAGACTACATCGGGCCAGCGTACACCGCTCAAATTGCCCAACAGCCAGAACATAATACCGCGTGCTTGCTCGGCGTTTGCTGAGCGGGTGATGATAAGCGATGTAATCGCATTGAAAAGCTGGGAGCTGGCGATCCCGGCAAGGATGATTTGGGTTGTCACCCCCCCACCTTGTCTACCGCCAGCGGCCATCGCCAATAGCGCAACGAACAGAAATGCCGTCAGCGCACCAATGAAAGCGCCCAATGACATACTGATGATGCCTGCGCCAAGTCCAGTGAGAGCAATCAGCACCGCTCCGGTGGACGCTCCGGCAGAAATCCCCAGTAGATAGGGTTCGGCGAGCGCATTGCGTAGCAGCGACTGTAACACTACGCCGGAAACAGCCAGGCACGCGCCGCAACTGGCCGAGACCAGCGCTCGGGTCAGGCGGTAGTTCCAGACGATCCCTGCATCCAGCGCATCGACAGGATAGTGTGTATCAAAAAGATGATTTGCCAGCGTGCTGAGAACATGCTGCCAGGGGATAAGCGTTTCGCCGATGGAAATCCCCGCCAGCAGCACGCCACACATTAGCGCACTGACCCAAACGGCATGCCCACTGACTCTCACCGCAAGCTGACCAACAGCGCGACGCATCCTGCGTGAATCACTCATGATTATCTGCGTTCCTGAGTAACGGAGATGCGCTATACCGTGCGAGGATATAGCGCAAAACGTAGATTAATGAGCAGCCTGCGGATGTGCTAAGCCATATTCAACAAGGGCATCAGCCAGTTTTTCCACACCATCAATAGTTCTGATCCCGGCATTCATGGTCTGTACGTCAATGACCGGTAGATGGTTTTCCTTGACGGCAGGAACCAGTTTGGCGACAGGATCGGACTTGAGGTATTCCATCTTGACCTTCCAGTCATCCGCCGGGAAGCGGCGACGGCTCATCTCACCGAGCACAATGAGTGAAGGATTCGCTTTTGCGATGGTTTCCCAACCCACCGTTGGCCACTCTTCAGCAGAATCAATCACATTCTTCACTCCCAGCGTTTGGGCGATCCATGCCGCCGGACCAAACTTCCCGGCAACGTAAGGGTCAAGCTGGAGATCGGCGCTTGAGAACCAGAACACGGCGGAAACATTCTCATCCATTCCGGTAATTTTGTTTTTCGCTGCGGCTTCACGTGCTTTAAGGCTGGCAATCAGCGCCTCGCCTTTATCCTGAACATCGAAGATTTTCGCCAGATCGGCGACTTCCTGATACACCATGGCAATATCAAACATGCCCTTACGGACACCATCACCACCATCTTCGTTATCTTTCGCACAGTCAGCTGGCGCGGTGTAAACGGGAATTTTCAGTTCACTAAACTGTTCGTAAGAGGCAACCGTGCCAGCAGGGCCGATTTGCCACTCAAACTGACTGGCGATCAGATCCGGTTTTTTCGCCACGATCCCTTCAAAGCTTGGAATATTTTGCGCGATAACGGCGACTTTTTCGTTTGCTGTTTTATAAGCCTCCAGTACCGGGCCAAACCACAGCGAAGTACCCACGACGCGATCGGCCAGCCCCAGTGAATAGAGAATCTCGGTACTGTTCTGACCCACCGTCGCCACGCGCGTTGGTGCCTGATTGAAGGTAATATCGCGGCCACAGCTTTTAATCGTCAGAGGATATTCGGTTTTTGCTGCCTCGGAAAAACCGGAAGTAAGCAGGAGAGCAGTCGTGCCAAAAATAGCCAAAAGCGTTTTTTTAGAGAAGTAAAAGGTAGAATTAGCGTGCATTATCATCGTCCCGTTGATGCCAGAATCTTAAGGTCTGGTCATGGCTTATTTCATTCCATATATCGGGAGGAGACATGAAGATAGATGACATTCAATCGTGAAATTTAAGAATGAAGATATGCAAAAAATGCAAATAAGCTTTACTCAGCCAAAATCTTATTCATAAATACACTACCGCTTGCGTCAAATAATTCATCCCATGGACCATCCCGTCCACTCAATGGCATATACCTTTGACAGCAGGTCTCCTGACTCACGGTAATCAGAATATCGGCCTTCCCATAAAGATGAACTTTACAGTGACCTGTGGTTTATGAGCCACACAGGGATATTCTGCATCCGCCTACAGTTGCGGGGGCAGTTATGGAATTGAATTGAATAATTCTCACCATATTCCTATTCATATACAAAAATGTAATGAAATGCTGTCGAAAGCGACTCTAGCGGCAATTGTTAACAAGGTCAACCATCGAGGGCAAGAGATAAAAGGTAGTGGTGTAGAAAAAATACTCATTTAATACAGTGAGTTATGATTTTGTTGGTTACTGCGATGTTGTGAATGAAAATAACAACAGGAAGCTAAATGAGAATTGGTTGATATTGATCAAATTACACGCATACTGAAATTTCTGTGTATGAAACATATTGATCACCATCAAAAGTTCCGCATATCAGCGCTTGACACTTTTTTGTGTACTCTCCATATGTACCAATTGCCATTCATCCTCCATATCCATAATCACGTTAAAATTGTTACGCAACCAGAAATAATACCCTCCGGGTAAAAAATGATGTGTGTGAAGATACAAAGTCTTATATTGATGTTGCTGACAGAATACCTCAGCTAAAGCAAACAACTGACTTCCGATCCCCTGTCTGCGGTAGCGCTCATCCACGTAGCAACGACAAATTTCCGCCGTTTCAGCCAAGTTATAGCGACCACGTAGTTCAGTAATACGATCATCATATTGACATACCGCCAGTGTAGCGATTAATTCCTGGTTTTCACTCCACGCGCAAAGTAATGAATTCCTTTCCTGCAAGATATACTGTTGTTCGAGAGCAAAGAGATCTTCTTCGGCAGAAGGCATGGCTCTACCGGCATTGAAGAATAAATTAAGATGCTCAACAAGAAACGACTGAACAGCAGGAATATCGGCGGGAGTCATCTCACTAAACCTAAATGGGATCATGGCAGCATAACTCAAATTTAGAACGGAAAATGATAATAACAATAAGACCACTTTAAAAACAATATTGACGCTGCAATGGATACTCGTGTCAACGCGGTGGTAACCAACGATTTGGGTGCAAATCTGTTCCTTTATTGCGCTGGCCCTCGCTTTTCTTTGCTGTGGAGGAGGCTCATTTTTCTTCTGTACCCTCTGCCCGCAACACTAACTCTCAGAAATGAGAGGCCGATCCTCTGAGCAGGACTTTTGTCCTCAATCCTCTGCAAACCGCTGGTTACAATCCCTGCATATCTTCAATACCCATAATTCAGGAATTGTTATGACTGCACATATTAATGCTAAAGCGGGTGATTTTGCGCCAACCGTTATTATGCCGGGCGATCCGCTTCGCGCTAAGTTTATTGCCGAAAATTATCTAATGGATTACCGCGAAGTCACCAATGTACGCAATATGCTGGGCTATACCGGTCTTTATTTTGGGCAACCTGTTTCGGTGATGGGACATGGCATGGGTATACCGTCAATGACGCTTTATGCTCATGAACTGGTACATGATTTCGGTGTACAGAGAATTATTCGTGTCGGCAGTCTGGGGGCAACACAACATCATGTCAAAATGCGAGATATTATTCTTGCCATCGCCGCCGGAACGGATTCCGTCACAAATTTAAAACGTAGCGCGGGCTACACGATGGCGACATCTGCCCATTTCCCATTATTGCAGCAGGCGTGGGCATTGGCGCAGAAGGCCGGTATTGACGTTAAAGTCGGCAATGTCTTCAGTGGCGATCTTTATTACGATCCTGACGAAAATTTAATACCTGCACTGGAAAAGTTTGGTGTGCTGGGTGTGGATATGGAAGTGGCAGGGTTATACGCTTTAGCGCATCAGTTTAATATTGAAGCGTTGGCTATATTAACCGTATCCGATCATTGCCTGACAGGAGAAGAAACAACGGCGGAAGAACGGCAGTTAACCTTTAAAAATATGATAGAGCTGGCGCTAAATACAGCTGTTACGGCTTAGCATCAGCATTTAAATGAACCAATCAGAGATGGCATTATATGAAGAATAAAATAGCACTTACGCTGATTAGTTTTCTGGCAAATTTTATTATGGCAGGATTTGCCAGTCAGTTTGGCATGCTGATTGAACCGATTGCAGTACGCTACAGTGCCGATGTGAATACCGTCGCCTCGATATTTTCGTTGCTTAACGGTGGGGCGTTAGCCGGGACCATTGCCGCCTTTTTCCTGATTGAGAAAATCGGCGTTAAGCGTATGACGCTCATTATCTATTCGATAGTGTTCCTCTGCGCTCTGGCAATGCACTTAAGCCCTGGCTTATGGCCGGTGATGGTCGCCATGACCCTGGTGGGTTTCTGCGGCGGGATTGGTCTGTGCGTGGCCGGAACGATCGTGGTTTCGGTTTGGCAGGATCGCATTCAAAGTACGATGCTGGTGGTGCAGGACGCCACCTTTAACGTCGCGGGCGTAGTTTTCCCGCTGATTACCACCTTCGCCCTGACGCACAATATGTCGTGGAGTTACAGCTATCTGAGCGTAGGCATAGTGGCCTTACTCACGCTGGGCGTTGTGGCTCTCACCCGCTTTACCGCCTGTGAAACGGCTCCTGCAGCGGATAGCGCAGACCCGGTGAAATCCGAGTGGAATCCAGGGATTATCAGCGGAGGCATTGGCCTGTTCTTAGGTATGTTGGCGCTGTATACCTTCCTGACCTGGGCACCATTATTTGTGAAGAACAAATTTGGTATTCCCTTCGAAGAAGCAGGTAATATTATTACGCAATACTGGGGTGCTGCGCTGGTCGGCGCGTTAGTCTCAACCGTTATTGTTTCCCGCGTAAAGATACATTATTTCTTGCTTAGCATTATTTTGTTAGCTTGCGTTATTACCACCATCATTGTCACGAAGGAAAATATCTCCGGGCTTGATTATCTGGCCTATAGTTACGGGTTTGTCTGCGCAGCGCTGTATAACTCCTTTATTGCCTACGGGGTTTCTTTCGTGAAGCGCGCGAGTAGCCAGAACGTTTCTTATATTTTAATTAGCGGTAGTGCTGGCGCCATGTTTAGTCCGGCGATCAGTGCGCTAATGGAAAAAACTATGGGATTGCAGAAAATTATGTACGCAATACCGGTGTTGTATTTAATTATCTTTATTATGTTGATGGGTACATTAAAACTCAAACGTAATTAAACACAGTAATAACGCTTACCTCTTTAATTAGATAGCCCGCCGTCACGCCATTTATCTGGTGGGGCGACACTCAACCTTGCTCAAAGGAATTGAAAATGCTGAAGAAAAATAAATCAATGATGAAAAAAACAGTTCTGGGTGCGGTAATTGCGATGTGCTGTACGCAAGCGCTTGCGGCTGATTATGCCGATGGCAACATCCGCAAAAATGATTTTAACTGGATGCAGATGAACTTAATGCAAAGTGTGGATGCGAAAGTGCCTTATGGTATTCGTAATGACACCTATCTTGAGCTGGAGTTTGGCGCACGATCCGGGATTATCGATCTGTATGGTTATGTGGATTTCTTTGATATTTTGGATCGCGAGCAGGACGATCGTCACGGGGGGGATAACTTCTTTGCCAAGATATCTCCACGTTTTTCCCTCGACGCCATTTTTAATAAAGATTTATCCGTTGGGCCATTTAACGAATTCTATATCGCAACGGTAAATAACATTGGTGACCGGGAATTATTTGAGCATTACGTTGGTCTCGGCACGGATGTTAAAGTGCCGTGGTTTGGTCTGGTGGGAATGAACATTTATGCGCACTATGTACGTGAAAATTACGGTGCAGATAACGAAGGCAAGTGGGATGGTTACATGTTCTCGACCAACTGGTCGACGCCGTTCTATACGTTCGCCAACGGCAGTTATTTGAACTATCAGGGTTACTTTGACTACCAGTTCGCCGCGAACAAGATTGCTAACCAGCCGTTATATAGCAATAACGCGATTGAATGGTATAACGGCATCTACTGGCATTCAGAGCATTATGCAGTAGGTTATGGCTTAAAATATTTCCGCAACATGGCATTAATGGAAAACCACGGTGGAGCAGGGCGTACCACCGGGCTGGGTCACTATTTCAACCTCACCTATAAGTTCTGATTGCGCTGAAATGACACACCAATGCTCCGTTTGCCAGGGTTGGTGTGTCAGTCAATGATGTCATTGCCGAGAAATTTACGCAGCCCATCCAGATCCTTAATCTCCAGTCCTTGCTTCGTGCGCGTTACCAGCCCGGCATCCGTCAGCGCTTTCACCGCCCGCCGATAGACCCGGTCGGTGGTGCCGAATCGCTCAGCTTCCTGGTATTTTTTATGAAAACCATCCATTGGCTGCTTGTCCTGATGCTGGCGATACAGGTCATACGCTACGTTATGTACGATAGGGTAGAGCATCCGGTGCAGGAAGATTTCCAGCATATCCTGATAATCAACGGCCATTGCGCTGGCGAAAAATATCGCCAGTCTGGGGTGCTGGTTCAGCGCTTCCTCCAGACGGTCACAGTTGCATACCGCCACGGTCAGCGGTTCTTCGGCTACGATATCAAGCTGGCAACGATACCCGGTAAAAAACTCCATTTCGCCAAACAGTTGCTCATCACATTCCATTGCACCCAGTTGGAAACGGCGACCATTCTCCGCGCTATAACGCAGAGAAATTCTCCCTGACTGCACCATGATTAGTCGATCGACTACCTGTCCCTGGCGGTAAAGATAGTCATCTTCCTGGATAATCTGTGTTTCAGAGAGCAACTCCTGGAATATCTTCTCAATTAAGGCATCATCTTGCTGCCAGATATTGTGAAAACGACCTTTTGTGAGGGGCTTAAGCTGCATGGCTCAACGTCTTATTGTTTGAGATAATTCTTATCGCTGACTGTATGCCATCTGCTGCGCAATGTCATTAAGAGCGGGTTGCGGATAATAAAAGGGCCAGCATCATGCTGGCCTTGACACATTAAGGATGGCTGATAAAACGAGACAATCGCTGGCGCAGCAGGCGGTTTTCCTGCCGCAGTTGAGCGTTCTCTTCCAGCAATGTCAGCGCAACGGCAATTCCCGGCCAGTCAAGTTCCAGCTCCTGACGCAGGCGTATCGCGCGACGCATGACAGTCAGCGCATGATCGTCAAATGTTTCGTCTTCATGAGGTTCTATCACCCCTAAGCCGACAATCTCCTGTAGCTCTTCTTCTGACACACCGGTGTACAGACAAAACTCGGTAATGGTAAAGGTGACGGTGACGTTAGCCATTATGCTTTCCCCCACTCTTTGCGCGGATCAAAGGTCTTTTGTGCATCCGCCAACTGCTGCCACAGGGCGGCGCTGGCGTCGTCAGGTTTCGGCGGCATGACGATTTTGATCACCGCATACAAATCGCCGGTATGTTTTTTACTTACCAGACCTTTGCCCTTAATGCGTAACCGCTGCCCGGCCTGGCTGCCCGCAGGAATGGTCAGCAGGATGCTCTCTTTTAACGTCGGAACGGTTACTTTCGCGCCCAGCGCGGCTTCCCACGGCGCCAGGGGAACGACCACTTCCAGATCCTGATTAACGATATCGAACAGCGGATGTGGCGCGATATGAATCACCAGCCACAAATCACCGTTTGGCCCGCCGTTTTCACCGGGGGTGCCCTGGCCTTTCAGACGAATACGCTGACCGTTACCGACGCCAGCCGGAATTTTCACATTCAACGTTTTAGGAATTTCACGTTCGACCATGCCGAACGCATTGTAAACCGGCAGGGTGTAACTGATCGTGCGGCTATGCTCAGTAAGCGTTTCTTCGAGGAATACGGCGACTTCAATTTCAATATCGTGCCCGCGGCTGGCATGACGCTGGCGAGACTGTTGCGCATGCTGACCAAAAATGGAGGAGAAGATATCGTCGAAATCTTCGGCGTTATAGCGTTGATTCTCTCCTTGTTGGAATTGACGGTTGAACTGTGGGTCGTTGCGGTGCTGCCACAACTGGTCGTACTCGGCGCGTCGCTGTTCATCACTCAGGACTTCCCAGGCTTCAGCAACCTCTTTAAACCGGGCCTCCGCGTCAGTCTCTTTGCTGACATCAGGATGATATTTACGGGCGAGGCGACGATAGGCGGTCTTGATTGTCTTGAGATCGTCTGTCGGTTTCACGCCCATAATGGCGTAATAATCCTTTAATTCCATAGCGTTCTCTCGTGTAAATCAACACTTGCAGAAGGTGAACCCTGACAACAGGTATCACCGCTAAGTTTAGGGTAATCCTGATAACGGAGAATGCCAACCGGGAAGGGAGGATATTGCTATAAACGATGCGGGCATTGCACCACCAACAGCGCTTTTTAACGTTATGGCGTCTGTTGTGTGGTGCGAATAGTGAGATTAGCTAAACATCAGGATTTAGTGATCAGGAAGCGGACCGTATCAGCATAGTTTTGTACGAACGCGTTAAGGTCATCAGATTTCAGTCCTTTCGGATTGATCATATATTTACCGTTGATAAAAAAGGCGGGCACACCGGTTAAATCTACAGCTTTAGCCATTTCTTGCTGTTTGGCGGTTAGTGATTTCACGGCAAAACTATTCCATGCAGCATCATAATCACTGGCACTGACGCCCGCGCTGATAAATACGTTACGAATATCGTCCGCCGATTTAATGGTTTGTTTTTTCTGCACGGCATCAAAAAGCAGCGGTTTAACTTTATCTTGCACGTTCAACAGCATGGCGACGGACCAGGCGTGCGTCATGTCTTGCCCCAGAGGGCCTAAAAAGTCGACGTGGTATTCGGTGAGTTTGACGTCAGCAGGCAAAACTTTTTTCACGTTATCAGTGATTTCAAAAACTTCATCGTACTGATAGCAGGAAGGACAATAGAATGAGAAAAACTTCAGCGCTGCCGGGGCTGAAGCGACGGGTTTTTCCAGTGAGATAAACTCTTTGCCGTCGGTAAATGGTGCTGCCTGAGCGCTAACGGTAAAAAGTAACCCAATCAGGGGTAATAAATATTTTTTCATTTCCATATACTCTAAATAACATTCAATAAACAAATTTTCTGCGAATGAATACGCTCTTCATTGCGTCGGGCTATAATACGATAATGACCTAAAAATGCGCTGACCCTTACTTTCATTTACGCATCAATACGTAGCGGGACAGTATTTATGTACTGTTCTGCGAATATCCTTTGGTACTCTTCGTAAATAGTGAATGATCACTTCCGTGATATTTTCGTAATTATTTTGGCAATGTTATATTGTAATAAATAAAAACGAAAATATGATTAATTATCATTTAATTTATAAAACGTGAGCAGCAACGCGTTGCGCTATGTTCTGTCAACGCAGCCGTAAGATTTTCTTTTTCTTGTAGCGTTTGAATGAATAGGGTAAGTGTCAGTGATGAGCAACCAAAATGGATATCGCTATGATTGACCACCTGGATCATCTGGTATTGACCTCCAATAATGAAGAGGCATGCGTTCATTTTTATGTCGAACTTTTAGGGATGAGGCTGGAAACCTTCGCGCAAGGGCGGAAAGCCTTCGTCTTTGGCAATCAGAAAATTAACCTCCACATTCGGGGAAAAGAGTTTGAACCCAAAGCTTACGCGCCAACGCCGGGGGCGCTGGATTTGTGTTTTATCACCACACGTGCGCTGGAAGAGGTGATAACCACGTTTCAAACGCACGGGGTCGATATTGTTGAGGGACCGGTTGCACGAACCGGTGCGATGGGACCGATTCGCTCGGTTTATGTCAGAGATCCCGATCTCAATCTGATTGAAATCGCGGTATATCCTGCTGATGACAGGACATAACTTTACAGCGCAAAGGTTGCCAAAACCTGGTGAGTGGTTAAGATAACTCGCATCAATCAGTGAGGGTATAATGGCGAAACGTCAACGGATGGGATGGTGGTTCCTCTGTCTGGCATGTGTTGTGGTGATGGTTTGTACCGCACAACGCATGGCGGGCCTGCACGCGTTGCAGATGGACACCGTTGCCACAAGCGTTGTCGTAAGCGCACAAGCGCAGACCGATGAGGCCTCGTCCGTTACCCCTTGTGAACTGAGCGCGAAGTCATTACTGGCGGCGCCCCCGGTACTGTTCGAAGGCGCTATTCTGGTGCTGTGTCTGCTGCTGTCGCTGCTGGCGCCAGTGCGGGCGTTTCGTCTGCCTTTTTTCCCACCGCGAGCCATCTCGCCGCCCACGCTAAGGGTACATCTGCGATTTTGCGTCTTCCGTGAATGACAGAACAGCCGTTGCTGACTGTTAGATAATTATTCACGGAGAAAATATATGATGACTGTTTTCAGGCAGGCGCTGCTCTGTCTGTTATTGCTATGGCTGCCCGTATCCTGGGCGGCTGAACCCGGCTGGCTGCGTTCACCCGATAACGATCACGCCAGCGTGCGGTTACGCGCTGATACGTCCTCAGGCGGCGAAACTCGTCTGTTGCTGGATGTTAAACTGGAGGACGGCTGGAAAACCTACTGGCGTTCGCCGGGCGAGGGAGGCGTCGCGCCATCTATCGCCTGGCAAGGGGAAATGCCTGCGGTCGACTGGTTCTGGCCAACCCCTGCACGCTTTGAGGTCGCTAATATCACGACCCAGGGCTATCACGATAATGTGACATTCCCGATGGTTGTGCGTGGCAGATCGCCCGCCACGCTTAGCGGTGTTTTGACGCTATCCACCTGTAGCAACGTTTGCCTGTTGACGGATTTTCCTTTTTCCGTGACCTCCACGACCCAGGACCCGACTTTTGCGCATGACTATGCGCAGGCAATGGGGCAGATCCCGCTTGCCAGCGGCCTGACCGATACTTTGCGCGCTGGCGCACGGGCCGGCGAGCTGGTCGTCGAGGCTCACCGCGCGGGAGGCTGGACTGCGCCTGGGCTGTATCTGGACGCCGTTGATGATGCTGATTTTGGCATGCCGCAAATTCACGTCGCAGGTGAGACGTTACGCGCCACGGTGCCCGTTCATGATGGTTGGGGGGAAGGCGCGCCGGATTTACGCGGTAAGTCGGTCACGCTGGTGCTGGCAGATAACGGTGTTGCCCAGGAAAGTCGTCTTGCGATTGGCGAAGCCCCGGTTATTGAGAACGCCTCACTCCCATTGTGGCAGGTGGTGCTAATGGCGCTGCTGGGCGGTTTGATCCTCAACCTGATGCCCTGTGTGTTACCGGTTCTCGGCATGAAACTGGGCTCTATTTTGCTGGTTGAGGAAAAAAGCCGTCACCAGATCCGCCGTCAGTTCCTCGCATCGGTAGCTGGGATCCTGGTCTCCTTTATGGCCCTGGCGTTATTGATGACAGTGCTACGTTTAACCAATCAGGCGCTTGGCTGGGGGATCCAGTTTCAGAACCCGTGGTTCATTGGCGTCATGGTCGTGGTGATGCTGACATTCAGCGCCAGCCTGTTCGGGTGGTTTGAATTCCGCCTGCCTTCGGCGATGACCACCACGCTGGCGACTCGCGGTGGCAACGGCTTGTCGGGACATTTCTGGCAAGGCGCATTTGCGACCCTGCTCGCCACGCCGTGCAGCGCCCCGTTTCTGGGAACAGCGGTAGCGGTGGCATTGACCGCTTCGTTACCAACGTTGTGGGGACTGTTTATCGCACTTGGCCTGGGGATGAGCTTGCCGTGGCTGCTGGTGGCTCTGCGTCCCGGTCTGGCGCTGCGTTTGCCGCGTCCGGGACGCTGGATGAATATTTTGCGGCGTCTTCTCGGTGTCATGATGCTGGGTTCGGCTATCTGGCTTGCGACGTTGCTGCTCCCGCATTTAGGGCTGGCCGGACACGCTAGCGCTAAAGAAAGCGTGAACTGGCAACCGCTTAGCGAGCAGGCGATTGAGGATGCGCTGGCGCAACATAAGCGAGTGTTCATTGACGTCACTGCCGACTGGTGCATCACTTGTAAGGTCAACAAATACAACGTGTTGCATAAAGATGACGTACAGGCCGCGTTGCAACAGCCGGATGTAGTGGCGCTGCGCGGCGACTGGACGCTCCCTTCTGAAGCCATCACCGAATTTCTGAAAAAACGCGGCCAGGTTGCTGTGCCGTATAACCAAATTTATGGCCCCGGTCTGCCGGAAGGCCAGGCGTTACCAACGTTGTTAACCCGCGATGCGGTATTGCAAACGTTGACCGACGCCAAAGGAGTAACCCCATGAAAATAATGATTGTTCTGCTGTTAACCCTGTTTTCTGCCGTCAGCGTAGCGAAAGAGCCTGCACCGTTTACACCGGAACAGGAAAAGCAAATTGAAGCATTAATCCAGGAGGCCCTGTTTAACGATCCCAACAGCCCGCGGATTGGCGCTAAGCAGGCGAAACTGACCCTGATAAACTTCACCGATTACAACTGCCCGTACTGCAAGCAACTGGATCCCATGCTGGAAAAAATTGTGCAGAAATATCCTGACGTGGCGGTAGTGATTAAACCGCTGCCGTTTAAAGGGGAAAGTTCGGAACTGGCGGCGCGGACCGTGCTGACCACCTGGCTTGAGCATCCGCAGCAGTTTCTGGCGCTACATGAAAAACTGATGCAGAAAAAGGGTTACCATACCGATGTCAGTATCAAACAGGCGCAGGAAAAATCGGGAGCCAGTCCGGTGACGTTGGGTGCCCAAAGTGCTGAAACGCTAAGCACTAACCTGCAACTGGCGCGACTGGTGGGCGTGCAGGGCACCCCCGCAACGATTATTGGTGATGAGCTTATTCCCGGTGCGGTGCCGTGGGAAACCCTTGAGGAAGTGGTCAAAGAAAAGCTGGCGGCGGCCAATGCTCAGTAAACTGCGCCGCTGGCTGCGCGAAGGGCTGATCTTACTGGCGCTGTTGGCAGGGGCGATGCTGCTGATGGATGTCTGGCGTGCGCCGCAGCTCCCTGGCTCTTTTGACAGTACGCCTTTGCAAACGCTGGATGGTGAAACCGTCACGCTGGCGGCGCTCAGCAAAGACGAGCCGGTGCTGCTTTATTTCTGGGCGAGCTGGTGCGGCGTTTGTCGCTTCACGACGCCGGAAGTCGCCAGGCTGCGTTCGGAAGGGGAAAACGTGATGACCATTGCGTTTCGCTCCGGCAGTGAAGCTGAGGTGTCTCGTTGGCTGTCGCGTAAAGGCGTGGACTTTCCGGTCATCAATGATGCGAACGGGGCAATCTCCCGCAGTTGGGCGATTAGCGTCACGCCCACGCTGGTGGTGATGTCACAAGGTCGGGTGGTGTCAACAACCAGCGGCTGGACCAGCTACTGGGGCATGAAGCTTCGGCTGTGGTGGGCAAAAACGTTCTGATAATGTGCCGGGGAAACCCGGCATTTTTTATATTATTACCCGTAAGCGGGAAGACATATTTCGTTGCCTGGCGAAGCGAGCACCGCGATTAACGTCCAGAATGGGTCATCTTCTCTTTTTCAGGAAAGTGCAACATGACGAGTTCGTTAGCGTTTGGGCCCGCTCTGGTGATGATGATTGCCGCCACGTTTGTCCTCGCCGGGATGGTAAAAGGCGTCACTGGTATGGGATTGCCCACCGTGGCTATGGGGATCCTCGGATCGCTTATTTCGCCGGTTGCGGCGGCGGCCATGCTGCTGTTGCCTTCGCTGATTAGCAATCTGTTTCAGTTTGGCGGTGGCGGAAATACGCGTCAATTAGTCAAACGACTGTGGCCGATGTTATTGACGGTGGTGGTGGCGACATTGCTTGCCAGCGCCTGGATTACCGGCGGCGACACCACCCGTACCCAGTTTGCGCTCGGCGTGGCGCTGGTGGCTTACGCTATCTGGACGCTGGCCGGAAAGAAAATCGCAGTGGCTCCGCAGCATGAAAAACCGTACTCCCTCGTCATAGGATTTGTTACTGGCTTATTGACTGGCGGAACCGGTGTATTTGTGATGCCCGCAGTGCCCTGGATCCAGTCATTGGGTTTTGAGAAAGATGAGCTGGTTCAGGCGCTCGGGATCTCTTTTACGTTTTCGACATTGGCTTTGGCGCTTGGTCTGTGGTGGCACAACGCGCTGCCCGTACAGTCGTTGAGCATATCGGCTTTGGCCATTGTTCCTGCGCTGATTGGTCAGTGGTTAGGAACCCGTGTACGACGGGTTATTTCTCCGCTCGTGTTTAAACGTTGTTTTCTGTTTTGTTTGGTCGGGTTGGGTATCGAGATGATGCTGCGTGCGGTGTGACCTGTGCGGTGACTTTAGAACGCATTCATGGCATCGTTAATTCAGACATTCAGGGTCAAAGAGGTCGCTATGGCATCAGTGATGTTAAGTGAGGAAGAGGGCGCTCTGGAGTCGCGAATGGCGCTCACCGCGGCGGCGATGGCCGATAAATCGCGCTCGCGAATGTTGTGCGCCCTGATGGATGGCCGCGCCTGGACCGCGACCGAGCTCAGCGCAGTGGCGGATGTGTCAGCGTCGACCGCCAGTGCGCATCTGGCGCGTCTGTGCGAACAACGTTTTGTTGTGGCGCTCGCGCAGGGCAGGCATCGTTATTTTCGCCTTGCAGGCTCCGATATCGCTGAACTGCTGGAGCGTCTGATGGGCGTGGCGTGGGCTACATCAACGCCACGAAAAATCACGACGCCGCCAGGCTTACGACATGCCCGAACCTGCTACGATCATCTCGCTGGCGAGGTGGCGGTGAGGCTGTTCGATACGCTGGTTTCCCGTCAGTGGTTAACGCCGGATGGTGAAACGCTGACGTCTCTTGGGCAGGAAAAACTGGCACAAATGGGGATTGTCCTTGCTGCGGGCGCATCGCGGCGGAAATTAACCTGCGGTTGTCTGGACTGGAGTGAACGACGTTACCATCCCGGCGGCGTGCTTGGCGCATCGCTGCTACGCTGGCTGATTGAAAAACGATGGATAAAAACGGAGCTGAGTGGTCGCCGCGTCACCTTCACCCCGCTTGGCATTCGCAAATTAGAAACCGAGTTCGGTATTAAAACGACACCGTAGATGGTTCGTTTTGCGAAAGCGTTCCGGGAAATATGTCATATTTCTGTCACACTCTGTTGTGATTGATAACAACAAGAGGTCGTAGGGATGAATAAATCGTTAATCGCCGCAGCCGTGGCAGGGGCTGTATTAATGTCAACCGCCGCGCAGGCGCAGACCGCGCCGGAAGGCTATCAGCTTCAGCAAGTATTGATGATGAGTCGGCATAACTTACGCGCACCTTTAGCCAATAATGGCAGTGTTCTTGAGCAGTCCACCCCCAAACAATGGCCAGAATGGGATGTCCCCGGCGGGCAACTCACCACCAAAGGCGGCGTGCTGGAAATCTATATGGGCCACTATATGCGAGAGTGGCTGGCAGAGCAGGGGATGGTGAAATCGGGCGAATGCCCGGTGCCGGGTACGGTCTATACCTATGCTAACAGCCTGCAGCGTACGGTCGCGACGGCGCAGTTCTTTGTCACCGGTGCTTTCCCGGGTTGCGACGTCCCGGTCCATCATCAGGAAAAAATGGGCACCATGGATCCCACCTTTAACCCGGTGATCACCGATGATTCCGCCGCCTTCAGCCAGCAGGCGGTTCAGGCAATGGAGAAAGAGCGTAGCCAAATGCAGCTCAACGACAGCTATCAGTTGCTTGAGCAAATGACCGACTACAAAGACTCTCCATCCTGCAAAGAAAAACAGCAGTGTTCCCTGACCGATGCCAAAGATACGTTTAGCGCGAAATACCAGCAGGAGCCTGGGGTTTCGGGGCCGCTGAAGGTCGGGAATTCGCTGGTTGATGCCTTCACGCTGCAATATTACGAAGGCTTCCCGATGGATAAGGTCGCCTGGGGCGAGATTAAATCCGATCAACAGTGGAAGGTTCTGTCGAAGCTGAAAAATGGCTATCAGGACAGCCTGTTCACCTCCCCGGAAGTGGCGCAGAATGTCGCCAAACCGCTGGTGAAGTATATTGATAATGCGCTGGTTACTGAACGCGTAAAAGCGCCAAAAATAACCGTGCTGGTGGGGCATGACTCAAACATCGCATCGCTGCTCACCGCGCTGGATTTCAAACCGTACCAGCTTCACGATCAGAACGAGCGTACGCCGATTGGCGGGAAGATTGTCTTCCAGCGCTGGCATGACAGCAACGCAAATCGTGATCTGATGAAAATCGAGTACGTGTATCAGAGCTCGCAGCAGTTGCGTAATGCAGACGTTCTGACCCTGAAATCCCCGGCGCAGCGCGTAACGCTGGAGCTGAAAGGGTGTCCGATAGATGCGGATGGCTTTTGCCCGATAGATAAGTTCGACAGCGTGTTGAATGAGGCGGCTAAGTAAAAGAAAAACTCCCCCGTGTTCGCGGGGGAGTCTGAGCGCTAGACGTTTTTGCGTTCGATAGTCTGTTCACCCCAAAAGAGCGAATCTTTGTCTGTTTTCTTAAAGGCTTTGATGAGCACCTCGTCGCTACCTTCTTCCCAAATTTTTTCCGCCAGTTTCTCGTCATAATGCGCGACTTCAAAAATGGCTTCGGCTATTTCCGGCGATGTATTGCGCAGACTTGCCCATTCGCCGACGCGATGGGCTTTCGCTTCTTGAGTTGGCATTCGAATCCTCCTGTTGAAGATTAGCCGTTGAGTTTTACTGCCAGACCTGCGACATATTCACCCTGATAGCGGGCGATAGATAATTCTTCCTGACTTGGCTGGCGTGAGCCGTCGCCTCCGGCGATGGTGGTTGCGCCGTAAGGGGTACCGCCGCGAACTTGAGAAACATCAAACAGCTCTTGCGCCGCGTAACCGATAGGCACAATCACCATCCCATGGTGAGCAAGCGTAGTCCAGGTTGATGTAATGGTTTGTTCCTGACCGCCGCCGGTTCCTGTCGAGCTGAATACGCTGGCGAGTTTGCCGTACAGGCCGCCTGAAGCCCACAGCCCGCCAGTCTGGTCGAGGAAGGTGCGCATCTGACCGGACATATTGCCAAAGCGTGTGGGGGTACCAAAAATTATGGCATCGTAATCTGCCAGTTCTTGCGGGGTTGCGACTGGTGCGTTTTGTGTTTTGCCGCCAGCTTTGAGGAAAATCTCCGGCTGCATGGTCTCTGGTACGCGTTTAATAATCACTTCCGCGCCATCAACCTTATTTGCGCCTTCTGCGACTGCATGGGCCATAGTTTCAATGTGTCCGTACATGGAATAATAAAGCACCAGAACTTTTGCCATTTTACACTACTCCTCGAGTTAACCGTGTCCGTAGCGACTCGCTACCTACCTTTAAAGATATGACGTACTGTCAGGAGTGCAAATTTCACAATCACTTCTTTGATTTATAACAATTTTTATAACAACTTCTCTTGTTGCAAAATGATACATATTTAACCGGGTGGAATTTGGTAGTCATAAGAAAGACTTATTGATTTCTCGCTGTGATTATTTCTCTATCACCGCCAATCCTGTTGCAGGATATTACAGTTAGCGGCTGCTCAGGCCACGCTTCACTATGCTTAATCCCACGCAGTTATTTTCAGGGTATCGCCCGTAACGCTGCGTGAGGTATCACTCCTCAGTACCTATGCAATATGATGTCTAATCAATGACGGAGGTCAGTAATGGCAAACCATCGAGGCGGTTCCGGCAACTTTGCGGAAGATCGCGAAAGAGCATCAGAAGCAGGTCGAAAAGGTGGCCAGCACAGCGGGGGCAACTTTAAGAATGACCCGCAACGCGCTTCAGAGGCAGGCAAAAAAGGGGGCAAAAATAGCCACGGCAACAACAAATCGTAATTGCCGGGCTAGCTGTCAGATATGCCGTGACGGCTGAGGATCAGAGTCAGACGTTACGTAGCCACCCACCGCCGCCGGTTTCTTCCGGCGGTTTTTTTGTCTGCAAGGTTGAACTGTAACAAAACGCAACGCAGACTAACGACATTCAGTTAATCGGGTGTCTCATGTCATTACTTTCTCGTTATTCCTTCTCTGTTAAACCTCAGGAAGCGATCCTCATTGTGATCACTATGTTCTGGGGTGGCACGTTTTTGGCCGTGCAATATGCCGTTACCCTGAGTGGACCTTTTTTCTTTGTCGGCGTGCGTTTTGCCACCGCTGCGCTGGCGGTCGCGCTTTTGTCACTACGCACATTGCATAAACTGACTTGGCTGGAAGTCAAAGCAGGCGTTGCGATCGGTATCGCAATTGCGTTGGGCTATAGTCTGCAAACCTGGGGGCTACAGTTTATTCCCAGCAGTAAATCGGCGTTTATTACCGCGATGTATGTGCCGTTGGTCCCGCTTTTACAATGGCTATGTCTGGGGCGTATGCCCGGCCTGATGCCGTGTGTCGGCATTGTGCTGGCCTTTATCGGGTTGATTTTTCTCGCCGGACCGGGAGGCAATTTGCTGGCTTTAGGCGAAGGAGAGTGGATCACACTCGCCGGCGCGGTGGCGATTGCGGCAGAAATTATCCTGATTAGCGCGTGGGCGGGAAAAGTGGATGTGCGGCGGGTAACGGTGGTACAACTGGCAACCGCTTCGATAGTGGCATTTATTGCCATGGCCCCAGCAGGAGAGTCCGTGCCGCCGATGTCTACGGGATTGCTGGTGGTGGCGCTGGGGTTAGGGATTTTCAGTGCGATTATTCAGGTCACCATGAACTGGGCACAGCGCAGCGTTTCGCCGACGCGCGCGACGGTCATTTATACCGGTGAGCCGGTGTGGGCGGGGATCTTTGGTCGCCTTGCGGGGGAACGCTTACCGCTACTGGCTTTGCTCGGCGCAGCATTCATTATTGTTGGCGTGCTGGTCAGCGAACTGAAGTTCAAAAAGAAAAAAGGGGGAGTGCAAGAGGCGCCGCCGGAGTCGCTTTAATTTAACCATTCACCGCGTGATTTGGTATGCTGACGCCCTCACAAGAAGGAGAGGGCGCATGGTCCAACGCGCAGAGAAAAAAACAGGTAAGCGCTCGCAGGCCGTCAGTGCAAAACGCCAGGCCATATTAACCGCGGCATTAAATATCTTCTCCCAATATGGGATCCACGGCACGCGTCTCGAACAGGTCGCTGAGCAGGCGGGTGTGTCAAAAACGAATCTGCTTTATTACTACCCGTCAAAAGAGGTGCTCTATATTGCCGTTTTGCGGCAAATCCTCGACGTCTGGCTGGCTCCGTTGAAGGCTTTTCGCGAAGACTTTGCGCCGCTAGCGGCCATTAAAGAATACATTCGCCTTAAGCTGGAAGTGTCGCGCGATTACCCTCAGGCTTCACGGCTATTTTGTATGGAGATGCTGGCAGGTGCGCCTTTATTGATGGCTGAATTAACGGGCGATCTCAAAACGCTAATTGATGAGAAATCGGCGCTGATTGCCGGTTGGATCAAAAGTGGGAAACTGGCTCCGGTCGATCCGCATCATCTGATTTTTATGATTTGGGCTTCAACCCAGCACTACGCCGACTTTGCCCCACAGGTAGAGGCGGTAACGGGCGCAACGCTGCGTGATGAAGCCTTTTTTAACCAAACGGTGGAGAGCGTGCAGCGGATGATTATTGAAGGGATCCGCGTGCGTTAACTGGCAGGCGGTAACGGACAGCTTAAATCGCCCTCTTCGCACTGTAAGAGTGAGGCGAGAAACGCTTCACGCTCGTTGGTTTTATCCGTCAGACACTGGCTGGAAATCATCGCCTGGACGCTACCGCCTTCGGTGCCGGAACTGATTAACGCGCAGTCCGCATCGCGCAGGGTTATCCACGAGATTTGCGCTTTTTTCAGTAAATCGCGCTGGGTTGGGGCGGCGCGCTTAAGCGCATTCTGATAAGTGTCATTAAGTTTGGTGTCGGCCGCCTTAAACTGCTCTGCCGCACAGGTGTTCATCTCAATCTGAGTGTTCGCGTTGGCGCAGTCATCCGCCAGCGCCTGGCCGCTCAACAGCAGCGCTGCACATGTCAGTACGATTCGTTTCATGCTTCCCTCTGGCTCCATAAAAAAAGGCCCCGTTACCGGAGTCATGCTTGTCAGTTAACGAGGATGAGTGGCACATACGGAGGTAATGAATCTGTTGCCTCCGGTATATTGCTACGTTCACCTTATGTTTGTCACTTCTCTGAGGCAATACGAGCTGTGAACGTGTTAAGGGTACTATCGCCGTACCCTTAACAATCCCGGCTCCCGGCGGGAAAATTGCCGCTCCGCGGTCCCCTCCGTTTATTCCTCCAGGCTACCGGGCCGGGCGCGAGGAAGCGTCCCTGCAAAACGCGCCCTGAACCCGCATCCCTGCGGGTTCTCCCGGCCTTACGGAAACACGTCGGCAATTTTCAGCCGGACCAGCCCACACCTGACCCCCTGCGTTTTTTATCTGAACAGCAAAACAGAGTTAACTGGAAGTCAGTGCGTTGCAGCGATGACCTCGTTCCGGCTGAAAATCGATGAGGCGTTGACGGCTGACCGGGTCTGCCCGCAGGGATGCGGGCAGAGGGGGCGGCCTGCAGGGACGCAGGCCCGGCCCCGACCCGAAGGCAGACGGCATAAGACGAATGAATCGCGCAGCGACGATTTTCCCGCCGGGAGCCAGGGATGCAAGGGAGGCGGCGGTGAGCCTCTCTTGCACGTTCACGGGTGTCTGAGCCTCATAGAATTGATATTGCTGAGGTGAACGGAACCCTGAGCCGAAATCACATGTTCGCCGTAATGCTTAATTGACAGGCATTACCCCCTAACCGGAGCCTTAATTAACCACAGCCTTAGCCGATTGTCATCAGGCTGGCGTTCCCCCCGGCAGCGGCGGTATTGACGCTCAGGGAGCGTTCAATGTACAGCCTCTCCAGCAGAATATTGCTTTCGCCACGGGCAAAGCCCTGGACTGATACAATCGCCCCTTCGCGGGCAGCTACCGCTTCGCACAGTGAACGCAGTTGATCGGAATCGCCGTGGAAAATAACGGCATCAAACGGCTGTGTAGTGATGTTGTCCGCTTTGGCAAACTGAATGCGCCCGGAGACGGCGGTTGGCAGACGTTTTGCCAGTTCACGATGGAACGCATCATCTGGCCACAGGATTAAGCTACCAACGGAAGCCACGGCGGCAACCTGTACCAGCGCGTCCTGTTCATCATCGGCGATACACAGTACGCGTTCACGCGGCAACAGCGTCCAGGTATTGCGCTCGCCAGTGGGTCCTGGCAGCAGACGCTGAGTACCGGCCTGCGCCAGTTCGCCAAACTGCTGGCAGAGCGCATGCAGCGAGGGTCGATCGGTTGCCCATTCGCTGAGTGCTTCCAGCGGCTGAACGAGTGCAGCTTTAAGCTGCGCATCGACCGGGTAGTCTGCATCCTGACGGGCAAGCGTAATGCCTAACGCATTTTCCGGGCGGTTAGCCAGCAGGCGATACAGATACAGCGGTCCACCTGCTTTTGGCCCTGTACCAGACAAGCCTTCGCCACCGAATGGCTGCACGCCGACAACGGCACCGACCATATTGCGGTTAACGTACAGGTTCCCCACGTGTGCCGATCCTGTGACCTGGGCGATGGTTTCATCGATACGAGTGTGTACGCCCAGCGTCAGGCCGTAGCCGGAGGCATTAATTTGCTCAATCAGGTTGCCCAGATTGTTACGGGTGTAGCGCACGACGTGCAGTACCGGACCAAACACCTCTTTTTGTAATTCGTCGAAGCTTTCCAGCTCGATCAGCGTCGGAGCAATAAAGGTACCGGTTTGCCATTCACGCGCATCGTCGCTGTTTTCGCGCACGGCCTGAAACACCGGGCGTCCTTTGGCGCGCATGGCCTGAATATGGCGCTCAATATTGGTTTTGGCTTCTTCATCAATTACCGGCCCAATATCCGTGGTCAGGCGACCTGGATTACCCATGCGACATTCCGCCATCGCGCCGCGCAGCATTTTCAGCGTATGGTCGGCTACATCATCCTGCAGACACAGGACGCGCAGCGCGGAGCAGCGCTGTCCGGCGCTGTCAAACGCTGAAGCCAGAACGTCGACCACGACCTGTTCCGTCAACGCGGAGGAGTCGACAATCATTGCGTTCATCCCACCGGTTTCGGCGATAAGCGGGATTGGACGCCCCTGAGCATCAAGGCGGGTGGCAATATTGCGTTGCAACAGCGTGGCGACTTCCGTTGAGCCGGTAAACATGACGCCGCGTACGCGCTCATCGGAAGTGAGCTGCGCCCCGACGGTTTCACCCTGACCAGGCAACAGTTGCACCACGCCCGGCGGTACACCCGCTTCGAGCAAAATAGCGATGCCCTGGGCGGCAATTAACGGGGTTTGTTCCGCCGGTTTCGCCAGCACGCTGTTACCCGCCGCCAGCGCGGCGGCAATCTGCCCGGTGAAAATGGCCAGCGGGAAGTTCCATGGGCTGATACAAACCACCGGTCCTAATGGTCGATGGGTTTCATTATCGAAATCATCGCGAACCTGACCGGCATAATAATGCAGGAAGTCTACCGCTTCGCGTACTTCCGCAATGGCGTTGCTGAAGGTTTTACCCGCTTCGCGTACCAGGATGCCAATCAACTGCTGCATCTGACCTTCCATCAGAACGGCGGCACGATGCAAAATGGCGGCGCGCTCTTGTGGCGGTGTGGCGAACCAGATCGGCGCGTTATTCGCTGCGTTCTGTAACGCCTGTTCTACTTCAGCGTGAGTCGCCTCACGCACGTAACCGACAATGTCTTTCGGCTCGGCTGGGTTAACGACTGGCGTCATTTCGCCGTCAGCAACCGGGTGCTCCAGAATGGGTTTAGCGTGCCATTTTTGTAGCGCGCTGTTGAGCAGGGCAGAGGACAGCGAGGCCAGACGATGTTCGTTAGCTAAATCCAGCCCGCCTGAGTTTTCGCGGCCTTTACCGTACAGATCACGCGGCAGGGCAATCTTCGGATGCGGCAAACCGGCCTGACCTTCTTGCTGCGCCAGTTTTTCAACAGCCTCGACCGGATCGGCAACCAGTTCATCCAGCGGCAGGGTCGTGTCGGCAATGCGGTTGACGAACGAGGTGTTGGCGCCGTTTTCCAGCAGACGACGCACCAGGTACGCCAGCAGCGTTTCGTGCGTGCCGACCGGTGCATAAATGCGGCATGGACGGTTCAGTTTGCCATCCGCAACTTTGCCGGTGACCTGCTCATACAGCGGTTCGCCCATGCCGTGCAGGCACTGGAATTCGTACTGACCCGGATAGTAGTTTTGACCGGCTAACTGATAAATCGCCGCCAGCGTATGGGCGTTGTGGGTGGCGAACTGTGGGTAGATCAGATTCGGTACGGCAAGCAGTTTTTTCGCACAGGCCAGGTAAGAAACGTCGGTGTACACCTTACGGGTGTAGACCGGATAACCTTCCAGACCGTCCATCTGGGCACGTTTAATTTCGCTATCCCAGTAGGCACCCTTAACCAGACGGATCATCAGGCGGCGGCGGCTGCGCGTGGCGAGGTCAATCAGATAGTCGATAACATACGGGCAGCGCTTCTGGTAGGCCTGGATAACAAAACCGATCCCGTTCCAGCCTGCCAGTTCGGGTTCAAAGCACAGTTTTTCCAGCAGATCGAGGGAGATCTCCAGTCGGTCAGCCTCTTCGGCGTCGATATTAATGCCGATGTCGTACTGACGTGCCAGCAGAGTAAGCGATTTCAGACGAGGATAGAGTTCATCCATCACGCGATCGTACTGCGCACGGCTGTAACGCGGATGCAGTGCCGACAGCTTGATAGAAATGCCTGGCCCTTCGTAGATACCGCGCCCGTTAGAGGCCTTACCAATGGCGTGGATCGCCTGCTGGTACGAAACCATATAAGCCTGTGCATCGGCGGCGGTCAGGGCCGCTTCGCCCAGCATGTCATAGGAGTAACGGAAGCCTTTTTCTTCCAGTTTACGCGCGTTAGCCAGCGCTTCAGCGATGGTCTCCCCGGTGACAAACTGCTCGCCCATCAAGCGCATGGCCATGTCGACGCCTTTACGCACCAGCGGCTCACCGCTCTTGCCGATAATACGGTTGAGTGAGCGTGAGAGGCTGGCTTCGTTATGCGTTGAAACCAGACGACCGGTAAACAACAGCCCCCAGGTCGCCGCGTTGACGAACAGAGACGGGCTGCGGCCAATGTGCGACTGCCAGTTACCGTTGCTGATCTTGTCGCGGATTAACGCATCGCGGGTCGCTTTATCTGGAATACGCAGCAAGGCTTCGGCCAGACACATCAGCGCGACGCCTTCCTGTGAAGAAAGGGAGAATTCCTGCAATAAACCTTGTACCATCCCGGCGCGGCCGCTGGCGGTCTTCTGGTTACGCAGTTTGTCTGCCAGATCGTATGCCAGCTTATGCGCCTGCTCGGCGATAGGCTGCGGCAGACGAGCTTGCTCCATCAGCATCGGTACGGCGTCGGTTTCGGCGCGGCGGTATGCGGCAGTGATTGCCGCGCGAGAAACTGACTGCGGCAGGATCTGTTCGGCAAATTCCAGGAAAGGCTGATGCGCTTCATTTTGCAACGTGGTCGACTCATCGCCCTCATTCGCAGCACCCGCCAGCAGGGCCGGTAGTTCTGGAAGCGCATCGTCATTTTCCAGCCTTTCGAGATAATTAAAAATAGCTTGTTTGATCAGCCAATGTGGCGTGCGATCGATTCGTGATGCTGCTGTTTTAATACGCTCGCGAGTGGCGTCATCCAGCTTAACCCCCATCGTGGTGGTTCCCATGCCGTTTACTCCTGTTGTACTGAAATACGGGTCTGATAGTTACCGAGAAATATCCACTATGTTGCAACTTTGTGCAACCGTGTTAAATGTGACTTGGTTTGCAAGCTTGGAAATGAATGAAATGTTAATAAACGTGAGTGTTTTGACGGGGGCTATAAAAGTTGCCGAATCTTTTTCTCTGCGGTAGTTAACACTTTTAAAAGGTGCAACCGAAAAAAGTGTGAGAGAGTGCAACCTACAGAAAAATGCTATCTACTCTGGATCAAATTTGATGTAAATGGTGTGTTAAATCGATTGTGAATGACCATCGCTTCCGGCAGGATACGGTCGCCCTGGTAAACATAGATATCTTTGCCACGTTCCGGCAGGGTAATAAAACGGCAAGCCACGGCATTGCTGATACATAATTTTGGAGAGTTTTGATGGCTATTAGCACACCGATGTTAGTGACATTCTGTGTCTATATTTTCGGCATGATATTGATAGGGTTTATTGCATGGCGTTCAACCAAAAACTTTGACGATTACATTCTGGGTGGACGCAGTCTGGGTCCATTCGTGACCGCGTTATCCGCCGGGGCATCTGATATGAGCGGCTGGTTGCTGATGGGCCTGCCTGGCGCGATTTTCCTGTCGGGGATTTCAGAAAGCTGGATCGCTATTGGCCTTATTTTAGGCGCGTGGATCAACTGGAAACTGGTGGCCGGACGTTTACGCGTGCATACCGAATACAATAACAATGCGCTGACGTTACCGGATTACTTTACCGGTCGCTTTGAAGATAAAAGCCGAATTCTGCGTATTATCTCCGCGCTGGTTATTCTGCTGTTTTTCACCATCTACTGTGCTTCCGGTATTGTGGCAGGGGCGCGTCTGTTTGAAAGCACCTTTGGCATGAGCTACGAAACAGCGCTGTGGGCGGGGGCGGCCGCGACGATTATTTATACCTTTATCGGTGGTTTCCTGGCGGTAAGCTGGACCGATACCGTCCAGGCCAGCCTGATGATCTTCGCCCTGATCCTGACGCCGGTGATGGTAGTCATTGGCGTGGGTGGGTTTGACGATTCGCTGGAAGTGATTAAACAAAAGAGCATTGAGAACGTGGACATGTTCAAAGGGCTGAATTTTGTTGCCATTATTTCCCTGATGGGCTGGGGTCTGGGCTATTTCGGGCAGCCGCATATTCTGGCGCGCTTTATGGCGGCTGATTCTCACCATAGCATTGTTCATGCTCGCCGCATCAGTATGACCTGGATGATCCTGTGTCTGGCAGGTGCAGTTGCCGTTGGCTTCTTTGGTATCGCTTACTTTAACAACAACCCACAGCTTGCCGGTGCCGTTAACCAGAACGCCGAACGCGTGTTTATTGAACTGGCGCAAATCCTGTTCAACCCGTGGATTGCCGGTATTCTGCTGTCTGCGATCCTCGCAGCGGTGATGTCGACCCTGAGCTGCCAGCTGCTGGTGTGTTCCAGCGCAATTACCGAAGACTTGTATAAAGCGTTCCTGCGTAAAAATGCCAGCCAGAAAGAGCTGGTATGGATTGGTCGCATCATGGTGCTGGTTGTGGCGCTGGTGTCTATCGCGCTGGCGGCGAACCCGGAGAACCGTGTGCTTGGTCTGGTAAGCTACGCCTGGGCCGGCTTTGGCGCGGCGTTTGGTCCGGTGGTTCTGTTCTCCGTAATGTGGTCGCGTATGACGCGTAACGGCGCGCTGGCCGGGATGCTCATCGGTGCGGTGACGGTAATCGTCTGGAAGCAGTTTGCCTGGTTGGGTCTGTATGAAATCATCCCGGGCTTTATTTTCGGCAGCATCGGTATTGTGGTCTTCAGCCTGTTGGGTAAAGCGCCTTCAGCCGCTATGCAGCAACGTTTTGCCGAGGCTGATGCACATTATCACACAGCTCCGCCATCGCGTTTACAGGCAGAGTAATCCGCCTCGCTCCTTAAGCCCGCCGCGTGCGGGCTTTTTTATTTGTCCCCGCTGCAAAACCGCCCTAATCGTTACCCGCCTAACTGTTTACATTAAGTCATCATTCTCAAAACATTCTGCTTGAGTTTTTCTTTACTGTAATGATAATCACTATCACTGTAATTTACTTTTCTTTTCATCAATTGACTGAGAATAACGTTTAAGGGTTCTTCGCATGTTTGTTCCATTTCTTATTATGTTGCGCGAAGGGTTAGAGGCCGCGCTGATAGTCAGCCTGATTGCCAGCTACCTGAAACGGACTCAGCGTGGTCGATGGATTGGTGTGATGTGGATTGGTGTTCTGCTGGCGGCGGCGTTATGCCTGGCGTTAGGCGTTTTCATCAATGAAACCACCGGTGAATTTCCGCAAAAGGAACAGGAGCTGTTTGAAGGCATCGTGGCGGTCATTGCCGTGGTGATCCTCACCTGGATGGTGTTCTGGATGCGTAAAGTTTCGCGCAACGTCAAAGTCCAGCTTGAACAGGCTGTCGATAACGCGTTGCAACGCGGCAATCATCACGGCTGGGCGCTGGTGATGATGGTCTTTTTTGCCGTTGCCCGTGAAGGGCTGGAATCGGTGTTCTTCCTGCTGGCGGCATTCCAGCAAGATGTAGGCATTTGGCCACCGTTAGGTGCGATGCTGGGGCTGGCCACCGCGGTGGTACTGGGTTACCTGATTTACCTCGGCGGCATTCGCCTCAATCTTGGGGCATTCTTCAAATGGACCAGCCTGTTCATTTTGCTGGTGGCCGCTGGTCTTGCCGCTGGGGCCATCCGCGCGTTCCACGAAGCCGGGTTATGGAATCATTTTCAGGATGTGGCGTTTGACATGAGCAGCGTGCTTTCAACGCATTCGCTGTTTGGCACATTGATGGAAGGTATTTTCGGCTATCAGGAAGCGCCGAGCGTCAGTGAAGTCGCCATTTGGTTTATCTACCTGATTCCGGCATTGATTATGTTTGCACTGCCGCCGCGTTCAGGCACTACGGCATCGCGTACCGCACCCTGATAAAAACGCGATGCAGAACACTCCTTAGTTACAACATACTTATTTATAGGGATAGGTTATGACGTTTAATTTTCGCCGTAGTGCGCTGCAGTTGGGTATTGCCGCGCTGTTTGCCTCCGCTTTTTCTGCACAAGCCGCCGATATTCCGCAGGTGAAAGTCACGGTTAACGACAAACAGTGTGAGCCGATGACGATCACGGTTAACGCTGGGAAAACGCAGTTCATCATCCAGAACCACAGCCAGAAAGCGCTGGAGTGGGAGATCCTTAAAGGGGTTATGGTGGTTGAAGAACGTGAAAACATTGCGCCGGGCTTTAGCCAGAAAATGACAGCTAACCTGCAGCCAGGTGAATATGATATGACCTGCGGTCTGTTGACTAACCCGAAAGGCAAACTCATTGTAAAAGGTAGCGCAACGGCGGATGCCGCGCAGGGCGATGCTCTGCTGAGCCTAAGTGGCGCAATTACCGAATACAAAGCCTATGTGACAGCCGAAACTGCACAACTGGTTGCGGGCACCAAAGCATTCACCGATGCGATTAAAGCTGGCGATCTGGAAAAAGCGAAATCGCTGTATGCGCCAACCCGTCAGCATTATGAGCGTATTGAACCGATTGCTGAACTGTTCTCCGATCTCGACGGCAGCATCGATGCGCGTGAAGATGATTATGAGCAAAAAGCCGCCGATCCTAAATTCACCGGCTTCCACCGCCTGGAGAAAGCGTTGTTCGGCGACAACACCACCAAAGGCATGGACAAGTATGCCGACCAATTAAACCGCGATGTTCTTGACCTGCAAACGCGTATTAGCGAACTGGCCTTCCCACCGTCAAAAGTGGTTGGCGGGGCAGCAGGACTGATTGAAGAAGTCGCTGCCAGCAAAATCAGCGGAGAAGAGGATCGCTACAGCCATACCGATCTGTGGGATTTCCAGGCCAATATCGATGGCGCGCAGAAAATCGTCGATCTCCTGCGCCCTCAGTTACAAAAATCCAATGCTGAGCTGTTGGCGAAGGTGGATGCGAACTTCAAAAAAGTCGATACCATTCTGAGCAAGTACCGTACCAAAGACGGTTTTGAAACCTATGACAAACTGACCGACGCCGATCGCAATGCGCTGAAAGGGCCAATCACGACGCTGGCGGAAGACTTGTCGCAATTACGCGGTGTTCTGGGTCTGGATTAAGCAAAATGCAGCAAGATAATGAAAACGGCGTGAGCGAACCTTCACGCCGACGTTTACTGAAAGGGATGGGCGCCCTGGGTGGGGCGCTGGCGCTGGCGGGTGGATGTCCGGTTGCCCACGCGCAAAAACCACAAAGCGCGCCGGGAACGCTGTCCCCCGATGCGCGTAGTGAAGCGCAGCCGTTTTATGGTCAGCATCAGGCAGGGATCCTGACGCCGCAGCAGGCATCGATGATGCTGGTGGCGTTCGATGTTCTCGCCAGCGATAAGGCTGATCTGGAACGCTTGTTCCGCTTGCTGACCGCCCGATTTGCGTTTCTGACCACGGGCGGGCCGGCGCCGGATACGCCGAATCCGCGTTTGCCCCCTATGGATTCCGGTATCCTCGGCGCATACATTGCGCCAGACAACCTGACGATGACGTTGTCAGTCGGCGCCTCGCTATTTGATGAACGTTATGGCCTGAAATCGCAGATGCCGAAAAAGCTGCAAAAAATGACCCGCTTCCCGAATGATTCGCTGGATGCGGCGCTGTGCCATGGTGATTTGCTGCTGCAGATTTGTGCCAACACGCAGGACACCGTTATCCATGCGCTGCGCGATATCATTAAACATACGCCCGATCTCCTTAGCGTGCGCTGGAAACGTGAAGGGTTTATTTCCGACCATGCCGCGCGCAGCAAAGGCAAAGAGACCCCGGTCAACTTGCTTGGCTTTAAGGACGGCACTGCGAATCCGGACGCGACGGATACGAAGTTGATGCAGGATGTGGTGTGGGTTACGGACGGACAGGGCGAACCAGTCTGGGCGCAAGGTGGTAGTTATCAGGCCGTCAGGCTCATTCAGTTTCGCGTCGAGTTCTGGGATCGTACGCCGCTGAAAGAGCAGCAAACGATATTTGGTCGAGATAAACACACCGGCGCGCCGCTGGGTATGCAGCACGAGCACGATGTGCCTGACTATGTCAGCGATCCCGAGGGTGAGGTGATTGCGCTCGACAGTCATATCCGCCTGGCGAATCCGCGCACGAAAGAGACCGAGACCAGCCTGATGATGCGACGTGGCTACAGCTATTCGCTCGGTGTGACCCCATCCGGTCAACTGGATATGGGACTGTTGTTTGTCTGCTATCAACACGATCTGGAAAAAGGCTTTTTGACTGTGCAGAAACGCCTCAACGGTGAAGCGCTGGAAGAGTATGTCAAACCAATTGGTGGGGGCTACTTCTTTGCTTTGCCGGGTGTCAAAACCGCAGATCAATATCTGGGACAGTCTCTACTCGAAGCCTGATGATTACGCCCCGTTGTACAGCGGGGCTTTTCCTGACATCTGTATGAATGAACAAATTATTTTTTATGATCGGTACGAGACTGAAATAATTCTGTCATCTCTCTGCAAGAGACTGTCTTTGGTGATTAGATAGAATTTAAGTTAACGACAAGTAAAAATATTGTTGCATTAACGAAAGATTATGATGTAATTATAAGAAACAGCGGTAGTTCCCGGCGGTGATAGTCGTTCACTATGGAGATCGCGATGGAAAAGTCCTGTATTGGACACATTTTTCACAGTAGCTGCAGTACGTTACGCGGACGTTTCTCTTCCGGTAGCCACCTCGTCACCGCTAAATCTCTCTCCCTTTCACTTCTTATCTTCGTAACTGACACCTTGTACGGTGCGCGTAGCCGTGTGTGGCGTCTTATCCGAAAGCAAGCAATGGCTTACAAGGAAGCCAACCCTCAGATGTTCGTGCGCATAATCGTGCCGCCAACGGCGCGTGTGATGTATACCTACAACTCAAGGTGCTATCCATGGGAAGACAAAAAGCAGTGATCAAAGCTCGTCGTGAAGCAAAACGTGTGCTGAGGCGGGATTCGCGTAGCCATAAACAACGTGAAGATGAATCGGTCACCTCGCTTGTGCAGATGGGCGGCGTAGAAGCGATTGGTATGGCGCGTGATAGTCGCGACGCCACGCCAATCACGGCGCGGAATGAAGCTCAGGCCCAGTACCTGAATGCTATCGAGAGTAAACAGCTGATCTTCGCTACCGGTGAAGCCGGGTGTGGTAAAACCTGGATCAGCGCGGCAAAAGCAGCAGAGGCCCTGATCCACAAAGACGTGGACAGGATCATTGTAACCCGTCCAGTTCTGCAAGCTGATGAAGACCTCGGCTTCTTACCTGGAGATGTTTCCGAGAAGTTTGCGCCTTATTTTCGTCCAGTGTATGACGTGCTGGTGAAACGTCTGGGGGCCTCCTTCATGCAATATTGCCTGCGGCCTGAGATTGGTAAGGTGGAAATCGCGCCATTCGCCTATATGCGTGGACGCACATTTGAAAATGCAGTGGTCATTCTTGACGAGGCTCAGAATGTTACTGCAGCACAGATGAAGATGTTTTTGACTCGCCTCGGGGAGAATGTGACGGTGATTGTGAACGGGGATGTGACCCAGTGCGATCTACCCGCCCACGTTCGCTCAGGGCTAAGCGATGCGCTGGCCCGTTTCGAAGAAGATGATATGGTTGGGATTGTTCGTTTCAATAAAGACGATTGCGTCCGTTCGGCACTCTGTCAGCGGGCGCTCAATGCTTACAACTGATAAGTACTCCGTCTTCAAGGCCCGGGAAACCGGGCTTTGTTATTTGACGTCAGCAGATTACTTTCTTTTGCTGCTCCAGTAGTTGGCGCAGGCCTGGTCAAACAACTGATTATTTTGGTCTATTTTCTTTAGCGCTTGTGCCAGAAAGGTCAGTAGGTCATCCTTATAAATCCCACCTTCCGTAGTTTCTTTTCGTAAGATCCCATTGCTGGTGTAGGTTTTTTTAATGGTGACGTTATGCCTGACGTTGCAAATAACCGTTCGCTGATACTCTTCGTAGAATCGGCTGTCAGGATCGAAAAACGTATTTATTTCATTCGGTGTACGTTTGAGGATTTTTCGCGAGAAAACCTTCAACGGAATAAATCCTGCTTCGTCTGCCTGCGACATGATCTCATCAAGCAAAGTTCCTTCTATGTTTAACATGCCGTTATTTTCCTGATTGCTTGAGAAAGCGGTAGTTACAGCATAAGAGTGGTTTAGATAATGTGCAACGGGGCGGGGGATGATGCCTGATAGCACGTTGCTTATCAGACCTACAGGTTAACGCTATTCAGAACGGCTTACATGCGAAAAAAAAAGCCCGTACTTACGTACGAGCTCTTTCTCGAATATGGCGGTGAGGGGGGGATTCGAACCCCCGATACGTTGCCGTATACACACTTTCCAGGCGTGCTCCTTCAGCCACTCGGACACCTCACCATATTGTTGTTCCTGTGCTACCGGAACGGGCGCTAATTTAGGGAAATACCGCTCCTGCGTCAATCAACTTTTTGAAAAAAACGTGCATTTACACAAACTTCAATCAATATGCAGCTTAAATAAGCGGGAATTGTTTTTTTTGCCAGCACCCTAAAATTTGCTACTCTGATGTTCCCTCGAAAAATGATGATTATAAGTGCGAGTACGTTCCGCATAACAATGTTCAGGAGACACTATGGATATAATTTTCTATCACCCAACATTCGATACAACCTGGTGGCTTAATGCGCTGACAAAGGCCATACCTGGCGCGCGGGTCCGTGAGTGGAAGGCAGGTGATAATGCGCATGCTGACTACGCGCTGGTCTGGCATCCTCCGGTTGAAATGCTCGCCGGACGAAAATTAAAAGCCGTATTTGCGCTGGGTGCGGGCGTCGATTCTATTCTCAGTAAACTAAACGCTCATCCGGAAATGTTGGATGCGTCGATCCCGCTTTTCCGTCTGGAAGATACGGGGATGGGCCTGCAAATGCAGGAATATGCGGTTAGTCAGGTATTGCACTGGTTCCGTCGCTTTGATGACTACCAGGCATTAAAAAACCAGGCGAAATGGCAACCGTTGCCAGAATATACCCGCGATGAGTTTAGCGTCGGGATCATGGGCGCTGGTGTTTTAGGCGCAAAAGTTGCAGAAAGTCTGCAAGCATGGGGGCTCCCGCTACGCTGCTGGAGTCGTACGCGTAAATCCTGGTCTGGTGTGGAAAGCTTCGCCGGTACCGAGGAACTGGGCGCGTTTTTGAGTCAAACTCGCGTGCTGATCAACCTCCTGCCTAATACGGCAGAAACCGTAGGCATTATTAACGCTGATTTACTCAGCCAATTGCAGGATGGCGCTTACGTGCTGAACCTGGCGCGCGGCGTTCATCTCAATGAAGACGATCTTCTGGCATCGCTGGACAGCGGCAAAGTAAAAGGTGCCATGCTGGATGTCTATAGCCGTGAACCGCTGCCGGAAACCAGCTCGCTATGGAAACATCCGCGTGTGGCAATGACGCCGCATATCGCCGCGGTAACACGCCCGGCAGAGGCGGTGGACTACATCTCCCGTACGATTTTGGACCTGGAAAGTGGGAAATCCGTAACGGGTCAGGTCGATCGCGTTCGGGGATATTGATGGTAACCCGGCAAGTGCCGGGTTTGAGCTAATAAATGGCGACGATACCTGCTATCCTTGACGGAAAATGACTACAGGAGAGAGTTATGTATCCCGTTGACCTGCATATGCATACCGTCGCCAGTACCCACGCCTACAGCACCTTAAGTGATTACATCGCCGAAGCCCATCGCAAAGGCATCAAGCTGTTTGCCATAACCGATCATGGACCGGACATGGCGGATGCGCCTCATCACTGGCACTTTATTAATATGCGCATTTGGCCTCGTATCGTCGATGGCGTAGGGATCCTGCGCGGTATCGAGGCGAATATTAAGAATATTGAAGGCGAAATCGACTGTTCAGGTCCGATGTTTACTTCCCTGGATCTCATCATTGCGGGCTTCCATGAGCCGGTTTTTGCACCTCACGATAAAGACACCAATACCCAGGCAATGATAGCCACGATGGCCAGCGGTCACGTGCATATCATCAGCCATCCGGGGAATCCTAAATATCCCGTTGATATCACAGCGATTGCGCAGGCGGCGGCAAAATACCAGGTCGCGCTGGAAATCAATAACTCCTCGTTTTTGCATTCGCGTAAGGGGAGTGAGGACAATTGTCGCGCGGTCGCTGCGGCGGTGCGTGATGCCGGAGGCTGGGTGGCGTTAGGATCGGATTCACATACCGCTTTCACACTGGGTGAATTTGGTGAATGCCGTAAAATTCTGGATGATGTAAATTTCCCGGAAGACAGAATTTTAAACGTCACCCCTAAACGCCTGCTGGCGTTTCTGGAATCGCGAGGCATGGAGCCGATCGCGGAATTTGCTGAACTGTAATTGTTACTAACTGGAATATATCAATGAACGAGTTTTCTATCCTGTGTCGTGTACTGGGCTCGCTGTTTTACCGCCAACCGCAAGACCCTTTACTGGTTCCTCTGTTTACCCTGATTAGTGAAGGTAAACTGTCCGCCAATTGGCCGCTGGAACAGGACGAACTGCTCACTCGTCTGCAGAAAAGCTGCGATATGCCTCAGTTGGCTGCGGATTACAACGCGCTGTTTGTCGGCGACGAGTGTGCGGTGCCGCCTTATCGTAGCGCCTGGGTAGAAGGGGCGAAAGAATCCGATGTTCGTGCTTTTCTTTCTGCCCGCGGAATGCCGCTGGCAGATACGCCTGCAGATCATATTGGCACGCTGTTGCTGGCGGCTTCATGGCTTGAAGACCAGTCTGCGGAAGATGAAAGTGAAGCACTCGAAACCTTGTTTGTGGAATACCTGTTGCCCTGGTGCGGCACGTTCCTTGGCAAAGTTGAAGCGCATGCAAACACACAGTTCTGGCGTACCATGGCACCGTTAACGCGTGATGCCATTGGCGCGATGTGGGACGAATTGCAGGAAGATACTGAAGAGTAAATGTGATTTAGATCACTTTAAACTGCAACTCAAATTACATCATTGCATGAATTGTGTGCACGATCTCATTCCCATGCCGTTTTTCTGCTAAGATACGCGGCATGAACATACTTCTCTCAATTGCAATCACAACGGGCATTCTCTCTGGGATTTGGGGATGGGTGGCCGTATCTCTTGGTTTACTCAGTTGGGCTGGCTTTCTGGGCTGCACGGCCTATTTTGCCTGTCCGCAGGGTGGGCTGAAAGGGCTGTGGATCTCGGCGTGTACGCTGCTAAGCGGTGTGGTGTGGGCGTTGGTGATTATTAACGGTAGCGCGCTTGCCCCGCATATGGACATTATTGGTTATGTCATGACGGGAATTGTCGCGTTTCTAATGTGTATTCAGGCAAAGCAATGGTTGCTTTCATTTGTGCCGGGTACCTTTATTGGCGCATGCGCAACGTTTGCAGGGCAGGGTGACTGGCAGTTGGTCGTGCCTTCTCTGGCGCTGGGGCTGGTATTCGGCTATGCGATGAAAAACAGCGGATTGTGGCTGGCATCTCGTCGTGAGAATCGGCTATCGTCGACGCTGACCAGTAAATAAAAAAAGCGTGAGGGTTTTCCTCACGCTTTTTATGCTGTATCAGACCACTCAGGATTCCGGAGGTACCGACAAATGGCGGTATTTAACCAGGATGTCATTATCAACTTGTTTCTTATCCTGCAAATCCCACAATCCGCGATCAATCCCGTCATTAATCAGGAAGATAACACCGGTTTCAATTGCTGACATCAGACAAAGCATAACCGGTTCGTTAGAGGTGTAGCCAATTTCACCTTCCAACAGTCGCTGGTAGTCAATGAAGCGGAATACCCCAGCCTGCACTTCATAAGACAAAATAGTTTTGCTGGTATTCACCGATGAGAGGATTTCACCGGTACTAACGTTAACCACACGCAGGTTGACCGCTATCTGGTCGAGCTGGTACTGCGTATCGGCGCCAATACCGAAATAGCGCGCACCAACGCCACCCGATTTAACGTTGCTTTCATAACCAATAATTGACCCTTCTACCATGATGTTTGCCGCGGTCAGAGACTGCAGAGGGATCCGGTTATTAATGGCAACTGTGCCGTTTTCCTGAGCCGCACGAATGATTTTTCGTTCGTTAAGCAAGTTCTGCAATCCCTGACGTTCCAGCGGGACGAACCAACGAGAATCCTTCAATGCGGTGACAAGCATCGCCGTGGCGCTTTGCGGGACGGCGGTTGAGAAGTTACTTGCCGGATAAGGTTTAAACTGGCCAGTCTCATCCTGAATATTGTATACCGAGACAAATATCTTACCTGTAGGCATGGGCAGGTGCGTCAAGTCTTTATAGCTTTGGGCTCGGGGCATTAATGTCGGCTTAGCGGCTTCTTGCGGCGGGGCTGTTAAACATCCGCTGAGTAAAATTACTGCCACCATGATAAGTAAGCGCTGCATGATTTTTTCCTTTCGTGGCTATAATTTAGAAATCGGTCGACTGATTTTGTAAACCCGACACTTCAATAGTCGACGTTCTCCCCGTTTTCCTGTCCGTGACATTCAGTTGCAGTTGTCCATCCCGGTTGGCGATATCAACGATAAAATCGCTGGTTACCATCCTTCCCGGCTTACCGGTATTGATATTGGTAAGTAAGCCACCGAGTATTTGTGACTGTATCGCCTGGGTAAAGTTATCCAGCGCTGTTGGGGTTTCAATCCCGTAGTCGCCGGCACTCGGATCTTTATACGAGTTTTGCGCCTGGGCGCTGTTCAGTAAAAAAGAGCCGTTATTTGGGTTACCACCAAAGTTAGGATTTCGGAACTGGAACGTCATATTTCCGGCCCAACTTAATGGTGAAATCAGCATGAGCAAAACCACTGCATGTTTGACACGCATGAAAGCCTCCGGACAAAATCATGTTTTAGAATTCATCGCGCGCTAAATCGCTCGTGCTTAATAGTGTTTGATCTATTTGCCGACGATTTAATGCTTCCTCTGTTTCTGCCAATGCAAAGACCACAATTTTGTCGAAGTCTCTTTTCGTCGGGAATAAAAAAGTCTGGAAGATAACGTCCTGATTGACCGTTATGGTGATCCAACTTCCCCAACGTGCACTGGGTCTTTCATTAATGGTTAAGTTTCCTGTGTACTTACTTTCCCACTTGTCACTAAAGGCCCGGTAAAAATCATGGCCAATGGAAGAGACAGTGTGATCGGTTAACAGTCCGGGAACCTCCACCTCTACAGCCGCGTGTAGATTCCCGGCAGCAAGGAACAAATTTGCTGCCACAATCCAGGTCAAATAGCGTTTCATGGCTTTATCGCCTGAGGTTATCATTGGCCCACGAGACCGCCTGCGTACGATTTTTGACAGCTATCTTTTTGAAAAGATTATAAAGATGTGTTTTCACCGTATTTTCACTAATAAATAGTGAACGCGCGATTTCAATATTTGAGGCGCCGATACGCAGTTTATTAAGGATCTCTTTTTCACGGTGCGTAAGTAATGCCGACTCCGTGCTGTTATAGCGGTAGTTCCCGGAATGCGTGATCAGGTAGCTGGCGAGCTTTTGCGAAAAGTAACATTCGCCCCGCAACACACCCTGCAAACCGCTGACTACACGCTGCTCATCTTCAGTTGCGTAAAATACGCCATTGATATGCGGCCAGTTTTCAATATCCCGGTAAGGATAATCCTCTGGGGTATTCAACAATAAAGTTTTTATATTGTTGTTTTTTCTGCTCAAATTATCTTGCCAGTAATGGATCAGTTTTTTATCTGCCTCCATCATATCCAGTAAAACAATGCAGCTGGAGGATATATCATCCAGAGAACGTTGAATATTATGTAGTTTTCCGGTTAACGCCAGCGATTGCTTTAAATGCTGTAATAACGCAGTTGCCTGCAGGGATGGTTTAGTGATCAACAATAATGTATGACCATGAATACTATGGACTTCATTAAACATGATGAAACTCCACTTTTTTAGTCGCACACCTGACAGTTGCCTCTACTAAAATAGAGGCACCAGAAGTACTGACAGATGTTGCACTGCTGTGTAGAAATAAAACTTCAACCCAACGGGGTGAAAATATTAAAATAAATGGACTTCAACTGATTTCAATCTAGCTATTACAAATCTTAAAGCAAGTGTTAAACATGTTACATAATGTAAATTTATATATTAAAATGTGATTTTTGCGTTTTTGTGGAGTTTAGATTTGATAGTAAAGTTGTACATTTTAGCGTTATTGCATAGATTTAAAAAATCATACAAATTATAATATCTTATTGAATTTTAAGGGATAAAATTATAATTAGATGGTTTTAGATTTCTAATGAATTTTGATTTTATGGTCTCACTTTAAGTTGAACAATTTTAGATAGAAAAAAATGACACTTGTCACGACTTGTACCGAGGACAATCCCACTACCGTCTGCAAGGCCCAGAAAACGCGGGAAACGCGTTTTTTTGTTACTGCATAGAAATTCAGTCATTGGGTTACAAAAGAAATAAAATCCAGAGCTATAACGGTGTTAATTGCGGTTAATTAGTACTTTGGGGTGAATCTGGATATAAAAATACAACTGGTGGGTGAGTTATTTAAAATGTTTCAACGGACATACTCTTCATCGTAACGTGGCGTTAACAAATGTAAGTCACGTTAACAATAATTTGAGTGGTAAATAATTTAACCTTATGTACGACCAGGTCCAGGGTGACAACATGAAAAACAAGTTGTTATTTATGATGTTTACAATGCTGGGTGTGCCTGGGATTGCATCCGCTACAAGTTATGATTTAGCTAACTCAGAATATAACTTTGCGGTAAATGAATTAAGTAAGTCTTCATTTAATCAGGCAGCCATTATTGGTCAGGTTGGCACTGCGAACAGTGCAAATACTCGGCAGGGGGGCTCGAAGTTATTGTCGGTTATTTCGCAAGAAGGTTCTGGTAACCGAGCGAAAACAGACCAGACGGGATCATATAACTTTGCATATATTGATCAAACGGGTAGTTCCAATGACGCGAGTATTAAACAAGGTTCATACGGTAATACGGCGGTAATTATCCAGAAAGGCTCTGGTAATAAAGCCAATATTACTCAGTACGGTACACAAAAAACAGCAGTTGTGGTGCAGAGACAGTCGCAAATGGCAATTCGCGTTACTCAACGCTAATCCATTAACGACGATTAAATCAATCCGATGGGGGTTTACCATGAAACTTTTAAAAGTGGCAGCATTCGCAGCAATCGTAGTTTCTGGCAGTGCTCTGGCTGGTGTTGTTCCGCAATGGGGCGGCAATCATCATGGTGGCGGTAGTAACTATGGCCCGGACTCTTCACTGAGTATCTACCAATATGGGTCAAACAACGCTGCGAATGCTCTGCAAAGTGATGCGCGTAAATCAGATGTCACCATCACACAACAGGGGCGCGGTAACGGGGCTGTAGTTGGTCAGGGCGCTGATGACAGTACCATTAGCCTGAAACAGACTGGCTTCCAGAACAATGCCACTATCGATCAGTGGAATGCTAAAAATGCTGATATTAGTGTAACCCAGTTCGGTGGCCGTAACGGTGCGTTGGTTAATCAGACCGCTTCTGACTCCAATGTGCTGATTCAGCAAGTTGGCTTTGGCAACAACGCTACAGCTAACCAACACTAATTCAGTTTTCTGACTGATAATAAACAGGGCGTGAGCCCTGTTTTTTTTTCGGGAGAATATGATGCATACGCTATTACTCATTGCCGCGCTGGCAAATCAAATAACATTCAATACAACTCAGCAAGGTGATATGTACACCATTATTCCTCAGGTGACGTTAACCCAACCGTGCGTATGTGAGGTACAAGTCCTTGCCATACGTAAAGGGCAGGGGGGACAAAGCCAGTCGCAGCAGAAAATAAGCCTTTCGGTCCCTGCTAATCGACCGATTGAATTAACCAAACTGAGCTTTAATATTTCATCTGAGGACTCGGTCAAAATTATCGTTACCGTTTCAGATGGGCAGTCTCTGCATCTGTCGCAACAATGGCCTGACTCAAACAGTCACCCATAATTTTTTGCTGTATTTGCATTAAGGGTGTGGCTGGGAATGCGCTGCTGTTCTATGAATATAGAAGCGTGTGAGCGTTTGTATTTGATCGTTAATCGTAGCGGTGAAGGATCATTTCGATCCCTCAAAGATGGCTAATCATTGAGGAACCCTTATGTGTACATTATTAAAGCGTATTTTAAGTACCAGTTTATGTTCTTTTTCTCTTTTAACCCTCCCTGCAATTGCGCAGCAAATCACAACCGGCGGGGTTATTCATTTTCGCGGAGCGATAGTTGAATCACCTTGCGACGTTAACAGACAGCAGCAGCAAATTGAATTGTCATGTATCCGCAACGGCACCAACCAGAATAGTCTTTACAACCCGCAACAGCTCGCGACAGCCCCTCAGAATGTGCAGGAAATTGCCACAGTCAAAATGCACTACCTCAATGAACAGAAAAACATGGCGATTCTTAATATTGAATATAAATGACTCGCTGTGGCGTAGATATGCACACTTACGGTTAAAAAGAGAGATTTAAGGGAAAACCCTGCTGTACACTTAACGAATGGTGTTTTGTCAGGGGGAACTTATGCAATCACGTGTTCATGTGTTACATGGCGATATTACGACTGTCGCTGTTGATGTGATTGTCAATGCGGCGAATTCATCGCTGCTGGGGGGAGGTGGCGTCGATGGCGCAATCCATCGCGCTGCCGGACCAGCATTGCTGGAGGCCTGCAAACAGGTTATCCAGCAACAAGGAGAATGCCCGACAGGGCATGCGGTGATCACTCTGGCGGGGGCGCTTGCGGCAAAAGCGGTCATTCATACCGTAGGACCCGTCTGGCAAGGGGGAGGTCATCATGAGGCCGAACGCCTCGAAGAAGCTTACTTAAACACCCTGCAACTGGCCCTGGCCAATGGTTATCACTCCATTGCTTTTCCGGCGATTAGCACTGGGGCTTATGGCTATCCACGCGCCGCAGCGGCAGAAATAGCGGTGAAAACGGTGCTGAAATTTATTACCCGCCGCGCACTTCCTGATCAGATATACTTCGTGTGCTTTGATGACGAAAACGCTCAACTTTATAAGAGATTGCTAACACAACAAGGTGATGATCACTCGGACTGATATGACGCGACTTGAGCGTGCCATCACGCCCCTTTGCGAAGACCACCCGGGAGAATGCGGCATTCTTGCGTTGGATGACAGCCTGGATGCGTTTGCTGCTCGCTATCGGTTAACGGAAATGGCGGAACGTACCCTGGATGTGCAGTATTACATCTGGGAAAACGACATGTCCGGGTTATTGCTATTTTCCGTACTGCTGGCCGCAGCGAAGCGAGGCGTACGGGTGCGTTTGCTGCTGGATGATAACAACACGCCGGGTCTGGACGACACGCTGCGTCTGCTGGATAAGCACCCCAATATAGAAGTTCGCCTCTTCAATCCGTTTTCCTTTCGCATCCTGCGCGCGCTGGGCTATTTAACCGATTTTGCCCGGCTTAATCGGCGCATGCACAATAAAAGTTATACCGCTGACGGCGTGGTGACTCTCGTTGGTGGGCGTAATATTGGCGATGCCTATTTTGGCGCGGGTGAGCAACCGCTATTTTCCGACCTGGACGTCATGGCTATCGGGCCGGTTGTCAAAGATGTGGCGGATGATTTTGAGCGTTACTGGCACTGCCGCTCGGTTTCAACGTTACAAAATGTGCTTGAGATGTCCGAGCCAGATTCTGTGCAGCGTATTGAGCTACCCGAATCCTGGTATAACGATGATATTACCCGCCGCTATCTGCATAAGCTGGAAACCAGCCAGTTTATGTCCAGTCTCGATCAAAGATCGCTGCCGCTGATTTGGGCCAAAACGCGTTTGCTGAGCGATGATCCTGCAAAAGGAGAAGGGAAAGCGCCGCGCCACTCGCTATTACCGCAGCGTTTGTTTGATGTAATGGGCTCGCCGACCGAACGTATTGATATTATTTCTGCCTACTTTGTGCCGACGCGTGCCGGTGTGGCGCAGCTCCTGAGACTGGTAAGAAAAGGCGTCAAGATTGCCATTTTAACCAATTCACTGGCGGCGAATGATGTGGCGATCGTCCATGCGGGCTATGCGCGCTGGCGAAAAAAACTACTGCGCTACGGTGTAGAATTATACGAACTTAAACCGACCCGCGATCGCGTCTCGGTCGTTCACGATCGTGGATTAACCGGGAATTCAGGGTCCAGCCTGCATGCGAAAACGTTCAGTATTGATGATCGCAAAGTGTTTATCGGCTCGCTTAATTTTGATCCTCGTTCGACGCTGCTCAATACAGAAATGGGATTTGTGATTGAGAGTGAAGTGCTGGCCGAATTGATTCATAAACGGTTTATGCAAAGCCAGCGTGATATGGCCTGGCAGCTACGCCTTGACCGTTGGGGGAGAATTAATTGGGTCGACCGACTTTCTGGCAGTGAACAGGTCCTGAAAAAAGAACCCGCCACAGGATTCTGGAAGCGGATTCTGGTAAAGCTGGCGTCCGTGTTACCCATTGAATGGCTGCTTTGAACCACACAATGATTGAGGGAAAAACTAGCCGGCTACGGCCTTGTTTTTATCCTGCTTAACGGGCGGTTTACCCGAAAAGAGAAACTTCAGCACCGGTATGCGTAAATGGATTTCGTACAGTATTACCGCAATCCCAACCACAAACAGTAGACCGCAGAGAAAACCCAGCAGATTCGACGTGATATGCGGTGTGATGTAAGCGCCAAAAAACAGCGTTAACGGGTGGTGCACCAGATAGATAAACAGCGACGCGTTGACAAAATAGGTCACGCGGGCAGACTGGAAATTAAGCAAACGGTGACCCAACGAAAAGACGACGTTCACCATCCACAGTCCCATGACCATGGTAATGACATATTCGGTTTCATACATCCAGGCATCGCCGTTGCCATAACGCTGATTGAGCAGGTATGCCACAAATGCGAATGCAGCACCGAGCGTGCAACCGCGTGACGGTGTGGTAAACAGCGCTTTCAGATTCGGGTTGATAAACGCCAGTGCGCCGAGGATAAAGAACGGCGCATAGAACAGCGTTTGCATAACGATAAAATTGAACATGCCATCGCTGAGAATCGAAGGGTAGAGGATGAAAATTGTCCTTCTGACGGCAGCGTAACCGACACCTAACAAGATGAAGATCAGCGATAATTTAGTCATCGACACCGCCGGGGCGCTGGCGGCGTCACTACGCGTCAGTCTGTTTTTCATCTGGGTGAACACCCACATGCTCACGGTCGTTAATACGACCAGAACCAGTAAAAACCACAGATGGGAAATCAGCTCCCAGGCCAGCGCATTGTATTTATCGTAGCCGCTGAGAGTATGCCAACTGTCTGCTTTTCCCTTTACGTATTGCAGCATGATAAATTGCGGCAGCGTAAGTAATGGAATCGCGGTCAGCATCGGGATCCCCACGCGTTCTACACGCACCTTCCACCAGCGCTTTAGTGGATAGCGCAAAAATAGCATGTAGGAAAAATAACCCGAAATGACAAAGAAGACTTGCATGCGAAAAGCATGGATAAAGTCGTTAAACAGGGTCAACCACCACGACGGTTCCGCGCTGTTCACGTGCCAGGTGTGGGTCGAGTAAATCAATGAAATATGGAATGGGATCCCTAACAACATTAGCCAGGCACGGATGGAGTCAAGAAAATATTCGCGTGGTGGTGATACAGAGCTCATAGACAGTTATGTATTCTCAGACTTTTCGTCTTATCCCTAAGACGAATAATGGTTACATTCGAGGGCAACCCTACACGAAGTCCAACAACCTGTCTCCAGGATAAGCACGCAAAGTGAAAACAGGTAGTTGAACCTGATTAAACCATGAGCCAGCGCGCGAACAATACAGGGATTCAGTTGTCGGAATACCCGATTATCCATTAAAATGGATCGGATCAATATAAGCACACAAAGGGGGAAGTGCTTACTAATTATGAAACATAAACTACAAATGATGAAAATGCGTTGGTTGGGTGCAGCAGTTATGTTAACGCTGTACACATCATCGAGCTGGGCGTTCAGCATCGATGATGTTGCAAAACAAGCTCAATCCTTAGCCGGTAAAGGCTATGAGGCGCCAAAAAGTAACTTGCCCTCCGTTTTCCGCGACATGAAATATGCGGATTATCAGCAGATCCAGTTTAACCGCGATAAAGCCTACTGGAGCAATCTCAAGACCCCATTTAAGCTCGAGTTCTACCACCAGGGTATGTACTTCGACACGCCGGTCAAAATCAACGAAGTTACCGCTACAGCGGTGAAAAGAATCAAATACAGCCCGGATTATTTTAATTTTGGCGATGTTCAGCATGATAAAGACACGGTAAAAGATCTCGGTTTCGCCGGGTTCAAAGTGCTGTATCCGATCAACAGCAAAGATAAAAACGACGAAATCGTCAGCATGCTCGGTGCCAGCTATTTCCGTGTTCTGGGGGCAGGGCAGGTCTACGGTCTGTCTGCGCGCGGTCTCGCGATTGATACCGCTCTGCCTTCTGGCGAAGAATTTCCCCGCTTCCGTGAGTTTTGGATCGAGCGTCCGAAACCGACTGACAAACGTTTGACCATTTATGCCTTGCTGGATTCTCCGCGCGCAACCGGAGCGTATCGCTTTGTCATCATTCCGGGTCGTGACACGGTAGTCGATGTTCAGTCCAAAGTTTATCTGCGCGACAAAGTGGGCAAGCTGGGTGTGGCACCGTTAACCAGTATGTTCCTGTACGGACCAAACCAGCCTTCTCCGGCGACCAACTATCGTCCGGAACTGCATGACTCTAACGGTTTGTCGATCCACGCTGGCAACGGCGAGTGGATTTGGCGTCCGCTGAATAACCCGAAACATCTGGCGGTGAGCAGCTTTGCGATGGAAAACCCGCAAGGTTTCGGCCTGCTGCAGCGTGGCCGTCAGTTCTCGCGTTTTGAAGATATCGACGATCGTTACGATCTGCGCCCAAGCGCCTGGATCACGCCAAAAGGTGATTGGGGTAAAGGTAAGATTGAGTTAGTTGAAATCCCAACTAACGATGAAACGAACGATAACATCGTTGCGTACTGGACGCCGGATCAACTGCCTGAAGCCGGCAAAGAGATGAACTTCAAGTACACCCTGACGTTCACGCGTGACGAAGACAAGCTTCATGCCCCTGATAGCGCCTGGGTCCAGCAGACTCGTCGTTCTACCGGTGATGTAAAACAGTCTAACCTCATTCGTCAGCCTGATGGCACCATCGCGTTTGTGGTGGACTTTACCGGCACGGATATGAAAAAGCTGCCGCAGGATACCCCGGTTACCGCACAAACCAGTATTGGCGACAACGGCGAGATCGTTGAAAGTACTGTGCGCTACAACCCGGTAACTAAAGGTTGGCGTTTGGTATTGCGCGTGAAAGTGAAAGACGTGAAGAAAACCACTGAAATGCGTGCTGCCTTGGTCAATGCCGATCAGACGCTGAGTGAAACCTGGAGCTACCAGTTACCTGCCAATGAATAAGACAACTGAGTATATTGACGCAATGCCGCTTTCGGATATCGAAAAAGCGGCACTGCCGAAAACTGACATCCGCGCCGTTCATCAGGCGCTGGATGCCGAGCATCGTACGTACTCGCGCGAAGATGATTCACCGCAGGGTTCGGTGAAAGCTCGCCTGGAGCAGGCGTGGCCGGATTCTCTGGCCAAAGAGCAGTTGGTTAAGGACGATGAGGGGCGCGATCAGCTGCAGGCGATGCCAAAAGCAACGCGTACCTCTATGTTCCCCGATCCCTGGCGTACCAACCCGGTTGGCCGCTTTTGGGATCGCCTGCGCGGGCGCGATGTGACTCCGCGTTATCTTTCGCGTTTGACGAAAGAAGAACAGGAGAGCGAGCAAAAATGGCGTACGGTTGGCACCATCCGCCGCTATACGTTGTTAATCTTAACGCTGGCGCAAACGGTCGTCGCAACCTGGTATATGAAGACGATCCTTCCTTATCAGGGTTGGGCATTCATTAATCCTGTTGACATGATGGGGCAGGATTTATGGGTCTCCTTTATGCAACTGCTGCCCTACATGCTCCAGACCGGCATTCTCATTTTGTTTGCCGTGCTTTTCTGTTGGGTTTCAGCAGGATTCTGGACCGCGCTGATGGGCTTCCTGCAACTGTTGATTGGGCGAGATAAGTACAGTATCTCCGCCTCAACGGTTGGGGACGAACCGTTAAATCCCGAACACCGGACCGCGTTGATTATGCCGATCTGTAACGAGGACGTTGACCGCGTATTCGCGGGACTTCGCGCCACGTGGGAGTCGGTCAAAGCGACGGGCAACGCCGAGCATTTTGATGTTTACATCCTGAGCGACAGCTACAACCCCGATATCTGCGTAGCAGAACAAAAAGCGTGGATGGAGCTGATTGCCGAAGTGCAAGGCGAAGGGCAGATTTTCTACCGTCGTCGTCGTCGTCGCGTGAAGCGTAAAAGCGGTAACATTGATGACTTCTGCCGTCGCTGGGGAAATCAGTACAGCTACATGGTGGTGCTGGACGCTGACTCCGTGATGAGCGGTGACTGTCTGAGCGGTCTGGTGCGCCTGATGGAAGCGAATCCAAATGCCGGGATTATCCAGTCTTCACCGAAGGCTTCCGGTATGGATACGCTGTATGCACGCTGTCAGCAGTTTGCGACCCGTGTTTATGGTCCGTTGTTTACCGCTGGACTTCACTTCTGGCAATTGGGGGAATCGCACTACTGGGGCCATAACGCGATTATTCGCGTGAAGCCGTTTATCGAACACTGTGCGCTTGCGCCGTTACCGGGCGAAGGCTCGTTTGCGGGTTCGATCCTCTCCCATGACTTCGTCGAAGCGGCGTTGATGCGTCGTGCCGGCTGGGGCGTGTGGATTGCTTACGATCTGCCGGGCTCTTATGAAGAGCTACCGCCGAACCTGCTGGATGAACTCAAGCGTGACCGTCGCTGGTGTCATGGCAACCTGATGAACTTCCGTCTGTTCCTGGTGAAGGGGATGCACCCGGTTCACCGTGCAGTGTTCCTGACCGGCGTTATGTCCTATCTGTCCGCGCCGCTGTGGTTTATGTTCCTCGCGTTATCGACCGCATTGCAGGTGGTGCATGCGTTGACGGAACCACAGTACTTCCTGCAACCGCGCCAGCTGTTCCCGGTATGGCCGCAGTGGCGTCCTGAACTGGCGATCGCGCTGTTTGCTTCTACGATGGTGCTGCTGTTCCTGCCGAAGCTGCTGAGTATTTTGCTCATCTGGTGTAAAGGGACGAAAGAGTACGGCGGGTTTATCCGCGTCACGCTGTCGCTGCTGCTGGAGGTTCTGTTCTCCGTGCTGCTGGCGCCGGTACGTATGCTGTTCCATACCGTCTTTGTCGTGAGCGCCTTCCTCGGTTGGGAAGTGGTGTGGAATTCGCCACAGCGTGATGACGATTCCACCCCGTGGGGTGAAGCATTTATGCGTCACGGTTCTCAGTTACTGCTGGGGCTGGTGTGGGCGGTAGGTATGGCCTGGCTGGATCTGCGTTTCCTGTTCTGGCTGGCGCCGATTGTCTTCTCGCTGATCCTGTCGCCGTTTGTTTCCGTGATTTCCAGCCGTTCCACGGTTGGGTTACGTACCAAGCGCTGGAAGCTGTTCCTGATCCCGGAAGAGTATTCTCCGCCGCAGGTGCTGGTGGATACGGATACCTATCTGGTGATGAACCGCAATCGTACACTGGACGACGGCTTTATGCATGCGGTGTTTAACCCGTCATTTAACGCACTGGCAACGGCAATGGCGACTGCACGTCACCGCGCGAGTAACGTGCTTGAGATTGCCCGTGACCGCCATGTGGAGCAGGCGCTGAACGAAACGCCGGAGAAACTAAACCGTGACCGCCGTCTGGTGCTGTTGAGCGATCCGGTGACGATGGCGCGTTTGCACTATCGCGTCTGGAATTCACCTGATAAGTATTCTTCGTGGGTGAATTACTACCAGGGACTGACCCTGAATCCGCTGGCGCTCAGGAAAAAGTAAGCGTTATGTAACGTGAAAATACCGGCCTGGTGCCGGTATTTTTTTATACTAAATAAAAGAGCCGTGAGGTATCAGGTGCGAATATTGGCAGTGGCAATCATGGTGTGCTTGCTGAGCGGATGCGGCAGTATTATTAGCCGAACTATCCCAGGGCAAGGGCACGGAAACCAATACTATCCTGGCGTGCAATGGGATGTCCGGGACTCCGCGTGGCGCTACGTCACCATCCTAGACCTGCCATTTTCGCTGGTGTTTGATACCTTGCTGCTCCCGCTCGACATTCACCACGGACCTTACGAGTAGCTATCGCTCATCCCATTCATCGGCCGCGGTCTGACCCTCTTCGGTATCCAGGGGAGGTTCCAGCTGGAATTCACCTTCATCCCATTCGTGAAGCGTGTTTTCTTCCTGCCACTCCTGACGGATTTCAATTTCATCATAGTCGCCATCAAAAACGCTTTGGGCCGCTTCACCACTCAGCATTGGCAGGCATTCACCCTCGCCCTCATCCTCATCAGCAAAGAATTCCGCCTGCCACATAATGTCACCATCCTGTAGCACGTATTTTTGTACGCTTAGCTGTTGAACGCTGGCTTCGTCGGGCTCAAGGTCAGGGTTATCAGCCAGAAATTCTTCACGAGCGGCATCAATGGCTTCTTCCAGCGTGGCATACATGGTCATCAGAGTCTCCCTTTGATTTAATGAAGTATTCAGGGAAATAATAGTTGATTCTCCGATATTGCAAGTATGAATGCACAAAAATCATCCAGTGGCCTCAGTGTTCCGGCGACGGCGCAGACTATTCCACGAGTAGAAAGCGTTAAACAGTACGACGCCCGCGGTCACGCAGAAGACGGCGCGAAAACCGTAGTTGGCGGATATTGCCGCCCCCATTAACGGTCCCGTTACGTTACCGATATCGCGAAATGACTGGTTATAACTGAAAATACGCCCGGCGATCTGATTGGTCGAGTTATAGACCAGCAGCGTTTGCACAGCCGGGAGCAGAGCCCCGTCAGCGGCCCCCAATAAAAAGCGCAGAACGGCAAGTTGCCAGGGCGATTGTACAAACGACATTGGAATAAGCAGCAGCACGGAGATGACCAGAGCAACAATCAGGATCTTCTCCGGGCCAATTCGATCACCTAATTTGCCAAGTCGCGGGGCGCTGATTAACGCAGCCACGCCTGGTACGGAAGCAATCATCCCGCTGATAAAGGCGATGTTACTGACGTTGCCAGCCAGCTCTCGAACGTACAGCGTCAGAATTGGCGCGATGGACCCGGTTGCCACCTGGATTATCAGCGTTGTGACAAACAGGCTCAGCACCAGTTTGGGATTTTTTAACGAGGCCACGACTTCGCGAATGTGTAGCATCTCTTTCTTGCTCACCGGTTGGAAACGTTCGCGAATAAAAAATAGCGTCAGGATAAAACAGAGCAGCAGTACGCTGGCGGTGATGAAAAATACCGGGCGTAGTCCGTACTGATCCGCGAGCAGCCCGCCTGCCAACGGTCCGAGCAGTGCGCCGCTGACGCCGCCGGTGGAAAGCGTTCCCAGCGCCCAGCCGCTTTTATTGCGCGGAACCTGGGTGGCGATGAGTGCATTGGCGTTGGGAATGAAACCGCCGAGCAGACCCAACAGGGCACGCAGGACCAGGAACTGCCAGATATTTTGCGCCAGCCCCATCAGCAGCATCACAATCGCCATACCCAATGCGGAACGCAGCAGCATGATTTTTCGCCCTTTGCGATCGGCAAGGCCACCCCAGAAAGGAGAGGCGATGGCGGAAAAGAGAAAAGTGATGCTGAAGACCAGACCTGACCACATATTCAGGGCGCTATGACCCGTGACGCCGAGACTCTCGACATAGAGGGGCAAAAAGGGCATAACCAGGCTAAATGCTGCACCGGTTAAAAAACAACCCAACCAGGCAACGGTGAGGTTACGTTTCCAGTTTATGGGAGCATCTGAGGGTGACATAGCGTTCCGCAGTGTGGCGCGCTGTTTGCGCTATCGATTGAATATAAGGAAGCAGGCTAATTATGCGCCTGGTTGATAGTTGCTGCAATGCGGATAGCAGTTAAACCTAAAGCGGGCAGGGAAGGTGTTGCAGTCCACAGGACTGCAACCGTGCTTTAGTACAGGGAAGGTGAACCTTCAGGACGCGTCTTGAAACGACGGTGTAGCCACATGTACTGCTCTGGGGCCATCATGATGCATTGCTCAACAATCTTATTCATCCACGCTGCCGTAGTCTCCGCGTTGTCTAACGGCGGTGAACACTCCGGAGGCAGCATAATCAATTGATAACCTTTACCGTCAGGTTTGCGGCGGGGAACAAACGGTACCAGGCAGGCATTCGACATGCGTGAAAGCATCCAGGTCCCGGAGGTTGTTGCGGCCTGTTCAACAGCAAAAAGCGGGACAAATACGCTGGCGCGGGGACCGTAGTCATGATCCGGCGCGTACCAGACCACTTCGCCTTTTTTCAACGCTTTAATCATTCCTTTCAGGTCTTTACGATCGAGCATGGATTTATTAGAGCGCATACGGCCCCAGGTTTGTAGCCAGTCGAGCAGTGGGTTGTCGTTAGGGCGATATACGCCTATCCCCGGCTCCTGCAAACCAAACTGACGCGCACCCAGTTCAAGGGTCAGAAAGTGCAGACCCACTAACAAAATTCCCCGTTTTTGCGCCTGAACGTCGCGGATATGTTCCATCCCGATAACTTCCGTCCAGCGTGAAATGCGCTTGTCAGACCAAAACCAGGCCATTCCGGTTTCCATCACGCCCATGCCCACGGACTCGAAGTTCTTGACTACCATCTGCTGGCGTTCCTGCTCGCTCATTTGCGGGAAGCACAGTTCCAGATTACGGGAAACAATTTTTGCCCGACGTTTCATCAAACGTAATGCCAGACGACCTAATGCGCAGCCCAACTTGTAAAGAACCGGGTAGGGTAACTGCACGATTAACCAAAGGATGCCAATGCCCAGCCAGGTTAACCAATAACGTGGATGCAGTAACGCAGCCGAAAACTTGGGTAAATTCGTCATGTCTATCCTGTCTTCAAACGACCAATTGCCTGTATTGTCGCATTTTTTCGCGCATATCAAAAATTTGTGACGGGAGAACGGTGATTAAACCAGCAATTGTTGTTGCACTTTTATATTGGAGTAAGAAATGTAGCGTAAAATGTGTGGATGTAAATTGGCGGTGTTTGCTTTATTATGCCGCCGATTTTCATTTTCTCCCTATTTGCAGGATACGTACACCATGCCAGTGTTACACAACCGCATTTCGAACGATGCGCTCAAAGCCAAAATGTTGGCTGAGACCGAGCCGCGCACGACGATCTCATTCTATAAATATTTCACCATCGCTAATCCTCAGCACACGCGTGATGCGCTGTACCAGATGTTCACTGCATTGAACGTCTTCGGGCGCGTTTATCTTGCCCATGAAGGAATCAATGCGCAAATCAGCGTACCGCAAAGCAACGTCGAGGCATTCCGCCAGCAGCTTTATGCGTTTGATCCCGCATTCGCCGGGTTACGTCTGAATATCGCGCTGGATGATGATGGTAAATCGTTCTGGGTGCTGCGCATGAAAGTGCGTGAACGCATCGTGGCGGATGGGATTGACGATCCGCAATTTGACGCCAGCAACGTAGGTGATTACCTGAAGGCGGCGGAAGTAAACGCCATGCTGGACGATCCTGACGCGGTATTCATTGATATGCGCAACCACTATGAATACGAAGTGGGCCATTTCGAGAATGCGCTAGAAATCCCGGCAGACACGTTCCGCGACCAGTTACCGAAAGCCGTTGAAATGATGCAGGCGCATAAAGATAAAAAAATCGTTATGTATTGCACGGGCGGGATCCGTTGTGAGAAAGCCAGCGCCTGGATGAAACACAACGGATTTAGCAAAGTCTGGCACATTGAGGGCGGTATTATTGAATATGCCCGCAAGGCGCGTGAACAGGGGCTTCCTGTGCAATTTGTCGGTAAAAACTTCGTTTTTGATGAGCGTATGGGCGAAAGGATTTCTGAAGATGTTATTGCGCATTGTCATCAGTGCGGAACGGCGTGCGACAGCCATACTAATTGCAAAAATGATGGCTGCCATCTGTTGTTTATCCAGTGTCCGGCCTGCGCGCAGAAGTATAACGGCTGCTGTAGCGAATTGTGTAGCGAAGAGAGTAAGTTGCCGGAAGAAGAGCAACGTCGTCTTCGCGCCGGACGTGAAAATGGCAACAAAATATTTAATAAGTCACGCGGTCGTCTGAATACCAAACTGGGTATTCCGGACCCTGCGCAATAGTCATCATGCCGGATGGCGGCTTTAGCCCCATCCGGCAACTCATACGTTACTTCTGTTGGACGCCTTCCACTGAGATGATCAGATCGACTTCCTGAGCCGCCGGGCCGAGATCGGTGGTGATGTTGAAGTCCTTCAGCTTAATTTTACCTTCTGCTTCAAAACCTGCGCGCGTGCCACCCCACGGATCGCCGCCCTGACCGATCAGCTTCGCATCCAGCGTAACCGGTTTAGTGACGCCGTTCAGGGTGAGATTACCGGTGATATCCAGGTCGTTCCCCTCTTTCTTCACGCTGGTAGAGCTAAAGGTCGCCTGCGGGAATTTGGCCACGTTAAGGAAATCTGCGCTGCGCAGGTGCTTGTCGCGTTCGGCGTGATTGGTGTCAACGCTGTTGGTGTTGATGGTGACGTTAACCTTATCGGCTGCGGGATTTTTCTCATCAAAGGTAAAAGTCCCGTCGAAATCTTTAAATGTGCCGTACAGCCAACTGTAACCCAGGTGCTGAATACGGAAATTAACAAAGGCATGCTGTCCTTCTTTGTCAATTTTGTAATCTGCCGCCACGGCTGACCCGGTGGTGAATAACAGAGAGGCGAGTGTAAGTCCCAGCAGGTTTTTTTTCATTTTAAGCTCCATAGTCAGATGACGATTTTCCCAACATGCGATTCAGGGTATCGTCGTTATCGATAAAGTGATGTTTCAGGGCCATCACTCCGTGCAGAAGCGATAAAACCACCACGGTCCACGCAAGCCACAGGTGCAGACTACCGGCGAGGTCGGCCTGAGCGCCCGCATTGGCAAGGGTGGCAGGAATGTCGAACCAACCAAATACGCTTATCGCTTTGCCATCAGCGGTCGAAATCAAATACCCGCTGATGACAATTGAAAAGAGCAATGTGTATAGCGCGAGGTGACCCAGTGCCGCCGCGATGCGGGTGAAACGGGAATAACTTGCCAGCGCAGGAGGAGGAGGGGAGATCAACCGCCAGACGACGCGGATAACCAGCCCCATCATGAGCATAACGCCGATGCTTTTATGCAGTTCAGGGGCCTGGTGATACCAGCCGTCGTAATAGCTGAGTGTGACCATCCACAATCCCAGCGCAAACATGCCATATACAGCAATCGCAATCAGCCAGTGTAAAGCGGCAGACACCACGCCATAGCGTTGTGGAGTATTATTGAATTGCATAAGTGCACCGTTAGATATTTCAGAAGTGAATGAAAATGGCGCGTAAAAGACATTAATGCAACTAATAAATAACAATAATGATGATATTTGTTTTTTATTCAATAAAATTGATTGAATTGTGAAGTAATCATCAAGGAATTAGTAGGGATGGATGACATTAAGGCGTGGTTTCTGGGGGGTTAAGGTATTTTTCTTGTTCAGTTAATTGCAATGAAAATTAAGTTAATATCAGTTTATGTCAATTAGTGTCAGCGTTGCGGGTTCAGAAAAACATAATATATATCACATCCATAATTGCCAGCAGCGACCATAAAATAATGTAGAGCATAAGATGCTCGCGAATATTATTAACCAGATAGTGAAAGATGCGGCGCATCAACGTTATTCCTGTCATTAAAAATGGCCTCACCAACGAGGCCATTCATTTATTATCGCTTAAAACGATTTAGCCTGAAGGGCGTCAGGTCAAAGTCAGACGATTTGTCCTGGGCGAAGTCTGCCGCAATCTCTCCGAGGACAGAGGCAAACTTAAAGCCATGTCCGCTCAGCCCGGTGATGATCAGCGTGTTGTCATGCTCCGGTAGAGTATCAATAATAAAGTCTTCATCTGGTGAGTTATCATAGGTGCAGGACGCACCGTGCAGACAGCAGCCCACGCCTGGCAGTATTGTGCGCAGGAATGGGAAGGCTTCAGAACCATCGCTGACTACAGCGGCAAACGGCTTGCGCTCTTCTGCCGAATGAATTACCTGTCCGCCATTGTGCTTACCAATTTTTAGCTCGTCGTTTTCTGCCGGGAAACCGTAGAATTGATCGCCATTTGGTAGCTCTCCGGTGAAGGCAGGGAAGTTATTCTTAACGCTGTAACGCCCATCGGCTTGATACCAGGCGAACACTTTGCGTACCGGTTGTATCGGTAGTTCAGGGACTAATGCCTGTACCCAAGTTCCGGCGCTGATCACCGCTTTTTGCGCGTGATAGTCACCATCGGCGGTTTCTACCGTGACGCCATCATCACTATGACGAATTGCGCTGACCGGGCATTTAAATAGCTGCGCACAGCCTGCTTCCTCCGCCAGACGGATCCAGGTTTTAATCGCTAACTCACTACGTAAAAAACCAGACTCCGCTTCAAACAGACCGATATAGTTTTCAGGTACGCGAATCTCTGGCCAGCGCGCCATAATGGCTGCTGCATCCAGTTGTTCAACATTGAGTTGCCACTGTTTTGCGCTTTGCGCCGCGGTCGCTAAGAAGGTTGAATCTGCCGGACCAAGGTTGATGACACCAGAGCGCACAAAAATCGGCTCTTCATTTTGGGTGGATAATTCATCCCATAATGTTTGCGCACGCAGCACCAGCGGAACATATTTTTCACCTTCGCCATAGGCATGACGAATTAATCGAGTGTCGCCGTGGTGGCTGCCCTGCTGATGCGGTGGCATATGCGCATCGATCATCAGAACCTTCAGACCGGCGCGAGTGGCATAGTATCCGGCTGCGGCACCCACGGAACCGCTGCCAATTATGATTAAGTCGTATTTCATCCGCTTCTCTCTGCAATCGCGATAGTAGCAGGGTAAATAAGTGACCCGGAATATTCAACCTGGAAATAAGAAAGGCACCGGAAAGGTGCCTTTTGATGGTTGGATGTATCAGATTTAATGTCGCTGATACTCATTTACCTGGTAATCGCCGGATTCAATTTTAGCGATTCCTGCTTCTAATATCGAAATAAATTGCCTGGCAACATCAGTGGTTAACCAGAGCGTTTGACCAACTTCAGTCCCATCCGGGTCTGGACGATTCGGGGTCTGGTAGTGCAAACGCAGCATCAGCGCATCATAGCTATCAACAGTGCTGATGTCCCATCCTACTAACGGATGAGTCTGAATGACTTCATTATTCTTTTCCATCATGCCCCCTAATTCGTGTTACTAGACAACGGTTTTCGAGGTTCAATGCGTTTTTTCTGAAGCAACTTCAGTATATCAATAAATAAGGGTATTCATTGAAAATTTAAAGAGGTAAGCACATAAAATTTTCGTTTTCAGCGTTATCTGACTAACAAACCGACATGTTATTCATTTTTTTTAAGCATGTTGCACAATTATTTTGGTGTTGTGGTTAAAAGATAGCCAGGAATTTATTATTAAAATATCAGTTTGCCAGAAGGAATGAACTATTGATTAAAAGATGGTGTGTATAAAAAAGCCGGGGCGACCCGGCAAACAAACATCACTGCATATCATTATTTATTCATTGATGAACCAGTCATCCGCGCTTTCCCAGGTCTCCTGGAGGATCTCGCTGATGCGTTCTTTATCCTCTTTGGTGGCACCAATAACCGACAGATTGTTTGCGCCGGCATAACGGACGGTAACGTTACCTTCGTTATCCGGAAAATGGTGCTGAATACGGCGGGAGAGTTCACCTGCCAGCGCGTCAATTGCACCAGCAGGTAAAGGTGAAGTTTTGGCAATAGTGACTTCAATACGCATAGTAGCCCCCTGTGGAATATACTGTTTATTTATACAGTTATTCTCGCCAGTTGGCTACACTTTTTTTTAGCTTTTCACGGACCAGTGTACCGTTTCGCCACCCAGGAAAGGCACCAGCGTATCATCTTGCAGCGCAATGCTCTCTGGGACCTGGTGCTCCACGCGTTCCAGCTCAATAAAGGTTTCATTCACCGGCAAACCGTAGAACTGTGGGCCATTGAGTGAGCAGAAGGCTTCAAAATGGTCCAGTGCATTCATCTCTTCAAACACGGTGGCATAACTGCCCAGTGCGGTCGGCGCATTAAAGCAGCCCGCACAGCCACAGCTTGACTCTTTACGATGACGCGCATGCGGCGCTGAGTCGGTACCGAGGAAGGCGCGGTTAAACCCGCTGGCGACCAGCTCACGCAGCGCCTGTTGATGGACGTTACGTTTGAGGATCGGCAGGCAGTACAGATGTGGGCGAATCCCGCCGACCAGCATGTGGTTGCGGTTAAACATCAGGTGCTGTGGCGTAATGGTCGCCGCCAGAAGGTCGTTGCCGTCGCGCACGTATTCGGCAGCATCTTTAGTCGTGATATGTTCGAACACCACTTTCAGCGCAGTTAAGCGCTGACGCAGTGGTTCCATCACCGTTTCAATAAAGCGCGCCTCGCGATCGAAAATATCGATATCCGCATGCGTCACTTCGCCGTGCACCAGCAGAGGCATACCCAATTTTTCCATCCGTTCCAGCACTGGCATGATGGCATCAATAGAGGTTACGCCATGCGTCGAGTTGGTGGTGGCATTGGCCGGATAGAGTTTTGCGGCGGTGAACACGCCTTCGTTGAATCCACGTTCCAGCTCATTGGGATCCAGCGTATCCGTTAAGTAGCAGGTCATTAATGGCGTGAAGTCGTGTCCGGCAGGTACCGCGTCAAGAATTCGCTGGCGGTAAGCGATAGCCGCGTCCACCGTGGTGACGGGCGGAGCCAGGTTCGGCATGACAATGGCGCGGCCATAAACTTCGCTGGTATAGGGCACGACAGTTTTTAACATGTCGCCATCGCGAAAGTGAAGATGCCAGTCGTCTGGGCGGCGGATCTTTAAAACCTGGGATGGTGCAGTCATCAATATGCTCCGGCTGAGGATAGTCTTTTTTGCCGGAAACAAAGGATAAGCGGAAACGTTTTCGTTTGCACGAAAAAAAAAGGGCGCATCGGCGCCCTCTGTCATATTAGTCGGTGAACGGGATAATGATTTCTCCCGGTTTCACCTCAATGCCTTTCGCCAGTTTTTTCGCCAGCGCTTCCCCCTGGCTGCTGTCATCCCGCAGAATGTATGCCGGCTGCTGGTTGAAATAGTTGCGCAGCGACTGATTTAAATAAGGCATCAGCGTTTGCAGTACCGACTGCATTTTTTCCGGCGTGACGGTAGCGTCCACGACTTCCATTTCTTGCAGATAAATCGCGCCTTTTTCTTTATTGAAAACCGGTAAGGCTTTTAGCTTCAACTTCATGGTCGCTTTCTGACTGCCAAACAGGGAGTTCATGTCCAGGTTGGCGTCTCCGGTCAGCGTCACTTTATTGGGTTCTTCACGGCCTATCTGGCTGGCGAGATTGTTCAGTACGATATGTGCTTCAGCGACGCCAGGCAAACCGATATCTTTTGAAAAGTTATTATTCTTCGCCAGGGCCTGATTAATCTCTTGCTCGCTAACCGTGTATTGCGTGAGTTGATTACAACCAACCAACAGGCCGCTGACAATTAGTGCAGCGGCAAAAAAAAACTTTTTCATGGGGTTCCTCAACATGATGCTTGTGGTGTAATCGTGACACAAAGCATCATCGAGCACCAGCGCTGCGGGTAACAGCAGAAAAAACTGAAAAATGCGCGTACGCCAGATTGGCTATCAGGCGTCAGGCTCCAGCATACCACGCGTTGGGCGTTTGAGACTGAATTGCCAGCCCAGCGCCAGGAAAGTGATGAAGCCGATAATACCGAGCATCATCCAGGGCAGCTCCGGTTGTGCCAGGGCTTTACCCATGTCAAACAGCCAGCCGCCGCCGATATAACCAATGGCGCCGCCGATGGCGAGTCCCAGTCGGCTGAAACCCATATAGCTTCCCCGTGCCCGTGCATTCGCCAGCGAGGCGCTCAGGGTTTCACGCGCCGGTTCGGCGATGATTGAGCCAATATAGAACGTGCAAATCAGGGTGAACAACTGCTGTAAATTCCCGACCAGGCCGATGGGCATCATGCTTAAAGACATCACCAGCAGACCGGCCATCAGGCGATGCTCAAGGCGAAAGCGTTTTTCACTCCAGCGGGCAATCGGGTAGAGCAACGTTAAAGATAGGCACGCTTCGATGGCATACATCCATTTCACAGCGGCCGGTGAGCCAGCGATGTCGTTTACCATTATTGGCAGCATCAGCATCACTTGTACCGCCAGCATGTAATAGCCCGCCAGCGTCAGCACATAAGTGACAAAGCGCTTGTCATGCATCACGTGGCTCATTCCTTCGCGCACCGGAATTTTCACCGTTGACAGTTTCCATGCCGGAAGTAGCCAGGCGTTAAACGCCGCGCACAGAACGAACAAAATTGCGCCGGTGGCACACACCAGACGGAAATCGTATTGCAATAACCAACTGCCGAGCAACGCGCCAACCACGGCCCCGGCGCTATCCTGCATCATCAGAATAGAGAAAAAACGCCCGCGCTTTTCCGGACGGATCAGTTTGACCACCAGCGCCGAGCGGGGAGGGTCGAACAACGTGCCGCCCAGCCCGGAAAGAAAGCAGGAAAACCACAGCAGCCACGGTTCATGGGCAATGCCCATGGTGGCGAATCCGGCAGCGCGCATCAGCATGCCGGTGACGATCATCGGTTTTGCCCCGAAACGGTCAGCAATAGCACCGCCGAAGATACCTAAACCTTGCTGGATAAATTGACGTAATCCTAGCGCGATACCGACCATCACGGCGGCCCAGCCCATTTGATCGACGAAACGAATTGAGATCAGCGGGAAAACGACGAAGAAACCCAGCACGACCAGCATGTTATCGATAAGAAGGAAGTATTTACCCAGGTTCCTTGCCTGCGAGACTTGCGACATTTCCCCTCCAGGGAAAAACTCGTCACTCTGGATAGAGTTTAAAAGATAAGCATCTCCTATTCTGCGGTGTCGTCATCGCTTTTCCCACCCTTCGCGGGACAATATTTTTTTATCAAAAGTCCGTCTTGATAGAGAGTTTTCATCAAAATGTGTGAATAATTCAAAAAATGGCATTTTGCTCTTTTCACAGGGCGTATTTGCGCAGGTATAGTAATGCGAATAGCGTATTGAAGACGTTACGGGAAGGAGTAGGTATAGAATGTTTGGCTATCGCAGTAACGTGCCAAAAGTGCGCTTAACCACGGACCGCCTGGTCGTGCGTTTAGTGCATGAGCGTGATGCCTGGCGTCTGGCAGATTATTACGCAGAAAATCGTCATTTCTTAAAACCCTGGGAGCCTATTCGCGATGAAAGCCACTGTTATCCGTCAGGCTGGCAGGCGCGTCTGAGCATGATCTCTGAGTTTCATAAACAGGGCACCGCTTATTACTTTGCGCTGCTCGATCCGGAAGAAAAAGAGATTATTGGCGTCGCGAACTTCTCGAACGTCGTGCGGGGATCTTTCCACGCCTGTTATCTCGGTTACTCCATTGCACAGAAGTGGCAGGGGCAGGGGCTGATGTATGAAGCCTTAACCTCGGCTATCCGCTATATGCAGCGCACGCAGCATATTCACCGCATTATGGCTAACTACATGCCACATAATAAACGCAGCGGTGACCTGCTGGCGCGACTGGGTTTTGAAAAAGAAGGGTATGCCAAAGACTACCTGCTGATTGACGGGCAGTGGCGCGATCACGTGCTGACGGCGTTGACCACATCAGAATGGACCCCCGGCCGCTAAGTTTCAGATGCAGCCATGATTAATGGAGAAGACGATGAAATACGAATTAACCGCCACCGAAGCACGGGTGATTGGCTGTTTATTAGAAAAACAAGTGACTACACCTGAACAGTATCCGCTCTCCGTTAACGGAGTCGTAACCGCCTGCAATCAAAAAACGAATCGTGAACCCGTGATGAACCTGTCGGAATCCGACGTGCAGGATCAGCTTGATAACCTGGTGAAACGGCATTTCCTGCGTACGGTGAGTGGCTTTGGTAATCGCGTCACGAAATATGAGCAGCGTTTCTGCAACTCTGAGTTTGGCAATCTTAAGCTCAGCGCGGGGGAAGTCGCGCTCATTACCACGCTGTTGCTGCGCGGCGCTCAAACACCAGGTGAGCTACGTAGCCGCGCCTCCCGGATGTACGAATTCAGCGACATGGCCGAAGTAGAGTCGACACTGGAGAAACTGGCAACCCGGGAAGATGGTCCTTATGTCGTTCGCCTGGCGCGTGAGCCGGGCAAACGTGAAAGCCGTTATATGCACCTGTTTTGCGGTGACGTTGATGAAGCGATGGCCACCACAGATGAACTTCCGGCAGCTTCGGGCGATCTACAGGCGCGCGTTGAAGCGCTGGAAACAGACGTCGCGGAGCTTAAGCAGCGGCTTGATTCCTTGCTGGCGCACCTGGGAGACTAATGTGAATAAATTACGTATCGGCGTTGTCGGGCTCGGCGGGATTGCGCAAAAGGCCTGGCTGCCCGTGCTGGGCGCTAGTGCAGACTGGACGCTGGAAGGGGCATTTTCACCTTCGCGTGAAAAAGCGCAGCGTATCTGTGATACCTGGCGGATACCCTACGTTGATTCACTGGTTAATCTGGCGCAAACCTGCGATGCGGTTTTCGTCCATTCCAGTACCGCAACGCACTATGCGGTGGTCAGCGAACTGCTGAATGCAGGGGTTCACGTGTGCGTGGATAAACCGCTGGCGGAAAACCTGCACGAAGCTGAACAATTGGTGGAGCTGGCCGAGAGGAAAAAGCTGACGCTGATGGTGGGGTTTAACCGTCGATTTGCGCCGCTGTATCAGGATCTCAAATCCCAGTTGGGCAATGCGGCGTCCGTACGCATGGATAAGCACCGGACGGACAGCGTCGGGCCGCACGATCTGCGCTTCACTCTGCTGGACGACTACCTGCACGTTGTCGATACCGCATTGTGGCTGGCGGGAGAGAAAGTGCAGTTAAATAACGGTACGCTGTTAACCAATGAATCCGGCGCGATGCTCTATGCGGAGCACCATTTTTCTGCCGGGCAAATGCAGATAACGACCAGTATGCATCGCCGCGCCGGTAGCCAGCGCGAGAGCGTGCAGGCGGTGACGGATGGTGGCCTGATTGACGTCACGGATATGCGGGAATGGCGGGAAGAGCGCGGGCAAGGTGTGGTGCACAAGCCGGTAGCAGGCTGGCAAACTACCCTGGAACAGCGTGGTTTTGCCGGATGCGCACGTCATTTCATTGAGTGCGTGCAAAATCAGACGGTTCCCCAGACGGCAGGTGAGCAGGCGCTCCTGGCCCAGCGCGTTGTCGAAAAGCTGTGGCGGGAGGCAATGGCTGAATAACCCCCTGTAACATCTGGCGGTAGTAATTCATTGTAATCCAGGTACTATATGCCAACTCAAAAATAACACCTCTTTTCAACCATAGGCTGGTTTGTCGGCCTGATAAGACGCTACGGCGTCGCCATCAGGCACAGCAAAAGTGCCGGATGGCGGCGATCATGCCTTATCCGACCTACGAGCAGGTTTGTCGGGGTTTTGCCTCAGAGTCTGGAATACAACATAGATGAATTTATTAAAGTCGCTGGCAGCCGTCAGCTCGATGACGATGTTTTCACGTGTGCTGGGTTTTGCGCGTGATGCGATTGTCGCCAGAATCTTTGGCGCAGGGATGGCGACTGATGCCTTTTTTGTGGCGTTCAAACTTCCTAACCTGCTGCGCCGAATCTTTGCTGAGGGCGCTTTTTCGCAGGCGTTTGTGCCTATTCTTGCCGAATATAAAAGTAAGCAGGGTGAGGATGCGACCCGCGTCTTTGTCTCTTACGTTTCCGGGCTGTTGACCCTGGCGCTGGCCGTGGTGACGGTCGCCGGGATGCTGGCTGCCCCGTGGGTGATTTTAGTCACCGCGCCTGGGTTTGCCGACACCGCGGACAAATTTGCGCTGACCACTCAACTGCTACGGATCACCTTTCCGTATATTCTGCTGATCTCGCTGGCTTCGCTGGTGGGTGCGATCCTGAATACCTGGAATCGCTTTTCCATTCCGGCGTTTGCGCCGACCTTTCTGAATATCAGCATGATCGGTTTCGCGCTGTTTGCTGCTCCTTATTTTCACCCTCCGGTGCTGGCGCTGGCGTGGGCCGTTACCGTTGGCGGCGTGCTACAGCTGATTTATCAGCTTCCGCACCTGAAGAAAATTGGCATGCTGGTGCTGCCGCGCGTGAACTTCCGTGATGCGGGGGCGATGCGCGTCGTTAAGCAAATGGGCCCGGCGATCCTTGGGGTATCTGTCAGCCAGATTTCACTGATCATCAATACGATTTTCGCTTCATTTCTGGCCTCTGGCTCAGTGTCATGGATGTATTATGCTGACCGTCTGATGGAGTTTCCGTCTGGCGTACTTGGCGTCGCGTTGGGGACTATCCTGCTGCCCTCGCTGTCCAAAAGTTTTTCCAGCGGTAATCATGATGAGTATTGCCGTCTGATGGACTGGGGCCTGCGTTTGTGTTTTCTGTTGGCATTACCGAGCGCCGTGGCGTTGGGGATTCTGGCCAAACCGCTGACGGTTTCTCTGTTCCAGTACGGTAAATTTACCGCCTTTGACGCCGCGATGACGCAGCGCGCGCTGGTGGCATACTCGGTAGGTTTGATTGGCTTGATCGTGGTGAAAGTGTTGGCCCCTGGTTTTTATTCGCGCCAGGATATTAAAACGCCAGTCAAGATTGCCATTGTCACGCTGATTATGACCCAGGTAATGAACCTGGCGTTTATTGGACCGCTGAAACATGCCGGGCTGTCGCTGTCGATTGGTCTGGCGGCGTGTCTGAACGCCTCACTGCTGTACTGGCAACTGCGTAAACAGAAAATTTTTACCCCACAACCGGGTTGGGCCTGGTTCCTGGCGCGACTGGTGATTTCTGTGCTGGTGATGTCGGCGGCGCTGGTTGGGATGCTATACATCATGCCGGACTGGTCGCAGGGAACGATGTTATGGCGTCTGCTGCGTCTGATGGCCGTTGTGGTGGCCGGTATTGCTGCTTACTTCGCTGCGCTCGCGGTGCTGGGCTTTAAAGTGAAAGAGTTTGTGCGCCGGACGGCGTAACAGATTAATGCCGGATGGCGGCATGACGCCGTATCCGGCCTACAAACGCGTAGGCCTGATAAGCAAAACGTTATCAGGCTAGCATCAGATAGAGAATTTTTTCCCGCCGCGGTGCGCAGCAGAGGTTTGACCGTTTGCGCCATACAGCGCCGGTTCCTGGTGCGGTTTCAGCACTTGAATCGCTTGTTGATTGCGCTCGATCTGCCCTTCCAGCAGCCAACCGTTGTGCTGGTTGAGTTCGCGTAGGTCCTGCGTTTTCCGGGTAATGGTCTGCCAACGCTCGGCAATTTCATCATTGGCGCTGCGTGTGGCGTCATGCTCCAGACGGCGCTGCTGCTCCAGATAATCAAGGGTTGCCAGCAAAGAGCTTTTTTCTTCTGTAATACGCTGTAGCTGGCTGCCGTTAATATATCCTGCGGAAAGCTGCTGCTGTTCAGCATCCATTACCGTTTTCAGGTCATTGAGGACGGTCGTCATCTGGTCAAGTATTTCTGACAAACGAGTCATACTTTATTTACTCTGTAAGTAGCTCTGCGCCTCGCGGATCAGCGAGTCGGCAATTTTTCCGGTGTCCATTTTCAGCTCGCCATTACGGATTGCGGTTTTGAGTGCTTCCACGCGTTCCATATTGATGTCATTGGTGCCGGGCTGCATCAGTTTGGCCTGGGCGTCGCTCAGCATGACGCTGGTGCTGGTGGTGGCGGTGGTTTTTTCCTTCCGCGTTTTTTGTACCGGCGCATCGCTGGTTTCACGTGGCTGAACGGTACTTACTGGCTTCAATGGTGAGGTACGATCAATGCTCATTTTGTTTATCCTCATCGAGGGGTTACGCTATAGCGGCCCGCTGTAATCATTGGTTGTTTATCTATCGGCACACGCTAAAAAATCTTTAACCTATTATAGGTTAATAAGAATATTCCCATCAGAATCGACGACACCGCTCACCACCTGGCCTGAAATCATCCGTACTCGGGCATTCTGGGCGACGGCGGCATTGTTCAGCGCTTTACCTTCGGCATTCACCCGAAAGCCATCTCCGTTGGCGATAACCAGGACGCGCTGACCGGCCTTGATTCGCCATGCCTGGCGCAACATGGAAAGCTGTATCGGCTGACCTGGCACCAGATCGCGCAAGCTTACGGCATCCTGCACCTGATTCATATCCAGCACGGCGCGCGGAGGGAGTTGGTCCAGTCGACCTCGTTTTAGCGTTACGCTGGCCGAAGTCAGGGCGCTACCCCGAGCGACGGGCGCGGCGGCAACAACGTAGTTTCCCGTGGCCTGCACGTTCACCTGCAGATAACGTTTCTCGTTGGCGCAGCGCGCCAGCACGTTCACATTACCCCACAATTTTGCACTCCCGGACACGCTTAATGCTGGTTGTTCGCAGCTCGGCAATAAATTTGGCGACGTTCGGATAGTAACGACGACCTCATCGCTAAATCCGGCCAGACGCTGGGAAAACCATGCCGTCAACTGTGAATTCAGGTCTTGCGCCAGCGTCATAGGACTGAACAGCAGTGCTGCCACGACGACTCCACGTTTAAACGTTTGCATCAAAACCTCGCGCTTTTTCAGGTAGTGACAGGATTCTACCTGTGTGACGCAGTCATCAACGCAACAAATAGCGACGCATTTTGCGTTTATTCCGGCGATAACGCGCGCGTAATGGGATTTAAGCTGTCGGCTGAATTTTGTCATTTGCGGAGGAGATATGCTCGATAAGCTCGACGCCGCCTTACGTTTTCAACAGGAAGCGCTGAATTTGCGCGCCCAACGCCAGGAAGTATTGGCGGCCAACATAGCCAATGCCGACACGCCGGGGTATCAGGCGCGCGACCTGGATTTCGCCAGTGAATTAAAAAAAGTCATGGTGCGAGGACGGGAAGAAACCGGCGGTGTCTCGTTGACGCTGACCTCTGCACAACACATTCCGGCCCAGACCGTTTCCGCTCCTTCTACGGAACTGCTCTACCGCATTCCTGATCAGCCGTCTCTCGATGGCAACACGGTAGATATGGACCGGGAGCGTACGCAATTTGCAGACAACAGCCTCAAGTATCAAATGGGGCTGACCGCGTTGGGTGGACAAATCAAAGGCATGATGAACGTGCTGCAAGGAGGGAACTAATTCGTGGCGCTGTTAAATATTTTTGATATCGCAGGCTCTGCGCTGACGGCTCAGTCTAAGCGCCTGAACGTGGCGGCCAGCAACATGGCGAATGCGGATAGCGTCACCGGACCTGACGGTCAGCCGTATCGCGCGAAGCAGGTTGTTTTTCAGGTTGATGCCGCGCCAGGTGCGGCAACCGGTGGCGTAAAAGTCGCTGACGTCATTGAAAGCCAGGCGCCGGATAAGCTGGTTTATGAACCCGGTAATCCGCTGGCCGATGCGAACGGTTACGTAAAAATGCCGAATGTGGACGTCGTCGGCGAAATGGTCAACACCATGTCAGCCTCGCGTAGCTACCAGGCAAACGTTGAAGTGCTCAATACGGTGAAAAGCTTGATGCTCAAAACGCTGACGCTAGGCCAGTAAAAGGAGGCGCACATGTCTATTGCTGTAAAAATGAATGACCCGAGCACGACGGGTGTGAATGACGCAACGGGGAAGAGTTCGCTGACGGGCAGCAACGCCGCGGACCTGCAAAGCAGCTTCCTTACGCTGCTGGTTGCACAGCTGAAAAACCAGGATCCAACCAACCCGCTGCAAAACAACGAACTGACCACCCAGTTGGCGCAAATCAGTACCGTGAGTGGAATTGAGAAACTGAACACCACGCTGGGATCGATCTCCGGGCAGATCGACAACAGTCAGTCGCTGCAGGCCAGTACGCTGATTGGCCACGGTGTCATGATCCCAGGTACCACCATCCTTACCGGTAAAGGTACGGAAGAGGGCGCAAAAACCACCACTACGCCGTTTGGCGTTGAACTGCAGCAACCGGCAGATAAGGTTACCGCAACCATTACCGATAAAGACGGCAAGGTGGTACGCACCATTGATATTGGTGGGTTGAAAGCGGGCGTTCATACCTTTACCTGGGACGGCACCATGACCGATGGCACGGATGCGCCAAGCGGTTCTTACAACGTGTCAATTGCTGCCAGTAATGGCGGAACACAACTGGTGGCTCAGCCGCTTCAGTTTGCGCTGGTGCAGGGCGTTATTCGCAGCAACGGCGGTAATACGCTGGATCTGGGCACCTATGGAACCACCACCCTCGACGAAGTACGGCAGATCATTTAAGCCTTCACACTTATCAGGAGTAAGTCATGGCCTTTTCACAAGCGGTCAGCGGTCTGAACGCTGCAGCGACCAACCTCGATGTCATTGGTAACAACATCGCCAACTCCGCCACCTATGGTTTTAAATCCGGTACGGCCTCTTTTGCCGATATGTTCGCCGGTTCTAAAGTAGGTCTGGGCGTTAAAGTTGCGGGCATTACCCAGGACTTTACCGACGGTACCACGACCAACACCGGTCGCGGGCTGGATGTCGCTATCAGCCAGAACGGTTTTTTCCGCATGGTAGACAGCAACGGTTCCGTTTTCTACAGCCGTAACGGTCAGTTCAAGCTCGATGAAAACCGCAATATCGTCAACATGCAGGGGCTACAGCTGACGGGCTATCCGGCTACCGGTACACCGCCAACGATACAGCAAGGTGCTAACCCGGCGCCGATCACTATCCCGAATACGCTGATGGCGGCTAAAACCACCACGACTGCGTCAATGCAGATCAACCTGAACTCCACTGACAAGGTGCCAACGAAGACCCCGTTTAATCCAAGCGATGCGGATTCCTACAACAAAAAAGGCTCAGTTACCGTTTTCGATAGCCAGGGTAACGCCCACGACATGAATATTTTTTATGTCAAAAATGCGCAGAGCAACACCTGGGAAGTTCACACACAGGATGCTTCAACCGGAGCCGCTGCAAAATCAGCAGGGTTTATGCGCTTTAATGAAAATGGTGTGTTCTTAGGGATTAGCGCCACAGCCGCCGAGGCGGTACCGACGCCTCCTACCGTCTGGCCAAAGGAAATCAACATCACAACCGGGCAGATTAACGGTGCTGATGCGGCAAATTTCTCTCTGAGCTTCCTGAACTCCATGCAGCAGAACACTGGCGCCAACAACATCGTTGCCACGAATCAGAATGGCTATAAGCCGGGCGACCTGGTGAGCTACCAGATTAACAATGACGGTACTGTGGTCGGTAACTACTCCAACGAACAGCAACAGGTTCTGGGGCAGATCGTGCTGGCAAACTTTGCCAACAACGAAGGTCTGGCTTCTCAGGGTGACAACGTCTGGGCAGCTACTCAGTCTTCCGGCGTGGCGCTGCTGGGTACCGCAGGCGAGGGTAACTTCGGCAAGCTGACCAACGGCGCGCTGGAAGCATCAAACGTGGATTTGAGTAAAGAACTGGTGAATATGATCGTCGCCCAGCGTAACTATCAGTCGAACGCGCAGACCATCAAAACCCAGGACCAGATCCTCAACACGCTGGTCAACCTGCGCTAAGCGCCTGACGGGATGGCTTAATGGATCACGCAATTTATACCGCCATGGGCGCGGCCAGTCAGACGCTGAATCAACAAGCGGTGACGGCCAGCAACCTGGCAAACGCCTCAACGCCGGGTTTTCGTGCGCAGCTCAATGCACTGCGCGCGGTTCCCGTTGAAGGATTGTCTTTACCGACGCGTACGCTGGTGGTGGCCTCCACGCCGGGGGCCGATATGACACCGGGTCAGATGGACTATACCTCACGTCCGCTGGACGTGGCGCTGCAACAGGATGGCTGGTTGGCTGTGCAGACCGCGGACGGTAGCGAAGGATATACCCGAAATGGCGCCATTCAGGTAAGCCCTACGGGGGAACTGACCATTCAGGGACACCCGGTGATTGGCGAAGCCGGACCAATAGCCGTACCGGAAGGTTCAGAAGTCACCATTGCGGCAGACGGCACGATCTCGGCGCTCAACCCTGGCGATCCGGCTAACACCGTTGCGCCAGTTGGGCGACTGAAACTGGTGAAGGCCACGGGGAGTGAAGTGCAACGTGGCGATGACGGTATGTTCCGTCTGACTCAGGCCGCGCAGGCTACCCGTGGCGCTACGTTACAGGCCGACCCCAGCATTCGCGTTATGTCGGGTGTGCTGGAAGGCAGTAACGTTAAGCCGGTAGCCGCGATGAGTGACATGATCGCCAACGCCCGTCGTTTCGAAATGCAAATGAAGATTATCAGTAGCGTGGATGATAACGCGGGTCGCGCCAACCAACTGCTGTCGATGAGTTAATACAGGACATTTTATGATCAGTTCATTATGGATCGCCAAAACCGGCCTGGATGCGCAGCAAACCAACATGGATGTGATTGCCAACAACCTGGCAAACGTCAGTACCAACGGATTTAAGCGTCAACGTGCCGTGTTTGAAGATCTGTTGTACCAGACGATTCGCCAGCCTGGCGCACAGTCTTCTGAACAAACCACACTGCCGTCTGGTTTGCAGATTGGTACCGGTGTGCGCCCGGTCGCGACCGAGCGTTTACACAGCCAGGGGAATCTGTCGCAGACCAACAACAGTAAAGATGTGGCGATTAAAGGGCAGGGCTTTTTCCAGGTCATGCTGCCTGATGGCACGTCCGCCTACACCCGTGACGGTTCTTTCCAGGTGGATCAGAACGGCCAACTGGTGACTGCGGGTGGTTTTCAGGTTCAGCCGGCTATCACCATCCCGGCTAACTCGCTCAGTATCACCATTGGACGCGACGGTATCGTCAGCGTAACCCAGCAGGGCCAGGCAGCACCGGTTCAGGTTGGGCAGCTTAACCTGACTACTTTTATGAACGATACTGGTCTGGAAAGCATTGGTGAGAATCTGTACACCGAAACGCAGTCATCCGGTGCGCCGAATGAGAGCACTCCGGGGCTGAACGGCGCGGGTCTGCTGTACCAGGGTTATGTTGAAACCTCTAACGTCAACGTGGCGGAAGAGCTGGTAAACATGATCCAGGTTCAGCGCGCTTACGAAATCAACAGTAAAGCGGTATCGACCACCGATCAGATGCTGCAAAAACTGACGCAACTCTAAAGTGTGGCCCGGTGGGGTGAAAGCCTCACCGGCACACTGATTTTGAAGATGACCGCAATGCGAAAATACGCGCTTCACCCATACCCAATTTTAGCCCTGTTGGTGGTTTCATTGACAGGATGCGCCTGGATCCCGGCCACGCCCCTCGTGCAGGGCGCAACGTCTGCCCAGCCTGTTCCTGGCCCGACGCCGGTGGCGAATGGATCAATCTTCCAGTCGGCCCAACCGATTAACTACGGTTATCAGCCGTTATTCGAAGACCGCCGTCCGCGCAATATTGGCGATACGTTGACCATCGTATTGCAGGAAAACGTCAGCGCGAGCAAAAGTTCTTCGGCTAATGCCAGCCGCGACGGCAAAACCAACTTTGGCTTTGATACCGTACCGCGTTATTTGCAAGGACTGTTTGGCAACGAGCGTGCTGACGTAGAAGCTTCAGGCGGTAACACCTTTAACGGTAAAGGCGGCGCGAACGCCAGCAATACCTTCAGCGGTACGCTGACCGTAACGGTCGATCAGGTACTGGTGAATGGCAACTTACATGTTGTGGGTGAAAAACAGATCGCCATTAATCAGGGCACTGAATTCATTCGCTTCTCCGGGGTCGTTAACCCGCGCACCATCAGTGGCAGCAACTCCGTACCGTCAACTCAGGTTGCGGACGCACGTATTGAGTATGTCGGCAACGGCTACATCAATGAAGCGCAGAATATGGGCTGGTTGCAGCGTTTCTTCCTTAACTTGTCGCCGATGTAAGCGAGGTAGCCAGTGTTTAAATCTTTAGTTGGAATGGTACTGGTGCTGATAACCACCTTTGCGCATGCCGACCGTATTCGTGACCTGACCAGCGTTCAGGGCGTGCGGGAAAACTCGTTGATCGGTTATGGGCTGGTGGTCGGTTTGGATGGCACGGGTGACCAGACCACCCAGACGCCGTTTACTACGCAAACGCTCAACAACATGCTTTCGCAGTTGGGAATTACCGTGCCAACCGGCACCAATATGCAGCTGAAAAACGTGGCGGCGGTGATGGTGACCGCGCAATTCCCGGCCTTTGGTCGTCAGGGGCAAACCATTGACGTGGTGGTCTCTTCCATGGGGAACGCCAAAAGCCTGCGCGGCGGAACGTTGCTGATGACCCCGCTGAAAGGGGTCGATAGCCAGGTATATGCGCTGGCGCAGGGGAATATTCTGGTAGGCGGTGCAGGCGCGGCTGCGGGTGGCAGCAGCGTGCAGGTAAACCAGCTCAATGGCGGGCGTATTACCAACGGCGCGACCATCGAACGTGAATTACCCAGCCAGTTCGGTGGCGGTAACACCATTAATCTGCAGCTCAATAATGAAGATTTCACTATGGCGCAGCAGATAACCGACACCATTAACCGTTCGCGCGGCTTTGGTAGCGCCACTGCGCTGGACGCCCGGACGATTCAGGTACGCGTGCCAAGCGGCAACAGTTCGCAGGTGCGTTTCCTTGCTGACATCCAGAATATGGAGGTGAACGTCACGCCGCAGGATGCGAAAGTGATTATCAACTCGCGCACTGGATCCGTCGTTATGAACCGTGAAGTCACACTGGATAGCTGTGCCGTCGCGCAAGGCAACTTGTCGATAACAGTAAACCGCCAGGCGAACGTCAGCCAGCCGGATACACCGTTTGGCGGTGGACAGACCGTGGTGACGCCTCAAACCCAGATCGATCTGCGCCAGAGCGGCGGTTCGCTGCAAAGCGTGCGTTCCAGCGCCAACCTGAACAATGTTGTGCGTGCGCTTAATGCGCTAGGGGCAACGCCGATGGATCTGATGTCCATTCTGCAATCGATGCAGAGCGCGGGATGCTTACGCGCCAAACTGGAAATCATCTAATGATTGGTGACAGCAAACTGCTGACCAGTGCCGCCTGGGATGCGCAATCACTGAACGAACTGAAAGCGAAAGCGGGTCAGGACCCGGCGGCGAATATCCGCCCGGTTGCCCGTCAGGTTGAAGGGATGTTCGTACAAATGATGCTGAAAAGCATGCGTGAAGCGCTGCCGAAAGATGGCGTTTTTAGCAGTGATTCGACACGTTTGTATACCAGCATGTATGACCAACAAATTGCGCAGCAGATGACCGCAGGTAAAGGTCTGGGACTGGCTGAAATGATGGTTAAGCAGATGACTGAAGGGCAGGCGCAACCCGCAGACGATGCGCCGCAGGTGCCAATGAAGTTCTCCCTGGAAACGGTGACCAGCTATCAAAACCAGGCGCTGACGCAACTGGTCCGTAAAGCCATTCCCCGCGCGACGGAAAGCAATGATGAGCCGCTGTCAGGTGACAGTAAAGACTTCCTCGCCCAGCTATCGCTGCCGGCTAAGCTGGCAAGTCAGCAAAGCGGGGTTCCGCATCATCTGATTCTGGCGCAGGCGGCGCTGGAGTCCGGATGGGGCCAGCGACAAATCCGCCGTGAGAACGGTGAACCGAGCTTTAACATTTTTGGCGTGAAGGCTTCGGGAAGCTGGAAAGGCCCAACCACCGAAATCACCACCACCGAATATGAAAACGGCGAGGCGAAAAAGGTGAAAGCCCGATTCCGCGTCTATAGCTCTTACCTTGAGGCACTGTCGGATTATGTCGGTCTGATATCGCGTAACCCGCGCTATGCGGCGGTAACCGCCGCTGCTACCGCCGAGCAGGGGGCACAGGCTTTGCAGAATGCCGGTTACGCGACTGACCCTAACTATGCGCGTAAATTAACCAGCATGATCCAGCAGTTGAAATCGATGAGCGAAAAAGTGAGCAAAACCTACAGTACGAATATCGATAATCTCTTTTAAATAGCTCAAGTCTACCAACCTGCTGCCGATAATAACGAGTATTGAAGGATTACAAGGAACCTCCATGTCCAGCTTGATTAATAACGCGATGAGTGGACTCGCCGCAGCGCAGGCCGCGTTGAATTCTGCCAGTAATAACATCTCCAGCTATAACGTTGCCGGATACACCCGTCAAACGACAATTATGGCGCAAGCGAACAGCACGCTGGGTGCGGGGGGCTGGGTTGGCAATGGCGTCTATGTTTCTGGCGTACAGCGCGAGTATGACTCCTTTATCACGAATCAGTTACGTGCCGCGCAGAACCAAAGCAGCGGCCTGACAACGCGCTATGAACAAATGTCGAAAATCGACAATCTGCTCTCCAGCAAAACCAGTTCCATTTCGACCTCAATGCAGGACTTTTTTACCAGCCTGCAAACGCTTGTCAGTAACGCGGAAGACCCGGCGGCGCGCCAGGCGCTGATCGGTAAAGCTGATGGTTTAGTCAACCAGTTCAGAACAACCGACCAGTATCTGCGCGATCAAGACAAGCAGGTTAATACTGCGATCAAGGCCAGCGTTGACCAGATCAACAACTATTCAAAACAGATTGCCAGCCTCAACGATCAGATTTCCCGTCTGACCGGCGTCGGCGCGGGCGCATCGCCTAACGATTTACTCGACCAGCGCGACCAACTGGTCAGTGAACTGAACCAGATTGTTGGTGTTGAAGTCAGCGTTCAGGACGGCGGGACTTACAACATAACCATGGCGAACGGCTATTCACTGGTGCAGGGCAGCAATGCACGCCAGCTGGCGGCTGTGCCCTCCAGTGACGATCCCAATCGAACCACAGTGGCCTACGTCGACGGGGTTGCCGGCGAGGTTGAAATTCCCGAAAAACTGTTGAATACCGGTTCACTGGGTGGGTTGTTAACCTTCCGTTCTCAAGAGCTTGACCAGACGCGTAACACACTGGGCCAACTGGCGTTGGCGTTCGCCGATGCGTTTAACACCCAGCATAAAGAGGGTTTTGACGCGAACGGCGATCAGGGTAAGGATTTCTTTGCTATCGGTAGCCCGGCAGTATTCAACAACGCTAAAAATACAGGAACAGGATCGTTAAGCGCGAAGATTACCGACAGCTCTGCTGTACAGGCGACCGATTATAAAATCGTTTATGACGGGACGGACTGGCAGGTTACTCGCCTGGCGGATAATACCAGCTTCAAAGCTACCGTTACCGGTGGGAAGATGTCCTTTGACGGGATGGAAATCACCGTTAATGCTGGCGCAAAAGCAAATGACAGCTTTACAGTGAAACCTGTCAGTAACGCCGTTGTTGATATGAAAGTCATGGTGACCGATGAGTCGAAAATCGCCATGGCCCAGGTCTCAAAAAATGATCCGGACCCGGATATTGATAAGGGAAAAAGCGATAACCGTAACGGTCAGAAACTGCTGGATCTGCAGACCAAAGCTACCGTGGGTAATAAGACCTTCAACGATGCATATGCCACGCTGGTAAGCGATGTCGGGAACAAAACCGCGACGCTGAAAACCAGCGCCATTACCCAAAACAACGTGGTAACGCAGCTTTATAAGCAGCAGCAGTCTATTTCCGGCGTCAACCTCGACGAAGAATACGGTAACTTACAGCGCTATCAACAGTATTACCTGGCTAACGCGCAAGTGCTGCAAACTGCAAATGCGCTGTTTGATGCACTGATTAATATTCGCTAAGGGAGAGGGACACAATGCGTATCAGCACCCAGATGATGTACCAGCAGAATATGCGTGGCATCACTAACTCTCAGGCTGAATGGATGAAGTTCGGCGAGCAGATGTCAACGGGCAAACGTGTGATCAACCCATCTGACGATCCGATCGCCGCCTCGCAGGCCGTGGTGCTTTCTCAAGCACAGGCGCAGAACAGCCAATATACGCTGGCACGTTCATTTGCGACGCAAAAAGTATCGCTGGAAGAGAACGTACTGAGTCAGGTAACGACGGCAATTCAGACCGCGCAGGAAAAAATTGTCTATGCCGCGAACGGCACGTTAAGCGATGACGACCGTGCATCGCTGGCCACCGACCTGCAGGGGATCCGCGATCAACTGATGAACCTGGCGAACAGCACCGACGGTAATGGACGCTATATTTTTGGCGGATATAAAACAGAATCTGCACCGTTTGCTCAGGCAGATGGCGCTTACAGTGGCGGTACAACAAATGTGACCCAGCAGGTCGATGCCTCCCGTACCATGGTGATTGGTCATACTGGCGATAAAGTATTTGTTAATCTGACCAGTAATGCCGTACCGGAACCAGGCGGCGGTACTCAGGAAAAGAACCTGTTCAAAATGCTGGATACCGCTATTGATGCGCTCAAAACCCCGATTGAGGGCAATGACGCGGCAAAAGCTACCGCCTCTGCAGCCATTGATAAAACCAGTCGTGGCCTGAAAAATTCATTGAATAACGTGCTTTCTGTTCGTGCAGAATTAGGGACTCAGCTCAGCGAGCTAAGTTCACTGGATTCACTGGGCGCCGATCGCGCATTGGGCCAGACTCAGCAGATGAGCAATCTGGTGGATGTTGACTGGAATGCAGCGATTTCGTCCTACGTGATGCAGCAGGCCGCACTGCAGGCATCGTACAAAACGTTTACCGATATGCAGGGAATGTCGCTATTTCAACTGAACCGGTAACACCTTTTTGAACATATCATGAAACTGGATATGTTTGTCTGCCCGCTCCTTTAACACCCCGGAGCGGGCATTTTTTTAGGCCACTGTTATTTTCTCAGCGACAGATTCCCCGTTAATCTTATTACCCGCGCAATCGCACCGCTAAAGATTGCCAGCGTAACCACGCCTTCTCAGTTTGTCAGTGTGTAGAGCAGAGATAAAAAAAAGCCGACCCGAAGGTCGGCTTTGATGTTGATTATGACTTACTCAACGGGCTGCGGGCGCGTTGCTGGCGCAGTCGCCTGGTGCGTGGCGCTGTGTCCACCTGCGGCACCTTTACCTTCAAAGGTGAATTCCGGGCGTTGCCAGTCACTATGACGCGGCGCTTCAGGCACATACTCTGGTGCCGGAGCACGGGTCATCGGTGCGGCCGCATGGCTGTGAAGATGTTCTGCGTCAACGCGGGTTGCGACAACTTCAGCCTTAACGACTGCGTCTTCGACGACCGGTGCTGCAACAACCTCTTGCGGCGCGGCAACTTCTTCAACCACTGGCGCTGTTTCCACAACCTCTGCAATCTCTTCAGCCACTTCAGGCTGAGAAATAACAACCTCCGCAGATTCTTCGACAACCGGCGCAGCCACGATTTCAGCGACAGGTTCGGCTTTCGCCGCGGTATCCTCAGCAACAGGCGCGTCAGATTCAGCGATAATTTGCGGTTGTTCCTCGACCGGAGTAGCGATGACTTCCGGATGCGTGGTTTCAACGACGGTAGCCTGAGGTTCAGCAATGACCACCTCTGGCTGTACGGTTTCAACCGACGCAGGGGCGTTCACAATATGCTCAACGGCAGCTGCAGCAACCTGAGGCTCTACGGCGACAGGTACAGCTTGCCCCTGAACCGTTTCCTGCTCGCGCTGCTCTGCAACCTGCTGATCCTGAGGACGAGCAACAGGGTAGCGGATCCAGACTTTACCGGACGCTAATTCTGGAGATGCGCAGGCAACCGTTAACGGCATCGGCGACTGAACCGGGTAACGCTCGTCACGATAACGACGACGGCGTTGTCCACTGACGCGCAGATGGCGAGGTGAGCGACGGGAACGACGCGGCATACCATTAGAGTCACGCGCTTCGCTGTTGTCTTCCTGCTCAGTCGCAACGACGGCAGGCAGATCAACTTTCGCCAGTTCAGTACGCTGTGCCGGTACGGGCTGTTCAGTTGGTTGAGCGACTGCCGTTTCAGTGACCACTTCGGCAGTCGCGACTTCGGCTTCAACAGCCGGGCTGTCTGTGTAACGAACTTTCTGAGTCAGCTGACGCTGTTTACGGCGAGTCTGAGGCTGACGAACGCGCTCTTCCTGCTCGGTATCCTGCGCAGGTTGTTCTGCCAGGTTCAGCTCTTTAACTTCCTGCTGCGCCTGACGCTTATCATCGTTGCGACGGCGGTTGCGCTCGCGACGCGGAGCCTGCTGATCATCACCGGATTTCGCTTTGTCGGCGACCTCAGTAGACTGCTGGCGGTTATCGCGCGCTTCCGCATTTTGCTGCTGCGACTGACGGCGGTTACGGCGGTTATCTTCACGGTTTTCGCCGCTTTCTGAACGCTCGTTACGGTTATCACGCTCGCCACGGTTGTCGCGATTATCACGACGATCGTTACGGTCGCGACGATTGTTCTGACGCGGTTTACGACGATCCTGCTGGCGGTCGGTTTTCTCTTCCGCTTTCGGCGCAGGTTGTTCAACCGGTTTCACTTCTTCGCTACCGCTGAAGATGGACTTCAGTGCGCTGAAGAAACGGCTAATCAAACCTGGCTGTGCGGCGACGGTCGCGGTCGCTGCTGCGGCTTTAGGCGCGGCGGCCTTCGCAGTAGGTTCCTGCAAAGCAGGGGCTGGCGGCACCTCTGGCATTGCAAAGGTGGCCAATGCCGGCTGCTCTGGCTGTTTACGCTCGACGAACTCTTCTTCCGTCGGCAATGCCATCGCTTCTTCATGCAGTTTCGGCAGCAGGTAGCTCAGGGTTGGTGTTTCTTCCCCTTTGCGTACGCGCAGCACGGAGTAATGCGGGGTTTCCATCTGATCGTTTGGCACAATCACACAGCGCACGCCATTCTGACGCGTCTCGATGGCATTTACCGCGGTACGTTTTTCGTTGAGCAGGTAGGATGCGATCGGCACAGGAACAATAGCGTGAACTTCCTGCGTATTTTCTTTCAGCGCTTCTTCTTCGATCAGACGCAGAATAGACAGCGACAGTGATTCGTTATCACGTACGGTACCCGTGCCGGAGCAGCGTGGGCATACGTGATGGCTGGATTCACCCAGCGACGGGCTCAGACGCTGACGGGACATCTCCAGCAGGCCGAAGCGAGAAATATGGCTGATTTGAATACGCGCTCTGTCCTGACGCACAGCTTCACGCAGACGGTTTTCAACCGCACGCTGGTGACGAACCGGCGTCATATCAATGAAGTCGATTACAATCAGGCCGCCGAGGTCGCGCAGACGCAGCTGACGAGCAATTTCATCGGCTGCTTCAAGGTTGGTGTTGAACGCAGTTTCTTCGATGTCGCCGCCGCGGGTCGCGCGTGCGGAGTTGATATCGATAGCGGTCAGCGCTTCTGTGCTGTCGATAACGATTGAGCCGCCGGACGGCAGACGCACTTCGCGCTGGAATGCGGACTCAATCTGAGATTCGATTTGATAGTGGCTGAACAGCGGGATTTCACCGGTGTACAGTTTGATTTTGCTGCTGAAATCCGGACGACCCAGCGCGGCGATGTGCTGACGCGCCATCTCCATAACTTTCGGGTTGTCGATGAGGATTTCGCCGATGTCCTGACGTAAATAGTCACGGAATGCGCGAACGATAACGTTGCTTTCCTGATGGATCAGGAACGGAGCAGGGCGGCTGTCAGCGGCTTTTTGAATCGCTTCCCAGTGCTTCAGGCGGAAACTCAGGTCCCACTGCAGCGCTTCGGCAGATTTGCCGACCCCTGCGGTACGCACGATAAGCCCCATGCCATCAGGCAGTTCCAGGCTTGCCAGCGCTTCTTTTAATTCGGTACGGTCGTCGCCTTCAATGCGACGGGAGATACCGCCCGCGCGCGGGTTGTTCGGCATCAGAACCAGATAACTACCTGCCAGGCTGATAAAGGTGGTCAGCGCAGCGCCTTTATTGCCGCGTTCTTCTTTATCGATCTGAACAATGACTTCCTGACCTTCGCGCAACACGTCTTTAATGTTGGGACGACCATGGGAGTTGTAGCTAGCGGGGAAGTATTCGCGGGCAATTTCTTTTAACGGGAGGAAACCGTGACGTTCAGCGCCGTAATCAACAAAAGCAGCTTCCAGACTCGGTTCAATACGGGTAATTTTGCCTTTATAGATGTTGGCTTTTTTCTGTTCGTGTCCAGGACTTTCGATATCCAGATCGTACAGACGCTGCCCATCTACAAGGGCGACACGCAACTCTTCCTGCTGAGTCGCGTTAATTAACATTCTTTTCATCGTAACTTACTCATTATTCTTACATTGACGACTAAGCTGCGGGCAGAGTAATGCCTTTCCGGGTGTGAACCGATGGCCTCGTGTCTATTCGCGTCGCCAACCTCACGGTTATCGTCAGCTCAAAGAGGCGCAGAGTGTCGGTTGCCTGTATTTCATACGGAAACACAGCGCAATTATCAGGGGAACAGTCTGGGTGTTACTCTCCAGAGAAGCTTCCATTGTGCTTATCGTCTTTCACGCTGTGGGTGCGTTGGCTTCATCTTCTTACCCCAACCACTTACAGGAGTAAGCACCTGGGGTTCCCAGACTTGCCGCCTTCCTACAACGCGAAATCTATAGAGCACTTACCGGTAAGGACTGCAACCCGCAGCCCGCTAACTGCCTGAAAGATCAATACGTCTTACGCCATTGCTGCGTTGATGATCGGTCGGGCAAAATTGGGTCATTCCGGAAAAGTTCTTGTTTTAACAAGATTCAACACGGAAACAACCTCATTATTCCACTGCTAACCTTGTTATAGCAAGATGACTTTTGCCATTTATCACCCGGTTACTCACAGTTTTTTCACTTCCGCGTAGTGATTGCTTTAATAACCACCAAATCGGCTATGTCAAACTTAAGTAATAAGGTATAGCAGTTAATATAAGCATAGAAAAATGTGTGGCGCGAATCTTGATGGCTATTTAAAATCGGCCCCCATGAAAACAGAGACTCCAGCCGTAAAAACAGTTGCCATTACTGCCGACGAAGCAGGGCAACGCATCGACAACTTTTTGCGCACCCAGCTCAAGGGCGTGCCGAAAAGTATGATTTATCGCATTTTGCGTAAAGGCGAAGTGCGGGTGAACAAAAAACGCATTAAACCCGAGTACAAACTCGAAGACGGGGACATTGTGCGTATTCCACCTGTACGTGTCGCTGAACGTGAAGAAGAGGCCATTTCACCGAATTTGCAGAAGGTCGCGGCGCTGACCGATGTCATTTTATATGAAGATGACCACATTCTGGTGCTTAACAAGCCTTCAGGTACGGCCGTGCATGGTGGAAGCGGATTAAGCTTTGGCGTCATTGAAGGCTTACGTGCGCTGCGCCCGGAAGCGCGTTTCCTTGAACTGGTGCATCGCCTCGACCGGGATACCTCCGGCGTGCTGCTGGTGGCCAAAAAACGATCTGCCTTGCGTTCGTTGCATGAACAACTGCGTGAAAAAGGCATGCAGAAAGACTACCTCGCGTTGGTACGCGGCCAGTGGCAGTCCCATGTCAAAACCGTTCAGGCCCCGCTGTTAAAGAATATTCTGCAAAGCGGCGAGCGTATCGTGCGGGTGAATCAGGAAGGCAAACCATCGGAAACACGCTTTAAAGTGGAAGAGCGTTATGCGTTCGCTACGCTTGTGCGCTGCAGTCCGGTGACCGGACGCACGCACCAGATTCGCGTGCATACACAATATGCCGGACATCCGATTGCCTTTGACGACCGCTATGGCGATCGTGAATTCGATAAGCAACTGGCGGATACCGGGCTGAGCAGGCTCTTTTTGCACGCCGCAGCGTTGAAATTTACTCATCCTGGGACGGGTGAAGTAATGCGTATTGAAGCGCCAATGGATAAGCAGTTGAAGCGCTGCCTCGAGGTGTTACGAAGTAAAGGCTGATGCGCATTGATATTATCGCGCATTACCTGTAGGCCTGATGGCGCTGCGCCTATCAGGCCTACAGGATTGGCCTGTACAGCCGTCAACCCGTCAGGCTTTTAACGGGTTCATATCTTCTCGTCGCAGCATTTGACACAGTGCGATTAGCGGCAAACCGATTAAGGTATTTGGGTCGCGGCCTTCCAGGCGCTCAAAAAGTGCAATGCCCAATCCTTCGCTTTTAAAACTACCGGCACAATGCAGCGGGCGCTCTTTGCGCACGTAATCTTCAATTTCCGTTTCGCTTAAGTGACGAAAATGGACGTCGAACGGTTCAACTTCAGTTTGTAAATGTCCGGTCGCAGAATTATACAGTGCCAGTCCGGTATAAAACGTCACAATATTGCCACGGGCTTTGAGTAACTGCTGGCGTGCATTTTCTTCTGTTAACGGTTTGCCGGTTATTTCACCATCGAGAACACAAATTTGATCGGAACCAATAATAAGGTGCGATGGATAACGGTGGGCGAGAGATTGCGCTTTTTTCTGCGCCAGTCGCAAGACTAAGTGCCGGGGGGCTTCGCCTGGTAACGGCGTTTCATCAACCTCTGGTGCTGCGCATTCGAACGGGATTGCCAGTTTTTCTAGTAAAGCGCGACGCCAGGGAGAGGTAGAAGCAAGAATAAGTTGAGGCATATTTTTTCCCTCGCATATAGCGTATTGATGAGAGCCAATTTAAACTATGGACTTCGTCCTACAAGCTGGCTGTAATGGCTTGTGTTGAGCGATTTTAAGTCGATGACCCGCAATGTGTGCGAATTATTGGCAAAAGGCAACCACAGGCTGCCTTTTTCTTTGACTATATGACGTTACAAAGTTAATATGCGCGCCCTATGCAAAAGGTAAAATTACCCCTGACTCTTGATCCGGTTCGTACGGCTCAGAAACGCCTCGATTATGAAGGTATCTATACTTCTGATCTGGTTGAGCGTGTCGCCGATTCTGTAGTCAGTGTGGACAGTGATGTGGAATGCTCCATGTCGTTCGCTATCGATAACCAGCGCCTTGCCGTTATAACCGGTGATGCAAAGGTGTCGGTTACGCTCGAATGTCAGCGTTGCGGGAAACCGTTCCCACTTCATGTTCACACAACATATTGTTTTAGTCCTGTCCGTTCTGACGAGCAGGCTGAAGCACTCCCGGAAGCGTATGAGCCGATTGAGGTTAACGAATTCGGTGAAATCGATCTGCTTGCAATGGTTGAAGATGAGATTATCCTCTCCTTGCCGGTAGTTCCGGTGCATGATTCTGAACACTGTGAAGTGTCCGAGGCGGACATGGTCTTTGGCGAATTGCCTGATGAAGCGCAAAAACCAAACCCATTTGCCGTATTAGCCAGCTTAAAGCGTAAGTAATTGAGGAGTAAGGTCCATGGCCGTACAACAGAATAAACCAACCCGTTCCAAACGTGGCATGCGTCGTTCTCATGACGCTCTGACCGCAGTCACCAGCCTGTCTGTAGACAAAACTTCTGGTGAACAACACCTGCGTCACCACATCACTGCCGACGGTTTTTACCGTGGCCGTAAGGTAATCGCTAAGTAATCACGCATGACTCAATGGCTTTCCCGCTACGGTGAGAAAGACAGAGAGTACACGCGTGATGAAGCTTAGTGAGGCTTTCCCCGGGTAACTGGGGAAACACCTAACCGGGCAGCGACGATACCTTGACACGTCTAACCCTGGCGTTAGATGTCATGGGGGGTGATTTTGGCCCTACCGTGACAGTGCCTGCAGCATTGCAGGCACTGAATTCTAATTCGCAACTCACACTTCTTTTAGTCGGGGATCCCGATACAATCACGCCATTACTTGCCAAAGCTGACTTCGAACAACGTTCACGTCTGCAGATTATCCCTGCTCAGTCAGTTATTGCCAGTGATGCCCGGCCCTCGCAAGCTATTCGCGCCAGTCGTGGAAGCTCAATGCGTGTTGCCCTGGAGCTCGTGAAAGAAGGACGAGCGGAAGCCTGTGTGAGCGCCGGTAATACAGGTGCGCTAATGGGTCTTGCGAAGTTATTGCTCAAACCCCTTGAGGGGATTGAGCGTCCTGCGCTGGTGACGGTTTTACCCCATCAGCAAAAGGGCAAAACGGTGGTGCTGGATTTGGGTGCCAACGTGGATTGTGATAGCACGATGTTGGTGCAATTTGCCGTCATGGGGTCCGTGCTGGCAGAAGAGGTGGTTGGAATTGCCAATCCCCGTGTTGCGTTGCTCAATATCGGTGAAGAAGAAACCAAGGGTCTCGACAGTATTCGGGATGCTTCTGCAGTGCTAAAAACAATCCCTTCTATCAATTATATCGGCTATCTTGAAGCCAATGAGTTACTGACTGGCAAAACTGATGTGTTGGTCTGTGACGGCTTTACAGGTAATGTCACATTAAAGACGATGGAAGGTGTTGTCAGAATGTTCCTTTCACTGCTGAAGTCTCAGGGTGAGGGCAAAAAACGGTCGTGGTGGCTGCTGTTATTAAAACGTTGGTTACAAAAAAGCCTGACAAGGCGATTTAGTCACCTCAACCCCGACCAGTATAATGGCGCCTGTCTGTTAGGATTGCGCGGCACGGTGATTAAGAGTCATGGTGCGGCCAATCAGCGAGCATTTGAAGTCGCGATTGAACAGGCAGTGCAGGCGGTGCAGCGACAAGTTCCTCAGCGAATTGCCGCTCGCCTGGAATCTGTATACCCAGCTGGATTCGAACTGCTGGACGGTGGCGAAAACGCAAACTCGCGAGCACACAGATAACGGTGCGTTTGTGAATGCTGCCAACGTATCAGCGATTTGCTCGTGGCGGTATATAACCAAAAAGTGACTGAGCGTACATGTATACGAAGATTATTGGTACTGGCAGCTATCTGCCTGAACAAGTGCGTACTAACGCCGATTTGGAAAAAATGGTTGAGACATCTGATGAGTGGATCGTCACTCGCACAGGTATCCGTGAACGCCATATTGCAGCGCCAAATGAAACAGTTGCGACGATGGGCTTTGCCGCCGCAAACCGTGCAATTGAAATGGCGGGCATCGACAAAGAACAAATTGGTCTGATTGTGGTTGCCACCACATCATCCACACACGCATTTCCAAGTGCGGCATGCCAGATCCAAAGTATGCTGGGGATCAAAGGCTGTCCGGCGTTTGACGTTGCAGCCGCTTGTGCCGGTTTCACCTACGCCCTGAGCGTTGCCGACCAGTACGTTAAGTCTGGCGCAGTGAAGCATGCTCTGGTGGTTGGCTCAGATGTCCTCGCTCGTACCTGTGATCCAACCGATCGCGGGACGATCATTATTTTCGGCGATGGCGCAGGTGCGGTTGTACTGAGCGCATCAGAAGAGCCCGGCATTCTTTCTACGCATCTGCACGCTGATGGTCGCTATGGCGAACTGTTGACGCTGCCTAATGCCGATCGCGTGAACCCGGAAAACCCGATCCACCTGACGATGGCGGGTAACGAAGTATTTAAAGTCGCGGTGACCGAGCTTGCACACATCGTTGATGAAACGCTGGAAGCAAATAATCTCGATCGTTCTGCACTGGACTGGCTGGTGCCGCATCAGGCAAACCTCCGCATTATTAGCGCAACCGCGAAAAAGCTGGGTATGTCGATGGATAATGTTGTCGTGACGCTCGACAGACATGGCAATACCTCCGCGGCCTCCGTACCGTGCGCGCTGGACGAAGCCGTCCGCGACGGGCGTATTAAAGCTGGTCAGTTGATATTGCTTGAAGCCTTTGGGGGTGGATTCACCTGGGGCTCTGCGCTGATTCGTTTCTAGTATAAGGATTTAAACATGACGCAATTTGCATTTGTGTTCCCGGGGCAGGGTTCCCAGACCGTTGGGATGTTGTCTGAAATGGCAGCAAACTACCCAATTGTTGAAGAAACTTTTGCTGAAGCATCAGCTGCGCTGGGCTATGATCTGTGGGCGTTGACTCAGCAGGGACCGGCCGAAGAGCTGAATAAAACCTGGCAGACGCAGCCAGCACTGTTGACTGCCTCTGTTGCGCTTTATCGCGTATGGCAGCAGCAGGGTGGTAAAACACCTGCGCTGATGGCAGGTCACAGCCTGGGCGAATACTCTGCGCTGGTATGTGCGGGTGTTATCGGTTTTGCCGATGCCGTTCGTCTGGTTGAACTGCGTGGCAAATTCATGCAGGAAGCGGTACCGGAAGGCACTGGCGGCATGTCTGCTATTATCGGTCTGGACGACGCTGCTATTGCTAAAGCGTGTGAAGAGTCTGCCGAAGGCCAGGTGGTTTCACCGGTAAATTTTAACTCACCAGGTCAGGTGGTTATTGCCGGGCACAAAGAAGCCGTAGAACGTGCTGGCGCAGCCTGTAAAGCGGCTGGCGCTAAGCGTGCTCTGCCACTGCCGGTCAGCGTTCCTTCTCACTGCGCGCTGATGAAGCCTGCTGCTGAGAAACTGGCCGTTGAACTGCAAAAAATCACTTTTAACGCGCCGACTGTTCCGGTTGTGAACAACGTCGACGTGAAGTGCGAAACAGACGCAGACGCTATTCGCGATGCGCTGGTTCGCCAACTGTACAGCCCGGTTCAATGGACTAAAACCGTTGAATTTATGGCGTCCCAGGGCGTAGAGCACCTGTATGAAGTTGGTCCGGGCAAAGTTCTGACCGGTTTGACGAAACGTATTGTTGACACCCTGACTGCTTCGGCACTGAATGAGCCGGCGGCATTTTCTGCGGCGCTAGAGCAATAAATGAGGAAGACCATGAGTTTTGAAGGAAAAGTCGCGCTGGTTACCGGTGCAAGCCGTGGCATTGGCCGCGCAATTGCTGAAACACTCGTTGCCCGTGGCGCGAAAGTTATCGGTACTGCAACCAGCGAAAGCGGTGCGCAGGCCATTAGCGATTACTTAGGTGCAAATGGTAAAGGTCTGATGTTGAATGTGACCGATCCAGCATCTATCGAATCTGTTCTGGGAAATATTCGCGCAGAATTTGGTGAAGTCGATATCCTGGTCAATAATGCCGGGATTACTCGTGATAATCTGTTAATGCGCATGAAAGATGACGAGTGGAACGATATCATCGAAACCAACCTGTCATCTGTTTTCCGTCTGTCAAAAGCGGTAATGCGAGCTATGATGAAAAAGCGTCATGGGCGTATTATCACTATCGGTTCTGTGGTTGGTACCATGGGAAATGCGGGTCAGGCAAACTACGCTGCGGCGAAAGCGGGTCTGATCGGCTTCAGTAAATCACTGGCGCGCGAAGTTGCGTCTCGTGGCATTACTGTAAACGTTGTTGCTCCGGGCTTTATTGAAACGGACATGACGCGTGCGCTGTCTGATGATCAGCGTGCGGGTATTCTGGCGCAGGTTCCTGCGGGTCGCCTTGGCGGCGCTCAGGAAATCGCCAGTGCGGTTGCATTTTTAGCTTCTGACGAAGCAAGTTACATCACAGGTGAGACTTTGCACGTCAACGGCGGGATGTACATGGTTTAACCACGAGATAAAAAAATTTGCGTTATTAGGGTGAATGCCCTCAAAATAACGTAAAATCGTGGTAAGACCTGCCGGGATTTAGTTGCAAATTTTTCAACATTTTATACACTACGAAAACCATCGCGAAAGCGAGTTTTGATAGGAAATTTAAGAGTATGAGCACTATCGAAGAACGCGTTAAGAAAATTATCGGCGAACAGCTGGGCGTTAAGCAGGAAGAAGTAACCAACAATGCTTCCTTCGTTGAAGACCTGGGCGCAGATTCTCTTGACACCGTTGAGCTGGTAATGGCTCTGGAAGAAGAGTTTGATACTGAGATTCCGGACGAAGAAGCTGAGAAAATCACTACCGTTCAGGCTGCCATTGATTACATCAACGGCCACCAGGCGTAAGTGAACATCTCCAGGCGGTCATTCGACCGCCTGAGTTTTATCTTTTTATCCCACTTGAATTATTTTCCCTCCCTGGAGGACAACCGTGTCTAAGCGTCGTGTAGTTGTGACCGGACTGGGCATGTTGTCTCCTGTCGGCAATACCGTAGAGTCTACCTGGAAAGCTCTCCTTGCCGGTCAGAGTGGCATCAGCCTGATCGACCATTTCGATACTAGCGCCTATGCAACGAAATTTGCTGGCTTAGTAAAGGATTTTAACTGTGAAGACATTATCTCGCGCAAAGAACAGCGCAAGATGGATGCTTTCATTCAATATGGAATTGTCGCTGGCGTTCAGGCCATGCAGGATTCTGGTCTCGAAATTACGGAAGAGAACGCTCACCGTATTGGCGCCGCTATCGGCTCTGGTATTGGCGGTCTCGGATTGATCGAAGAAAACCACACCTCTTTGGTGAATGGCGGTCCACGTAAGATCAGCCCGTTCTTCGTTCCGTCAACGATTGTTAACATGGTGGCAGGTCACCTGACCATCATGTACGGCCTGCAAGGGCCAAGCATCTCCATTGCGACCGCCTGTACCTCAGGTGTGCATAACATTGGTCATGCAGCACGTATCATTGCATACGGCGATGCAGACGCGATGGTTGCGGGTGGTGCAGAAAAAGCCAGTACCCCGCTGGGCGTGGGTGGTTTTGGCGCGGCACGTGCGCTGTCTACACGTAATGATAACCCGCAAGCGGCAAGCCGTCCGTGGGATAAAGAACGTGATGGCTTTGTGCTGGGCGACGGCGCAGGCATGGTGGTACTGGAAGAGTACGAGCATGCGAAAGCGCGCGGTGCAAAAATCTATGCTGAAGTCGTTGGTTTTGGCATGAGCAGCGATGCTTACCACATGACGTCACCACCTGAAAACGGTGCGGGCGCTGCGCTGGCAATGGTCAACGCACTACGCGATGCGGCTATCGAAGCGGGTCAGATCGGCTATGTCAACGCGCATGGCACGTCTACTCCTGCTGGCGATAAAGCCGAAACCCAGGCAGTGAAATCTGTCTTTGGCGATGCGGCAAGCCGTGTGATGGTAAGCTCCACTAAATCCATGACCGGACACCTGTTGGGTGCGGCGGGCGCGGTAGAGTCTATTTTCTCTATCCTGGCGCTGCGCGATCAGGCTATTCCGCCAACCATCAACCTGGATAACCCGGATGAAGGTTGTGACCTGGACTTCGTACCTCACGAAGCGCGTCAGGTTAGTGGTCTGGAGTACGCACTGTGTAACTCCTTCGGCTTTGGCGGGACCAACGGCTCTTTGATCTTTAAAAAGATTTAAGTCTGCCAGGTGGTGCGTTAGCATCGATAGCAATTTAAAAAGGTCCGCTTGTCGGGCCTTTTTTTATTCGGTTTTCCACCCTTGTCCTGTGTTGTTCATCCTGCCAAACTAGCGGACCAGAAATAAGGAGCCACCATGTTCTTAATTAATGGCTGCGAGCAGAATATGCTGGCCGCAAGCGATCGAGCGACCCAATTCGGTGATGGCTGTTTTACCACTGCGCGTATTATTGACGGCGAAATTTGCCTCTTTGCAGCGCATCTTGCGCGTTTACAAGACGCCTGCCAAAAATTGCTGATCTCTTTCGAAGATTGGTCAGAGCTGCAAAGTGAAATGAAAATGCTGGCGCAAGGGCATGCGCGTGGCGTGTTAAAAGTGATTATCAGCCGTGGTAGCGGTGGCCGTGGTTACAGCGGCGCAAACTGTCGCAGTGCCACACGTATTCTCTCTGTTTCAGCCTGGCCCGATCATTACGATCGTTGGCGACTGGAGGGGATAACGCTGGCGTTAAGTCCAGTGCGTCTGGGGCGTAATCCGTTGCTTGCCGGACTTAAGCACCTGAATAGACTGGAACAGGTGTTGATTCGCTCTCATCTTGAGCAGACGGCAGCTGATGAAGTACTGGTTCTTGACAGTGAGGGATGGGTTACGGAATGCTGTGCGGCTAATTTGTTCTGGCGTAAGGGGGATGTGGTTTACACTCCCCGGCTGGATCAGGCCGGAGTGAACGGCATTATGCGACAATTCTGTATCCGGATGCTGGCACAATCGTCGTTCAGCATTGTCGAAGTGTATGCCGGGTTGGAAGAGGTTATGCAGGCCGATGAAATCGTCGTCTGTAATGCGTTAATGCCTGTTATTCCCGTACGCACCTGTGGCGACACGCTGCTGTCTGCACGTATGTTGTTCGATTTTTTAGCCCCACTTTGTGAGCACCCGAATTAGTCATGAAAAAACTGTTACTTGTTGTCCTGTTATTGCTGGTTGTGCTGGGCATAGCTGCGGGAGTGGGAATGTGGAAAGTTCGCCATCTGGCGGACAGTAAATTATTGATTAAAGAAGAGACGATTTTTACGCTGAAAGCGGGTACGGGCCGTCTGGCTCTCGGTGAACAGTTGTATGCGGACAACGTTATCAATCGTCCGCGTGTGTTCCAGTGGCTGCTGCGTGTGGAACCCGAACTGTCGCATTTTAAAGCCGGAACCTACCGTTTTACGCCCGACATGACGGTGCGGGACATGTTGCAACTGCTGGAAAGCGGTAAAGAGGCGCAGTTCCCGTTACGTCTGGTTGAAGGGATGCGTCTGAGCGACTACCTCAAGCAGCTGCGCGACGCCCCGTACATCAAACATACGCTGAGCGATGATAATTACGAGACCGTTGCTCAGGCGCTGAAGCTGGAGAACCCGCAATGGGTAGAAGGCTGGTTCTGGCCAGATACCTGGATGTATACCGCCAATACAACCGACGTGGCGTTGCTAAAACGCGCGCATCAGAAAATGGTTAAAGCGGTAGACTCCGTCTGGGAAGGGCGCGCTGAAGGCCTGCCTTATCAGGACAAAAATCAGCTGGTAACCATGGCCTCTATTATCGAAAAAGAGACTGCGGTTGCCAGCGAGCGTGACCAGGTGGCTTCCGTCTTTATTAACCGCTTACGGATTGGCATGCGTTTACAGACCGATCCGACGGTGATTTACGGGATGGGGTCACGGTATAATGGCAAGTTGTCGCGTGTGGATTTAGATACCCCGACCGCCTATAACACCTATACCATTACGGGGTTGCCGCCTGGCCCGATTGCCATGCCGGGAGAGGCCTCATTGCAGGCCGCGGCGCATCCGGCAAAAACGCCGTACCTCTATTTCGTGGCTGACGGTAAAGGCGGTCACACGTTTAACACCAATCTTGCCAGCCACAACCGGTCCGTGCAGGATTACCTGAAAGTGCTTAAGGAAAAAAATGGGCAGTAACTATATCGTCATCGAGGGCCTGGAAGGCGCCGGAAAAACCACCGCGCGTAACGTGGTGGTAGAGACACTTGAGCAACTTGGTATTCGTGACATGGTTTTTACCCGCGAACCGGGGGGAACGCAGCTCGCTGAGAAACTAAGAAGTCTGGTGCTGGACATTAAGTCGGTGGGTGACGAGGTCATCACTGACAAAGCTGAAGTTCTGATGTTTTACGCCGCGCGCGTACAGCTGGTCGAAACCGTTATTAAACCTGCGCTGGCAAAAGGCGCATGGGTAATTGGCGACCGTCACGATTTGTCGACCCAGGCGTATCAGGGGGGCGGACGCGGCATCGATCAAAACATGCTGGCAACCTTGCGCGATGCGGTGCTCGGTGATTTTCGCCCGGACCTGACGCTCTATCTGGACGTGACTCCAGAGGTCGGATTGAAACGTGCCCGTGCGCGCGGCGAGCTGGATCGTATTGAGCAGGAATCTTTCGATTTCTTTAATCGCACCCGCGCGCGCTATCTTGAACTGGCTGCCAAAGATGCCAGCATTCGTACCATCGACGCGACGCAGCCGCTGGAAGCTGTGATGGCTGATATCCGCAATACCATCACCCAGTGGGTGCAGGAGCAGGGCGCATGAAATGGTACCCATGGTTACGACCAGATTTTGAAAAACTGGTAGCCAGCTACCAGGCGGGTCGTGGTCACCATGCGTTACTGATTCAGGCATTACCCGGAATGGGTGACGACGCGCTGATTTACGCGCTCAGTCGCTATTTAATGTGCCAGCAGCCGGAAGGGCATAAAAGCTGCGGACACTGCCGGGGCTGTCAGCTGATGCAGGCGGGGACGCATCCTGACTACTATTCGCTGCTGCCGGAAAAAGGTAAAAGCACGCTGGGAGTTGATGCGGTACGTGAAGTGAGTGAAAAACTGTACGAGCATTCACGCCTTGGCGGTGCGAAAGTGGTGTGGATCCCTGATGCCGCCCAGTTAACTGATGCCGCTGCCAATGCCCTGCTAAAAACGCTGGAAGAACCGCCGGCACAAACCTGGTTTTTCCTCGCCAGCACAGAGCCTGCGCGATTGCTGGCGACATTGCGCAGCCGCTGCCGGTTACACCATCTTGCGCCGCCGGCTGAGTCGTACGCTATCTCCTGGCTCGCCCGCGAAGTGACCGCATCTCCAGAAGCTCTGTTGAGCGCATTACGCCTGAGCGCGGGTTCGCCTGGTGCGGCACTCTCGTTGTTACAGGCTGAAAGCTGGGCGCATCGCACAGATTTTTGTGCGGCACTGGCAAACACATTAAACGCAGGTGACTGGTATATCCTGCTCGCGGCGTTAAACCACGATCAGGCTGCCGCCCGTTTACACTGGCTGGCAACGTTGTTGACGGATGCCTTGAAGCGTCCGTATGGAATTTCCCATTTAACCAATCCTGACGCGCTGGACCTGATATCTTCTATCGCAGAACGGTTATCCGTCGCCCGGATACAGGCGATACTCGGTGGCGTTTGTCATTGCCGTCAGCAGTTGCTGAACGTAACAGGCGTAAACCGTGAGCTGGTGTTAACCGATCTTATCCTGCGTATTGAGCATTACCTGCAACCAGGCACCGTACTGCCTGTTCCCCATCTTTGAGAGAGACATTATGTTTTTAGTCGACTCACACTGCCATCTTGATGGCCTGGATTATCAATCTCTGCATAAGGACGTGGATGACGTGCTGGCGAAAGCTGCCGCACGCGATGTGAAATTCTGTCTTGCCGTCGCGACCACTCTGCCAGGATACCGCAGTATGCGCGAACTGGTCGGTGAACGTGACAATGTGGTGTTCTCCTGCGGCGTGCATCCGTTAAATCAGGATGAAGCCTATGATGTTGAAGACCTGCGCCGTTTTGCCGCCGAAGAGGGTGTTGTGGCAATGGGGGAAACCGGGCTGGACTATTTCTATACGCCGGAAACAAAGGTGCGCCAGCAGGAATCTTTTATCCATCATATTCAGATTGGCCGTGAGTTACAAAAGCCAGTTATCGTACATACCCGCGATGCGCGAGCCGATACGCTGTCTATTCTGCGCGAAGAAAAAGTGACGGATTGTGGTGGCGTACTACACTGTTTTACAGAGGACAGAGAAACGGCGGGCAAATTGCTAGACCTTGGATTTTATATCTCGTTTTCCGGCATCGTCACGTTCCGTAACGCAGATCAGCTCCGTGATGCCGCCCGCTATGTTCCTCTGGATAGGTTGCTGGTTGAGACGGATTCTCCCTACCTTGCGCCTGTACCGCATCGGGGAAAAGAGAACCAGCCCGCCATGACCCGTGACGTTGCGGAGTATATGGCCGTAGTGAAAGGTGTTGCCGTTGAAGAACTGGCGCAGGCAACCACTGATAACTTTGCCCGCCTGTTTCACATCGACGCTTCACGCCTGCAATCCGTTCGTTAACTGACTTTTTTTAAAGCTCGTAATTAATAAGCAAAGCGAGTAAAGTTCACCGCCTCAAAATGGGCGGTGAATAACCGGTTTGACACATTCAGAAACGCATTTTATCGGAATGTGCGGATTTTACGGCCATCCACGACTGAATTGTGATAGCCGTCAAACAAAAACAAACTGAATTATTTTACTCTGTGTAATAAATAAAGGGTACTTAGATGCCCTGTACACGGCGAGGTTCTCCCCCCTCGCTAATGCGTGAGAACGTAGAAAAGCACAAATACTCAGGAGCACTCTCAATTATGTTTAAGAATGCATTTGCTAACCTGCAAAAGGTCGGTAAATCGCTGATGCTGCCGGTATCCGTACTCCCGATTGCAGGTATCCTGCTGGGTGTCGGTTCCGCTAACTTCAGCTGGCTGCCAGCCGTTGTATCGCACGTAATGGCAGAAGCAGGCGGTTCTGTTTTTGCAAACATGCCGCTGATTTTTGCCATCGGTGTCGCGTTAGGCTTCACCAATAACGACGGCGTATCTGCACTGGCATCCGTTGTTGCCTACGGCATTATGGTTAAGACCATGGCTGTTGTTGCGCCGCTGGTTCTGCATTTACCTGCTGAAGAGATCGCAGCTAAACACCTTGCTGATACGGGTGTTCTCGGGGGGATTATCTCCGGTGCGATTGCAGCGTATATGTTCAACCGTTTCTACCGTATCAAATTGCCTGAGTATCTTGGCTTCTTTGCGGGTAAGCGCTTCGTTCCTATCATTTCTGGTCTGGCCGCTATCTTCACCGGTGTGGTTCTGTCCTTCATTTGGCCGCCGATCGGGACTGCTATTCAGACGTTTTCCCAGTGGGCTGCATACCAGAACCCGGTCGTAGCGTTCGGTATCTATGGCTTCATTGAACGCTGCCTGGTGCCGTTTGGTCTGCACCATATCTGGAACGTTCCATTCCAGATGCAGATCGGTGAATACACCAATGCTGCGGGCCAGGTATTCCACGGCGATATCCCTCGCTATATGGCGGGTGACCCGACTGCGGGCAAACTGTCTGGTGGCTTCCTGTTCAAAATGTACGGTCTGCCGGCTGCCGCTATCGCTATCTGGCACTCTGCTAAACCAGAAAACCGCGCGAAAGTGGGCGGTATCATGATCTCCGCGGCGCTGACCTCGTTCCTGACCGGTATTACCGAACCGATCGAGTTCTCGTTCATGTTCGTGGCACCGATCCTGTACATCATCCACGCAATTCTGGCTGGTCTGGCATTCCCGATCTGTATCCTGCTGGGTATGCGTGACGGTACGTCGTTCTCCCACGGTCTGATCGACTTTATCGTTCTGTCCGGTAACAGCAGCAAACTGTGGCTGTTCCCGATTGTCGGTATCGGTTATGCGATTGTTTACTACACCATCTTCCGTGTGCTGATCAAAGCGCTGGACCTGAAAACTCCGGGTCGTGAAGATGCTACCGAAGACACCAAAGCGGGTGCGTCCGGCGAAATGGCTCCGGCCCTGGTTGCGGCATTCGGCGGTAAAGAAAACATCACTAACCTCGATGCGTGCATCACTCGTCTGCGTGTCAGCGTCGCTGACGTTGCCAAAGTGGATCAGGCTGGCCTGAAGAAACTGGGTGCAGCGGGCGTTGTAGTGGCGGGTTCCGGTGTTCAGGCTATCTTCGGTACTAAGTCCGATAACCTGAAAACTGAAATGGATGAGTACATCCGTCACAGCTAAGCAGTAAAAAGTTGGGGAGAATTAAGGCAGCCTGCGGGCTGCCTTTTTTAATGCATTAATTGGCCTGAATGCGAATCGGCGCAGTGGCGGCGAACAACCACGGACGAGCCTCTGCGTTCACGCGTGGGGATAACGTCTCTCTGACCTGCTGGTGGTAATCATCAATCCACTGCTTTTCAGCCTCACTTAGCAGATGCAGTTCAACCAGACTTAAATCAATTGGCACCAGCGTCAGCGTTGAGAAGCGACAGAAGCCAGGACGACTGTTGATGATCTCCACCTGATTCTCAATACGGATCCCATATTTTCCGGCCAGATAATAACCCGGCTCGATGGTAATGATATTGCCCGCGACCAGAGGCCAGGGGTTTACTTTTTTGGCAATGCGATGGGGCTGCTCATGGATCAGGAGCTGATGGCCTACGCCGTGTCCCGTACCGTGATCAAAATCCAGACCCAGATCCCACAGCGCTCGACGGCTAAAGGCATCCAGTTGATGACCCTGAGTGCCGCTGGGAAATTGCAGTGAGATAAGCGACAAAAAGCCTTTCAACACAGCGGTGTAATGCAGACGACGCTGCGGATCCTGTGGACCAAACGCGAGGGTGCGCGTTGTATCCGTCGTACCATTATGGTACTGGCCGCCGGAATCATTCAGATACATGGCCTGAGAGGTAATGGGCGTATTGGTTTTTTCGCTGGAATGGTAATGGCACATTGCGGCATTGCTGGCTGAGGCCGAAATCGTGTTGAAGCTTTGCTCGATAAATCCCGGCTGCTGCTGGCGAAATTCCAGTTGCCTGGCCTGCGCTTCCAGCTCAGTGACCGGATTGCCTGCCGCTTCGCGCAAGGGAACTTCATGCGTAAGCCATGCCAGAAAGTTAACCCAGGCCGCGCCATCTTGTTCATGGCATTCCCGATAGCCCGCCAGTTCAACGTCATTCTTGTGCGCTTTCATCAAGGTGATGGGATCGGGTGCCCATAAGACTTCGCCACCGTGTTCTACAATGGCAAAACGCAGCGCGACCGGGGCGTAGTCTTTATCGACCAAAAAGCGTTTCCCTTTGGCCAACTGCTGGCAGCGGGCAAGAAAACTCTCTTGTGGGGCCAGCGTGAGCGTATTCAGCAGTGCAGCAGGGAGCTGCTGGGTTTTGTTGCTATCAACAAACCATTCCAGCTCGCCGCTGCGATGGAGCAGGGCGAACGAAAACGGCACTGGCACCATTGGCAGATCGGAACCGCGCACATTCAGCAGCCAGGCAATGTTATCCGGCAGCGTGATCGCCAGAACGTCGGCCTGTTGTTGCGTGAGCAGATCCACGACGCGGGCACGTTTTTGTGTGCTGCTTTCCCCGCTGATTTCAATGGGCATTTCACGAATGATGCCGCAGGGTGCAGCCGGGCGGTCAAGCCATACCTGGTCGAAAGGATCTTGCTCAAGAGGCACCAGCTCGCAATGGGTCGCCGACAGTGCTTCAAACTGGCTGTTGACCATCAGCAACGGTTCAAAACCGATACGCGCGCCCGCAGCAACGTGAGACTGCAAATAGTCGGCCAGCGGTTCGTCATGTAAATGGTGAATTTCAAAATCATCCAGCGAGACTTCATTGCGCACCTGGACCTGATAGCGTCCATCGACAAACATTAATGCGCGGTCGCGCAGGACCAACGCGAGACCAGCGGAGCCGCTAAAACCGGTCAGCCAGGCCAGCTTATTGTCATGCGGTGTACAATCTTCGCTTTGGTGAGCGTCGGCGCGCGGAACAATCATGCCATCCAGCCCTTGCGCTAACAGCAGGTTGCGCAGAGCGGAAAGAGGAGTTGAGTTGTGCATAGTTACCTTCAGGCCTTAACGGAACGGCGGTTCGTTGAACGTACGTAATTTACGGGAGTGCAGTCGATCGCCTTCAGCACGCAGACGATCGATTGCCCGGATACCTATTTGCAGGTGCTCGGAAATGGCACCTTCATAAAAACGGTTGGCCTGACCAGGCAGTTTGATCTCGCCGTGCAGCGGTTTATCGGAAACGCACAGCAGCGTGCCGTAAGGGACGCGGAAGCGGTAGCCCTGGGCGGCGATAGTGGCGCTTTCCATATCAATAGCCACCGCGCGACTGAGGTTAAAACGCAGCGCAGAAGCGGAATAGCGTAACTCCCAGTTGCGATCGTCGGTGGTGACGACGGTACCGGTACGCAGGCGCTGTTTAACCTCTTCGCCGGGCATGCCGCTGACTTCTTTGGTGGCGTCATACAGTGCGCGTTGTACTTCCGCAATGCTCGGAATCGGAATATCCGGCGGTAGTACGGCATCCAGCACATGGTCGTCACGCAGATAAGCGTGGGCCAGAACATAGTCGCCAATCGCCTGGCTTTCGCGCAGGCCGCCACAGTGTCCAATCATCAGCCAGACGTCAGGGCGCAGGACGGCCAGATGATCGCAAATGGTTTTGGCGTTAGACGGGCCAACGCCGATATTGACCAGCGTGATCCCCTGACCGTCGGCGGTGATTAGATGCCAGGCGGGCATCTGATGTTTCTTCCAGGCGAGATCGGAGATGGCCTCTTCCGGAGCTTCCGTTTCAGCGGTGATCCAGATCCCGCCTGCGCATGACAGCGCGATATAGGGGCTGTTCGGATCGAGGATCTGGCTGCAGCCCCAGCGCACGAACTCATCGACATAGCGGGTGTAGTTGGTGAACAGCACAAATGGCTGGAAATGTTCAACCGGCGTTCCCGTGTAGTGACGCAGTCGTGCGAGCGAAAAATCAACTCGTCGGGCGTCGAAGTGTGACAGCGGGGAGAATTCCGCCGGATGATAGGTACCATCGGCTGTTTCGTCGCCGATCTGTGACAACTCGGTAGTGGGGAAATGGCGCGTTAATCCGGCGCTCATTGAGCGGTCGAGCGTCAGCTCAGAACCGTCGATCACATAGGGATAAGGGATTTCATGCTGCGACGGTTCGACGGAGATATGCGCATCATAATCCTGATACAGCAGCGTGAGTTGTTCTTCAAGATAGGGACGAAAAAGCGACGGACGGGTGATCGTAGTGGTATAGCTGCCCGCATGGGTAAAACGGCCATAAGCGCGGGTTTTCGGAGGATTGGTGGCGCTGCCATCCCAGGTGACACAAAGCGATGGGTAAACAAAAAGACCATTATGGCGGGCGATTATGTCAGGGAGCGTCCCTGTTTCAATGTACTTACCAATGGCGCTACGCAGTGCTTTAACCGACTGCTCGTACAGCGCGTCCAGTTTATCCAGTGCCTGAGTTGGGGTCAGGCTGGAGCCCTTATTGTTCATGTCTGTCTCCTTGTTCCACAGATGTACTGCTCTCCCGATAGTATGTCACAGGAATATGAAACAAAAGTCAGACGTTGAGGAAGATTGTGCGAAGGCCGAATGACCTTCGCATCAGGGCTTAACTGTGCTGCTTATCCCGCATCAGCAATGCAGTGGCGGCGGAAATAAGACACCCGGCCATCAGATAAATGGCCACGCTGTGCCAGTCTCCTCCAGAGAATGTCACCAGTGCCGCAGCAATGAAGGGGGTAAAACCACCGCCAACCACACTTGCCACCTGATAGCCAACGCCTGCGCCGCTGTAGCGATAACTTGCGCCAAACAAACCGGTAAACATAGGCTGCTGTACGCAGACCACCATATCGTGCGCAATATTGGCCAACATAATCGCGAAGAACACGATCCAGAAAATAGACTGTGCTTCCAGCGCCATAAAGAACGGGAAGGCGCTCAGCGTACCGACCAGTGCACCGGTAATGTACACGCGCCGTCGACCAAAGCGGTCGGCAAGCCAGGCAAAGCAGGGGATGGTCAGACAGCTCAGTCCTCCCACTAACAAACCGATATTCAGAAACAGCTCGCGGGGTAGGCCCAGGTTCTGCGTAGAGTAATTAAGGGCAAACGCGGTGACGATATACATCGTCAGCAGTTCACATAAGCGCAAGCCGATAATTTTTAAGAATGCGCCCGGATGGCGGATTAACGCCTCGACCACCGGTAACCGCTTTTTCTCTGGTTGCGCTGCCTGTTGCTGCTGTTCGAATTCGGCTGATTCATCCATTCTGTTACGCATCCACAACGCGCCCAAAACCAGTACGATGCTGAACAGGAACGGAATACGCCAGCCCCAGCTCAGGAACTGCTCGTCGGTGGTTTGCGAGCTAATCAGTGAGACCAGACCGGTAGAAAGCAGCAGTCCGACGCCGTAACCGACCTGAACGCCACTGCTGTAGAAGGCTTTTTTATTTTTCGGCGCGCTTTCGACCGAGAGCAACGCCGCGCCGCCCCATTCACCACCAACGGCGAATCCCTGAATGGCGCGCAGCGTCACCAGCAGCACAGGGGCCCACCAGCCAATAGTGTCAAAAGAAGGAATAATCCCTATCAACGCAGTGGCAATCCCCATCATCCAGACGGTGAGCATCAGCATGCGTTTACGGCCAAGGCGATCGCCAAAGTGGCCGAAGATAACCCCGCCTAACGGACGGAACAAAAATCCGACGCCAAAAGTGGCAAATGCGGCAAGTGTTCCCATTGCCGGGCTAACCTGCGGGAAGAACTCGCGATTAAAGACCAGTGCGGCGGTGATGCCATAAAGCAGAAAATCATACCAGTCGACCACGGCGCCAGCGAAGCTACCAAGCGCAGCGCGTCGGGCACGATGAAGCGAAGAGACGTCCTCTTGGGGACCCGCGGAGGTGAGAGTGGAATCCATAGTTATCCTGTCTGTACTGTCTTTTAGTTATTAGTATTTGAATTGGGCTACACACATTGCAGTCGATATATTAACGACCGTTATGAGATTACCGCGACAGACGGGAAGAGAAAACGATTATCTCCCTCACCAGAGGGCTACATGAAAAATAAGACGAATGAAAAACAGAAAAGCAAAAAGCCTGCTTAGTTTCCTAAGCAGGCTTCTTAAATATGGCTCCTCTGACTGGACTCGAACCAGTGACATACGGATTAACAGTCCGCCGTTCTACCGACTGAACTACAGAGGAATCGTTTGAACGAGGCGCATATTAGCGAGGGCGATGAGGCTTGTCAAAGGGGGAAATACATTTGTGCGTTCGTTTGCTGACAAAATCAGCAAAGCGGTGATCTTTCCGTCTTTTTATGCTTTTGCCCCATTCTGGTGCGCGCCTACCTCTTCCAGGGCAGCCAGAATGAGAGATTCAGGTGTGCAAAAAGTCCATTCTTCACCTTTGATCCTGACTTTACGCGGTTTTAACCGTAAAACACGGCTGCTGACTAAACTGGCAAGCATCTTGCAATCCTGAATTTAATGACTGCCAGCACGGGTTCTGGTATTCCGACAGGAGGCAAAATGAACTTCAGACGACTGAAATATTTCGTGAAAATCGTCGATATTGGTAGCCTGACCCAGGCAGCGGAAGTGTTGCATATCGCGCAACCCGCGCTGAGCCAGCAGGTTGCTACGCTGGAAGGCGAACTGGATCAGCAACTGCTGATTCGCACCAAACGCGGCGTCACACCGACGGAAGCGGGGAAAGTGTTGTATGCCCATGCGCGGACGATTTTACGCCAGTGCGAGCAGGCGCAACTTGCGGTCAATAACGTAGGTCAGACCCTGGGGGGACAGGTCTCTATTGGCCTGGCGCCGGGGACGGCGGCGTCAGCCATCACTATGCCGTTATTGCAGACAGTACGAGCAGAGCTGCCCGATGTGCTGGTCTATTTGCATGAAAACAGTGGGGCGGTGCTGAATGACAAGCTGCTCAGCGGGCATTTAGACATGGCGGTGCTCTACGAGCGCTCTCCCGTGGCGGGTATCAGCAGTCAACCGTTGCTTAAAGAGGATCTGTATCTGGTCGGGACGCGTGATTGCCCGGGGCAAAGCGTCGATTTAGCCGCGGTGGCGCAGATGAATCTGTTTTTGCCACGGGATTACAGCGCAGTTCGCCTGCGTGTAGATGAAGCTTTTTCGCTTCGTCGCCTGACGGCCAAAGTGATTGGCGAAATTGAATCTATCGCCACCTTAACGGCTGCCATCGCCAGTGGGATGGGCGTCACAGTGTTGCCTGAGTCGGCGGCCCGTTCATTATGTAATGCCGCGAACGGCTGGATGGCGCGGATAACAACCCCGTCGATGAATCTGCCGTTATCGCTGAACGTCTCAGCCAGAGGGAGCTTATCGCCGCAGGCACAGGCCGTGAAGGAGATCCTGTTGTCGCTGGTAAGCCGTCCGGCACTGGAAAACCGCGAGCTACAGCTGGTCAGCTAAACCTTATTCCCTTCAGGAATAAGATGCGGGTTTTTATTATTTGTTATGCCGGGCATCAGACTTTAACAATAGCGTAATGTCTGATGTGCCCGGAGCAAAAAGTGAATTTCCAGCAACTTAAAATAATCCGCGAGGCGGCCCGTCAGGATTACAACCTGACGGAAGTCGCGAATATACTGTACACCTCGCAGTCGGGAGTCAGCCGACATATTCGTGAACTTGAAGATGAACTTGGCATTGAGATTTTTATCCGTCGCGGTAAACGCCTGCTGGGCATGACCGAACCGGGCAAAGCCTTGCTGGTTATTGCCGAGCGTATTCTGAATGAGGCCAGCAACGTTCGCAGACTGGCGGATCTGTTTACCAATGACACGTCCGGTGTACTGACGATTGCCACCACGCATACACAGGCACGCTATAGCCTGCCCGCGGTGATTAAAGCCTTTCGTGAGCTCTTCCCTGAGGTGCGTCTGGAACTGATCCAGGGTACTCCGCAGGAGATTGACGTACTGTTGCAAAACGGTGGGGCAGACATTGGGATTGCCAGCGAGCGACTTAGCAGCGATCCGCTGTTGGTAGCTTTTCCCTGGTTCCGTTGGCACCACAGCCTGCTTGTTCCTCACGACCATCCCTTGGTGAAAACGTCTCCTCTCACACTGGAATCTATCGCCCACTGGCCATTAATTACGTATCGTCAGGGGATTACGGGGCGTTCCCGTATCGATGAGGCATTTGCCCGTAAAGGGTTAGTGCCGGATATTATCCTCAGCGCCCAGGACTCGGATGTGATTAAAACCTATGTGTCGCTGGGGCTGGGAATCGGGCTGGTGGCAGAACAATCCAGTGGAGAGCAGGAGGAGGGGAGCTTAACACGTCTGGATACCCGGCACTTATTTGATGCAAATACCGTCTGGCTGGGCCTGAAACGCGGGCAACTGCAGCGCAACTACGTTTGGCGATTCATTGAGCTATGCAACGCAGGGTTATCCGTCGATGAAATCAAGCGCCAGGCGATGGAGCCAGATGAAGCCGTGATTGATTATCAGATATAATGCAAAAAGCCTGCTTAGTTTCCTAAGCAGGCTTCTTAAATATGGCTCCTCTGACTGGACTCGAACCAGTGACATACGGATTAACAGTCCGCCGTTCTACCGACTGAACTACAGAGGAATCGTGTGAACGAGGCGAATATTAGCGATGCCACTCAGCGTTGTCAAAGCCTGAATAGATAAATGCGATCGTTTGCTGAAATATTCCCCATTTCGCCGCTTATTCAGACGCAACCGGTTGTTTTATGCACTTTTCACGCTCGGGACGAGGGTATTTCCATAACCAGCGGCCTGTGACCATACGCCAGTAAAATAACGCGGCGCGCACGGCCCAGTCGAAGAACATCCCTAACCAAACGCCGACTACACCCCATCCTAATACGATTCCCAACGTGTAACCCGCCACAACACGACAGCCCCACATGCCCAACATCGATACCCACATCGCAAAACGCACATCACGCGCGCCCTTAAACCCTGATGGTAGCACCCAGGATGCTGCCCATATCGGCATAAACGCTGCGTTGAGCCAAATTAGGATGACTATGACCTCTTTTACATCCTGATCGTGGGTATAAAATGAGGCCATAACGCCGGCAAAGGGGGCGGTTAGCCAGGCGATGGCGGTTAAGCCGATTGTTGAGAGCCAGAATATATGGCGTAACTGGATTTCCGCTTGGGCAATCTGACCATTTCCCAGACGCCTGCCGGTAATGATTGTCGACGCGGAGCCTAAAGCATTCCCCGGCAGGTTGATGAGCGCGGCGATGGAAAATGCAATGAAGTTTCCGGCAATTACGCTGGTTCCCATGCCGGAGACAAACATCTGCGTTAACAGTTTACCGCCATTAAATAGCACTGACTCAATACTTGCCGGAATACCGATCCCCATAACTTCCCAGATAATGGCGAGATTGAGCGGCTTAAAATAGCTTTTGAAGGGAATACGCAGTGCCGGATTAAAACCAATCATCAGCACCCAGATAATGGCGAACGCACCGATGTAGCGTGAAATGGTCAGCCCGAGTCCTGCCCCCACAAATCCCAGCCCTTGCCAGGAAAAGACCCCGTAGATCAGGATGCTACTGATGATGATATTTAGGATATTCATACCGCCATTAATCAACAGCGGAATTTTTGTATTTCCGGCTCCGCGGAGTGCGCCGCTACCGATCAAAGCAATGGCTGCCGCCGGGTAGCTGAGCACCGTTAGTTCCAGATAGGTGAGTGCCAAAGCCTTAACATCGGGGGTGGCTTCACCGGCGACAACGTCAATAATCTGTTCACCAAAATAGTGAATGACCGCTGCCAGCACGGTAGCAAAAATCGTCATGATCACCAGCGATTGTCTGGCTGCTGCCCTTGCCCGTCGACGATCTCGTTTTCCCAGGCTAAATGCTACCACCACCGTGGTTCCCAGATCGATGGCGGCAAAAAACGCCATGATGACCATGTTGAAACTGTCGGCGAGACCAACGCCAGCCATTGCTTCTTTTCCCAACCAGCTAACAAGGAAGGTACTCAGTACGCCCATCAACAGCACACAGGTGTTTTCCAGAAAAATGGGGACCGCAAGCGGAGTGATTTCGCGCCAAAAGAGAACCTTATAACTCTTGCGTTTGGCATACCAGGGCGTGCGGGAAGCGACCTGGCGTAAGGCAGCGGAGACGTTCAAAGTGGACCTTAAAGAAGAAAGTTGAAACCTCATTTCAAATGATGAGGGAGAATCCAAAAAGCTGCAAAGTTTTTTCCATTTAAAATGTCTGGAAATGCAACAAACTGTCGAGAGAAGCATCAATTGAAACTTATTCGGGGAAATGGGGTTTGACAAAAATTTTTTCGCCGCTAAGATAAGCCTCCACAACGATTCCTCTGTAGTTCAGTCGGTAGAACGGCGGACTGTTAATCCGTATGTCACTGGTTCGAGTCCAGTCAGAGGAGCCATATTTAAGAAGCCCGCTTAAGGAAACTTAAGCGGGCTTTTTGTTTTCAATGCGTTAGGCGACATCAGGCTTGCCAATGGCTTTCCCATCCAGCTTGCCTCAAGTTTCGCAGGGTTTTACCCGAACGAGAGGGGCAAGCAGCATAATCACGCCCATCATGGCGGCCATCCCTATATATACGACAGGAAATCCCGTCAGTTCAGCGACCAGACCAACAGGAGCAGGTGCCAGCAACGTGCCCAGATAACCAATGGTGGTAACGATACCCATTCCTGCATTGGTTGAGATATCAGGCTGGTTTCCGGCCGCGGAAAAAGCAATCGGTACCAGATTGGCGATACCGATACCAGCAATAGCAAAACCAACGGTAGCCTGCCAAGGGGTATTTGCCGCTGCCGCTGCCAGCAGTCCGATTCCAGCCACCAGACTGGATGTGCGCATTACAAAAATGGCATCGAAATGATTGCGAATGAAATCCCCCAAAAAGCGAAAAATCGCCATGGTTCCCGCGAAGCAGGCAAAAGCAAGACTTGCCGTTTCCGTAGTTGCATTAAGGTTTTTCAGTAAATAACGTGACGACCAGTCAACGACCGCACATTCCGGGATCATGGCCAGCAGGGCAATAACACCGATAACGTAGATGGTGCTCGAATGATGAGGCTGTTTTTCTTTAATTGAACGTTTAATTTTTATCGATTTATCTTTGATGACATGTGGGCATACCGACAATGTTATCGCTAAGGAAAACGTGCCAATCAAAAAAAGGTGCGTGAGAAAACCGAACTGCTTAACCAGATACCCCCCAATCAGGCCTGAAGTGAAAAGCCCTATGCTCCAAAAACAGTGGCATGAAGATAACACTGTGCGTGATAAGGCTTTCTCGACGGCAACTGCATTCGAATTCATCGCAACGTTCATTGCCCCGATCATGGCACCAAGAAAAAAGAGTATCGGTGTTAACAGGTAGATATCAGGTGCGAGTCCCACGGGAATAAGAGCAGGCGAGGCTGCGATGGAAAAAATACGCACGATGCGTTGTGAGCCATATTTTTCCATCGCCATGCCGGATAGCGGCATCATAAATAATGCACCCAGACCGAAAATAAGTATCAAATGGCCTATTACTTTATCAGTAATGTGAAAACGTGAAACCAGTTGGGCAATTTGCACAGCCCAGGCACCGGTAACTAATCCATTAACAAAAAATAATGTTGTAACAGCCCAGCGTCCTTTTTGCGCGATTTCCATTGATGGCCCTTTTAACTCTACTTTGTTTCTTGAGATGCGTCTTTTTTATCGATCATCAAAACATGCCCTGGGCAAAATGAAATCGCGATGTTTCCATCCAGTCGTGATATGACTTCAACACCGGTAAAGTCCGAAATAGTAAGCCGAGCTCCGCAGGAAATCAGTTCAGCGCTACCGATCCCGACGCAAAAAGCTCCAGCTGCAACAGCAGACGTGACGCCACTTTTGGAATCTTCAAAGACGATTGTTTTCTCCGCGGGAATAGCAAAACGCTCGGCTGCAAGAAGATAAGGGTCTGGGAAAGGTTTCCCTCGGGCGACGTCATCGCGCTCAACAATCACAGAAATGCAGGACTGAATCTGAAGCATCGCCGTCACACGGTCGATTTTCTCACGCCAGCCGCTGGTTACAATGCCAACCTGAATACCTGAAGCATCCAGTACGGTAATAAGTTCTGCGACTCCCGGGATAGGATTATAAGACGCAGTATTTTCAACATGAATAATATGAGCCTGAACCTTTTGCTGATCAACGAGCGGTAGGTCACTGAAGAGCGCCCGAATAGTATGCGGACCAGGCTGTCCGTGGATATGCTTAATAATTTCTTGTTCCGATATTGTTTTACCATACATTGCAGCCGCTTCATGCCAGGCTCTTTCAATCACTTCATTTGAATCAATAAGCACACCGTCCATATCAAATAATACGGCAGCAGCTTTCAGGATGGCATTACACATATTTTATTTCCTTATTATTAAGTTAATTCGTTTGGCTTAGGCTGGATGCAACGACAATTTGCCCTAAAGAGATGCCACCATCATTAGTGGGGACGAGTTGATGGCAGTAAACTTTAAGTCCGGCCGCTTGCAGTCTGTCAAGGGCATTGTAGAGAAGGAACGCATTACAAAAGACACCTCCACTCAGTACAACTTGCCGTGTCATGGCAAGGGCAGATAAACGGGTAGAGACTGCGGTAATAATCTCTACGATAGTTGAATGAAAGCGCCTGCTTAATTCAGGTAAATCGAGGGAGTGTACTGTTAATGCTGTAATCATCTCATGAACCATCGGGCGATAATCCACCTCGAGATGGTCTTCTGACTCGACAATCGAGAAAGAAAAAGGTTGCGACATATGAAGATCGCTCTGCAATAATGCTTCCAATTCAATGGCGGCCTGTGCTTCATATTCAATATGTGTACAAATGCCCATTAATGCGGAAATGCCATCGAAAAGTCGGCCGATACTGCTGGTCACTGGTGTATTGATCCTTCGGTAAGTCATTTTGGCGAAAACGTCCCTCTGGACAGCCGACAATGTTTGTAGGCCAGGAATAGAAAGCTCAGGAATATATTCCCCGTAGATTTCCGTTAATAACGAAATAGCAATCCGAATGGGTTCTTTAACCGCGCTATCACCGCCTGGTAGGCCGATATAACGAAGGTGTGCTGCACGTTTAACGCTTCTGGTATCCCCTACAAGAAATTCGCCACCCCAGATAGTGCCATCAACGCCGTAGCCCGTACCGTCGAACACAACGCCAATAGTTTTTCCACTGAGTCCGTTTTCAGCCATGCACGATGCCATGTGTGCATGATGATGCTGCACCTGAATAACCCGCAGTTGCGATTGTTCCAGTGCACGACGCGTCGAGCGAAACGCTGGATGGAGATCGCAAGCCACAACCTTCGGCTCAATATTAAGAAGCTTTTGCAGATGATTAACGCACGTAAGGTGTGATGTAAACGTAAGATCATTTTTGAGATCGCCAATGTGCTGGCTCATAAACACCTCATTACCCTTCGCTATACTCACGGTTGTTTTTAGTTCTGCGCCAAGAGCGATGATCGGATCAACCCGGGAAGTAAGGTGTACAGGATAGGGGGCATAACCTCGTGAGCGCCGAAGGAATGAAAGGTTATTACCATGGGTCATGACACGGACAACGGAATCATCGACACGAGTATGAATGTCACGATCGTTAAGAATAAAATAGTCTGCGATTTCACCCAACTGCACAATAGCACTCGTATTATCAAATACGATTGGATGGCCTGAGAGATTACCACTGGTCATCACCAGGGCTGGCATTGTGGTATCTTCTAGCATTAAATACTGAAGTGGTGTGGATGGGAGCATGACACCAATATTGGGGTTATGCGGTGCGATAATTTCCGGCAGTGTATTTTTACGTTTACGCAGTAATACGATTGGGCGCTCAACACTTTCCAGAATTTTTTTTTCATGCGCGCTGACACGGGCTATGCGAGCTGCCTGATTTGAATCCCTTACCATAATAGCAAAAGCTTTGGCATCTCTGTGCTTGCGCTTTCGCAGTTGCGAAACGGCATTTTCATTATTCGCATCAACAACCAGATGAAAACCACCAAGGCTTTTCATCGCAATAATCGCGCCCTCTTGTAGCCTTGCTAGGGCAAATTTGACGATATCGTTTGTGATTATCGTTTCGCCGTTGCAAGACCTTAGGTCCAGTTTTGGTCCGCATTCTGGACAAGCATTGGGCTGCGCGTGATAACGGCGATTATTGATGTCATCATACTCACGCTGACAGGCAGGACACATTGCAAAGGCTTGCATTGTTGTTTGTGAACGATCATAAGGCATTGCCTGGATAATTGAGTATCGTGGCCCGCAGTTGGTGCAATTAATAAAAGCGTACCGATACCTCGGGTTTAGCGGGTCAGACATTTCATTAAGGCAATCCTGACAGACGTTTGAATCTGGTGGGATAATAGTATCCATCCGCGCCAACTGACGGCTTTTACGGATACTAAATTCTGCGTATTGTTGAACCGAATTTTCTCGTGGTACTTCCACAATACTATTGATGCGGGCCATTGGTGGCGGTTTAGATACTAGCTCATCAATGAGTTGCGCGATATGTCTGGACGTGGCCTGTAGCTCCAGCAATACGCCTTCGGAATCATTAAGTACCCAGCCTGTGGCTTCGAAGGTGCGAGCCAGTCGATGGACTAAAGGACGAAATCCTACCCCCTGGACGATACCGCAAATGCGGTAACGCCGGGTTTCCACTGCGTCGCATTGCTTAGCAGAGTCGTGGCAATTCTGCACCGTAGAGCTCCTCTATAGTCGATACGGTTCCATCCTGTTCAAGCATGCTGACTTTGGCTTGAGGGATTGTTAATACCTCGCCAATAATCGCGGCCTTTTGGCCAAGCGGGTGCGCTTGTAAGAGTTTGAGCACTTCTTCTGCACTATCCGATTCTACAAACAAGCAAAGGCATCCCTCGTTAGCAAGATTGATGACATCGACGCCCAGCATATTTGCCGCCATCGCTGTTTCAGGCTGGATCGGCAAAGATTGTCGCTCGCAACGCATTTCATGTTTTGCTGCACGCGCATATTCATGAAGCACTGCAGAGAGGCCACCGCGAGTTACATCCCTCATTGAGGTAATTTTTCCGGCAGGAACGGTATCGAGAAGTTGGCGAATCATCATGTTGAGTGGGGCGCAGTCGCTGAGGATATTTCGTTCAAATCCTAGTCCTTCTCGCAGGGATAGCAGGTGGATAGAGTGATTTCCAATATAGCCACTCAGTATTATTTTTTGCCCAGGACGAACGTTTTTAATTGAAACAGGGGACTGTTCAAGAACGCCCAAGCCAGCCGTGTTAATGAACAGACGATCGGCTTCTCCCTTCCCAACAACTTTGGTGTCCCCGGCAACGATTTTGACGTCTGCCGCAATAGCAGTATCGCGGACCGATTCAATAACAGTGACGAGTTCGGATATGGGCATGCCGTCCTCAATAATAAGACTCAGCGTCAGATACAGCGGACGTGCACCACTCACAGCAAGATCGTTGACGGTACCGCATACCGCAATTTTACCGATATCCCCATTACCAAAGATCAGTGGTGTAACAACGAAAGAGTCGGTAGTAAATGCAATTTGTCGCGACGGTAGGTCGAGTAAGGCGCTGTCTTCCATGGTACCCAGATAGGTATCGCCGAGAATTTCCGCAATTAGTTCGACAAGTTCTCGACTAAGGCGAGCGCCTGTTCCATGGTCCAGAACAACGGTATCTGTCGGTTCCAGTTCCTGTATTAATGGATTTTTCATGCGGATTTCCCTTCATTGCGCTCAGGAAGATCGCTATGTTTTGCCAACAGCGATAAAATCTCAGTTGAAGGGGCAACGGTTGCGCAATAGTTGGCAAGCCACTCTAAGGCGCGAGTGGTGTCATCTGTGGAAGGGGCAAAAACGCAGTCCTCTGGCACCCACACATTGTATCCGCGGAAAAAAGCATCTGCAGCGGTGGTTTGAACGCAGACGTGCGTTTGCAAACCGGTCACGATAACCGTTTTGATGCCCAGATTTTGCAGCGTTTCATCGAGGTTATTGTTAAAGAAACCACTGTCTCTCCCTTTTACTACGATGAGGTCAGAAGGGTGGTAAATACTGTCGATTATTTGGTTTTCTGGCCGCCCGGCCAAAGCTGGAATACCCGCAGCGCGATTTTTATAGCGGCGCTGTACTGCGGGGTCGTCGGGATCGTTTATTAACTGCAAATGGATGACGGCCTGGTTTTGGTTTCTGACACCATCAAGAAATTGATTAAATGCTGTTAGTTTTTGTTCTAATTCCTGAGCCGATCGGGTGATTTTATACGTAAACTCATATTGCAAATCATTTGTTAGCACGGCTACATTTGGCATATTTATATTCCTTTATAATTAAATATTAATTGATAGTTTTTTTACAGTTTTCTACTGGTCAGTTATTTTTCTTTATTGCCATCCCTTGCTATCATGGGCCTGTTATAGGTATTTGTATAATTCCATTTTTTTCAGGGTTCAATAAATGAAAGGAATAGATATAAAACTGCTTCGAGCTTTTGTTACCTTGGCGATGAAAGGAAGTTACAGCAATGCTGCAAAAGAACTCTTCTTGACGCAACCAGCACTATCAAAGCAGATACAGACGCTGGAACATTTGACAGGTGGCGTTCTTTTTTTGCGCGGACGTCATGGCGCAAGTTTAACTGTATTGGGGCAGCAGCTTTTTTCTAAAGCAAATGAGCTTTTACAATCCCATATTGAATTTCTGAACTATGCGAGAGAGGTAAATTCGAAAAATCGTGAAAAGTTATTTATGGGCTTTGGGATTTCGTCATTTCAGCAAGTTCCAAAGTGGATAAGACAATTTCATCAGCAAGTTCCTGAGTGTGAGGTTGTTATTAATCATCTTCCTTCTAGTGTTCAAATGAAAATGCTGTTGGAGGGGCGGTTGCATATTGGTTTTGTGCGGGCACCTGTAAGTAAAGGTCTGGTTTCATATATTCTTTATGAGGAAACGCTGGCGCTTGCTATGCCGGCGAATAGCGATATACACAATATGAATATTCAGAGTGCACTATCGGCATATCCCTTACTCCAACTCGATCCGTCTACCAGCCCTTGCCTTGCTGAACAAACTGCATATTTTCTCCAAAGTAACCAGTTGAAGGCTGTTACGGTGTCCGCTACGGATGATATGACGTCGTTACTGGCATTAATTGCTGGTGGTAACGGCGTTGCCTTTTTACCCGCAAGCGTTCGTACTTTTTTGCCCGCCAATGTTAATTTATTAATGCCTATGGAAAAGCAAATACGCTGGGATATAGGTGTGGTGTGGAACCCAAAAATAAAAAATCATCGTCGGGATGATTTTTTGCGCTTGGTCGTAGCAGGAGATACCTCTATTGTGGTGTAAAAAAGGGGGGAGTTTTCGCCGCAATGTATCAATATCACTCCACCTGACGAGCAGGTGGAGCGTGATGTGTTTCGAATCAGAACTGATAGCTGGCGGTGACGCTGACGTTGCGCGGCTCGCCATAGACGATAGAACCGTCGACATTGGTGTCGTAGGTTTTATCGAACAGGTTATTGAGGTTACCCTGCACAGAGAAGTTTTTCGTCACCTGATAGCGAGTGAATAAATCGACCAGGGCGTAGCTTCCCTGTTCCGCACGGAATGTGCCAAACGGCGTGACCGTATCGCTATAAACACGATTCTGCCAGTTAACCCCACCGCCCACGGTCAGTTCCGGCATGGCTGGCAGGCGATAACGGGTAAACAGTTTTACTGTGGTACGCGGTAGGTTCGGGTTTACCGCATTGCCTTCGTTGTCTTCAGCAACATAGCGTGTCGCGCCGAACGTCATCTGCCAGTTATCGGTGATCGCACCGTTAACTTCGAATTCGACCCCTTTGCTGACCGTTCCATCCATCGCTCTATAGGCCGTGTCGCCATTGCTACCGGCAATTGGTACGCCGGTTGATTGGCCCACGTTATCCTGTTCAATGCGGAAGACCGCGAGGGTGGTGGTTAAACGGCTGTTCATCCAGTCGGACTTCAGGCCAAGTTCATAGTTATTGCCGGTAATTGGGGAGAGATATTTACCGGAACTGTCGCGCTTGTTCTGCGGCTGAAAGATTGAGGTATAGCTGGCGTACGTAGACCAGTTATCGTCAATGTCATACACCAGGCCCGCATACGGCGTGGTATGGTTTTGTTCCATGCTGTAGGCGAGGGTGTCGATACGCCAGTTGGTATAACGCGCGCCGACAATCAAATGCAGTGGGTCGGCCAGCGAAATACGTGTTGCGGCGTAGAGCGATTTCATGTGCGTGGTATCGTCCTGAGCCAATGACTGCGGGTTCCAGTTGGTTTCCGGGAAGTTACCATCGAAGGTATAGAAGCTGCCGATTTCGTTGGGGAATACGTTCGCCCACGCGCTTTCGTAACGGTTATTCTGTTTGCTGTAGCTGCCGCCCAGCATCAGATTATGCTGACGACCAAACAGGTCGTAACCGCCGTCGGCGAACAGATCGACGGCATCCACCTTACGCTTGCCGCTGTTCCAGCCGGTACCTCCGACGTAGTCATAGCCCGGACCATAGCTGCCATACGGGCCAATCAGCGTGCCATCGGCTTTATTGACATAGGCATCGACGTACATCATTTTACTGTCAAACTTGACCTCGGAGTGGGTGGCATTCATTGTCGCCTGCCAGGTATCGGCAAAACGTTGCTTGATGGTGACAAACACTTTGTTGAAGTCTTTATCGTTGTACGCCCAGTCCGGCGCAGTGCTGCGCGAGCGGTCATAGCTGTTTTTACTGCCGTCGGTATTCCAGCGCGGCAATCCACCCCAGGTTGGACTGTTGATATCAATGCGCTGGTATTCATAACCCGCAGACAGGCTGGTGGTGTCGCCCAGATCGGCATCGACAATCCCGGAGAAGAACATTTTTTCGCTATTGTAGCGATCAAGCCAGGCGTCGTTATTCTGGTAGCCCGCCACGATGCGCCCGCGCACGTTGCCGTCTGCCGTGAGCGGGCTTTGAAGATCGGTCACATATCGTTGTTTATTCCAACTGCCATATTCCGCAGAAACATTACCGGTGAACTCGCGGCTGGTGGCATGCTTACGGATCATATTAATCGAGGCTGAGGGGTTACCCGTCCCGGTCATTAGCCCGTTTGCGCCACGGACCACTTCGATACGCTCAAAAAGGGCCGTGTCGGAAAGGGCATCACCGAGATTCCAGCGGGATTCAAAATAGGTCGGAATCCCATCGACCATGTAGTTATCAATCTGAAATCCGCGAGAGTAATAGCTACTGCGATCTGAATCCGCCTGACTTCTGCTTATCCCCAACGTGTTGTCCATCACATCGCCCAGCGTTTGCAGTTGCTGATCTTCCATGCGCTGCTGACTGATAATACTGACTGATTGCGGAATATCGCGCTGCGTCATCTGCATTTTGGTGCCAGCAGTCGTTGATTTGATGCTGTAATCCTGCTCCTCGCTGGATGTGGCTGGAGCAGAGCCCTCAACGATCACCGTCTCTTCAGCAGGGGCTGCGAGGCCGGTGGAAGGCAATAGTGCTAACGTGATGCAGGCTGCCAGTACAGAAGGGGCAAGCCCCGGTTGGCGCTGGTCATCCCCGTTGTGTGTTGTGAAAGACATCGAAAAGTCCTTGATAATTATTAATATTAAGTTCGAATCGCTGAGGTTGTGATGAACCCTTTGGTTGTAAATTATTAAGTTTGCATATGAATGCAAATGCGAAATATACGCATTCACATTCAATGTGTAAACAGATGCTACGGCATAAGTGAAATGTTGTTTCAGTACTATGCTTAAGCAATAGCGACGGGAAATGGTTATAAGAACAGCAGTGGCAGGGCTTTTTGCTTAAAAAATCGAGGGTTAAAGTTGAAAGAGCGTGAGTAACTCGCTCATACTCTATACTCGCAGAGTGACCCGGCGTAGCATGGCATAACGCTTGGGCTGTTAATGAAAAAGGAAAACGTCGTGGCAGAAGAAACTATATTCAGCAAAATTATCCGTCGTGAAATTCCGTCAGATATCGTGTACCAGGATGAACTGGTCACTGCGTTTCGTGATATTTCCCCTCAGGCACCTACGCACATTCTGATCATTCCTAACGTCCTGATCCCGACCGTCAACGATGTGACAGCGGAACACGAGCAGGCGTTGGGTCGCATGATCACCGTAGCGGCGAAAATCGCCGAGCAGGAAGGCATTGCTGCGGATGGGTATCGTTTAATTATGAATACCAATCGTCACGGCGGTCAGGAGGTGTATCACATTCATATGCACCTGCTGGGTGGACGTGCGCTGGGTCCAATGCTTGCGCATAAAGGTCTCTAAGCATGACCAGAGGATGCATTGCACTTTCACTGAGCTTGCTGCTACTGGCTGGCTGTCGGGCACATCCTGAAATCCCGGTAAGTGATGAACAGTCGCTGGTGATGGAATCAACGATTCTGGCGTCGGGCATTACAGCAGAACAGCCGACGTTAACCACGTCTGATATTCAGGCCTCAGCATCCTCGCGACTTTATAACGAAAGACAAGAACCCGTTACCGTTCATTATCGGTTTTACTGGTATGACGCCAGAGGACTGGAAATGCATCCTCTGGAAGCGCCACGCAGCGTGACTATCCCGGCTCATTCGTCGGTGACGCTGTACGGCAGCGCCAATTTTCTGGGGGCGCACAAGGTTAGACTTTATCTTTATTTGTAAGGGGTGAATCTTGATGATCAAAATGAATCGCTACGCACTGATTGCCGCGCTGGCGATGTTTCTCTCTGGCTGTGTGGCGCAACGTGAGCCCGCACCTGTAGAGGAAGTAAAGCCAGTGCCGGAACAGCCCGCGCAGCCGCAACAACCGGTGCCGGTTGTACCAACGGTGCCAAGCATACCGCAGCAGCCGGGTCCGATTGAGCACGAGGACCAAACGGCGCAGCCGACGCCACGTCAACGTCACTATGACTGGAATGGGGCTATGCAGCCGATGGTCGGTAAAATGCTGCAGGCTGACGGCGTCAAAGCGGGAGGCGTTCTGCTGGTTGATAGCGTGAATAACCGGACCAACGGCTCGTTGAATGCTGGTGAAGCCACCGAGACCTTGAGGAACGCGCTGGCGAATAACGGCAAGTTTACCCTGGTTTCCGCCCAGCAGTTGGCTGTCGCCAAACAGCAGTTAGGTCTGTCGCCGAACGACAGTCTGGGAACGCGCAGCAAAGCGATTGGTATCGCCCGTAACGTTGGCGCACAGTATGTGCTCTATTCCAGCGCCTCCGGCAACGTCAATTCGCCGGCCCTGCAAATGCAATTAATGCTGGTACAAACTGGCGAGATAATCTGGTCAGGTAAAGGTGCCGTACAGCAACAATAACCGGCTAAGGCGCGACGAGGTGTTGTCGCGCTATTTCCCGCAGTATTATCCCGTCGTAGCCAACCAGAGCGGCCTGAGCGGCGGGAGCTGCATCATCGAACACGATACCCACCGCTTAGTGTTGCGCTGTCATCACGACCCTGACGCGCCGGAATCGCATTTCTTACGCCACTATCACGCGTTAAAGCACCTGCCTGAAAGCCTTGCGCCGCGCCCCCGCTTTTATATACGTGGGTGGATGGCGGTCGACTTTTTTCACGGTAAGGTTGAATCCAGATTACCGGACGCCGACGAACTCGCTGGCTTATTGTATCATCTGCACCAACAACCCCAATTGGGCTGGCGAATCAGTCTGCTGCCGCTACTCGAACAGTACTGGCAGTGTGGCGATCCGGCGCGTCGTACGCCATGCTGGTTGCGAGCGTTGAAGCGACTCAGGAAAAGCGGTGAGCCTCGACCTTTGCGTCTGGGGCCTCTGCATATGGATATCCACGGTGACAACATCGTTCGTACAGCATCAGGGCTGCGGCTGATTGACTGGGAATATGCCGGAGACGGTGATATCGCTCTGGAGCTGGCGGCGGTTTGGGTCAAGGACGAATCTCAGCACCAACGGCTGGTTAGCGCCTACGCCCAACGAGCGCACATTGAACAAAACGCGCTGTGGCGGCAGGTCAGACGATGGCGGCCTTGGGTCATAATGCTGAAAGCGGGGTGGTTTGAGTATCGCTGGCGACAAACCGGCGATCGACAATTTATCAGGCTGGCCGATGAAACCTGGCGGCAGCTAATAATGAAAGGATAAGGAGAGCAGTGTGGGCCCAGTAATGTTGGATGTCGAAGGGTATGAGCTGGACGCTGAAGAGCGCGAGATTCTGGCGCATCCGCTGGTAGGTGGGTTGATCCTCTTTACCCGAAATTATCATGACCCGGAACAGTTGCGTGAATTAGTGCGCCAGATTCGCGCGGCATCACGCAATCATCTGGTGGTGGCGGTAGATCAGGAAGGCGGCAGGGTACAGCGTTTTCGCGAAGGATTTACGCGTCTGCCCGCGGCCCAATCCTTTGCAGCACTGCACGGTCTGGAAGAAGGCGGCAATCTGGCTCAGGACGCCGGATGGCTAATGGCCAGCGAAATGATCGCAATGGATATAGATATCAGTTTTGCGCCGGTGCTGGATGTGGGGCATATCAGCGCGGCGATTGGCGAACGCTCTTACCATGCCGATCCGCGGAAAGCGCTGGCTATGGCGACTCGCTTCATTGACGGTATGCATGCTGCTGGCATGAAAACTACCGGTAAACATTTCCCCGGGCATGGGGCTGTGACGGCGGATTCGCATAAAGAAACCCCAACCGATCCACGTTCAGAAGCCGAAATTCGTGCAAAAGATATGTCCGTGTTCCAGACGTTGATTACGGAAAACAAACTCGATGCCATTATGCCTGCGCATGTCATCTACAGTGACGTGGACCCGCGTCCGGCGAGCGGTTCGCCACACTGGCTGAAAACGGTGCTGCGTCAGGAGCTTGGTTTCGATGGCGTCATTTTCTCCGATGATTTGTCGATGGAAGGGGCGGCGATTATGGGAAGCTATGCTGAGCGTGGTCAGGCATCGCTGGATGCGGGTTGCGATATGATCCTGGTCTGCAATAATCGTAAAGGCGCGGTCAGTGTGTTAGATAATCTGTCGCCGATCAATGCAGAACGTGTTACACGTTTGTATCATAAAGGTTCATTTTCACGTCAGGAACTGATGGACTCGGCACGCTGGAAGACGGTAAGCGCCCAGCTCAACCAGCTTCATGAGCGCTGGCAGGAAGAGAAAGCAGGTCATTAACGCAAGTTTGGCGAGGATGCGATGATTATCTATTTACACGGTTTTGACTCTAACAGCCCGGGCAACCACGAAAAGGTGTTGCAGCTGCAGTTCATCGACCCGGATGTCAGGCTGATTAGCTACAGTACGCGGCATCCTAAACATGACATGCAGCATCTACTGAAAGAAGTGGACAAAATGCTGCAGCTTAATGTGGACGACCGTCCGCTGATTTGTGGCGTGGGGCTCGGGGGATATTGGGCTGAACGGATTGGTTTCCTGTGTGATATTCGTCAGGTAGTGTTTAATCCCAACCTGTTCCCGTATGAGAACATGGAAGGAAAAATCGACAGGCCTGAAGAGTATGCCGATATCGCGACAAAATGCGTGACCAATTTCCGCGAAAAGAATCGCGATCGCTGCCTGGTGATCCTGTCACGTCATGATGAAGCGCTCAATAGTCAGCGTTCGTCAGAAGAGCTGCATCACTTTTACGAGATAGTCTGGGACGAAGAGCAGACGCACAAGTTTAAGAATATCTCCCCGCATTTGCAGCGCATCAAAGCGTTCAAGACGTTAGGTTAATCCTCAATGAACGTGTAAAAAACCAGCCTTCGGGCTGGTTTTTTTGTTCTTAAAGTTCGTGTTGTCTATCTTTTCAGCATCAAAACTTGATACACATCAATTTTGGTATGACCAATGCACCGTTCGTGTTATTCTCACTCTCGAAGAACATTTTCATTATCGTAACTTGTTGTTAATTAAAGGCTATACCTATAACTTTTAATTAACAATTGGTTAATAAATTTAAGGGGGTCACGTTGACTACACCATTAAAAAGAATCGTGATTGTCGGCGGCGGTGCTGGCGGACTGGAAATGGCGACGCAGCTGGGTAAAAAGCTGGGGCGCAAGAAAAAGGCCAAAATCACGCTGGTGGACAGAAACCACAGCCATTTATGGAAACCGTTATTGCATGAAGTCGCGACGGGTTCCCTGGACGAAGGCGTGGATGCGCTGAGCTATCTGGCGCATGCCCGTAACCACGGTTTCCAGTTTCAGTTGGGTTCGGTGGTGGATATCGATCGCGAAGCGAAAACCATTACTCTTGCCGAGCTGCGCGATGAGAAGGGCGAGCTGCTGGTTCCTGAGCGCAAAGTCCCGTATGACACGTTGGTGATGGCGTTGGGCAGTACCTCCAACGATTTCAATACGCCGGGCGTCAAAGAAAACTGCATTTTCCTGGATAACCCGCATCAGGCGCGTCGTTTCCACCAGGAGATGCTGAATCTGTTCCTGAAGTACTCCGCGAATCTGGGCGCTAACGGCAAAGTAAATATCGCCATTGTCGGCGGCGGTGCGACGGGGGTTGAACTCTCAGCCGAGCTGCACAATGCGGTAAAACAGCTGCACAGCTATGGTTACAAAGGGCTGACCAACGAAGCGCTGAACGTTACGCTGGTAGAAGCCGGTGAGCGTATTCTGCCTGCGTTGCCGCCGCGTATTTCCAGTGCTGCGCATAATGAGTTAACCAAACTGGGCGTACGCGTACTGACCCAGACGATGGTAACCAGCGCTGATGAAGGCGGACTGCATACCAAGGATGGTGAGTACATTGAAGCCGATCTGATGGTGTGGGCTGCGGGGATCAAAGCGCCAGACTTTATGAAGGACATTGGCGGTCTGGAAACCAATCGTATTAACCAACTGGTGGTTGAGCCGACTCTGCAGACCACGCGCGATCCCGACGTGTACGCGATTGGCGACTGCGCTTCCTGCGCTCGCCCGGAAGGTGGTTTTGTGCCGCCGCGCGCTCAGGCTGCGCACCAGATGGCAAGCTGCGCAATGAACAACATTTTGGCGCAGATGAACGGCAAGCCGCTGAAAGCGTATCAGTACAAAGACCACGGCTCTCTGGTTTCACTTTCTAACTTCTCTACCGTGGGTAGCCTGATGGGCAACTTGACCCGTGGTTCGATGATGGTAGAAGGGCGTATTGCGCGCTTTGTGTACATCTCACTGTACCGCATGCACCAGATTGCTCTGCACGGTTACTTTAAAACCGGTCTGATGATGCTGGTTGGCAGCATTAACCGGGTGATCCGCCCGCGTCTGAAACTGCATTAATACGGCTTATGGCGTCGGATGTTTATACTTATCCGGCGCCTTCCTTCAGAGTTCTCCGAATCATCCTGCCTTCGCTCCTCCTCGTGCTATTTTCATCCGTAATCTGATTGGCATTCCTTACCTTCTGTTGCAAAGTTGTTGCTAATAGCAAAAAAGGAGGAAGTCCCGTGAATAAATCTATGTTGGCGGGTATAGGGATTGGCGTAGCTGCTGCGCTGGGTGTTGCAGCGGTGGCCAGTCTTAACGTTTTCGAGCGTGGCCCACAGTATGCACAAGTTGTCTCTGCAACACCGATTAAAGAGTCGGTAAAAACACCGCGCCAGGAGTGTCGGAACGTGACGGTCACGCACCGTAAGCCGGTACAAGATGAAAACCGTATCGCGGGATCCGTGCTGGGTGCGGTTGCTGGTGGCGTTATCGGCCATCAGTTTGGCGGCGGACGCGGTAAAGATATTGCTACCGTGGCCGGTGCTTTAGGCGGCGGTTATGCAGGTAACCAGATCCAGGGTTCGATGCAAGAAAATGATACGTACACTACCACGCAGCAGCGTTGTAAAACGGTGTATGACAAATCTGAAAAAATGCTGGGCTACGACGTGACGTACAAAATTGGCGATCAGCAGGGGAAAATCCGTATGGATAAGGACCCCGGCGCGCAAATTCCGTTGGATAACAACGGACAGTTGGTACTGAATAACAAAGCGTAAAATAGCATTATCCTGAACATTAGCCCCCCATTCGCTCAGGCTGGGGGGCTTTTTTTATCAGAAGGTTAAGGCGTAGTTCAGACCAAAGGTGCGGCCCCGGCCTTTGTATTCATACAGTGACGGGCTACCGTAGGTTGGGCTGTACAGCAGTGGCGCACGTTGTCCCCACAGCGTGGTGTACTCTTCATTCAGCAGGTTTTCCACGCTAAAGGTCAGTTTACCCAACGGGAGCTGATAGCTGCCGATAAAGTCCATCGTGTTATAGCCGTCCAGCTTATTGCCGCTGGCGTCCGTCAGATCAAATGTTTGCTGGCTCTGTACGCGCAATGTCCACGGTTCAGGTGCCCAGCCGACCCACGCGGTGGCTTTGGACGGGGAAGCCAGGGTGACATCCCATTTCTGCCACTTACCGTTTTGCTTCACTTCCGATTTAATGACGTTGAAGTTGCCGCCCAGACTCCAGTCCGTATCCGCAATGAAATAATCCACCGCACCTTCAAGGCCATAAATACGGCGATCGTCGGGCTGGACGTTAATGGTCATATCGCTGCGGTTGATAACGATCGATTTATCCGAAGTAGAGTAGTAAGCGGCCAACTGCGTGCGCAGACTGTCGCCAGTGTAGCGCCATCCCAGTTCGTAGGAGTTAACTTTAATCCCCTCCAGGCGTGAATCCGCCACGTTGACGCTGCGCTGGAGCTGGTAATGATCGCCAACCAGGGAATAGGTGCCGTTACCGTAATATTTCCCCGGGTCCGGAAGCTCCACGCCCTGAGAGAAGTTAAACCATGTCTGCTGACGGTCGGTCAGGTGGGCGAGAATACCGGCGTTAAACAGGAAATTATCGTAATCGGTTTTACCGCCAGGAATGGTATCGGCGGAGTTTGCCAGACCGGTGGCAATTCCCTGTTGTTGAGCATAGCCCACGAAATCATCCACCCTGTTTTCGGTCCATTGATAGCGCACACCGCCGCTGAGGGTAAAGATGTCGTTAATGTCATAGCTGTTCTGCAGGAAAGGCGCGAAGTTGGTGATGCTGTAACCGGGGTAACGCCCGGTGGTATAAGCGGTTCGGTTGTCCATACCGCCGGAGGGCAGGGACCAGGCCAGATCGAAGAATTTCTGATTGGAATCAAAGGTTTCGTGATCGGCATCGACACCCCACGTCAGCTCCCAGTTGTCCATCAGCTGGCTGTTGAGGGTGATTTTGGCACCAAACTGGTCTGTGTCCTGCTGCGATGCGGAGAAACTGGTGACCTTACCTTTGCTCAGCGTAGGGAAGGGGTAGAATTTCAGCGATTCGTCACGGTAATAGATTTGGCTGACCAGGTTCTGGCCGAAGAAATCCGCGTCTGAATACTGCAGGCTGATCAGATGACGCTCGGTGCCGGGAATACGATCGGAATTCAGTCCGCTGCTGGTATAAGCCTTACCGTTTCCCGTCACGGCGGACATGTTCTCGCCAAGATCCAGTCCGTAATCGTCATCCCCCTGGCTCTTATAATACTGCGTAACCAGTTGTAACTGACGGTTGTCGTCAAGCTCAATCGTTCCGTTGCCCATCACATCCAGACGATCGGAGTGCTGCAGACCGGTTTGGGTGTTATCCAGCAGCAGGGCATCGTGATTGCCGTCATACCAGCCGCCAAACCGTTGATACGCGACGGACATGCGCCCGGAAGCGCGATCGGTTCCTCCGCTCACCGCCGCGGCAACGCGTTCATCATGATCGTTACTGTTATTGAAGCCACTTTTACTCCCCAGTTCGAGTTCTACTTCACGCTCCGGCTGGCCTTTTTTGGTGACAATGTTGATTAACCCACCGGTACTGCCGCCGCCATACAGTGAGGTTGCACCTGAGATGACTTCAATGTGTGCGATGTTAAACGGGTCAATAGAATCCAGTTGGCGACTGTCAGTACGCGAGGAGTTCAGACGGACACCGTCTATCAGTACTACGATGGCACGACCGCGCATATTCATGCCGTAGTTTGTGCGCCCCTGGCTGCTGACATCGATTCCTGGGATTAACTGAGCAAGAACATCTTTGAACTCTTTCCCCCCCTGAACTTGCTGTTCAATCTCGCTTCCTTCAATAACCCAGGTCGTTTGCGCCATTTCTGCCACGGTGCGTTGACTACGGTTGGCACTGACGATGAGGTTATCTTCCTCAGCCGCGATGGCTGGGAGAGTTAAAGACAACAAGAGAGGATTGAGCACCCAGAGACGCTTATGCATTTGTATTCCTTTTAAAAAGAGTCGATCTGTTTTTGTTATGGCGGTAGAGAAACCGATGGTTACATTGTGAAACAGGCGTTAAAACAAATGCGAATATTGCTGATAATAATTGTTGTTATCAATACATTTTACAAAAAATGATCGGATAAGATGCTGAAAACACTGAATAATGTAGGGATAATCCGCGGGAATCTAACCGGGGGCTTAATCAGCTCCCGGTGGTGTCAGTACTGCGGGGAAATAGCGGGAAAGGGTTAAACTTTGATAAGTTCAGGCCACAGTCGCAGAGTCGTGTGTGCGATCTGCATCAGTTTTTCAAACGTCGCGCCTTCACGGGCGCTGATCGACATACCCTGTAAAATACAGTTCAGGTATTCGGCCAGTTTTTGCACGTCGCAATGGGCCGGAATTTCGCCTCGTTGCTGGCGCTGGTGAAGGAACTGGGTAAGCGTCTGTTCCTGCATTGCATGGCGGGATTTCACCGTGTGCGCAATATCCCGGGAAGAGGCCGCCAGTGTCGCAGATGTGTTAATCATGAAACATCCCGCCGGGGTGTCTTTACTGGTAAAGCAGGTCGCTATTGCGGTGAAATAGTCTTCCAGCGCGCACTCAAGACTTTTTTCTTCACAAAATAACTGGGCTTCATGTTTCGCCGCGAAGCGAGTGATGTAGCGGTCCAGTACGGCACGAAACAACCCCTCTTTATTGGTGAACTCCGCATACAGCGTGGGCGCTTTTGCGCCAGTTGCTTCTACGAGATCGGCGAGCGATGTCGCTTCATACCCGTGCTGCCAGAAGAGTGTCATGGCCTTATCAAGCGCGGCTTCCCTGTCGAACACTTTTGGTCGGCCACGGCTTTTTTTAGCACAACCTGTCATTTCAGTTGTCATGGCGCCGATGTACCTTTGTTGGGTTTATTGAATAACCATTATAAAAATATTCGACTGCACACTCCAGCGGATTAGCGATAAAAATAATTTAACGCTATTGATATGAAAAATAAGGTCTTTGTATTTTATATAACGATCATTACAAAAAAGTGTTGACGTGTGACCTGGATCACATCTATGATTTACCTATCGATCGTTAAGTTAATCTTTGCGACACACATTCATCTGCTAAAGGTCACTATCATGAAAAACGTAAAAACTCTGTTTGTTGCTGCTGTTCTTAGCTCACTCTCATTTGCAAGCTTTGCTGCCGTTGAAGTTCAGGCCACACCTGCGGGCCAACAGAAAGTCGGTACTATTTCTGCGAATGCGGGGACTAACTTAGGTTCTCTGGAAGATCAACTGGCGCAGAAAGCGGATGAGATGGGGGCGAAGTCTTTCCGTATTACTTCCGTTACCGGTCCTAACACCCTCCACGGGACTGCAGTTATCTACAAATAAGATTTAACCCATCGCAATGCCACTGCGAGTTAAATAAAAAACCCCCGCTGGAATAAAATCCAGCGGGGGTTTTTTATGCGCTGAGTTTACAGCGGTTGTTGAGCAACGTCGTGATGACGGGTGACATCGACCGGCATGCCTGAGCGAATCTCCATCGCATGTTCCATGACGGCAGAGTCCGTTTGCGCCGCATTCTTAAACGTCTGCATGGATGCGTTCAGCACGATCGGCAGCAATTGCGGGTCGTCATTGATTTTTTCGGACAACGGCTGGTGTACTTCAACCAGGCGCACGCCGTTAGGTTCAACAGATGCTTTGATTGGCGTATTGATAATATTGACCTTGGTCCCTGGCTTCACCTGACGGAACAGGGTTTCGATATCACCGTCGCGTAGACGAATACAGCCGGAACTGACGCGCATTCCGATGCCAAAGTCAGCATTAGTTCCGTGCAGCAGGTACACGCCGCCGTATGCCGCTAAGCGAATGGCATGATGGCCCATCGGGTTATCCGGCCCGGCAGGCACCACGGCAGGAAGGTCGATTCCGTTCGCTTTGTATCGCGCGCGGATATTTGCCGTAGGCGTCCAGGTCGGGTTGGCACGTTTATCAGAGATGGTGGTTACCATTGTGGGCGTCAGCGTGTCACCGCCTAACTGGCCAATACCAATAGGATACACGGTCACCGAATTTGTCCCCGGCTGGTAATAATAAAGACGCAGTTCGGCGAGGTTGATAACAATGCCTTCGCGCGGCGCGTCCGGCAGCAGGGTTTGCAACGGAATAGTCAGCACGCTGCCAGGTCGTGGTACGTAAGGGTCAACGCCGGGGTTGGCCTGTAGCAGCGCCAGAAAGCCGACATTGTATTTTTTCGCAATCGCTTCCAGAGAACCGCCATTGTCTTCGACAACGTGAACGGCATTCTGACCCACCACGCGGCTTCCCGGTGGCGGCAGCGGCCAGGTATTTGCCTGGGCCGGAAGTGCTAACGCGAAGGTCGCGGCAAGCGTAAAAAATGCTAACCAGCGAGAGAGTCGTTTATTGTTTAACATCACCATAAATCCATTGTTTTTACGTGGTTTTTATTATGTAAAAGTAAACAAGAATTATGGCGGTTTGCAGTGTCGGGAAGTGCAGGGAAGTGCAAAGAGTTTGTAAATTCATCAGGCCGGGTGAGCGGAGGGCTCACCCGGCTTGACGCTAGGCTACGGCGTTTTCTTCAAGCTGGCGCATAAACTGGCGAACCCAGTCGATCCGTGCTTTACGCTCGCCCAACTCCTGCATGAATTTCAGGCGTGTTGGACCATCCAGACGGAAGTGTTGCGGTTGTTTTTGCAGTAAACCAATTAGCCAGACCGGGTTAACGTGGTTTTTCTCGGCAAACTCAATAGTACCGCCTTTTTCATTGCCTTCGAGCTTTCTGATCCCCAGTTTCTGCGCCTGCTGGCGTAAACGGGCAATATCCAGCAACGTCCGGGCCGGGTCGGGCAGCAGGCCAAAACGGTCTATCAGCTCGACCTTAATTTCTTCCAGCTCGGTTTCGCCTTTCGCACTGGCAATGCGCTTGTAGAACGACAGTCGCGTGTTGACATCCGGGATATAGTTATCCGGCAGAAGCGATGGCATGCGCAGTTCGACTTCGGTTTGCTGGCTGGTGAGATCTTCCAGCGACGGTTCACGCCCTTCTTTGAGCGCATCGACAGCGTTTTCCAGCAGCTCCATATACAGTGAGAAGCCGATGCTTTCCATGGAGCCACTTTGATCTTCGCCCAGCAGTTCCCCAGCGCCACGAATTTCGAGGTCGTGGGTCGCCAGCGCAAAACCTGCACCTAAATCTTCCAGCGAGGCGATGGCTTCCAGGCGTTTTTGTGCGTCGGTGGTCATCGCTTTTGGATGCGGCGTTAGCAGCCAGGCGTATGCCTGATGGTGTGAGCGTCCCACACGACCCCGTAGCTGATGCAATTGCGCTAAACCGAAGTGGTCAGCTCGTTCAATGATGATGGTGTTGGCAGTGGGAATGTCGATCCCGGTTTCGATAATGGTGGTACACACCAGCACGTTAAAACGCTGGTGGTGGAAATCGTTCATCACGCGTTCCAGCTCGCGCTCGCGCATTTGCCCGTGGCCGATACCAATGCGCGCTTCCGGCACCAGTTCCGCTAATCTGTCAGCGGTTTTCTGGATATTTTCGACGTCGTTAAAGAGATAATAAACTTGTCCCCCGCGCATAACTTCACGCAGGATAGCCTCGCGTACCACCAGGTTGTCATATTCGCGCACGAAGGTTTTGACCGCCAGACGACGAGCGGGCGGTGTGGCGATGATCGACAGATCGCGCATGCCGCTCATCGCCATGTTGAGCGTGCGCGGAATTGGCGTTGCTGTCAGAGTCAGAATATCTACATCCGCACGCATTGCCTTGATACGTTCTTTGTGGCGAACGCCGAAACGGTGCTCTTCATCGACAATCAGCAGACCCAGATCTTTTAGCTTCACATCCGCTTGCAGCAGTTTGTGAGTGCCGATGAGAATATCGATTTTACCTTCGGCAACCTGCTCCAGAATCTGCGCTTGCTCTTTGGCGCTACGGAAACGGGACAGCATCTCAATGCGTACCGGCCAGTTGGCAAAGCGGTCGCGGAAGTTGTCGAAGTGCTGCTGAGCGAGCAGAGTGGTCGGTACCAACACGGCAACCTGCTTGTGATTCTCTACGGCGAGGAAGGCGGCACGCATTGCGACTTCGGTTTTACCAAAGCCGACATCGCCACACACCAGGCGGTCCATGGCCAGTGGTTGACACATATCGCTGAGTACCGCGTTGATCGCCTGCGCCTGGTCCGGCGTGGTTTCAAACGGGAAGCTGTCGCAAAACAGCTGATACTGTTCACGGTCATGCTTAAAGGCAAAGCCTTCTTTCGCTGCGCGCTGGGCATAAATATCCAGCAGCTCTGCCGCGACATCGCGGACTTTCTCAGCGGCTTTCTGTCGGGCGCGTGACCAGGCATCACCGCCCAGTTTATGCAGCGGCGCATTCTCTTCCGCGCCGCCGGCGTAGCGGCTTATCAGATGCAGCGACGACACCGGCACATACAGTTTGGCGTCGTTGGCATAGGTGAGCATCAGGTATTCACCGGTGATGCCGCCCGCTTCCAGCGTGGTCATACCGGCATAGCGACCCACGCCGTGCTCCAGATGAACCACTGGCTGACCGGGATGCAGCTCCGCGAGGTTACGAATTAACGTGTCCGGGTTGATGGTGCGACGAGAATCCTGGCGGCGACGCGCCACGCGTTCACCGAGCAGATCGCTTTCACAAATCAACGCCAGATTGCGTTTGCTATCGATGAAGCCGTGCTCGGCTGAGCCAATCATCAGATAACAACCGTTGTCTACGGCTTCGTCGAGTCGCAATATCCGCTTCGGCGCGACTTTGATGCGGGCGAGCAGTTCGCCTAGCGCTTCCCGGCGTCCTTCACTTTCCACCGAGAAAATTACCGGACCGGTAAAGCCCTCCAGGAATTTACGTAATGCATCTAACGGTGCTTTTTGCTGTGCCTGAACGGCGATATCTGGCAGCTTCTGGAACCCGAGGTTGGTATTCGCCGCTTTCTTCGGCAGACTCTCGGTTTTCAGCTGAACACGCGGCCAGCGTTTAAGTTCAGAAAACAGCTCATCAACCCGCAGCCACAGCGATTCCGGTGGCAGAAGCGGGCGCATCGGATCAACGCCGCGATTCTCAAAGCGTGACAGGGTATCGGCCTGGAAGCGTGCTGCGCTGGTCTCGATATCGCCGGTATTTACTAATAACGTATTGGCGGGGAAGTAGCTGAACAGCGGCGGCAGCGGCTCGCTGAAAAACAGCGGTTGCCAGTATTCAATCCCCGTAGGTAACGTGCCTTTGCTGACCTGTTGATAAATATGCTCGGCGTCGCGTTTTACCTCAAACGTATCACGCCACTGACTACGGAACAGCTCAATGGCCGTTTTGTCAGTCGGGAATTCGTGTGCGGGCAGCAAATTAATGGCATCGACTTCTTCCAGCGTGCGCTGAGTGTCAGTATCAAACAGACGCAGGCTGTCGATTTCGTCATCAAAGAAATCCAGACGATAAGGCAATTCGCTGCCCATCGGGAACAGATCTAACAATGCGCCACGCGTGGCGTATTCGCCGTGTTCCATGACCTGATCAACATGGCGATAGCCAGCACTGTCCAGTTGTTCGCGCAAGGCGTCGCGCGAAAGCCGCTGGCCTTTTTTCATGACCAGCGCATGACCGTGCAGATAGCTGTGCGGACAGACACGCTGCATCAGCGTATTTACCGGAACGATCAGCACGCCGCGCTGCATGGCGGGCAGTTGATACAGCGTGGAGAGCCGTGAGGAGATAATCTCCTGATGGGGAGAAAAGCTGTCATAGGGAAGCGTTTCCCAGTCGGGCAGGTTCATCACCATCTGGTCAGTAAACTGACGAATTTCATCATGCAGACGCAAAGCATTTTGCATGTCCGGCGCGATCAGCACCACTGGACCCGCGTGACGTTCGGCGATTTCGGCGACCAGCGTTGCGCAGGCGGCACCCGTAAGCTCACCCAACTGGCGCTGATCGGAAGCGCCCGTTGGGAGCGTGTAACGATGTTGTTCAGGCATTCGGTTGTCAGGATCTCGTTTAGATATACATCTGATAAGCAATGTTCTTTATTATCCGTGATCGTTTCTCATAAGCAAATTGATTCGCCCCCGAATGGGGGCAAAAAGCGCGTAGGGGTTAGCGCGAGGCGAGCGATAAAGAGGGCGGGGAAAAGAGCAGATCGGCCACGGTTTTTTGTGAAATCTTACGCACCAGCAGGCCAAACAGGGTGCACAGCAGCAGACAGGCGAACGGATACACCAGTAGCAGGGCCAGCTCCGCGTATGCAGGCCAGGCGGCATGATTGATTTTGGGGATAAGCGTTAAGCTGAACAGCTCAACCAGAATACGGTGAGTGGTGTAGATGGCGATGGTATTGGCGCCAATCACGCTTAACGGACTGGACGCGCGCATGCCAAAGTGGAGCTCGAACTGATAAAACAGCTTCATGATCAGCACAATGGAAAGGAGAGAAAGCAATAGCGAGACATTTGCCAGCCACGCGATGATGGCGACGATTGTGCTACCCAGAACAATGACCGCATGACGGCGCAGGGGCACCTCCTTGATCCACGCCATCAACATTGTGCCAAACCATGCGCCGAGGCTATACCAGGGCAAATTGCGAATCACGCTGTTCATTCCCCACCATGGGGTCGGGAAAAAATTGATCGCCACGCTCAGCGCCACAAATAACGCTAACAGCGGCATCGCCCAACGGCTGAAAATTTTACACAGAACAAAATAGACAATCAGCGCGTACAGATACCACAGGCTGGTGCTGGCGGTCAGCATCCCGTGGGTAAAACCCGCAATCGAATCCGCATAAGCGGCGTTGGCGGCATGGGTCAGATCGCGCTGCGGGGCGAGCCAGTTATTGAGCACCACCAACGCCAGCCATTGCACCACTCCCCAAAGCACCAGCACCCAGGCGATACTCCAGATCCGTTTATCCACGCAGGTTGTCCACGGGACGTTATCGATGTAGCGGCGGATCAGATACCCCGAAATAAAGAAAAACACCGGCATGCGAAACGGTGCGAGGTACAAATTGAGGTAAATCCAGCATTTGCTCAACACCTCTGACAGTGGATGCTGAAAGGTGGTGAGGTGCGGGTAAAATGTGATCACTGAGTGGTAAATCACCACCAGGCAAATGCATAACCCCTTGATTTGATTAATCCATAGTTCTTTTTTATTCATTGAGACGGCGCATCCATATTGATTGCAATAGCCTGCCATCCTGCGCAACCCGCTGTGCGCTGTAATGCGTAACTGTCTGCATTTTGTTTTTTTAGGATAAAGGTCAGGGCTCAGGGTTGCAGGGGAGAGGGACAACTTTAGCGGTTTGATTTATTTATACTTTTAAGAATAGTGCTGACGAACACTTACGGTTCAGTCATTTACCCATTCCGCTTTCGCTTATATACTCGTGACTTTGCTAACAGCAACCAGACGGATTTCATGTACCAACCTGTCGCTCTATTCATCGGCCTGCGTTATATGCGTGGGCGTGCAGCAGATCGCTTCGGTCGCTTCGTTTCCTGGCTCTCCACCATTGGCATTACTCTCGGGGTAATGGCGCTGGTTACGGTGTTGTCGGTGATGAACGGTTTCGAGCGCGAGCTGCAAAACAATATTCTTGGCCTGATGCCTCAGGCCGTCCTCTCGTCTGAACAGGGTTCCCTAAACCCGCAACAGCTACCGGAAAAAGCGGTGGTGTTGAACGGCGTCAACCGCGTCGCACCGATAACCACGGGGGATGTGGTACTGCAAAGTGCGCGTAGCGTGGCAGTCGGCGTGATGCTGGGTATTGACCCGGCGCAAAAAGATCCATTAACGCCATATCTGGTCAATGTGAAGCAAACAGATCTGCAGCCGGGTAAGTATAATGTCATCCTCGGAGAGCAACTTGCCGGGCAACTGGGTGTTAATCGTGGCGATCAAATTCGCGTGATGGTGCCCTCAGCCAGCCAGTTTACCCCGATGGGGCGTCTGCCGAGCCAGCGTCTGTTTACGGTAATTGGCACCTTCGCCGCCAACAGCGAAGTCGACGGCTACCAGATGCTGACCAACATCCAGGATGCGTCACGTTTGATGCGTTACCCGGTGGGCAATATTACCGGCTGGCGTCTGTGGCTCAACGAACCGTTAAAGGTTGATACGCTGAGCCAGCAAACGCTGCCGCAAGGTACCAAATGGCAGGACTGGCGCGAGCGCAAAGGGGAATTGTTCCAGGCCGTGCGTATGGAGAAAAACATGATGGGGCTGCTGCTTAGCCTGATCGTGGCGGTGGCGGCATTTAATATTATTACCTCGCTGGGTCTGATGGTAATGGAGAAGCAAGGGGAAGTGGCGATTCTACAAACGCAGGGGCTGACGCCGCGGCAGATAATGATGGTGTTTATGGTTCAGGGGGCCAGTGCCGGGATTATCGGCGCGCTGCTGGGCGCGGTGCTGGGCGCATTACTCGCCAGTCAACTGAACAACCTGATGCCAATTATCGGTGTACTTCTGGATGGGGCTGCGCTGCCGGTCGCCATTGAGCCGCTGCAGGTTATCGTCATTGCGCTGGTGGCGATGGCCATCGCGCTGCTGTCTACGCTTTATCCTTCCTGGCGCGCTGCCGCCACTCAACCCGCTGAGGCTTTACGTTATGAATAAGATCCTGTTGCAATGCGACAACCTGTGCAAACGCTATCAGGAAGGCACAGTGCAGACCGATGTACTGCACGATGTCAGTTTTTGCGTCGGTGAAGGTGAGATGATGGCGATTGTCGGCAGCTCCGGTTCCGGTAAGAGTACGTTGCTGCATCTGTTAGGCGGGCTGGATACGCCAACTTCCGGCGATGTCATTTTTAGCGGTCAGCCGATGAGCAAACTCTCGTCGGCGGCGAAAGCGGAACTGCGCAATCAGAAGCTGGGCTTCATTTATCAGTTCCACCATCTGCTGCCGGACTTTACCGCGCTGGAAAACGTGGCGATGCCGTTGCTGATCGGCAAGAAAAAACCGGCTGAAATCACCGAGCGCGCACGGGATATGCTGAAAGCAGTAGGGCTGGACCATCGTGCCAGCCATCGTCCGTCTGAACTTTCAGGCGGTGAACGCCAGCGCGTGGCCATCGCTCGTGCGCTGGTGAATAACCCGCGCCTGGTACTGGCGGATGAGCCAACGGGTAACCTTGATGCGCGTAACGCGGACAGCATTTTCGAGCTTCTGGGTGAGCTGAACCGCTCTCAGGGCACGGCATTTTTGGTGGTGACACACGATCTGCAACTGGCGAAGCGCATGAGCCGCCAGCTTGAAATGCGCGATGGTCGCCTGACGGCTGAACTGAGCCTGATGGGAGCTGAGTAATGGCTTCGCCTTTATCGTTATTGATTGGTTTGCGTTTTAGCCGTGGTCGGCGGCGCGGTGGCATGGTCTCGCTGATTTCCGTGATTTCCACCGTTGGCATTGCGTTGGGCGTCGCGGTGTTGATCGTCGGCTTAAGCGCCATGAACGGATTTGAGCGTGAGCTTAACAACCGTATTCTGGCCGTGGTGCCGCACGGTGAGATTGAAGCCGTGAATCAGCCGTGGAACAACTGGCAGGAAGCGCTCGACAAGGTACAGAAGGTACCAGGCATTGCTGCTGCGGCGCCTTATATTAACTTTACCGGGCTGGTGGAGAGTGGGGCGAACCTACGCGCAGTGCAGGTGAAGGGCGTTGATCCGCAGCAGGAGCAGCGTTTAAGCGCGCTACCCTCGTTTGTGCAAAACCACGCATGGGATAATTTCAAAGCGGGTGAGCAACAAATCATTATTGGTAAGGGAATTGCCGATGCGCTGAAGGTGAAGCAGGGCGACTGGGTATCGATTATGATCCCTAACGCCAGTGCGGATCATAAGTTACAGCAGCCTAAACGCGTGCGTTTGCACGTCACGGGGATCCTGCAACTGAGCGGTCAGCTCGATCACAGCTTTGCCATGATCCCAATGGAAGATGCGCAGCAATACCTGGATATGGGATCCAGCGTTTCCGGGATCGCGCTGAAAGTGAACGACGTGTTTAACGCCAATAAGCTGGTGCGAGACGCGGGTGAAGTCACCAATAACTATGTGTACATTAAGAGCTGGATCGGTACATACGGCTATATGTATCGCGATATCCAGATGATCCGCGCCATTATGTATCTGGCGATGGTGCTGGTGATTGGCGTGGCCTGTTTTAATATCGTTTCCACGTTAGTGATGGCGGTAAAAGACAAGAGCGGCGATATTGCGGTATTAAGAACCCTGGGGGCTAAAGATGGCCTTATCCGTGCCATTTTTGTCTGGTACGGCCTGCTGGCGGGTCTGTTCGGTAGCCTGATAGGCGTCGTCATTGGGGTGGTTGTCTCGCTGCAACTGACGCCGATCATTAACGGTATTGAGGCGCTTATCGGCCATCAGTTCCTGTCCGGCGATATCTATTTCATTGACTTCCTGCCATCGGAATTACACTGGCTGGATGTGATTTACGTGCTGGTGACAGCACTCGTGCTGAGTCTTTTGGCAAGTTGGTATCCGGCGCGTCGCGCCAGCAATATTGATCCTGCGAGAGTACTTAGCGGCCAATAACAATATATACACGAAAGCATTCATGCGGCGGTAAGGCGGCAAATCGAAATCTCCATGAGCATAGATAACGATGTGACTGGAGGGTGAGTGCGCAGCCAACCCCAAGGCATCTTGAAGGATGACGTGTATCAAGGAGCGGTGATGTATTACGGATTTGACATCGGCGGGACCAAAATTGCGCTGGGCGTGTTTGATAAGCAACGTCGTTTGCAATGGGAAACACGCGTCCCTACGCCTCGCGACAGCTATGACGCTTTCCTTGATGCGGTCTGCAATCTGGTGACGGAAGCGGACCAGCGGTTCGGCGTTAAAGGTTCGGTAGGCATCGGCATTCCTGGTATGCCAGAAACGGAAGACGGCACGCTGTATGCGGCCAACGTTCCTGCTGCCAGTGGTAAGCCGCTCCGAGCCGATCTCAGCGCTCGCCTTGACCGCGATGTGCGTCTGGATAACGATGCTAACTGTTTTGCTCTTTCCGAAGCCTGGGATGACGAGTTCACCCAATATCCGCTCGTGATGGGGTTGATCCTCGGCACCGGTGTTGGCGGCGGTCTGGTGCTTAACGGGAAATCCATCACCGGGCGCAGTTATATCACCGGCGAGTTTGGTCATATCCGTTTGCCAGTCGATGCGCTGACGTTGATGGGCTTTGATTTCCCATTGCGCCGCTGCGGGTGCGGTCAACTGGGATGCATCGAAAGCTATCTTTCCGGCGGTGGATTTGCGTGGTTGTATCAGCATTACTACCATCAATCGCTGGATGCCCGGGAAATTATCGCCCTGTGGGAGCAGGGTGATGAACAAGCACGTGCCCATGTTGAACGCTATCTGGATTTGCTGGCGGTGTGCCTTGGGAATATCTTGACTATCGTCGATCCTGATTTGGTGGTGATTGGCGGAGGCTTGTCGAATTTTACCGCTATTACGACGCAACTGGCGGACCGACTGCCACGTCATCTGCTGCCGGTTGCCCGGGTGCCGCGTATTGAGCAGGCGCGACACGGTGATGCGGGCGGGATGCGCGGAGCCGCTTTCCTACATCTTACCGATTAATACAAAGAGGTTGTTATGCTGTCGCGCCGGGGTCATCGGTTAAGCCGCTTTCGTAAAAATAAACGCCATATGCGCGATCGCCTGCGTCAACGAATCTTTTTCAGAGACAGAGTGGTGCCTGAATTGATGGAAAAACCAAGAGTGCTGGTACTGACGGGAGCGGGAATCTCCGCTGAGTCAGGAATTCGAACCTTTCGCGCGGCGGATGGTCTCTGGGAAGAACATCGGGTAGAGGACGTTGCGACTCCGGAAGGATTTAGTCGTAATCCGCAACTGGTCCAGTCGTTTTATAACGCCCGTCGTCATCAGTTGCAGCAGTCAGAAATCCAGCCTAACGCGGCGCATATCGCGCTGGCAAAACTCGAAGCCGAGCTGGGCGACCGTTTTTTACTGGTGACGCAGAACATTGATAACCTGCATGAACGTGCGGGCAGCCAGAACGTAATCCATATGCACGGCGAACTGCTCAAGGTTCGCTGTTCGCAAAGCGGGCAGATTCTGGAGTGGACTGGCGATGTGACTGCGGAAGATAAATGCCATTGTTGCCAGTTTCCGGCGCCGCTGCGCCCGCACGTGGTGTGGTTTGGTGAAATGCCGCTGGGCATGGATGAAATTTATATGGCACTGGCAATGGCCGATGTGTTCATTGCGATTGGTACATCGGGCCATGTATACCCGGCAGCGGGGTTTGTGCATGAAGCTCGACTACATGGGGCGCATACGGTAGAGCTAAATCTCGAACCGAGCCAGGTAGGAAGCGAGTTTGAAGAGAAGTATTACGGTCCGGCAAGCCAGGTGGTGCCTGAGTTTGTTGAGAAATTATTGAAAGGACTGTGATTTTTTTGCCCGATACGCGCAGCGCCATCGGGCATTCCTTACAACGCTGAATTAACGTCCTGCTTTCAGCTTCTGATAATACTCTTCATAGATAGCGCTGGCGGAACCGACATCGTTCTGCCATTCCCCTTTGTTGATGGTTTCTGCATCAGGGTAGAGGGTTTTATCGTTCGCGACTTCAGGGCTTAACAGCTTACGTGCTGCCAGGTTTGGCGTCGGATAACCGATGGTTTCCGCGACTTCTTTCGCCACGTCCGGGCGTAGCAGGAAGTTAATCAGCTTCAGCGCACCTTCTTTATTTTTTGCGTTTGCTGGAATAGACAGGCTGTCCATCCAGAAAATCCCACCTTCTTTCGGCCATACCACTTCAAGCGGTGTACCTGCCTGACGCGCCACATACGCGGAGCCGTTCCACACCATCCCCAGATTGACTTCGCCTTCCATATACGGGTTGGCCGGGTTGTCAGAGTTAAATGCCGCGACGTTAGGCATCAGCTTCTTCAACTCGTTATAGGCGGCTTCAATCTCTTTAGGATCGGTGGTATTGCCGGAGTATCCCAGCTTGCGCAGCGCCATCTGGAACACTTCACGCGCATCATCCGTTAACAGCAGGCTACCTTTGTACTCCGGTTTCCACAGATCGGCCCAGCTGGTTACTGTTTTCGGGTCGATGGCATCGCTATTGATGCCAATGGCCGTCGCACCCCAGATATACGGGATAGAGTAGTCATTGTTGGGGTCGAATGGCTTGTTGAGCATTTCCGGATCGAGGTTGTGGAAGTTGGTCAACGTCGACTTGTCGATCTTCTGGATCATGCCTTCTTTGCGCATTTTATCGACGTAATAGGTGGACGGAACCACCAGATCGTATGCGCCGTCTTTATAGGTTTTGAGCTTGGCGTACATGGTTTCGTTCGACTCGTAGGTCGAATAGATAACCTTAATGCCGGTCTCTTTGGTGAACTGCTCCAGCAGTCCAGGCGGGACATACTCGGTCCAGTTATAGAAATAGAGCGTGTTGTTGTCATTAGCGTGAGCGGCGCTCATGCCCAGTGCCAGAGCACCCGCCGCGAGCAGGTGGCGTGACCATTTTTTCATCATTTAACGTCCCCTGAATTAAGGGCCTTAGCGGCCCTTGGTTTTATCACGTGCAATAAGTTGGCTGGCAATCACCATAACCAGCGACAGAACCAACAAAATGGTCGCCAGCGCGTTCACCTCTGGTGATACGCCGACTTTTACCATTGAGTAGATTTTTAACGGCAAAATTTCATAACCAGGCCCGGTAACGAAGGACGACACGACGACATCATCCATCGACAACGTAAAGCTCAGCAACCAGCCGGCAGCCACTGCAGGCATTGCCAGAGGCAGTATAATCTTGCGCAGAATAGTCACTTCACTGGCGCCGAGATCTTTGGCGGCTTCAAGCATTCGTACATCAAAACCTTTCAGACGTGAGTAAACTGTCACCACCACAAAAGGTAGACAAAAAGTGATATGCGAGAACAGCAGTGACCAGAAACCCAGTTGAATGCCGATCAGCATAAACAGCACCAGCAAAGAAATCGCCATTACGATATCCGGCGACATCATCACCACGAACAGCATGCCGCTGACAAACGGTTTACCGCGAAAACGGTAGCGGTACAGTGCAACCGCTGTGAGTGAGCCGATCAGCGTGGCAAACGTGGCGGATAGCACCGCCATCGTCAGCGAGTGTTGCGCTGCCTGTAGCAGGCTGTCGTTGTTCATCAGCAGGCCGTACCATTTGGTGGTAAAACCCTGCCAGTTGATGCCAAAGCGCGAGCTGTTAAAGGAGTTCACAATCAAAATAATGATTGGAATATACAGATACGCGTAGATGGCGGTCATAAAACCGCCTCTGAGCAGCCGACCGATCATTCGCGTTTCACCTTCTTGTTCAGAAGGCGCGATGTTTTCAGAGTATTGAAAATAATCAACTTTTTCTCTTCTCCAAAATCTCTCCAAAACTTCCCGCCAAAACAGATAGCCAAAAAAGAAGCAGCTATCACTAAGGCCGCGAATTTTACAACAATTTTTAGGATGATCGGGAAAAAAAGGCCATTTAAATGACCCGCTTTACCCATTCCTGACTGCGAGTGTCGGTATAGCAATTGGTTCAGGGAGCAATTAGCGCGCACTTCTACTGTGGTGGAAAAGGGGAGGTACTTGACTGCAAAGCCACGAAAGGGCATGGCGTCCCAGTGTTTGAAACCTGTGAACGCTGCAGGGAGCATGCTTAACGAAGGGTAACGAAATTGACGGGAATAGTGGTTTTTTGGATATCAATTTCCTGGCCCGATGGTAACAAAAAACAGAAAACACCAGAACGGCGTTTTACGCTATCTACAGCGTAAATTTCTTGAATCACCCTGTTTTACGACACAAGAATTTACCTTTAATGACACCGTCAAAGAAACGGCCTTTAGATTGCACCGTGAGAAAAGAGTTATAGATGCTTTCTGGAACGCCCACATACTGGAAAGTTGAAGAATTTACGAACCCTATCTCCAGAATCTTTTCTAATGGGTAGTAACCAATAAATTTTATTTTTGATGAAATCATTGCCTGTCGTTGCATTTTTTCTCCTTCAATTTTTTTAATTTTCCTTCTCTGATAATACACTGATATGAAACAAAAGGAGCATAGTTTTGTAAATGTTATGGTTGTTTCAGAGTTTACTGGTTGGATGAAATGATTTTCTTTGTTGCTTTAATTTCCTGAACTGCGAAAAATAGCACGAAAATTCGTTGCTGGATTTTTACGGATTGACACGGGATTTCCTTTAAGTAACTGATAAATATATTCTATTTTATTTTTCGTTATCCAGGGGACGACCGGCTGTATGTTATTGCTGGTGAACAGAACTCATTGATTATGCTGTCTCAGTTTCCATTTCTAAGATTTTGCGAAAAATTAAATGAAAAAATAACTTGCTATTGTTTGTGGGGTGTGTGATTAATGAGGGGTTGGTTAGGTACACAGACCCATTAAAGCGGTTTAGTAAAGCAGTTCTCATCTCAAGCGTTATCCACAGATAATCCTTTCTTTTGAGCCTTCTTATCGTTACTAATTAGATTGTGTGCGAAGCCCTTTTCGCCGTAAGGCTACATAGAATTTAAGGAATTACCTGTGTCTAATAAAATGACTGGTTTAGTAAAATGGTTTAACGAGTCTAAAGGTTTTGGTTTTATTACCCCTGACAATGGTAGTAAAGATGTGTTTGTACACTTCTCTGCTATTCAGAGTGGTGGCTTTAAAACGCTGAATGAAGGCCAAAAAGTTGAGTTCAGCATTACTGCTGGTGCAAAAGGGCCGTCAGCTGAAAACGTTGTAGCTGCCTGATATTTTTCCTGATGTAAACTAATATACGATAGCGAAGACGGTGAATGCCTGAGTAGATATATTGGTTTTTCAGAAACTCAACATCTGTCAACATAAAGCTGAACAGATGTCTGAGTCTAATCATTGGGTAGAATAGTTGAAATGATTATTTTATAAATGTCATTTGTTGTTTTACCTCTGTAGTTTTTCTTGCACGCTTAAGTGCATTCGTAAAAGCTAACAACATCCCAAAAATCGCTGGTGCTATAATATAAAGAAAATTATATTATTTTAGATTCCTCATGTGAACTGATAAGAAATATTTATTTTTTATTGCTTTTAATAGTGAGTTGTAACCTGATACTGAAAACCAAGAGAAATTATTAGTTAAATAGATCTTTTGGATATCACTGCGGTAGTGAGTGTTGTAGCAAATAAAGGCTAACATCATGACCGACCATATTTATTTTAAGTGCCCTTGTTGTCATGGGTCACAGTACAGAACTTCCCATTTTGATGTGACTGAGAAAAATCCCTTTGGTGCAAAGTGTATTTTTTGTAAATCATCAATGATCACACCTGATAACTATGCGCCATATACTTCCAGTAAATCAAATGAACAGGTGTTGCGAAAGTAACATTTGGCTCTGACCTTCCAGTTAAGGCGGCAAGATTCATTATGGCCGGGCACTGGTTTAAGTCCAACAAGGGCCACCAGTCAGCTACTACCTCATCGAATTGAGCGGGCGACTTTTGAACTTGCAGGAGACGAGGGTTTGATCCTCTATGGTTACACCATGAATAAAAACCTCGTTCTAACGGGGTTTTGTCATTTCAGGGTTATCCGTGCAACATACAAGTAAGTTGGGCAAAGAATTGTATTTTTTGTTTTGCTATTAACATCATGTCTGATGTGTAACGGTATTACTAATAACCATATAAAGGGCAACGCATTGAGAATCATACAAAACCATATTATGGCCCAGGAAATTGGTGAAACAGTTATCCAGCTACTTGAAAATGGCAAAAGGGTTACGACAGGGAATATCATTGATTTGCTCGAACGGAAAAGTCATGCCTTGCACGGTCAAAAGGCCGATGAGATAAGAGAAATATTGATATTTATCAGGAAAAAATCTGTTCTGTAAGCGCTTTTGTGATTAAGGTTGATAGTGCTTCAAGTTGGATAGCAAGCTGAATGCTCAACCAAACATATCCGTGAACGGCGCTTTCAATGATTTCCTCACCCTCATTGGCGAGCAAAAGACAATGCAACTCTTTAGTAATTTCGAGAAGATGCTCGCTATTTGATGCTATCGGCGTTGGGTTTCCTTCATGCAAGGCATGTGCGAGGGTGTTGAGGGTGCTACGGGTCATTTGTTCCATATCTGACAGCGTGTGAGTATTCAAAATGAGAAATCGACTGCCACGGGATGCCCAGTGGGCATTTATCTGAAATTTTTGTGCCGCTATCATATCGCGGGTTATCGATTGAATATCTTCAAGTAGACTCTTCGCAATCTTTGTTTCTTTATTTACTGGTGTAATAAGACTGCGCATTTTTACTACATTATTCAACGCACGCGTTTGAAGTTTGGTCATTCTCGGGGGCGCAAGAACGTTTCGGGATACTCCCGCAGTTGTTATTTTTAGATAATCAGAAAGAAAGTCAGCAAGTTGTATACGCCAGTTAATGAATGCTCTTTGGGGAAAAATGCTGGTAAACAACATCGCCAGAATGCATCCTATAATAATGTTGGTGCTTCGCCACAATGCTGTTTGTAAGTCTCCTGCAGGAGCGCTGCTGACAACCGCCAGCGTGATACCAATCAATAATGCGGCATAGGGACGTTTACTCATGGCCAGAAAACCACAAAGGAAAGCTGCGCATCCACACCACAGCATCATCATAGTGAGAGAGTACATTTCAATGTGTAATGCGATGATCCCCAAAATCGCACCTCCTACAGTTCCCGCCATACGTTCAAGTGCCCTAGGTATCACATTGCCCATGTAACTAATTGGTCCCATGACCACAATCAGTGTAATCAGGGGCCAGGAGTGGTCTGGTAAATTCAACATTCTTATTAGTAAGAAAGTTATAACAAATGCTAAAGCAATACGGATCCCATGAACTACGCGATAGTTGCGGTAAATCTTAAGTTCTAAAGGACTTATCGGTTTATTCCGTTCAATGGAAAAAATATTGTTTTTCATTAGTTAAAATCTTTAACATAGACAGAATTATAAAGAATGTTCAGATATACACTGAAAAAATAATCTCGTCTTACTTTTTTAACTTATAAAAAAGGAGGGCGATGCCTGATATAGGTTATTGTTAATCAATTGCTAATGCAGTAGCGAAAGAAGACGTAATTTTTAATACCCACATTATCTTTGGATTTGCCATTATGGTGGTATGCGGTTCTACACATCTTGAGTGGCCCCTGACTTAAATTCAACATGTTGACTTTGACAGATATTAAAAAGTTGTGGACTTCCAAAATACTGGTTAGCATGTATAAAACGTTTTCTTTTACAGGTTGTTATAAGGCTAAGCAAAACAGGTCAGATGGTGTCTGTGCACGGCTTTATATCAGCAACGGTATCATTATATTAATAACAATGCACTTTGATGAGCTAAGGCCCGGACCAAAGCTCATGAAATATAAGTTCTGGCTACATTAGATGGAAGCAGTACACAACCTATTCATGTGTTATCGAAAAGCAACTACGTAAACAGAAAGTGCAAGTGCGAGAAATATCCAGTATTGAGAATGGTAATGGAAAAGTTTGAGCATAAATATCCTCCACAGATTCAGTTCCTAATTAATGGCAGATTTAAATGTCAACAACAAACAAAAAAGCATGGGCATTGATTGTTTGATTGTTTCATATTGTTTCAGTGATGCGCTATGACGGTGCGTTTGCACCAACAATAGGATTCTTGCATTGTTATGGTGAGCTTAGTGTCAGCCGGGCATTAAGACGCGATCAATCTACTGATAAATATAACCCAGGCAGCCATATGCGGCTTTTTCTATCCTTTCTGTCACTCTTTACCGGCTGCGCACCGATGCAACAAAGCTTGCCCGCCGCCTGAATGCCGCAAAGCACACCGGAAATCTTGCCGTTCCTGCCAAAAGCAAAACAGCAGGAGCTGACGTTGTAATCCTCTCTGATATGCTCGGAAATTTCGTGGTAGAAGCTAAATATTATGCTGAGATGGAGGAAATACGACTCTTCCGTGAGTCAAAATCCCTGAAAACTTAGGGTGATAGATAAAGGTCTTAAGCAGCATGACATAATTTTCGATTTAAGCTATTTAAATTCATTTTTATGATAAGAATCATGTGCGATTTCCCTATAAAACTAAATCTTGCTATGTTTGGTTAATCATGCGTTAATGAATTCTTGGTTTGTAACGAATTTATCTAAAGCAAGTGCTGTATTAATTTTATTTATTGTTCCTGTTGAGATTTCCTTGCTGGCTTTTCTCTCTGATGATTTTTTTCGGACCATTCTGCCCAAGTGCTTACTCAAGAAAGGTAATAATTATGTCTAATAAAATGACTGGCTTAGTTAAATGGTTCAATCCTGAAAAAGGTTTTGGTTTTATCACCCCTAAAGATGGCAGTAAAGATGTGTTTGTCCACTTTTATGCTATCCAGAGTAACGATTTCAAGACACTGAATGAGAATCAGGAAGTTGAGTTTAGTGTTGAACAGGGACCTAAAGGCCCCTCAGCAGTTAATGTCGTGGTTGTATAAGGTAACTGTTATTACACATCATATTCACTTCAGATGCCCGTGTTGCCACGGATCTCAGTACAGAACGTCGAGCTTTGATGTTACTGAAAAAAATCCTTTCGGAGCAAAATGTATTTTTTGCAAATCGGGAATGATTACATTTGACAATGTTGCGCTATACATTCGTTCTGGTCAGACTTCGTTAGATTTTAGAAAATAAAGTTCAGGTTCCTTATGGAGCCTTTTTTGTATGCTAAACCGTTCATCTCTGTACGAACCATCACGGTATCATTATGAAAAAAGTAATCGTTTTTTTTAACTCAGAACCGGCAGTTGTTGTATCCGTAATGAAGGGAATTACTTCGATAATGCGTGAGTTTCCCAATGGGGAAAAAGCACACCTGTCCGTGATGTCAGCAGGATTTCCATCTCTGACAGGAGACCATAAAATAGTTTATGTTGCCTCTGATCGCGATGTCAGTTCCGAAGAGATTCTCGAGGCAGCATCGAAGCTTTTGAAGTGACATCTGATTGTTTCTTTACCGACCAAGATAGTAGTCCAGTGGTTTGCAGATGTTTTGCGCTTTTCTTGTATGAAGATTGTACTGCAACCTCTTGATTATTGAGTCTTTCCATTCTATCTTTTAAACATGTCAGCGCTGTTATAAGTGCTCCACGGGGAATGTTACATACTTGGCGTTGATACGTTAGAGATCAAGAGAGGTAAATAATGAACGTCGAAGAGTTAAAAACAAAAACTGAAGCGGATATTTCTGAATTCATTACAAAAAAAATTGTTGAACTCAAAAAAAAGACAGGCAAAGAAGTTTCCGACATCCAGTTTACTGCTCGTGAAAAAATGACTGGGCTTGAAAGCTATGATATTAAAATTACATTGATCTAATTGTTAAAATACCCAGCTTGAATGAAAAGCATTATCTTAAAAGGTAATGCTTTTTTATTGCTGTCAAAAAATTTGGATGTTGTCAAAACCTTCATTTTTAATCATAGAGACAAGGCCTGACTTTTTAATGGGGCCTTTCCGATGCCAGCCCGCGCTATCGGGCTACTGCTGGCTCAGGGCAGGGAATGCACTTGTCGAATATTTCGTGGTCAGTGGGTATCACATTGAGGGGAGTGGGTGACGTAGTAGCCTGCGAATGGGTTAATTATCATTTCGGTCGGGATTGTTAGATAACCCAACTCCTACTTTTACCGCAGCAAACAACATAATGCACAGAGCGGTAATGACGGTAAATACCAATGAAAGGCTGGTAATCATAAATTTTCTTCATTTCAGATGGATTTGATTATTAGACTAAGACATAAAGGAAAAGTTCAGGGTAAATATCATAGTATTTCCCGGAAAAATATCGAAGCGGGTCATTGTATACCAGAGCGGACTGCAGGGAGCCGTGTCGAAGAGTGGCTGATTAACGGTCTCAACGGCCCCTGTGGCTGCAAATATCTATCTTGGCAAACGTCGTCATCTACCCTGTGATATCCCCCTTTTGGATAAAGAATAGGACGATAAATTAAATGGTTAAATTTTATCCAAACGTGGTACAGTGAATCTCATTCATCGAAAGGGTAATCACCATGTCTCTCATCGATTACGCAATGAAGTACCTCGGCGGCGTATCGACGACTACTGTCATCTGCCCGGCCTGCGGCTTACGTTCATCCCAATCTATTTCTAAAATTCGCCTTAAGCAGACAATGCTGTGCCCTGGCTGTAAAACACTGTTTGTTTCACCACGATAACCCTGACACTTAGTTGCACCTAAACCCGGTGTTCTATACTTAAGTCAAATCCCGGCAGCTGTTAAATCCCTGATGCCTTACGCCCATCCTGAGAGAACGTTTCTGAACTGATTTCGCAACTGCTCCTGCATGCTAACTCTGCATCAGAGCAATGCTATGAAAATGAACCCCAGGGCGTGGTTTAACCGCTCCCATATTCCGATGAATGCTACCGAAAGCGTAACGTTTTCGGCGAACGATCCTGCCGGTGAAAGCACGCTGCAGTCAGAACTCTTTTCGACCGCTCAGATGGAACGCTACGGTCAGAAGCTCGCACGGACCCATAAATTATCGCCGGATAAACATCCTTATTATCTTCTAAAAAGACTCGGCGAGAATGAGACCATCATTACCCAAAGTTGTTATGAGCTTAACGCGGGTAAAAAGACCAGCATCATGCCTGCCGGGGAGTGGTTGCTGGACAATTATTATCTGATTGAGGAACAAATCCGCACTGTCCGTCAGCACTTGCCGAAAAGCTTTGGTAAAGGTCTCCCGTCGCTGATGTCGCCGCTGAATTGCCCACGAATTTACAATATTGCATCAGAGGCCATTGCTCACGGTGACGGGCGCTGGGATGCTGCCAGCCTGACCAGCTATCTCACCGCCTATCAACAGGTGACCCCGCTGACATTAGGTGAAGTCTGGGCGTTACCGGGAATGCTGCGCCTGGCGCTGATTGAAAATCTTCGTCGTATCAGTATCGAAGTGATCAAAGCGCAGCAGGACAGAACGCTGGCTGATATGTGGATAACAAAGATTTTCGGATGTGCAGAGAATGCCCCTGGCGATTTAATCATGGTGGTTGCCGATATGGCACGCTCCCGACCTACGTTAACCAGTGCGTTTGTCGCAGAGCTGGTGCGGCGCCTGCAGGGGCATGGCAATGCGCTGTCGTTACCTCTGACCTGGGTTGATCAGTGCCTTCGGGAACAGGGGATCACCACCGACGTTCTCATACATAATTTCAATCAACAGCTTGCCGCCAGCCAGCTATCTGTCAGTAACAGTATCGCGGGTCTGCGATTACTGAGTGAAACGGATTGGGCTGATTTCGCCGAAACGATAAGTGTCGTCGAACAGGCATTACGCAATGATCCTGCCGGTATCTATCCTCGGATGCACTTCAATACCCGGGATCATTACCGGCACGTTGTTGAGGTCCTGGCCAGAGACAGTGGTCTCAGCGAGCCTGAAGTGGCTGACAGGGTGCTGACGCTTTCAGGAAACAGTGCTCCCGATACACTGGAACATCATGTTGGTTATTATCTCGCAGGCGAAGGTCGGCAGGCGCTGGAAATTCATCTGTTAGCAGACACCTCAAGGCTCATGCGCTTGCGGCACAGTTTCAACAGAATAACCCTGCTGTCATGGCTTGGAAGCCTGGCGTTGTTGACAACCGCAACGACCGCGGCAATTTTGCACGAAACAGCCATGCAGGGCGCAGACTGGCTGTTGATCGCGGTGATATTCCCTCTGATTATCGCTGTAACTCAGTTGATGAGCGATCTACTCAGTGACGCCACCACCCGTTTTCGCGTTCCTCGCCCCTTGCCGCGGATGGATTTCTCAACCGGCATTCCCCCTGACAGCGCCACCCTGTTAGTCATCCCCTGCATGCTGACCAGCCACGCAAGTTTCAGCCAACTCCTCACCAGTCTTGAAGTCTGCTGGCTGGGGAATGAAAACGAAAATCTCAGGTTTGCGCTGCTCACTGATTTCGCTGATTCTGTAAATGAACCCTCGCCGGAAAGCCAGATGCTGCTCAGACAGGCGATCGCCGATACGCAGGTGCTGAATCGCCGCTATCCCTCCAGCCGCCCGCGTTTTTACCTGCTACACCGCCAGCCTGAATGGAACCCCGCTGAAGGAACGTGGATGGGCTATGAACGCAAGCGGGGAAAGCTGGCGTTACTGAACAGCTGGTTGCGCCATCCGGGGACACAATTCGTCAGCGTTGCAGACATGCCTGCTAACCTTTTACCGGGCCACATTAAATACGTCATTACCTTGGACAGTGATACGGTGCTGCCGCGCGATACGGCGCACAAACTGGTCGCGACGATGGCGCATCCGCTGAATACGCCAGAGTATGATCCGGTACGCCAGAGGGTTGTCAAAGGATTTGGCATTTTACAACCCGGTCTTGCGGAGGAGATACCACGCAACGGCCAGGGACGTTACGCCGCCATGCGCAGCAGCATACCGGGCAATAATCCCTATTCGATGATGTCTTCGGATATCTATCAGGATCTTTTTGGGGAAGGATCGTTCGTGGGCAAAGGGATTTACGATGTTGACATTTTTATGCAGGCCACGGCCAACACCTGCCCGGAAAACCTGGTTCTCAGCCATGATCTACTCGAAGGATGCTATGCACGTTCGGGTCTGCTCAGTGAGGTGTTACTCTATGAACAGTACCCGAATAATTATCTGTCGGATGTTGCACGCCGTTCACGCTGGATCCGGGGTGACTGGCAACTGCTTAACTGGCTGAAACCACGTGTCAGAAGAGCCGATGGAACCCGGACCAGGAATCCGCTGACTGCGCTTTCTTACTGGAAATTACTCGATAATCTGCGTCGCAGTCTGGTCGCCCCCTCATTACTGGTATTGCTGTTCTTCACCCTGCTCGGGGTACCTAATCCGGTTTACTGGCTGGGCGTACTGTCGCTGATATGGCTGTTGCCAACCATCCTCTGCATCACCCATGACCTGCTGCATAAACCTCTGCGTCGCCGCCTGAAGCCGCATCTGTTACTGGTAGGGGCGGGCGCGCTGAAGCGTTTGTCAGGTATCGGCCTTAATTTTGCGATACTGCCGCACGAAGCCGGATATTCGCTAAAAGCGATCGCCGTGACGCTATGGCGATTGGGGATCAGCAGGCGTCACCTCAGCCAGTGGGTCAGCCACAGCCAGGACAGCAATCAGGCCGGACCCACTGTCGCGCGTTTTTATCAGGCGATGTGGCTGAATGTTGCATGTGGTGTGATGCTGATAATACTGACCGGACAATTTGCTCCACAACTGCTGGGGATTGCGTTGCCGACCGGTTTGTTATGGTGTGTGGCTCCGCTGCTGATGAGCTGGCTGAGTCGCCAGCCTGCGCGTAAGGTGTTTTCGCCCAATCCGGAACAAAAACAGCTGTTGCGCCAGACAAGCCGTGAAATCTGGGCGTTTTTTGAAACCTTTGCCACAGAAAAAGAGAACTGGCTTCCGCCTGATAACTACCAGGAAATACCGCAGCCGACGGTGGCCCATCGAACTTCTCCTACCAATATTGGCCTTTCCCTCATGGCTAACCTGACGGCATGGGACTTTGGCTACCTGCCCGGCGGGGAAGTGCTCCGGCGCGTGTCGCTCACGCTCGACACAATGGATAAAATGGAGCACTACCGGGGCCATCTCTACAACTGGTATGACACTCGTACGCTGGCCCCCCTCAGCCCACGCTATATCTCAAGCGTCGACAGCGGCAACATGGCAGGGCATTTGTTGACCCTGCGTGCAGGGCTGTCCGCCATGCGTCATCAGCCAGTTTTAAACCGCCAACAGATACTGGCAGGACTGAACGATACGCTGGATATTCTGGAAAAACAGTGGGGTCAGAACCCGCCTGACAGCTTGCGGTTGCTGCGAAAACACTGCCTGAGCGCGGTGTCGCTCTCTCCGCAGACATTTTTCAGCGAGCTGATAAATATGCGCACCCAGTGCAACCACCTGAACACGCTATGCCATCAGGGATCTCCTCTTCAGATGCGTTGGGCAGGACATCTGGAGCATCAACTGGTTCAGCTTTGCCATGAGTGGTCGCTGCTGCTTGGCTGGTTACCTGCATCCTGGAACGAACAGACGCTGCCGACTTTGTGCGAGCTTGCCCGCGCAACATTTACTGGTGTAGGAACCCCCCCGGCGTCAGCGACGGAGCAGGCCCGGATGCGACTCAATATTATCACTGAACTTGAACAACGGCTGGATGAGCATGCCCGGATGGATTTCGCCTTTCTGTACAGCGAAGCAACCAGTCTGCTCAGTGTTGGCTATAACTGTGACACGAATATGCCTGACAAGAGCCACTACGATCTTCTGCCGTCTGAAATCCGCCTGACCAGCTTTCTTGCCATTGCCACTAATCAGCTACCTCTTAAAAGCTGGTACGCGTTGGGACGACTGTTCACTACCATTGACAATGAAACCGCCCTGATGTCATGGAGCGGGTCAATGTTTGAATACCTGATGCCGAATCTGGTAATGCCCACCTGGCCTGGCAGCCTGCTCGATGAAATGAGTCAGTCGGCGGTTATGCGCCAGATTCATTGGGGGAAAGAACGCGGAGTACCGTGGGGCGTTTCAGAGTCTGGTTATCATGCTTTTGATGTTCAGCATAATTATCAATATCAGGCATTTGGTGTGCCGGGTCTCGGCCTGCGCAGGGGGCTTGCTGATGACATGGTTGTCGCCCCTTACGCCACACTGCTGGCGTTGATGGTCTCGCCACAGAAAGCCTGTGAGAACCTGATCAGGCTGCAAAAAAATGGCGCACATGGTGAATACGGTTTTTATGAAGCGCTGGACTATACTCCCTCACGCCTCGCAACCGGTCAGCTCTATGCGGTGGTTCAGTCCTGGATGGCGCATCACCAGGGCATGGCGTTTCAGGCGCTGGCTCATGTGCTACTTGACGCCCCGATGACTGAACGCTTCATGTCCAGTACGGTCTTCCGGTCTGCGAGCCTGCTGTTACAGGAACGCGTGCCGGATGCAGTCGATCTGTACAGTCCGCGCCGTCATTTTGAATCTCATGAGGGCAGGGTCAAACCCGTTCGCTATGAACCCCGTATTTTCTATGGCGTGGACACGCCGGCCCCGGATATTCAACTGCTGTCCAACAACCATTATCATCTGATGTTGACCACGGGCGGCGGCGGCTACAGTCGCTGGAATAATATTGCGCTTACGCGCTGGCGCAGTGATACCACCCGCGATAACTGGGGAGCATTCTGCTATATCCGCGATATACAGACGGGGAATGTGTCGAGCAATACCTGGCAACCAACAGCCCACACCAGCGGGCATGACGAGGAAGTGATATTCACCGATGCGAGTGCTGAATTCAGACGCACTTTCGATGGGCTCAGCGTCAAAACTCAGGTTGTGATCTCCCCGGAGGATGATATTGAGTTGCGACGGCTCACACTGATTCATCGTGGTCGCCAGCCCCGCTCTCTGGAACTGACAACCTATGCCGAAGTAGTACTGGCGCCTGAAGCCAGCGATCTGGCACACCCGGCATTTAGCAATCTGTTTATTCAGACGGAACTGGATCCTGAGCGTGACGCTATTCTTTGCCACCGGCGCCCGCGTTCCCCGGGTGAAGCGAGTCCCTGCCTGTTTCACATGATGGTGGTGCATGGCGATAACCTTCATAACGTTTCGTTTGAAACAGACAGGGCAAAATTTCTTGGTCGTGGCAGAAACCCTGCGGATGCCCAGGCAATAAAGGCAGGCGGGGCGCTCAGCAACACGTCGGGGTCAGTGCTGGATCCGATCCTGGCAATACGCCACACCATCACTCTGCAGCCGGGGCAGCCGGTCACGATTGATATCATTTATGGCATCAGCGAGACCCGCCAGCAGAGCCTGGCGTTGCTGGAAAAATACCGCGATTACCCTATCGCTGATCGCGTCTTTGAACTGGCCTGGTCTCACAGTCTGGTGGTGTTACGCCAGATGAACGCCAGTGAAGATGATGCCACTTTGTTTAATCGTCTTGCCAGCGCGGTGCTTTACCCTGTCCAGGAGCTGCGCGCCGAAGGCCAGGCGATCAGCCGCAACCGGCGTGGTCAGTCCGGTCTGTGGGGCTGGGCAATTTCTGGCGATCTGCCGATAGTGCTTCTCAGTATTACCAGCGAGGAAAGTATTGCTTCAGTGACCACACTGATTCAGGCGCACCGTTACTGGAGACAGAAAGGACTGGATGTTGATTTGGTTATCCTGAATAACAGTCCCGGCGGCTACCAGCAGGGCTTACAAAATCAGATTATGGACTTAATTTATGCCGGGTCTGAAGCCAGCCTGCTGGACAAAACGGGCGGTATTTTTGTTCGTAATGGCGAGCATCTCTCTGCTGAGGATAAGTTGCTTTTGATGAGCGTGGCCTGTCTTTATCTTGATGACCGCACAGGCAGTATTAATGAGCAGCTTAATCAGCGTACTCACACCCTTAAACCTCAGGCCAGAGCACTCATTCCACGGGCTGTACGCGAGCGTAATCAACATACGGACTGGAGTCCCGATATCAGTCAGTTATGCCATTTCAATGGGTACGGTGGATTTTCTCAGGATGGTCGGGAATATCAGATTGTCCTGCGGGAAGATGCGCAGACACCGGCACCCTGGTCAAACGTACTGGCAAATGCCCGTTTTGGCACTGTGATTTCAGAGGCGGGACAGGCCTACTCCTGGTATGAGAATGCACATGAATACCGGTTGACACCGTGGGAGAACGACCCGGTGAGCGATCGCAGCGGCGAGGCGTTTTATCTGCGCGATGAAGAGAGCGGTGAGTGTTGGTCACCGACGGCTTTACCTGTTCGCGGACATGGTGATTACCTGACCCGCCATGGTTTCGGTTACAGCGTGTTTGCCCATCGAGAGAGTGGTATAGACAGCGAGCTGACGGTCCTGGTTGCCGAAGAGGCACCGGTTAAGCTAGCGCTCCTGACGCTCAGTAACTCTTCGGGTCGGACACGCAAACTTTCCGTCACCGGCTATGTGGAGTGGACGCTCGGAGGAACACGAACTCGCTCAGCCCCTCACATTGTGACACATGCGGCCAGACCGCCTGGCGGCTGCGGAGTGCTGGCGAACAATTTTTATGGTGATAACGGTAGCGGTCGTACTGCCTTTTTTGCCGTCAGCGGTAATGACTGTTCGTTGACCGGGGACCGCCGGGAATTTATCGGTCGTAATGGTTCTCTGCACGCCCCGTCGGTCATGAAGCTACGCAGGCTTTCTGGTAAAACGGGCGCCGGTCTGGATCCCTGCGGGGCAGTACAATCGGCGGTAACATTAATTGATGGGGATCAGAGGACGTTTATTTTTATCCTCGGCGCAGAGGAGAATCATATTCGAGCTCAGGAGACGCTTGCCCGTTATATGAATGAGGAGACGGTCCGCCAGGAGCTGAACCGGGTTCACAACCACTGGCACAATGTGCTCGATAAAATTGTGGTTAACACCCCCGACACATCGGTAAATTTACTGGTGAATGGCTGGCTATTGTACCAGACGGTAGCCTGCCGCCTGATGGCTCGCAGCGGTTACTACCAGTCCGGCGGCGCATTTGGTTTTCGCGATCAACTGCAGGATACGCTGGCGCTGAGCCATGCTGATCCGAACCGGATGCGAGAACAGATAATCCTGTGTGCATCACGGCAATTTATTGAGGGTGATGTACAGCACTGGTGGCACCCGCCACACGGCAACGGGGTGCGCACGCGCTGTTCCGATGACTATCTGTGGCTTCCGCTTGCCGTTTGCCACTATGTTGAAACGACGGGGGATATGGATGTACTGGAAACACGTATTCCTTATCTGGAGGGACGTCCGCTTCAGCCTGGTGAAGAGTCTGCCTATGATACGCCGGTCATCAGCGGTACCGAAGAGACACTCTGGTTACACTGCGTCAAAGCCATTAAGTATGGACAACAGTTCGGGGAGCATGGTCTGCCGCTGATGGGGGCGGGTGACTGGAATGACGGCATGAACCGGGTGGGGATCGACGGCAAGGGTGAAAGCGTCTGGCTGGGCTTCTTCCTGTTCGACATTTTGCAGCGGTTTGCGGCGCTGGCTGATCGCAGGCTGGATGAAAGCGTCGCCTCAATGTGCCGTTCACAGGCTGTACGCCTGCAAAGCAATCTCGAAGCCCACGCCTGGGATGGTGAATGGTACCGGCGTGGATATTTTGACGATGGTACTCCCTTGGGGTCGAAAGCCTCACAGGACTGCCGGATTGATGCGATTGCCCAGAGCTGGTCAGTATTGTCCGGGGCCGCTAGCCCGGGACGGTGCGCAAAGGCCATGCAGGCGCTGGATAAGCACCTTGTGGATAGCGAGGGGGGACTGATAAAACTATTGACGCCGCCTTTCGATGGGCACGGTCCAAATCCGGGTTACATACAGGGCTACCTGCCTGGTGTGCGGGAAAACGGAGGGCAGTATACACATGGCGCTATCTGGGCTGTGATGGCATTTGCCCGAATGGGGAATGCCGAACGTGCCTGGCAACTCTGGTCCATGCTCAGCCCGATAAATCATACTCTGAATGTGAACTCCGTCGGGATCTATAAAGCCGAGCCTTATGTCATGAGCGCTGATGTCTACAGCGTTGCTCCCCATATCGGACGTGCCGGATGGAGCTGGTATACCGGTTCATCAGGCTGGGCCTGGCGTTTACTTACCGAGGAATTACTGGGGATAAAACGTTCCGGTGCTGACCTTACGGTTCATGCCCGGTTGCCGGATGGCTGGCCGTCTTTTTCTATGACTTATCAATATGGTGAAAGACATTATCAGATTAGTGTCTCACGCGGCGATGGAGAATATCGCGTTACACTGGATGGTGTTCTCCTCCCTGATGACAGAATACCGCTGCGGGATGATGGACAAAACCATACGGTTGAGATTATTCAGAACTGACACTGAGTCCGGACGCGCATTAACGTCTGCCGTTAATGCGCTGATTATCCCTGAGAACCTCAATCGCTGTCTGCATGGCGATTTTGTCATCTCGTTTTTTTTGCTTGTCCTGCATGACCTGAAGGTATTCCAGCAAAGTTCGGGTATTAATAGGTCGGCCCTGTTTGCCCACTGCCAGCACGGCTTCGCCAAGAATAATTTTCACTGGTGGCAACTGGGCCGGGTACCAGTCAAGGGTGTCTTCTGATTTCATGATAAATTTCTCACGGAAGGGTATTATATCATAAATCAGACGTTTAATTTTCAATATCTGATATCCTGATTTAATCATAAATTAACATAACTTAAGCCAGTTATTTTTATATTAAGGCGTATAATAATTACTGTGTTCCTCAGAGAATTATTTATGTCTTATACAAAAGGACTCAGGCACTTTAAAGAAAGACCGGTGCATGTTGCCTGCCCGGTATGCGCATACAGAGCCGATCAGAAAGCAGGTAAACTAAGAAAAGATGCGGTTCTGGAGTGCCCTGCCTGCGGGCTGTTGTTCAGACCATCAGAATGCTGGTGTATCGGCGGCTGATCGGCTTCTGCCACCTAACGTGAGTGATGTTGGGAAATGACAATATTGCTCCTGTACTGTAGTTTGAGAGGATATGATGATGAAATCTAAAAAATCTATTTTTATTGAAGGACATATCCTTTCGAACAGCTGTCATGGGCAGGTTGGCCAATCTTTCTGTATCCACAGGGCCAGGTTTAATAATGGTAAATATGCGATTATCCGGGAAGCATCCGGAATATGTTTCAAGCCTGGCGAAATTATTCAACGAAACGATTGCGAGTGGTTTTATAACCTTACCAAAATTCGCCTTCTCTCATTTGAGTACCTTGAAGATGATGAATCCAGAAGACAATTTCTTGAATATCGATAATAAATTCATGAGTATCATGACGGCATAATATTGCGGGTTTACAATTCCTTTCTGATTTTACAAATCTTATCCCCGTTCGTGACCTGGCATGCAGTTTACTTGAGGGTAAAAAGCATGCCATGATCATTTTAACTTTTTGAGTAATATCGGTTAACTATCAATGTCGCTAACCTTCTTGTTCAGCAAGCGGGAGGCGCGCCAGTAGATCAGCAGCATCAGACCCATGACGATGGTCAGCGTAATGCTGGTGGCAGCACCGAACGGCCAATCGCGGATGTTCAGGAACTGAACTTTAATCACGTTGCCAATCAGCAGGTTTTTCGCCCCGCCCATTAAGTCGGAAACGTAAAACAGCCCCATTGCGGGCAGCATAACCAGCAGGCATCCGGCGATAATTCCCGGCATCGTTAACGGAATAATGATGCGGGTGAAGGTCTGAAGTTTACTGGCGCCCAAATCGCGCGCGGCTTCCAGCAGCGGTTTATCGAGCTTTTCAATGCTGGAATAGAGCGGCATCACCATAAACGGCAGCAGGATGTACACCAGGCCGATAATCACCGCGCTGGGGGTAAACATGATGCGAATGGGGGTATCGATAACGCCGAGCCACAACAGAAATTCGTTGAGGTAGCCCTTGGTACTGAGGAATATTTTGAGTCCGTAGATGCGAATAAGCGAGTTGGTCCAGAACGGAACAATCAGCAGGAACAGCAGCAATGGACGCACTTTTTCCGGCAGTTTCACCAAAAACCAGGCAAACGGATAGCCGAGCACCAGACAGGCGAGCGTGGCAATCAGCGCCATATTGAGGGAGTGAACCAGTACCTCAAAATAGAGCGGATCGAGCAGGCGTGTATAGTTTTCCAGCGTAAAGACCATTTTGACGAAATTGGCGTCGTCGCGGGTCAAAAAGCTGGTGCCGATGATCATCAGGTTGGGCAGAAAGACAAATAACACAAGCCAACCGACAATGGTGACGATCACCACACTCTGGAATTTACTTGTGTTCTTCATCAGCCAGTACGACCTCCCAGCTTTCTACCCAGTTAATCGCCATTTTCTGGTCGAGAGAGTGGTCAAAGTCAGGATCGTCTTCGTTGAAGAATTCACTGACCATCACCATCTTGCCATTCTCCAGTTCCACAACCGACTCCAGCGTCATGCCCTTGTAGTTGCGTTCACGCACGTAGCCGATCAGGCCTTCGATATGATTGTCGTCGTTGATTTCATCAACGCGCAGATCTTCAGGGCGTAACAGGACGTGCAGCTTCTGTCCGGGAATCACCGCGAAGTTGACATAAATATTGCACTCACGACCTTCAACGTTAGCACGAACGCGCTGTTCGTCCAGACGTTCTATCACCGTCGCGTTAAACATATTGATCTCACCGATAAACCCAGCGACGAACAGATTTTTCGGCTCTTCGTAGATTTCGCGCGGCGTACCGTCCTGCTCAATCTTGCCATCGCGCATCACCACGATACGGTCTGACATGGTCAGCGCCTCTTCCTGATCGTGAGTGACAAAGACAAAGGTGATACCAAGCTTACGTTGCAGCGCTTTCAGTTCGTTCTGCATCTGCTTGCGTAGTTTGTAGTCCAGCGCAGAGAGAGATTCGTCTAACAGGAGTAAACGGGGTTTATTGACCACCGCTCGGGCAATCGCCACGCGCTGCTGCTGTCCACCGGAGAGTTGATGCGGTTTTCGCTGGGCGAACTCTTCCAGCTGCACCATGCGCAGAGCTTCGGTAACGCGGGGAGGAATGTCGGCTGCGGGCGTTTTTTGCATGCGTAAGCCAAAGGCCACATTCTCAAAAACGGTCATGTGGGGAAATAACGCATAGCTTTGGAAGACGGTGTTCACGTAGCGGTTTTCCGCAGGAACGTGAGTGATGTCCTGGTTGTCCAACATGATATGACCGGAATCAACCGTTTCCAGACCGGCAATCAGGCGAAGAACGGTTGTTTTACCGCAGCCAGAGGGGCCAAGCAGCGTGAGAAACTCGCCATTATTGATGGTCAAATCCAGGCTGGAAATCACCTCTTTGCCATCGAAACTTTTGCGAATTCCCGCTAATTGCACCAGTGGAGAAAGCGAACGCGGTTGTTTATTCAATTTTTTACTCTGTCCCATGTAAACGCAACGGATGGCTGACCGCTGCGGGGTTCGTGGTTAACCACCTTGATGACTCTTAATGAGGGCCGTTATTCTACGGCAAACCATGGTAATCGCCAATCCTTGTTGCGAATTACTGACTTAGCCCTATAGTCAGAGGGGATGTCAGGGCGAAATATTCTCACTTGCGGGGATAAAAGTGACCTGACGCAATATTTGTCTTTTGTTGCTTATTGATAATGTTGTCACAAAAAGTGAGGGTGACTGCATGGATAAACTACTTGAGCGTTTTTTACACTACGTGTCGTTGGACACCCAATCAAAATCGGGCGTGCGGCAGGTACCCAGCACCGAAGGACAGTGGAAATTATTACAACTGCTCAAACAACAGCTCGAAGAGATGGGGCTGGTTAACATTTCACTGAGCGAAAAGGGGACGCTGATGGCCACGTTGCCCGCTAACGTTGCTGGCAATATTCCCGCGATCGGCTTTATTTCCCATGTGGATACCTCACCGGATTTCAGCGGTAAAAACGTTAATCCGCAAATCGTTGAAAACTATCGCGGCGGCGATATTGCGTTAGGCATTGGTGATGAAGTTCTGTCGCCGGTGATGTTCCCGGTGCTGCATCAACTTCTGGGTCAGACGCTGATCACCACAGACGGTAAAACGCTGCTGGGTGCGGATGATAAAGCAGGCGTAGCGGAAATCATGACCGCGCTGGCGGTGCTCATCCAAAAAGATATTCCGCACGGTGATATCCGCGTGGCCTTTACGCCGGACGAAGAGGTTGGTAAAGGGGCGAAGCATTTTGACGTTGCGGCATTTGATGCGCAGTGGGCCTATACCGTTGACGGCGGTGGCGTGGGAGAGCTGGAATTTGAAAACTTCAACGCCGCGTCGGTTAATATCAAAATTGTCGGCAACAATGTCCATCCCGGTACCGCAAAAGGGGTGATGGTGAATGCGCTGTCGCTGGCGGCTCGTATTCATGCTGAGGTTCCGGCAGACGAAAGCCCGGAAACGACGGAAGGCTACGAAGGCTTTTATCATCTGGCGAGCATGAAAGGGACGGTTGATCGGGCGGATATGCACTACATCATCCGTGATTTTGACCGCAAGCAGTTTGAAGCGCGCAAACGCAAGATCATGGAGATCGCCAAAAAGGTCGGTAAAGGGTTACACCCGGATTGCTATATCGAACTGGTGATTGAAGACAGCTACTACAATATGCGCGAAAAAGTGATTGAGCATCCGCATGTGCTGGATATCGCCCAGAAGGCGATGCGCGATTGCGATATTGAGCCGGTGCTGAAACCTATTCGTGGCGGTACCGACGGCGCGCAGCTGTCGTTTATGGGGTTACCGTGTCCGAATCTGTTTACCGGAGGCTACAACTATCATGGTAAACATGAGTTTGTAACTCTGGAAGGAATGGAAAAAGCGGTGCGGGTGATTGTACGTATTGCGGAGTTAACCGCAAAGCAGCAGTAAATTTATCGATAGATGCCGGATAGCGCTTCGCTTATCCGGCCTACAGTATTTCACTCCAGAAGGCCTGATAGGGCGCGCTAGCGTCGCATCAGGCACCGTTCGTATTATCCTTCGAAGAACCAGTATCCGCTGTTTACCAGTGCGGCAAGCATGGCAAGGAAAGACGGATCTTCCAGCGCATCCTCAAAGTTCTCGGCCGTCAGAACAATATGGCTGGCAAGCGCTTCCAGGGCAGGGCGATGCGGTGAATCAATTTTCTCACCGTTGGCGTAGACGTCATCGCCGATGCGCAATACGCGCAATCCGCCCAGACGCACTAACACATCCCCTTGCTTCAGGGCATCGTAAATTTCGTCTGGCTGATACGGCGGCTCCGGTGGAGCAATATCCAGCTCATGACGAGACTGAGAAATAAACTCGCCAAACCACTGCTGGAAATGTTCCGGCTGATTAATCAGTCCAAGCATCATTTCACGCAGCTTGTCCATTTCCTGCGGCAGAACGTCAGCCGGATGATCGCGCGGCGGCAGGTCAGGATCGCTGTAATACGTGCTGCCCAGCTCACGTTGCAAAACGTAATCGGCGAAGCCGCTGATCAGTTCGCGAGTATTCGGCGCGCGGAAACCGACCGAATAGTTCATGGCGTTTTCCAGCGCATAGCCTTCGTGCGGGAATCCTGGTGGAATGTACAGGATATCGCCGGGTTCCAGCTCTTCATCGATGATGGCTTCAAACGGGGCGACCTGCAGCAGGTCCGGGTGAGGGCAGTGCTGCTTCAACTGCAGTTTTTCGCCCACGCGCCAGCGACGTCGCCCGGTTCCCTGAATGATAAACACATCGTACTGATCAAGATGTGGGCCAACGCCGCCACCGGGTACGGAGAAGGAGATCATCAGATCGTCAATCCGCCAGTCCGGCAGTTCGCGAAACGGACGCATCAGCGCGGCGGTGGGTTCATGCCAGTGATTGACCGCCTGTACCAGCAGCGACCAGTTGTTCTCGCCGAGATGATCATAGCTTTCGAACGGACCGTGGCTAACCTGCCATTTACCGTCCTGGTGGCTGACGAGTCGGCTGTCGACTTCGCTTTCCATTGCCAGTCCAGCCAGTTCGTCAGGAGAGAGTGGATCAATAAAGTTGTTAAACCCGCGTTTTAAGACCACCGGGCGTTTCTGCCAGTGGCGTTCAAGAAAATCGGGCCAGTTAAGTGTGAGTTGGTATTCCATAATGAGCATCCCGCAGGCTGGTATCTGCAACCGATTATAACGGATACTTAACCGCAAGCGGGAAATCAGTACATATTTATTACATGCGGCGATTACTCGTCTATCTGCCCCGGCTGCTGGCGGCCAAAAATAACTTCCATGCGCGCGCCACCCAGCAGGCTATCGCCTGCAATAATCTGCCCGTCATACTGTTCGGTGATTTCTCGTGCCACCGCCAGTCCAACGCCTTGCCCTGGTCGTAGCGTATCGACACGCTGTCCACGGTCAAACACCACTTCCCGTTTGCTTTGCGGAATACCAGGACCATCATCTTCAACCAGAATGTGTAGCTGATCCTCGGACAGATGCGCTGAAATCTCGACAAACTCCAGACAATATTTACATGCGTTATCCAGCACGTTGCCCATCACTTCGACAAAATCGTTCTGTTCGCCCACAAAACTGATTTCGGGTGAGATATCGAGATTTATGTTGACGCCTTTACGCTGATACACCTTATTTAGCGCCGAGGTGAGTTTATCCAGCAACGGCGCGACCGGATGCAGTTCGCGGCTAAGCAGCACGCTGCTGCCACGCATGCTGGCGCGATGCAGGTAATAGCCAATCTGCTGGGAAATACGGCTGATTTGTTCCAGCATAATGGGTTCCGCGTCGCTCACGTTCATTTTTTCATTACGCATCGAGCGGAGCGTACTCTGTAATACCGCCAGCGGTGTTTTCAGGCTGTGGGTGAGGTCTGTTAACGTCGTACGGTATTTGTCGTAGCGCTCGCGTTCGCTTTTTAAAAGTCGATTAAGATTGCGGACCAGGCTGGTCAGTTCGCGCGTGGTGGCGGGGTTTAGCATCTCTCGATGATGTTCCTCAAGCTCACGGACTTCACGCGCCAGCGATTCAATAGGCCGCAGACTCCACCAGGCGGCTACCCATAACAGCGGAATGACCAGCAACAGATTGGCGACCAGCACATAAATAAACCAACTCCATACCATATACGAGCGCTTTAGCTCAACAGGAATGGTATCGACAACCACAATGGTCAACTGTGGCATTCTGGCAGTGGCGGGGTAGACGTTCACGGCGACCGAGTGGGTCATTTCGGCATCGTCGTCGTCTTCCCTGACTTCTTTTAGCTGCTGCTGAGCGGAATGATCTTCGCCCAGTAAGGTGCTGGTGGCATCTACATTGGCTTCAATCTCATGAAAACCGTTCGCTTTTAGCCATTCCGGTTGGATACTGTGCGTCAGCCAGGGAACATTGCGCTGCGCCCACAACAACTCACCGTCTTCGTTATAGATTAGCGACATTGTTGGGCTTTGCATATCGAGATTCTCAGGCAGCTCGACGTTTATCTTGCCGTTCTCCCATTTTGCCAGGGTATAGAAAAGGTTACTTTCACCCCGCAGCAGGCGGAACGTTGTTTTATCAAAGCTGACGCTGTAACCCACCAGGGCAACCATGCCGTAGGCCAGCGAAAGCACCAATACCACGCCCGCGGTTGCCAGTAAAAAGCGCAACCGCAGTGATAACGGGAAAAAATGACGCAATAATTTATTCATTAGCGCAGTTCAAAAAGATATCCCTGGCCACGCACGGTGGTGATGACATCATTCGGGTATTGCGCCTGTATTTTTTTACGCAGACGCCCCATCAGAACATCAATGGTGTGGCTTTCACGCAGCTCGGCATCCGGGTAAAGCTGTAACATGAGCGAATCTTTACTGACCACTTTGCCGTTATTACGGATAAGTGTTTCCATAATGGTGTATTCGAACGCCGTGAGCTTGATAACTTCATCATTGACGGATAACTCGCGCCGAGAGAGGTCCACCTGGAAAGGAGGAAGAGAGATAATCTGCGATGCCAGACCGCTGTTGCGACGCATCAGTGCCTGCATGCGTGCAGCCACCTCTTCGATATGAAACGGTTTTGTGACGTAATCGTCGGCTCCGGCGCTGAGTACTTCCACCTTGTCTTGCCAGCCTTCACGCGCGGTTAACACCAGAATCGGCAACGAAACCTCATTGCTGCGCCAACGGCGGATCAATGACAAACCGTCTTCATCGGGGAGTCCTAAATCAACGATCGCGATATCCGGCAGATGTTCATTCAGATAATAGTCCGCTTCCTTCGCATCTTCTGCATCATCCACCTGATGCCCTAAATCCTGTAACTGAACCTTGAGGTGGTGGCGTAATAAAGCATTATCCTCGACAACCAGTACGCGCATCATCGTTTCTCCCTAAAATAACGGTATAAATAGTTTAACGCTGATTATGTGGCTGTGGGGATAAACATTTAATAAACCGCGGGAAGGGAAGCATTTCGCTCATGAAATAAAAAGCCGGATAAGGCAATAGCCTCCATCCGGCTAAAATACGCATTAGCTCGCCTGTTTTTTCATCATGCTGAAGATAAACAGCAGCGCAGCACACAGCACCACGGAAGGACCTGCCGGGGTGTCATAGAAGGCCGAGAAGGTCAGCCCGCCTGTAACCGATATCATTCCCACACCAACGGCAACCCCTGCCATCTGTTCTGGCGTACGGGCAAAGCGACGGGCGGTTGCCGCAGGGATAATAAGCAGCGAGGTGATAATTAACGCCCCGACAAATTTCATCGCCACGCCAATAGTTAATGCTGTGACCAGCATCAGCAGTAGCTTAACGCGTTGCAGCTTCACGCCATCCACAAATGCCAGATCCGGACTGATGGTCATCGACAGCAGGTTGCGCCACTGCCAGAACAAAATCGCCAGAACGATAACCACCCCAATGGCGATGGAAATAAGATCTTCTGGCGTCACGGCGAGCAAATCACCAAACAGGTAGGCCATCAGATCCACTCGGATGTTGGACATCAGGCTGACGACAACCAGCCCTAATGACAGCGCACTGTGGGCCATAATGCCCAATAAAGTATCGATCGCGAGGTGGGGGCGTTTTTCCAGCCATACCAGACCGCCTGCCAGCATCAAGGTGACGACGATGACCGCATAGAAAGGGTTTACATCCAGCAGCAGGCCAAAGGCGACCCCCAGTAGCGAAGCGTGGGCCAGCGTATCACCGAAATAAGACATTCGACGCCAGACCACAAACGAGCCGAGCGGGCCAGCGGCACAGGCCAGCATGATCCCGGCTAACCAACCGGGTAATAACAATTCAATCATGAGTGACCATTTCCCCGGCGTAAGACGATACGACCCTGTAAATCGTGGCGGTGATTATGATTATGACGGTAAATTCCGAGTTGTTCGGCACCGCGTTGTCCGAACATTGAGATGAATTCCGGGTGCATGGAAACCACTTCCGGCGCACCAGAACAACAAATATGATGGTTCAGGCACAGTACCTCATCGGTTTTTGCCATCACCAGATGCAGGTCATGAGAAACCATCAGTACGGCGCAATCCAGTTCACGTCGCAACTGGTCGATAAGATCGTACAGTGCGACTTGCCCATTGACATCCACGCCCTGGGTTGGCTCATCAAGCACCAGTAGCTGAGGTTTATTCAATAAAGCACGGGCCAACAGGACGCGTTGTGTCTCCCCGCCAGAGAGTTTTTGCATCGGCGCATTCATCAGATGTCCGGCCTGAACACGCTTCAGTGCCGGAAGGATATCTTCTTTTTTGGTGCCGGGACGTAGGCGCATAAACCGACTTACCGTCAGCGGAAGCGTCGTATCGAGGTACAGTTTTTGCGGCACATAGCCAATCCGCAATCGACCATTACGCTTGATAACCCCCTCATCAGCCTCTACCAGCCCTAATACAACGCGCACCAGCGTAGATTTCCCGGCACCATTTGGGCCGAGAAGCGTCAATATTTTACCGGGTCGAAGTTCAAGCGATACGTCAGAGAGGACGCGGCGTTGACCATAAGAGACCGAGACATTTTCCAGTGAAACCAAAGTCGTCATATCAATTTTAGTCTTGCAGAAGTTATAGAATGTTATAATATCACAATTCTCACATTCATTACGATGATTGGTCGCATTATGTTACATAAAAATACGCTTCTTTTCGCAGCATTATCCGCTGCTCTTTGGGGTAGTGCAACACAGTCGGCAAATGCCGCTGTCGTGGCTTCTCTTAAGCCGCTGGGGTTTATCGCTTCAGCCATTGCTGACGGGGTTACTGACACCCAGGTTCTGCTGCCTGACGGGGCTTCCGAACACGATTACTCATTGCGTCCTTCAGACGTAAAACGCTTACAGGGCGCGGACTTAGTCGTTTGGATTGGACCTGAGATGGAAGCGTTTATGGAAAAATCAGTCAAGAATATTCCTAACGCAAAACAGGTAACGATTGCGCAGCTCAATGACGTGAAGCCGTTACTCATGAAAGGTGCTGATGACGATGATGACGATCATGGACATAATGATGCCGGCAGTGAAAAAAGTGACGAGCATCACCATCACGGCGATTACAACATGCATCTTTGGCTTTCCCCAGAGATAGCACGGGCCTCAGCGGTTGCAATCCATGAAAAATTAGTGGAACTTATGCCGCAAAGTCGAGCCAAACTTGACGCCAACCTGAAGGATTTTGAGGCACAATTAGCCGCAACCGATAAGCAGGTAGGTAACGAGCTCGCGCCGCTCAAGGGAAAAGGTTACTTCGTTTTTCATGACGCCTATGGCTACTACGAAAAACACTACGGACTAACACCGCTTGGTCACTTTACCGTGAACCCTGAGATTCAACCTGGTGCGCAGCGTTTACATGAAATAAGAACACAGTTGGTTGAGCAAAAAGCAACCTGCGTTTTTGCTGAGCCACAGTTCAGGCCAGCGGTCGTTGAAGCCGTCGCGAGAGGGACATCCGTTCGAATGGGAACGTTGGATCCGCTCGGAACGAATATCAAACTGGGTAAAACAAGCTATTCAGCGTTTTTGAACCAATTAGCCAACCAGTATGCGAGCTGCCTGAAAGGAGATTAATGAGGAAGTGATTACGTGCAACAGATAGCCCGCTCTGTCGCTCTGGCATTTAATAATCTGCCGCGGCCCCATCGCGTTATGCTGGGGTCGCTTACCGTACTGACATTGGCCGTCGCTGTCTGGCGGCCCTATGTTTACCATCCTGATTCTGCACCCATCGTCAAAACTATCGAGCTGGAAAAAAGCGAGATTCGCTCACTATTGCCTGAGGCCAGCGAACCTATCGATCAGGCCGCTCAGGAAGACGAAGCTATCCCACAGGACGAGCTGGATGACAAAACGTCTGGTGAAGCCGGCGTGCATGAGTATGTCGTCTCCACGGGCGATACGCTGAGCAGTATTCTGAATCAGTACGGCATCGATATGGGTGACATCAGCCAACTCGCGGCTTCCGACAAACAACTGCGTAACCTGAAAATTGGTCAGCAACTTTCCTGGACGTTAGGCGCGGAAGGTGATTTGCAGCGCCTGACCTGGGAAGTCTCCCGACGTGAAACCCGTACTTACGATCGCACCGCGACGGGTTTCAAAATGAGCAGCGAAATGCAGCAGGGCGATTGGGTTAACAGCCGAATCAAAGGCACCGTGGGCGGAAGTTTTGTCGCCAGTGCCAAAGATGCCGGACTGACCAGCTCTGAAATCAGCGCAGTGATTAAGGCCATGCAGTGGCAGATGGATTTCCGCAAACTGAAAAAAGGCGATGAGTTCTCGGTACTGATGTCTCGCGAAATGCTGGACGGTAAGCGTGAGCAAAGCCAACTGTTGGGCGTACGCTTGCGTTCTGAAGGTAAAGATTATTACGCAATCCGTGCTGAAGACGGTAAGTTCTATGACCGCAACGGTACCGGACTGGCGAAAGGCTTTATGCGTTTCCCGACGGCTAAGCAGTTCCGCATCTCTTCCAACTTTAACCCGCGTCGTCTGAACCCGGTGACCGGACGCGTTGCGCCGCACAAAGGTGTCGACTTTGCGATGCCGCAGGGGACGCCGGTGCTGTCGGTGGGTGATGGCGAAGTGGTTGTAGCGAAGCGCAGCGGCGCAGCCGGATACTATGTTGCGGTTCGTCATGGTCGCACCTATACCACACGTTATATGCACCTGCGTAAGTTGTTGGTCAAACCAGGACAAAAAGTGAAACGTGGCGATCGTATCGCGCTGTCTGGCAATACCGGGCGTTCAACGGGTCCGCATCTGCACTACGAAGTCTGGATCAACCAGCAGGCAGTGAATCCTCTGACGGCGAAACTGCCGCGCACAGAAGGTCTGACCGGGTCGGATCGTACCGATTACCTGGCACAGGTGAAAGAGGTTGTTCCTCAGTTGCGTTTCGATTAATTAACACGCTGACAGAGCCGGTACGCTATGCGTGCCGGCTTTTTTATTTTGTACGGCGCATCGCGCGCCGCTACACTATCAGCAGATCTACTTTTCGCCGCACCAGACACTGGAAGAGCATGGAAACGAAAAAAAAGAATATTGAATATATCCCCGAGTTTCACAAATCATTTCGCCATCCGCGCTACTGGGGTGCATGGCTTGGTGTGGCGGCGATAGCAGGCATTTCGTTAACGCCAGCATCATTTCGCGATCCAATTCTGGCAAAGCTCGGAAGAATGGCCGGGCGGCTGGGAAAAAGCTCGCGTCGCAGAGCACTGATCAATTTATCCCTCTGCTTTCCTGAGCGCAGCGAAGCTGAGCGTGAAGCTATTGTCGATGAGATGTTTGCGACTGCGCCTCAGGCGATGGTTATGATGTCGGAACTCGCCATACGCGGCCCGGAAAAAATTCAGCATCGGGTTGACTGGCAGGGGCTGGAAATCATCGAAGAGATGCGTCGCAACGATGAAAAAGTGATTTTTCTGGTTCCTCATGGTTGGGGCGTAGATATCCCAGCGATGCTGATGGCTTCCCAGGGACAGAAAATGGCTGCGATGTTCCACAATCAGGGAAATCCGGTATTCGATTATGTGTGGAACACGGTACGCCGTCGTTTCGGTGGTCGTTTGCATGCGCGTAATGATGGCATCAAACCGTTTATTCAGTCTGTACGTCAGGGATATTGGGGATACTACCTGCCGGATCAGGACCATGGCCCTGAGCACAGCGAGTTTGTGGATTTTTTTGCTACCTATAAAGCCACGTTACCGGCGATTGGCCGCCTGATGAAGGTGTGTCATGCCCGTGTGGTGCCGCTGTTCCCGGTATACAATGGGAAAACGCATCGCTTAACGATTCAGGTTCGTCCTCCGATGGATGACATCCTGACGGCGGATGACCACACCATTGCCAGACGAATGAACGAAGAAGTGGAAATCTTTGTGACGCCGCATCTCGAGCAATACACCTGGATTTTAAAACTGCTTAAGACGCGTAAACCGGGTGAAATTGAGCCTTATAAGCGTAAAGATCTTTATCCGAAGAAATAAAAAAAAGCCTCTCAAACGAGAGGCTTTTTTACATCAAACGGGGCGTTACTCGACGGTCAGAATACGCGTGGTATTCGTTGAGCCAATGGTGCTCATGACATCGCCTTGCGTCACAATGACCAGGTCGCCGGAAACCAGATAGCCTTTATCGCGCAGCAGATTCACTGCTTCATTGGCGGCAACGACGCCGTCAGTTTCGCTGTCAAAGTGAACTGGGGTGACGCCGCGATACAGGGAAGTCAGATTTAGCGTACGCTCATGACGAGACATCGCGAAAATCGGCAGACCAGAACTGATACGTGAAGTCATCAGCGCAGTACGACCGGATTCCGTCATTGTGATGATAGCGGTGACCCCTTTCAGGTGGTTAGCGGCATACATCGCTGACATGGCAATCGCTTCTTCAACGTTATCAAACTGCACGTCAAGGCGGTGTTTAGAGACGTTGATGCTCGGGATCTTCTCAGCACCCAAACAGACGCGTGCCATAGCCGCGACGGTTTCAGCCGGGTACTGACCTGCTGCAGTTTCTGCAGAGAGCATAACGGCATCGGTACCGTCGAGGACGGCGTTAGCCACGTCCATCACTTCCGCACGGGTCGGCATTGGGTTGGTGATCATCGACTCCATCATCTGCGTGGCGGTAATGACCGCACGGTTCAGCTGACGTGCGCGGCGAATCAACGCTTTCTGAATACCTACCAGCTCAGGATCGCCAATTTCAACGCCCAGGTCGCCACGCGCCACCATCACCACGTCGGAGGCAAGGATGATGTCATCCATCGCATTCTGGTCGCAGACGGCTTCTGCACGTTCTACCTTGGCGACAATTTTCGCATCGCAGCCAGCGTCGCGCGCCAGACGGCGGGCATAGTTCAGATCTTCGCCGCAGCGCGGGAAGGAGACGGCCAGATAGTCAACGCTGATTTGCGCAGCGGTGACGATGTCGGCTTTGTCTTTTTCGGTCAGGGCTTCAGCAGAGAGACCGCCGCCCAGTTTGTTAATGCCCTTATTGTTGGACAGCGGGCCACCGACGGTAACTTCGGTGAAGACTTTCATGCCCTGAACTTCCAGCACTTTAAGCTGTACGCGACCGTCGTCGAGCAGCAGGATATCGCCCGGGACGACGTCAGCAGGCAGTCCTTTATAATCAATACCGACTTTTTCTTTGTCGCCTTCGCCTTTGCCGAGGTTGGCGTCTAACAGGAACTTGTCGCCAACGTTAAGAAATACTTTACCTTCTTTAAAGGTTGATACGCGGATTTTAGGTCCCTGCAGGTCACCCAAAATAGCTACATGACGTCCCAGTTTTGCGGCAATTTCACGGACCTTATCCGCCCGCAGTTTGTGATCTTCTGGAGAGCCGTGAGAAAAGTTCATACGTACGACGTTCGCACCCGCGGCGATAATTTTTTCAAGGTTATTATCGCGGTCAGTTGCCGGGCCTAACGTGGTAACGATTTTGGTTCTGCGAAGCCTTCTGGACATGTAATACTCCGTTGACTGAAACAACTTGGTGTTGCGTGAACATTAATCCGGTCGTTCTCAAATATTAACGGTAAATGAACGACCCGGATGATAAAAGGGTAGAACATTGTTATTGCTTTTAGCGGTCATCACTCTTGATGAGTAATTCTTTATCAAAACGCGATTCCTTGAGCGCTTCCTTGACACGCTTCAAGTTATCTCTAAATTTTGCCCCACGGCGCAAAGTAAATCCTGTAGCCAGCACATCTATCACGGTCAGTTGAGCAAGTCGAGAGACCATGGGCATATAAATGTCAGTATCTTCCGGTACATCGAGGGTAATTGCCAGCGTTGCTTCACGCGCCAGTGGCGTGCCGGGAGAGGTGAGGGCGATAACCATGGCGTCATTTTCCCGCGCCAACTGCGCCAGTTCCACCAGACTTTTGGTTCTTCCGGTATGAGAAATAAGCACAATGACGTCGTCGTCACTACAATTCATGCAACTCATGCGTTGCAGAACAATATCGTCGGAATAGATTACCGGTACGTTAAACCGGAAAAATTTATTCATTGCGTCATGCGCCACTGCGGCAGAAGAACCGAGGCCAAAGAAGGCAATTTTTTTCGCCTGAGTTAATAAATCTACTGCCCGGTTTACCGCTGCGTTATCCAGAGACTGGCGGACGTGGTCGAGGCTTGCCATCGCTGACTCGAAGATTTTCCCCGTGTAAGATTCTACGCTGTCATCCTCATCCACATTGCGATTAACATATGGGGTGCCATTTGCCAGACTTTGCGCCAGATGCAGTTTAAAATCAGGGAAGCCGCGGGTATCCATGCTGCGACAGAAACGGTTCACCGTCGGTTCGCTGACATTGGCTTCCACAGCAAGTGTGGCGATGCTTGAATGGATTGCCCGCTCGGGAGAGGCAAGAATAATGTCGGCGACTTTACGCTCTGACTTGCTCAACTGTTCCAGTTTTAACTGGATTTTTTCCAGCATATTCATGATGTAGGTAGACTCATGGGTCATGGGCAAAAACGATTTCAATGATACGGAGAAATCGGGGCATAATTTCGTGTATAGATATTACCCCTGCTAATGCAGCAACGGGGCAAAATGGACAGAATAGTTGTTGTTTTTTTTCATTACATGATCGGAGTCGGGTTTTCTTACGTCTTCAGGGGTACGAAAAAAGACGACTTTTTTGTCCAATTTGCGACGGCAAACGCCCATAAAGCGACTGTTCGCGGTAACAGCACGGCTGGATAAGCGTTTACGGTTTCCGGATTCACGTAAAAGCAGTACAGTGCACTGTAATAAAATTACAACCAGTGTCTGGCAAAAGCACCAGGCACTTAATTGAGGAGAATGACATGGCGGTAACGCAAACAGCCCAGGCATGTGATCTGGTCATTTTCGGCGCGAAGGGCGACCTGGCGCGGCGGAAATTGCTGCCTTCCCTGTATCAACTGGAAAAGGCCGGCCAGATTAACCCGGAAACCCGTATCATTGGGGTAGGGCGTGCCGACTGGGACAAAGCAGCCTATACCAAGGTTGTGCGTGAAGCGCTCGAAACCTTCATGAAAGAAAAAATCGACGAAGGTTTGTGGGAGACTCTCAGCGGTCGTCTGGAGTTTTGTAATCTGGACGTCAATGACACCGCCGCGTTTAGCCGTCTGGGCGAAATGCTGGATCAAAAATCACGTACCACCATTAACTATTTCGCGATGCCGCCGAGCACCTTTGGCGCGATCTGCAAAGGCCTGGGTGAAGCAAAGCTGAATGCTAAACCAGCCCGTGTTGTGATGGAAAAACCGCTGGGTACGTCGCTGGCAACATCCCGTGAAATCAACGATCAGGTCGGCGAGTATTTCGAAGAGTGTCAGGTTTATCGTATCGACCACTATCTTGGCAAAGAGACGGTCCTGAACCTGCTGGCACTGCGTTTTGCCAACTCCCTGTTTGTGAACAACTGGGATAACCGCACTATCGATCACGTAGAAATTACCGTGGCGGAAGAAGTGGGTATTGAAGGCCGTTGGGGCTATTTTGACCAGGCAGGTCAAATGCGCGACATGATTCAGAACCACCTGCTGCAGATCCTGTGCATGATTGCGATGTCTCCGCCGTCCGATCTGAGCGCCGACAGCATTCGTGATGAAAAAGTGAAGGTACTGAAATCGCTGCGTCGTATCGATCGTTCGAACGTACGTGAAAAAACGGTTCGCGGTCAGTACACCGCGGGTTTTGCCCAGGGCAAAAAAGTGCCGGGGTATCTGGAAGAAGAAGGCGCGAACAAGAGCAGCAACACGGAAACGTTTGTGGCGATCCGTGTGGATATCGATAACTGGCGCTGGGCGGGAGTTCCGTTCTACCTGCGTACCGGTAAACGTTTACCGACGAAGTGCTCTGAAGTGGTGGTTTACTTCAAAACGCCTGAGCTGAATCTGTTCAGAGAATCCTGGCAGGATCTGCCGCAGAACAAGTTGACCATCCGTTTGCAGCCTGATGAAGGTGTCGATATCCAGGTACTGAACAAAGTGCCGGGTCTGGATCACAAGCATAATCTGCAAATTACCAAGCTTGATCTGAGCTATTCCGAAACCTTCAACCAGACGCACCTTGCCGACGCCTATGAGCGCCTGCTGCTCGAAACAATGCGCGGAATTCAGGCGCTGTTTGTGCGTCGTGATGAAGTTGAAGAAGCATGGAAGTGGGTCGACTCAATTACCGAAGCCTGGGCGATGGACAACGACGCGCCGAAGCCGTATCAGGCAGGGACCTGGGGCCCGGTTGCTTCTGTGGCGATGATTACCCGAGATGGTCGTTCCTGGAACGAATTCGAGTAAAATATCATCTAGCCCATAGGTGTTATTTTACCGGTAACATGATCTAACACAGATTGTAGAATAATTTTTGCACTTTTAAGCTCCGCGTGGATTCACCCGCGGGGCTTTTTTTATTACACTGCCTGAAACGATTTCGCCCCTGAGCTACGGCCAACAAGCGATTCAGCTATTTTTACCCAACTGAAACACATTGTTGATCCAACGCTCTGACAGATAAATTTTAGGAGCCTCTATGAATCCGAATTTGTTACGCGTAACACAACGTATCGTCGAACGTTCTCGTGACACACGTTCCGCCTACCTCGCCCGTATTGAACAAGCGAAATCAACTACCGTTCATCGCTCGCAACTGGCATGCGGTAACCTGGCGCATGGTTTTGCTGCGTGTCAGCCGGACGATAAGGCCTCGCTGAAAAGCATGCTGCGTAACAATATCGCGATCATTACCTCCTATAACGACATGCTTTCCGCGCATCAGCCGTATGAACACTATCCGGCCATCATTCGTAAAGCACTGCATGAAGCCAATGCAGTAGGCCAGGTTGCTGGCGGTGTACCTGCAATGTGCGACGGTGTGACCCAGGGACAGGATGGGATGGAGCTTTCGCTGCTGAGTCGTGAAGTGATTGCGATGTCTGCTGCAGTGGGCCTTTCCCACAACATGTTCGACGGCGCGTTGTTCCTCGGCGTGTGCGACAAAATTGTCCCGGGCCTGGTAATGGCTGCGCTGTCATTTGGTCATCTGCCGTCAATCTTTATTCCTTCCGGTCCGATGGCGAGCGGTCTGGCGAACAAAGAAAAAGTGCGTATCCGTCAGCTGTATGCTGAAGGTAAAGTCGATCGCATGGCGCTTCTTGAATCCGAAGCGGCGTCTTATCACGCTCCGGGTACCTGTACGTTCTACGGCACGGCGAACACTAACCAGATGGTGGTGGAGTTTATGGGTATGCAACTGCCTGGCTCCTCATTTGTACATCCTGATGCGCCACTGCGTGAAGCGCTGACCGCGGCTGCAGCCCGTCAGGTAACACGCCTGACCGGCAACGGTAATGAATGGATGCCGATCGGTAAAATGATCGATGAAAAAGTGGTAGTGAACGGTATTGTGGCGCTGCTGGCGACCGGGGGCTCTACCAACCATACGATGCACCTGGTGGCTATGGCGCGTGCGGCCGGGATTCTGATTAACTGGGATGATTTCTCCGATCTGTCCGATATCGTGCCGCTGATGGCGCGTCTGTACCCGAATGGTCCGGCAGATATTAACCACTTCCAGGCGGCGGGTGGCGTACCGGTGTTAATGCGTGAACTGCTTAATGCGGGTCTGCTACATGAAGATGTAAACACCGTTGCCGGATTCGGTTTATCCCGCTACACCATGGAACCGTGGCTTAACGAGGGTGAACTGGACTGGCGCGAAGGGGCGGCGAAGTCTCTGGACAGCAACGTGATCGCCACCTTTGACCAACCATTCTCCCACCACGGCGGCACCAAAGTGCTGAGCGGTAACCTCGGGCGTGCGGTGATGAAAACGTCGGCGGTACCGGTAGAAAACCAGATTATTGAAGCGCCGGCAGTTGTCTTTGAAAGTCAGCATGATGTGTTACCCGCGTTCGATGCGGGTCTGCTTGACCGGGATTGCGTGGTGGTTGTGCGCCATCAGGGACCAAAAGCGAACGGAATGCCAGAATTACATAAACTCATGCCGCCACTTGGTGTATTATTGGACCGTTGTTTCAAAATTGCGTTAGTTACCGATGGACGACTTTCAGGTGCTTCAGGTAAAGTGCCTTCAGCAATCCATGTAACCCCGGAAGCCTATGATGGCGGGCTGCTGGCAAAAGTACGCGATGGCGACATCATTCGTGTGAATGGACAGACAGGTGAATTGACGCTGCTGGTGGATGAAGAGGAACTTGCCTCCCGTCAGCCACACATTCCCGATCTCAGCGCATCGCGCGTGGGTACGGGACGTGAAATGTTCAGCGCGTTGCGTGAAAAGCTGTCCGGTGCGGAGCAGGGCGCAACCTGTATCACTTTTTAAGACTTATTTTGTAATCAGGCGAGAGAAAACTCTGATGAAAAACTGGAAGACAAGTGCAGAAGCAATCCTGACCACTGGCCCGGTTGTACCGGTTATCGTGGTTAATAAACTGGAACACGCGGTGCCAATGGCAAAAGCGCTGGTTGCAGGGGGCGTGCGCGTTCTGGAAGTGACCTTACGTACCGCATGTGCGATGGATGCCATTCGCGCGATCGCAAAAGAAGTTCCCGACGCTATCGTTGGTGCGGGTACCGTACTGAATCCACAACAGCTGGCTGAAGTCACTGAAGCGGGTGCGCAGTTTGCTATCAGCCCGGGCCTGACCGAGCCGCTGTTGAAAGCTGCAACTGAAGGCACTATTCCGCTGATCCCAGGCATCAGCACCGTTTCTGAACTGATGCTGGGTATGGACTACGGTTTGAAAGAGTTCAAATTCTTCCCGGCAGAAGCAAACGGCGGTACTAAAGCGCTGCAGGCAATTGCGGGTCCGTTCTCTCAGGTCCGTTTCTGCCCAACCGGTGGTATCTCTCCAGCGAACTACCGTGATTACCTGGCACTGAAAAGCGTGCTGTGCATCGGTGGTTCCTGGCTGGTTCCGGCAGATGCGCTGGAAGCTGGTGATTACGCACGCATTACTAAGCTGGCTCGTGAAGCAGTCGAAGGCGCGAAGCTGTAATAACGCAAAATGCCCGGTAATCATTACCGGGCCTGCGAGTCTGAAACGGGCCATCTGGCCCGTTTTTTATCCTGCGACTTTCACCTGTGCCGCCGCGTCTTTCGCGCGTGTCACCGCGTCTTCAATACTCTGCGCTGTTGCCAGCACAACGCCCATACGACGGCTCCCGTCGATGTCTGGCTTGCCGAAGAATCTGACTTGCATACCTGTGCCCACAGCGGCCTGTACGTTATCAAACGTGACATTCTGGCTGGTAAGCTGCGGCAGAATAACGGCGGAAGCAGAAGGCCCATACTGACGGATTGCGCCAACCGGCAGACCGAGAAATGCGCGTACATGCAGGGCAAACTCAGACAGATCCTGCGAAATCAAGGTCACCATACCCGTGTCGTGAGGGCGAGGGGAAACTTCGCTGAAAATCACCTCATCACCGCAGACAAATAGCTCTACCCCAAACAGACCGTGGCCGCCCAGCGCCAGCACCACCTTACGGGCAATCTCCTGCGCTCGAGCCAGCGCCAGTTCACTCATCTGCTGCGGCTGCCAGGATTCGCGATAATCGCCATCTTCCTGACGATGTCCTACCGGTGCGCAGAAATGTACGCCATCAACGGCGCTGACGGTAAGCAGGGTGATTTCAAAATCAAAATTCACTACGCCTTCGACGATAACGCGTCCGGCACCTGCTCGGCCGCCTTGTTGAGCATAATTCCAGGCTTCAGTGAGTCGATCGGCGGAACGGATAAAGCTCTGTCCCTTACCGGAGGAACTCATTACCGGCTTCACGATGCAGGGATAGCCGATTTCGGCGACGGCCTCGCGAAAGCGGGCTTCGCTGTCAGCAAAGCGGTAAGAAGAGGTCGGTAGAGATAATTCTTCGGCGGCGAGACGACGGATTCCTTCGCGGTTCATGGTCAACTGCGTCGCCCGGGCGCACGGCACGATGTTTTGACCGTCCTGTTCCAGTTTTACCAGCATATCCGTGGCAATCGCCTCTATTTCCGGCACGATATAATGTGGTTTTTCACGCTCGACGAGCTGGCGTAAAGCATCGCCATCCAGCATGTTGATTACGTATGAGCGATGGGCAACGTGCATGGCTGGCGCGTCGGGGTAACGATCCACGGCAATGACTTCCACACCCAGGCGTTGGCATTCAATCGCCACCTCTTTACCCAGTTCACCTGAACCTAATAACATCACTCGCGTTGCTGCGGGACGCAGCGCTGTGCCTAATAACGTCATAAATTAATCCCCTGTTTTATCTGGGCGCAGTATATACGAAAACGTTTGCGTCTGTCTTTATTACCAGGTTGATTTCAAGGCGCAAAAAGAATATACTGTACATAAATACAGGTAATTTAAGAGGCTGCAAAAATGGCGGTTGAAGTTAAATACGTAGTCATTCGGGAAGGTGAGGAAAAAATGTCGTTTACCAGCAAAAAGGAAGCCGATGCGTATGACAAAATGCTTGATACAGCAGATTTGCTCGACACATGGCTGGAGCAATCGCCGGTAGCGCTCGAAGACGAGCAGCGCGAAGCGCTTTCCCTGTGGCTGGCTGAGCAGAAAGATGTGCTGAGCGCCATTCTGAAAAACGGCAAGCTGCCCTCTCCGCAGGCGGTCGAAAACGATGCGCACGCTGAGGATGATACTCAGGCTGCCTGAAACGACTTGCGCTCCTGACGTTTTGTACCATGCTTTTCCCTGAATCATTGTGCATTCCCTGACGTCTTTTCACGTTGCAACAGGCAACCTGAAGGACGAAGGGGAGGTTAAGGAGAAAAGAATGTATAAAAAAAGAGCGTTGTTGAGCCTGCTGTTGTTGTCTGCCAGCGTAGCTGTATTTGCGGCAAATATGGAAAGCAAGAAAGTTCAGTTCCCCAAGTGCGAAGGACTGAATGCTGACGGTATCGCGGCGAGCGTGAAACGTGATTATCAGCAAAATCGCATCGCGCGCTGGGCTGACGATCAAAAACGTGTCGGGCAAGCCGATCCTGTCGCCTGGGTCAACACGCCCGATATTACGGGCAAAGATGGGAAATGGTCAGTTCCCCTCACGGTTCGCGGTAAAAGCGCGGATATTCACTACCAGGTAAAAGTCGACTGCAAAGCCGGAACGGCGGAGTATCAGTCGCAGTAACGAAGGTAGAAGGTATTTGCACTTCTTTTGATGACCTGAACACTTCCTGACATCCCCTCGGGTACGCTTTGATGATTATTCGTCTGTACTTGAGGGGCAACATGGCTAACTGGCTGAATCAACTTCAATCTCTTCTTGGGCAAAAAGGATCTTCCGCGTCATCTTCTGGTGAGCAAGGGCTGAGTAAACTTCTGGTTCCCGGCGCGTTAGGCGGTCTGGCAGGATTACTGGTTGCCAACAAATCTTCACGTAAATTACTGAGTAAATACGGCACCAGCGCGCTTCTGGTGGGCGGCGGTGCGGTTGCCGGTACCGTGTTATGGAACAAATACAAGGATAAGGTTCGCGCGGCGCATCAGGGTGAACCGCAGTTCGGTGCACAAAGCTCGCCGCTGGATGAGCGAACCGAACGACTGATCCTGGCGCTGGTTTTTGCGGCGAAAAGCGATGGTCATATTGATGCCAAAGAACGTACCGCCATTGAGCAGCAGCTCCGTGAAGCAGGCGTGGAAGAGCAGGGCCGCGTTCTGATCGAACGCGCCATTGAACAACCGTTAGATCCTCAGCGCCTGGCACAAGGGATCCGCAACGAAGAAGAGGCGCTGGAAATTTACTTCCTGAGCTGTGCGGCGATTGATATCGACCACTTTATGGAGCGTAGCTATCTGAACGCGCTGGGCGATGCGTTGAAGATCCCGCAGGATGTTCGTGAAGGCATTGAACAGGATCTCAAGGAACAAAAACAGGCTTTACCGGGTTAATTACTTACCGTTAAGGCGCATGTTTCGCTTGCATCATTGCTGTCTTTTGCCACCCTTATAGGATGTTTAAGCAAAAGAACAATGACATGCTACCAAAAGCTTCTCGTATTCCCCACGCCATGACAAATCATGGCGATACCCGCGTTGATAATTATTACTGGCTGCGAGATGACACCCGCTCGCAGCCAGAAGTGCTGGATTATCTGCAACAAGAAAATGCGTATGGCCGCCAGATCATGGCCTCGCAGCAGGCATTGCAGGATCGCGTCCTGAAAGAGATTATCGACCGTATCCCGCCTCAGGATGCTTCCGCCCCCTATGTGAAGAATGGTTATCGCTACCGGCATATTTATGAACCGGGGTGCGAATATGCCATTTATCAGCGTCAGTCTGCCTTCAGTGAAGAGTGGGATGAATGGGACACCTTGCTGGATGGTAACCAGCGCGCGGCCCACAGTGAGTTTTATACGCTGGGGGGACTGGCGATATCTCCGGATAACTCCATCATGGCGTTGGCCGAAGATTATCTCTCTCGTCGACAATATGGCGTGCGTTTTCGCAATCTGCAAAGCGGCAACTGGTATCCGGAAGTGCTGGAAAACGTTGAAGCGGATCTGGTCTGGGCGAATGACTCGCAAACCTTCTATTACGTGCGCAAACACGCAACGACGCTGCTCCCGTATCAAGTGTGGCGGCATACCGTCGGCTCGCCGTCATCACTGGATGAGCTGGTGTATGAAGAAGCCGATGACATGTTTTATGTCAGTCTACATAAAACGACCTCGTTACATTATGTGGTTATTCATATCGCCAGCGCGACCACCAGTGAGGTTTTGCTGCTTGACGCAGAACTGGCGGATGCCGAGCCGTTAGTCTTTTTAGCGCGACGCAAAGATCACGAGTACAGCCTCGATCACTATCAGCATACGTTTTATCTGCGTTCCAACCGTCAGGGTAAAAACTTCGGCCTGTACCGTACCCGTGTGCGTGATGAACAAGCCTGGGAGACGCTGATCCCGCCGCGCGACAGCGTCATGTTGGAGGGCTTTACGCTGTTCACAGACTGGCTGGTGGTGGAAGAGCGTCAGCGGGGCTTAACCAGCCTGCGACAGATTAATCGTAAAACGCGCGAAGTGGTCGGCATCGCTTTTGATGATCCGGCGTATGTGACATGGCTTGCCTATAATCCAGAACCTGAGACATCGCGTCTGTGTTATGGCTATTCCTCCATGACCACACCGGACACGCTGTTTGAACTGGATATGGACACCGGAGAACGTCGCGTACTCAAACAGACGGAGGTCCCAGGGTTTGATGCGGCGAACTACCGTAGCGAACACGTCTGGATCACCGCGCGTGATGGCACCGAGGTTCCGGTTTCGCTGGTTTACCATCAAAAGTATTTCCTGAAAGGGAAAAACCCGTTACTGGTCTACGGCTATGGCTCGTATGGCGCCAGCATGGACGCCGATTTCAGCAGCAGCCGCTTGAGCTTACTGGATCGCGGCTTTGTTTATGCCATTGCTCATGTGCGTGGCGGCGGCGAGTTAGGACAGCAGTGGTACGAAGACGGTAAGTTTCTGCTCAAGAAAAATACCTTCAATGACTACCTCGACGTCTGCGACGCGCTGCTAAAAATGGGTTATGGCGCGCCTTCGCTGTGTTATGGCATGGGGGGGAGCGCCGGAGGAATGTTAATGGGTGTTGCCATTAATGAGCGCCCGGAACTCTTCCATGGCGTCATTGCGCAAGTGCCTTTTGTCGATGTGGTGACCACGATGCTGGATGAGTCCATTCCCCTGACGACCGGTGAGTTTGAAGAGTGGGGGAATCCGCAGGACGAAGAGTATTACACCTACATGAAAAGCTACAGCCCGTATGACAATGTTACAGCGCAGGCTTATCCTCATCTGCTGGTTACGACGGGATTACACGACTCCCAGGTGCAATACTGGGAACCGGCAAAATGGGTGGCAAAACTGCGTGAGCTGAAAACGGACGATCGTCTGCTGTTACTCTGCACGGATATGGATTCCGGGCATGGCGGAAAATCCGGGCGTTTTAAATCATACGAAGGCGTGGCCCTGGAATACGCGTTTTTGATCGGACTGGCGCAGGGGACACTGCCTGGGCAGGCGTCTGCTCAGGCGTTATCCAGATAGTGCTTCAGCGTTAAGCGCAGCTCCGGGCTCATACTGTCGAGGTTATTAAATAACCAGCGCAGATAGCCCGGATCACGTTCAGCCACTTCTGATACAGGTTTTCCGCGATACTTACCAAAAGTGAAAGTAGTGAGTAACGCAGGACGGCCGGTAATATCGACCATCTGTTCTGCTGACCAGCCTGACGTTTGTATGATGTCGATCAGCAGTGCCGCGGTGATGTAGCAGTCGTACAGGGCACGGTGATGATGCAGGCCAGCTGGAGTCTGCACGCTCAGTTTGCGCGATTTATACAGCGCCATGTTGCTGTATTTGATTCCTGGCCACAAACGACGGGAGAGTTTCATGGTGCAAATCCACTCCCCGGGCATGTCGGGTAATACGCGGCGATCAAAACTTGCATTGTGCGCCACGTACCATTCGCTGCCGTAATATTGGGGGATGACATCTTCAATCCACGGCTTATCGGCCACCATCGCTTCCGTAATGCGATGAATTGCCATCGCCTGAGGGCTGATGGGGCGGTCAGGACGCACCAGGTGGCTCATGGGGTTGACTATTTTTCCGTCAACCACATCGACAGAAGCAATCTCAACAATGCCTCCCTGCAGACCACAGGTTTCCGTATCTATTATGCGCAACATGCCATGCTCCTGACCCAAAACGATTAGCGTAAAGGAATGATATCACCTTGCCAACCCCGTGGCGTGCGTTGACCGGTTAAGAGTAAGGAACCGCTGTCTGCGCGAACAATCAATCGACCTTGCTCATCCCATAACGCGCTGCTGCCACGCGCATTGGCCATTAATACCGCAATGGCAAATTTATGCGAGAAACTCTGTAGACGAGATGTGGAGGAGAGCAATTCGGGCTCACTGACAGACTGACTGCTGGTGAATAGCGAGTACGCCGGGTCGATATCGATACCTTCCGGCTGGCTATCCACAACACTGATGGCATTTTGCTGTCTGGCGATACAGGCCCCGTGGCTCTGATGAAACATTAAGGGGGAGGTCATCCAGGGAGAGAAAAGCGCGATACCTTTTACGAACCGATTGTTATGTTCTACCGATAGCCCCGCAATAATCGTCATGCGATAAGTCACGGCTGCATGCGCGAGAGGTTCTAACAACGCTTCATCGGGTGGGGCAGGGAGCGCGTCATTCTCATCAACACAACCCAACAGGGAAAGGGAGGGGAAAACCAGCAATTCACATTGGCATTGAGCGGCTGCCTGAATGAATTGCAGGTGATGCGCGACATGTTCGGTAACTGAGGTTTGAAGAGGTTCGTACTGTGCTGCTGCGATTTTCCAGTGCGACATAATGATTTCCTTTTCATAGTGTCTACAACCATCTTTAAAGTATAGATTAAGAATATACTTATACTGTAGCAGGCATCATGTAAGGAATCGTAACGTAATATAAGTTTTATTTAACTTTAGGCTCGTAGGGTAAACGTGAAAGGGAAACGGATGCCAGGCGGTGCGCGATCAGTCTTTCCCGAAACCAGTCGCGTAAATGTTCGGGCTGTTCACGCTCAACGACTTCGGCAACAACCGGCATGTTGTATCGCTCCTTAAATGCGACACCCGCCGCGGCCAGGTCAACATTGACCTTATCCATTTCAGCTTGCTCAAGTTTGGCCAGATTGATGTTCATGGGCTTCTCCTTTTCTCTGTCTTTCGGCGCGCAAAGTTACTAAGAGTGTGCATTAATGGCAAGACCGAAATGATGATTCTCGACTCGATCATTGTAGAAGGTTATTCTCTATAGATTAGACATAACAAAAAGGAATAGTTGAAATGGCTTCATCTGCATCTATGCTTCGCAACGCTCTCATCGTACTCGCCAGCCTTCTGGCAACTCCCGCCGCCCTGGCTCATGCTCACCTGACGAAACAAAGCCCGGCGGCTAATGCCGATGTTGCGGTATCTCCTCAGGCGTTGACGCTGAATTTCTCTGAAGGTGTCGAGCCGGGATTCAGCGGCGCAACGCTAACAGGCCCAAACAAAGAACAGATCAAAACGGGCAAGGCATCACGCAGTGAACAGGACAAAACACAACTGATTATTCCGCTTGCTCAAACGCTTGAGGCCGGAAAATATACTGTCGACTGGCACGTCGTCTCCGTGGATGGCCATAAGACAAAGGGGCAATATACCTTTAGCGTGAAATAACCGATGCTGGAATTTACCTGGGTTGCACTACGGTTTATCCATTTTACCACGTTGATGCTGGTGTTTGGCTGTGCGCTCTACGGCGCATGGCTGGCTCCCGTTTCGGTTCGTCGTTTAATGATGCGTCGTTTTTTGCGTCTACAACGACATGCCGCAGCGTGGAGCTTTATTAGCGCGACGCTGATGCTGGCGATCCAGGGTGGTTTAATGGGCTCAGGCTGGCGGGATGTTATCTCTGGTGACGTATGGGGCGCCGTGTTGCAAACGCAGTTTGGCGGCGTCTGGTTATGGCAGATTATCCTCGCGCTGGTCACGCTGGTGGTGGTAATTATAGTACCGCGCAGCATGCCGCGACTGCTGTTAATGCTGACGATTGCGCAGTTTATTTTGCTGGCTGGCGTCGGACACGCGACGCTGCATAGCGGTATCGCTGGTGCAATCCAGCAGGTTAACCACGCCTTGCATTTGGTATGCGCTGCCGCCTGGTTCGGCGGTTTGCTGCCCGTACTTTACTGTATGCAAATGGCGCAAGGCCGCTGGCGGGAACAGGCCATCAATACTATGATGCGTTTCTCCCGCTACGGGCATCTTTTCGTTATCGGAGTTTTACTTACCGGTATCATGAATGCGCTGTTTATTGTCGGTTTTTCTGTTCCCTGGCACATGGCTTACGGGCAACTGCTTTTGTTAAAAGGTGCTCTGGTGATGCTAATGGTGGCGATTGCGCTGGTGAATAGGTATGTTCTGGTACCACGCATGCGGCAGGATAACCGCAGTATGACACTCTATTTTGTTTGGATGACTAAGCTGGAATGGGGAATTGGGGCCGTTGTGCTGGCGATTGTCAGCCTGTTTGCAACCCTCGAACCTTTCTGATTGATGGATTGGCGAAACGCATGAAAAAAATCATTATCTCGTTATTACTACTGGCAAGTTCAGGGGCCGCGCTGGCTGCGCCACAGGTCATCACCGTCAGCCGTTTTGAGGTTGGCAAAGATAAGTGGGCGTTTAATCGGGAAGAGGTGATGCTGACCTGCCGTCCTGGTAACGCGCTGTATGTCATCAATCCCAGTACGCTGGTGCAATACCCATTGAATGATGTTGCCAGACAGCAGGTAGAGAGTGGGAAAACTACGGCGAAGCCGATCGAGATTATCCAGATTGACGACCCGGCGAAACCGGGCGAAAAAATGAGCCTCGCACCGTTTGTGGAGCGTGCAGAAAAGCTCTGCTAATTGTCAGATGTAGCGTTCTGATTTCCAATAAAAAACCGCAAGTCTCTCTCAGGAGAACTTGCGGTTTTTACGTTTGGATGTGTGACAATCGTCCTTTTTTTCAGGCCACTTTAGTCGCGGACTGGAAAACCTGGCGCTGTCATCTATTCTTAAATGGCAGGGTAACTTAGCCTGCATTAATGCCAACTTTTAGCGCACGGCTCTCTCCCAAGAGCCATTTCCCTGGACCGAATACAGGAATCGTATTCGGTCTCTTTTTATATTCTTGTTTTCGTTAGGTTTTTCCGGTGCTTTCACGAAATCCCACGAAAATTACTCGAAATTTCCATATCCTGTCTAAACCATAACATATTCTGCACCACGTGCGTCTAGGTATTTTTTGGTCATTGTTAAATTTTTATGCCCCAGCAGCCTCTGTGCGAAATCCTCTCCGCGCTCCCTTTCATAGAGTCTACTCGCCAAACTCCTGATTTCATGGAACGGAGGAGGGTTGGGGCCAAACTTTAACTCTGTAGAATCCCTGATATCGGAAAACGCTTGAGTGATTCCGTCCGGAGTTAACGGACCAGGCTTCCTACCGCCACGCCTTACCGAAGAATAAATCATGAAGTCTGACGGGTTGTTTTTACGACAACGGTCGATAACATCCTGCAGTACCAAATCAGCAGAGTCCAGTCGCAAATCAAGTGGCAACGCCAATTTGTGACCTGTCTTTTCCTGCGTGACAAACAACCTTCCATCCCTGATATCGCTGAATCTGAACAACGATACGTCCTCTCTTCTTTGCCCGGTGACCAGTGCCAGGTCACATGCATTTGCAGCCCATTCGGAATGGGCGGTTGCGGCATCCCTTATTATCTCAAACTGTTCAAGCAAAAGACGCTCACGCTTCACTTTGGGCGTCGGCGTTCTTGTCGGCTCTGCCGGATTTCTTTCAATATGCCCCTCGACAATCGCTTCCCTGAAAATATCCAACAACACCGAACGCAGCCCGGATGCCATGCTTTTCTTATCGCAGAGTATGTAACTTTCCAGAAAAGTAGATACGTCCTTCGTGCTGACCGCCGATAACGGCATACGTCCGAATTCATCACTGATAGTGGCGATCTGATTGCGCCTGACCTTCATCGTGTTGGGCTTCAATTCTCTTCGCTCAAGAATTACTTCGTAGCGCTCGAGCCACGCTTTCACCGTAAATGTGGGTGTTTCCTTTATGCGGTCCAGCAGCGCTGATGGAAGGTAATTCTGTTCGATGTAGTTATTGGCTTCGATGGCTTGAGAAATGGCGTCCTTTCTGTCGATCCGGCCAAGAGATAACTCTTGACCGGTAATCGGGTTTCGCCAGCTATAAAGCCTGTCTCTTTTACGATAGGTCAGGTTACGGGGCAGGTTAGCGTCGTAACGAACTGGCCTTTTCGCCATGAGTCAGTCTCTCCAGTAGAGTGCCGCCAGTTGGCAGCGCTAGGTGTTTTGCTTTGTGACGAAGGTTCTTTTTGCTCGGATCCACATAGATGGCGTCAGGCTGAACCTTATATTCTTTGCCGTGAAGCTCCGGGGCAGGGAAAATGCGCCCCTCCCGCGCCCAGCGGCGAAGTGTTGAAAGAGACGGAGGGGTTGAATAAGTTGAATTCGCCCATTCCAGCAGATTAAGAAGCTTGGCCATACTACCTCCGGCTTCCGGCAACTTATTATAGAGCTGCCGGAAAACTGTTAATGAAATATCGTTATCAACTCACCTGACCTGGCAGAGCGCGCAACCGGCGCATACCTGTCATTGCCGTGGCCACGTAGCTCGCCTTACGGTTAACTACCTCAACCCAGACCTTTACGCCTTCAACTCTCACCGTGTACGTCTCTTTCATCTTGCTGCGGCCATAGTCGCCGTAACGTTCTGCATGAGTGGCCAGTGCTATGTCGCATGCCTGACGCGCTAACGGGGATTGCTGATTGGCTCGGTTAATCAGTCGCATTACATCTCCTCAGTGGGAGGGCGAAGCCTCCCGCCTCCCTTAGGCCACGTATTCCGGTTTCATATCCGCCAGGATGATGCTGAACTGATCGTGCAGCTCGTCGCCCAGATGACGTTTCGCCGTTGCAAGAACTCGCTCAACTTCCCCAAACCGTTCAGCTGCATCCGGTTCGTCCGGAGACGGTAGGGAGTTGATCGCGGCTTCAACCTTGTTACGTGAATCAACCAAGTAATAGCGTTTCACTGCCTTATTCTTCAGCTCGGTGAACAGGGCAGATCCGAGCGTGGCCTTCGCGCTTTCGATATCAGCGCGCAGTGCTTTTGCGCTATCAACATCCTGAGCGGCATCGATGCGTTCGCGGAAATCATCAGCCAGTGAGTCGATATTTACCGATGATTCCTGTGCGCTTTGCGTGGTTGTGACGGTGTCACATGCGATTTCAGCAACGCTCGTTCGTTGGGCTGAGCCAGGGTTAATAACTTTTTCTTCTCGTTCTTCGACTTCATCGGCGCTGTAAACACCGAGAATCACATCAGGGCAGTACAAGCGAGCCCAGCGCTTTACCGCGAGATAAGCAAGCTGCTGACGCGGATCACTTGCCCATAGTGTCGAGTTACGAACCTGAGCCTGAGAGAGCATGAGTACCAGTTCGCGTGGTTCATCCTCGCCTTTCATAGTTGCCCACACCCGAATTCCTACACCGGCCTCATCTTTTAAATCCCAACCAGGCGCGATGTACTTATTGCCTTTAGAACTGGTTCTCTCTACAAATCGACCAATGATGTTTTCCCATGGGCCAAACCAATCGTAATGAAGGCGATCTTTTGTAGGCGACATGTTGGTAACAACCGCATTAACCAGTTGAGCTTCGTAACCCAATACTCCGCTATTACCGACGATGTGGGTCTTCTGAGCTACGGCAAACGGGTCCATACCCCATCGTGCGGCCTGCATGACCACAGCCATGCAGGCATCTGGTTTTCCGCGGAAGTGGTCAGGTACAAAAGCGCCACTATTTGCCATCACTGTCGACAAGGTGCGTAGGCGGTCGAAAAGTTCCCCATTAGTCAAAATTGAGATGTTATCGATCATTTGCGTCTTGTTTTCGTTGGTAGTAATTGCAGTAGACATGTTCTTTTCCCCTTATGCCTGAGTACGCAGCGCTTCAAGGCGGCGCAGGTCGAAGTCATTCAGTTCGTCGGTGTAATCAGCGGTGATCGGCGCTGGCCATTCGCCAGTGTCGAAGCCGGTAGCGATAGCGCGCATCGCCTTGCGGTACTCGAGCATGCCCAGTTCCAGCAGTTCGGCTGATGCCTCGATGATGGCGATCCAGTGGTAGTTCTCGTCTTTGTTGACGAAAATCCAGAAGAACTGGTCCAGCGCAGCTGTCTCGCAATACATTGCCGCGCTCAGGTGGTAGTCACGGTCGATGATTTCGCGGTGCAGTTTGGCGCGAAGACCTTCCTGCTTAACGTTCCACATGCTGATGGTTTTCAGGTCGGCACCGATGCGCACGCCGTCCAGGTCGATTTCCAGATCCGGGCGCACACGAACTTCGAGTCCGGTTTCGTCGTCAAATCCAAAGTAGCTCACCTCAACGGCGCGGCTCGGATGTGTCAGCAATTTGCCCGCGGTCGGGTGCTCGAGCAGGGCTTTCTGAATGCTCAGTGCAGTGCTCAGTTGCTGGCGGGTGACCAGCACTTTCCCATGCGGATTCTCGCGCCACGCATCCAACAGCTCGTCGGCGAAGACGGCGTTCGGGTTAACAGACTTTACGGCCTGAATCAGATCTGCTTTGGTACCGGACACTTTAAGCGGCGCCTGCTTCTGCACTTCCTGTGCAACAAGGTCAGGATTGATGATTGCCAACTGCTCGAGTAATGCATCGCGGCTACCGCTGGTTTTCACCTGTGCAGGCAGAGTGGCGTTGTATTCCTTGATGCAGGCTTTCATCGCCGCAGCGGTCTGTTTCTGATCCGCTTCGATACGCTGGTACTCTTCGGGCAGCGACATATAGCTCTGGCCGGTTTCCTCGGCTGAACCACCCAGCGGCACCTGTGCAGGCAAAGTGGCGTTGTATTCCTCTAACAAAGCTTTGATGTCGTCTGCACTCAGTTGCGCTGGCAGGCTGGCGTTGTACTCATCAATAAACGCGCGGATCGTTGCCGTGGTGGTAAATGCGCCTTCCGGAATTATGGGTTCAACGCTAAATTCTTCATCGAGCTGCTCTGGCTGCAACGCCAGTGCATGCACCAGGTTACCCATATCCAGTACAGAAGAGCGTTCTTTGATAATGGTTTTATCTACGTGGCGCGCATTGAAGTACATCAGCGAAACACGTGCGTCTTTCACCTGGGTAGAGCTGATACCGTTGGCCGCGTGATAAACCTCGTTCGGCAGACCTTCATAGCGGCCTGGCTCGAAGTAAGCAGGGTAAACAACAGCTGGTTCGTCAGATTGCGCTTCTGGCTCGGTTTGCGCCAAAACTGGTTCAGTCTGGTTTACAGAATCGCTATTTTGGGCGACAGAATCCGTATTCTGGTTTACATCGGCCTGCTGGCTGGTATGTGACTCTTCACCAGTTTCCAGACTGCTTTCGCCTGACTGCACTTCATCACCAGCCTGTTTTTCATCACTGACAGTTTCTTGAACCTGCACATCGCTGGTGGTCTCCGTAGCCTTTTTCGTGCCATGAGTTGCTGAGTTCTGAAGCAAAGCCGTAACGTCGAATATTCCGTTGCCGACATTTTTAACCAGTTCTGTTTCTGTAGAGTGCTGGCTTGTCTCAGTTTTTACCCATTTCGGATCGTCAGGGTCGCTGATACCTTCGACGAACTCTCCACGCTGAGCAGCAAGTTGCTTACCAATTTCTTCCTTAGATTGGGTTTCGGAGTGGCGAGCCGCGCGTGGATCTTCCTCCCATTCGCTATAGCCGTTCGACTTCTTACCGTTGGAATAGATGCCGTTCTCTGCCAGCCACTTACGCGCCTGATCTCGAAGTATTACAGGACCGATATTCAGGCAGTCAGTCCAGTCAATAGCGCGAGTGACGCCGAAAATGGAGAGGGCATCGTATTCAAGGATGTCGTTAATATGAGAAATGACTTTGATGACTTTTGCCTGCACATCATCCCGAGAATCGATGAGATTTTTCGCCGCTTTTAACTGTTCGATCGTGACTGAACCAGGTTCCGCGTCGGGATACATACGGGCAATACAGGATTCAACATTCAGGTTATAAACTGTTTGAGCAACGGCGCGTTTGTAGCGTTCTGCCGGAACTGGAGGCAACTCTTCTTTTTTCTCTTTTGTTTCCGGTGACACTACTTTGCTGATGCGGTTTCCGGTTGACCATTCTTTTACAAGCAGGCCACGATCAATATGAGGGGTGTCGAACCATTTTCTAAAAAAGCGGATGACCAGCCCCAGTTCCGGCGTTTTACCATTATTAGGAAATGCCTTTTTGAGGTCATTCACCACTCTGTGTATATCGATTTCCTGTGCTTTCTTAAATGGTTCTACGTTTTCAGCAGCCAGCAGCAGGTTCTGGACGTACGCGTCATCGGTGTCCATCTCAAGGCGGACAATCTCGTTTTTCTGCACGGCATCTACGTGATAGAGATATTCACCATCACCGATGAACTGAGCCAGTACGCGCTGGCGGAATGGCAGGGTGGCAACGACGATTAGGTTCGGTTGCTCTGTCTGCTGAGATTGCTCTTCAGTACCGACTTCACCATCAACGACATTGTTATCTGTCTGGTGGTTTTCTTCCTGTGCCGCATCATCAGCTTTCAATTTCACATTCCAGGTGCGCTGGTCTTCGGCCAGTTCGTAACGATCACACCAGGTGAAATCAACTTCACCTTCTTTTGGCAGACCGTCAACAACCGGGAAATCAGTGCGAATTGGTTTGGTGTAGTCCTTACCACGGCCCGTTTCGATGCCAGCGTCTTCCAGAGCAACATCCAGCATCAGGTTGGCGCGAGCCTCAGTTTTTGCAGTGAACCAGACCACTGCATCTTGCTTTCCGGATTTCTGAGTGGCTTTAACCACATAAAAGAATTCCATGTGAGATCCTCTTTTTTGGGTGTTAGAATCCCCGGACCATTGATAGCGCCCATTGGGTGTGTTTTTGGTTTTGTATAAATTCCGGTGTAACTTTGGTCGGAAGCACCGGACGTACAGGCCCGCCTTGCGCGGGTTTTTACGTTAGGACTCGTGGGCCATCTGATCGTGCGAAGCGCAACGTTTGGAACAATACTCTTTCTCTTTGCGCGCCAGCTGTGAGCCGTTGCGATAGAGAAGTGTGCTTTTGATTACTTCTTCCGGTTTAACCGGCTTGCCGCAGTAACCGCATTTCTTGTCTACCATGACGACCTCCGCTAGTGGCTGAGTCCATGCCCCAGACCGTTCAGATAAACTTCAACCAGCAAATCCTTGGTGTAAGTCATCTCCACGCCGCGATGCAGATACAAACGTCCGCGAGCGTTAGCTGATGCTGTCCAGGTTGAGTCTTTGTGTTTGACGAGCATCCCCGGCTGAACTGCGCCGCGGTTTACTGTCTGTGTACCGTAGTGCTGATGAACCATGATGATTTCCTCTTGTTTGCCTTATAGCCGGCCAGCTGAGCGTTAAACCTTATGCGCATTGCTTAAAGTTGGACGAACAGTCCGTGGACGGCGTTCGTCTCACCGAATCCCCACTTCGTAGCTGGCTAACTTCGCTCAGTTGTCGATGTTTCGTTTCGATGGAGTAATAATAGCTAAAGCGATTGCTTGGATCAATCGCCAAAACGATATTAGACATCACTAAAGTGATAATTAATTGAATGTTAAAGCGATATTTTTTTAACGAAATACGAAAAAAGCGATAGGAGTTGGGTGTGAAACAATCGGAATTGAGGAAGGTAGGTTTGCGGGTAATAAAAAACCCGCCGGAGCGGGTTGTTGTTATCCTTGTTTAGGTGTCGAGTAACCTTCTAGGTTGAATTTGAATTGCTTTGGCCCTGCCTGGTAGAAATCCGCCTCAATAATGAGTTTCTTGTGATTGGAGATGCTTTTAATAAAACTGTTGGAATTATCAAAGAAAATGACATCTGAACGACCGTTCTCGGCAGGACTCATTTTATATTTCTGAATTTTTTCATTGTCGAACTTAACTGAAACTTCGCAACCGTCGTAAGAGTTACAACTGAACTGCCCTTTGCTTATCAATAACATTGCTTCATTAGGCTTTAGATCTTCAGCTTTTTGGTCACCCTTCAATTCTGTTTTTGGTGATCGAAGAACTAAAGTCATCTTCGAACCGCCATTGTAAGGGAAATCAAAATCTACAGCGTTGTCAGATTCTGTTTGCAGAAATTTTGTTGCAGTTCCGCGCATCTCATCGTTGTTGTAAGAGGCTAACCACTCAGCTGAAAAAGTTGTGGTAGATACGAGTAAAGAACCAGCAATTACAACTTTTATCCATTTCATGATAGAGCTATCCACCTTGATTATTGTAGGAAATATCCTAATTCTAAATGGTTAGTACGTAACGATAAATACATAGAACTTGATCTAAATCTAAGATACATAAACCAGAGGTACGGATTATGCGAACCGTTTGTAGTCGATCGACTGTCTTAAAAGCACTTTTGCCATCACGTAAAAGATGCCTTCATCTTCTGGCTCAACGTACCATTTCTCATAAATAGGGTTATCAGAAATAACTGCCAGTCGATCACGTTGCATCTGTAAGCGTTTAACGTGGAGAGTCTTACCAAAGACGAATACATAAACACCGTCTCCGTCGAAATGTGTAACGCCAATATCAACGAAAATCTGATCGCCTGGTGAAATGGTTCCGTCCATGCTATCGCCGTTAACGGTTATAACTTTAACATGTGTAGCTGGTCGGTTACCGAACAAAGCGCGCGCCTGTTCAGTCGTGTATTCGATGGCCCGGATAGTTTCAATGAAGTCGCTGGTGACTAGAGCACCGGGACCAGCGCTGGCTTTAACGTCGAGTACATCCACGCGGTAAATCCCATTTAGTGACGGTTTAACTTGGTATGGCGCTGTAGATTCATTCGCAACACTTGAAGCCATTACCCCCTCACCAGTAGACAGCCACTCCGGCCGTACACCTAGAACAGAGGCGATCTCAACGGTCTTACGAGATCCACTCGCGTCCTTCAGTAGTTTATTAACGCTGGACTGAGCCATACCGACATCTTTGGCTAATCGGCCCTGTGTATATCCAGCATGTTTCATTGCCTGCGCCAAGCGCTCCGAGAATCCCATATTCACCTCTGTTAATGACTCCTTTAACTCTATCGCTCAAGCGATTATTTGGCAAAAAATCGCTTATGCGATTGACATTCGCTAAAGTGATAAACATAATCGCTTTAGGCTGATAGCTGAGGTGATTATGAAGGCCCTAACAGTAGAGAAGAACTCCGCAGTAGAGAAAGCGATCGCCATCGCTGGCAGCCAGAAAGAACTGGCAAAACGTTGTGGTAAAGCCCAGTCCACTATCTGTGACTGGCTTAACGGAAAGAAACGCATCTCCCCGGTCCACGTTCCTGAACTGGTGAAAGCGGTTGGTGGTGAAATCCAGGCTCACGAATTCCGCCCGGATCTGCCGTCCATCTTTCCACACCCTGACAACCATGCCGTCTGACCGGCGGCTATAACCACGAAAGGGAAAGCAAATGCAATCACTTGCGTCTCAACACAATACCGGAATACACCCGGGAGCGATGATAAACCGCGCTCAAAGAAAAGCGGCGCCAGACCACGAAAAGATCCGTGATGCGGTCCGCGCCTGGTCGTCGGCGCTGGACAATCAGGACGTGGTATCAGCGCTGATCATCAACGAATACCGGGAGCAGGGCGGGATCGATATCAGCTTCCCGGAGGATATCAGCCGGGCGCGCCAGAAGCTTTTCCGCTTCCTGGACAACCATTTCAACAGCGAACGGTACCGCGAAAACGTTCGCCAGCTAACTCCGGCAATTCTTGCTGTTATGCCGCTCGAGTTCCGTAACCGCCTGCTACCAGAAGACAACGTTATGGCCCGTCTGGCTCGGCTGGAGAAAGAAACCAGCGAAGCGAAGATTGCCGTCGCTATGAATGCGCCACGGCATCAGAAGCTGAAAGAGCTGAGTGAGGGGATCGTGGAGATGTATCGCGTTGACCCGGGCTTAACCGGCCCACTGATCGAGATGGTGGAGATGATGCTGGGGGCTATATGACCGGTTCAAAAATGGCGAAAGCCGTGGTGCGCGAACACCAACGGCTTTCAGGTGCAATTCGTTGTGGACTCATTGCGAGGTCATTATGACAAAGAGTTTTTCAAAATACCAGGCAAGGGAGGCATAGCTATGTCGAATGTCGCCTTCGCCGATTTTGCGGCGCGTACCGCCGTCAGGAGCAACCCGATGGAGAACCAGAAGACCGGATTCATCCCGTTGTACCGGAGTGTACTGAAGAAGCCCTGGGCTAAAGATGTTTTCCTGCGCACTCTGTGGGAGAACCTTCTGTTGGGCGCCGCCCGCCAGCCCTACACGGCAAACTTTAAAGGCCGGCAGTGGCCACTACAAACCGGACAACTGGTGACCACGTCGGCAGATCTCGGGCTGAAATTATGCGACCGAAATGGGGAGCCAACCAGCCGTCATGCAGTGGATCGAATGCTGTCTCTTTTCGTGAAAGAAGGGATGATTTCAACCGCTGGTGAGAAGAGAAAAGGCACTGTAATTACCATCATAAATTTCGCGCATTACGCTCAAAAAATGGACGATTTACCCGCGAATAACGCCGCGCATAACAGCGAGCATAGCCCCGCGCATAACGAACCCAGCAATGGCGAGGCTTTGGGAGTTGATGCCGAGCATAACCCCGAGCATAAGGGCGCGCTTAAGCCCGAGAATCATGAACAAGAAGTAATATTAAATACTAACGTATTTAATGTACGTCAGAGAATTTCAAAAATTGTTCCTGATGCAGTTGTCCAGACTCCGAAAGGTGACAAGTGGGGGACATCTGACGATCTCCGTTGTGCAGAGTGGATGCTGGCACTGCGCGATATCACCAAACCATCCCTGAAAAAACCGAACATGACTGGCTGGGCGAATGATATACGCCTGATGCGCCAACTGGACGGACGCACCCACAAAGAGATTTGTGAGTTGTTCCGATGGGCCTGCAAAGACTCGTTCTGGTACAAAAATATTCTCTCCCCCGCAAAGCTCCGCGCCAAGTGGGATACGTTAACCCTTCACAGCGAAGACACTACCCGTAAGCCACGCACAGATGTCAGCGCAAACAAATCCGAAACTGACCCGCACTGGAACAGTCCTGAAGCATGGGAGAAATTTTTATGACCCCGGATCTTTATCGTGCAATTCAGAATCGCGACAGCGAAATGCTATCGCGCATGGCTGGAGATTCTTACGACGGACGCAAGGTTGTTAACGCTGATGCTGAAAAGCTGGTGGATATGCTTTTTGAAAACCTCATGCAGGTATTCCCAGCATCCACTCAGACGAACCTACGTACTGACGCTGATATTCGCGTTGCAAAGCAGCAATGGATCGCGGCTTTTGCTGAGTCAGGCATCACCTCCCGTGAGCAACTTTCCGCCGGGATGCAGAAAGCCCGATCCAGCCAGTCACCGTTCTGGCCGTCACCGGGGCAGTTTATTTCGTGGTGCCGTGAGGGGAGTGGTGCGCTGGGGGTCTGCGTGGACGACATCATGAGCGAATACTGGCGCTGGCGGAAACTTGTTTTTCGCTATCCAATCAGTGAGCAGTTCCCATGGAAGGATAAAAACCCGCTGTATTACCACGTCTGCCTAGAGCTTCGCCGTCGTGGAACAGAGGGACAGTTCAGTGAGAAGGAACTTATCCGAGCCGCTGGTGACATCCTGCATGACTGGGAAAAGCGAGCACTGTCCGGTAAGCCGGTACCGCCAATCCGTTGCGCACTTGCTGCACCGAAAGCAGCTACTGGCCCAACACCGGCAGAGATGCTGATGGCTCAGTACAAACAACGCAAAAACGCCGGTCTGGTCTAATGGGGGAAATCACTATGGCAAGCAAATCACTGTGGGCAATTGTCGATTTCCTTCGGGTTAACCAGACCATAACCCCGCGTCAGGTTCAGAACCTGCTGGGGTGTGACTGCAAGAAGGCACACAACCTGCTGCTTCACCTGGTACGCAGAGCGGTAGTAATCCGCACAGGCGAGCCGCATCGCCCTGTCTACATGTTTCAGCCTGGTGGGGAGCAGAATATCAAGCAGCTCAAATCGAACATGAACAAAAACATGGTCACATCAGTATGCCGCACAAGTCCGGCTATGCAGCGTGTACTGGCGTTTTACGGGAGAACATCAGTATGACCGACAACACGGCGATTCTCGATATGTGCTGCGGTTCCCGCATGTTCTGGTTCAACAAGCGGGACACCCGCGCCGTGTTCACTGATATCCGTGCCGAAGAGCACGAACTGTGCGACGGTCGACGCCTGGTTATCAGCCCCGACCTGATTGCCGACTTTCGTTCACTGCCGTTCGCTGATTCTTCTTTTCCGGTTGTGGTGTTTGACCCGCCGCACCTCGAGCGCGTGGGCCAGTCTGCCTAGATGGGTAAAAAATACGGGCGACTGAATAAAAAAACGTGGCGTTCTGATTTGAGAACCGGGTTCAAAGAGGCTTTCCGCGTACTGCGGCCACACGGCGTTCTCATATTCAAATGGAATGAAACGCAGATCCCAGTTAGCCAGATTCTGACGCTTACAGATGTGAAACCTGCAATTGGCCAGCGTACTGGGAAGAACGACAAAACCCATTGGATTATTTTCGTTAAAGGTGGCGCAGCATGACAATCAACTTAACAGAGTCAGCACCAGTAACCGATGACGAACTCGATCAGATCCTATTGGGGCAGGGGGAATGATTTGAAATAGTAAGTTCATTGATTGCTTAGTAAATTGTGCTGTAGTGGATACTACAGCACTTCAGAAGTCACTTACTATTGTTTTTCGCCTTGCACATCGCTTTGTAGTACGTTATATGAACGCTACCAAGCTTTGGATAAGGGACATTATTTTTTCTTGGTGCCTTAGAGAAAAACTCTGTAGTAAAAGGCAGGATAGATGTTCTGGCTAAGTCAAATTTAGTATCGTAGCTTAACCCAGATAGACCAAAAACATCATCGCCATCAGCTTTTTGAATAAGAAACTCTGATGGGTAGAGTTTGTGTGTTTTTTGGCTCGTACCGAATGCAACTATGATTTCATGCCTGAGTTCCGATACACCTAATACCACGCCTGGTCTCATTTTTGGAGTATCAACTCCCCATTCTTCAGATGGTTGAAGCCAAACAATATCGCCGGTCTTTGGCAATGGTTCTATTTTCGAATGCATTTTTATACCTACAATAGCATTTCGAAACTCTCATCCGGCGTTTGGTTAGTTTTCGATCTTTCATGTAGTGTCCGGAATTGAGCTTCGGTCAAGGGCCCATCATCTTGCTCATAAGCCGGGATGTATTTTTCCACTAAGTTTACGAGTGCAAAATGCATGAGGTCTGTTTTACTCATGCCAGTAGCTTTCATTAGTTTTTCAAAGGATTCAGAACTGATACCGTTGATACCATCTTCTTCTTTGAATCTAAGGAGGAAGCTGTCAGGCTTTTTCATGCGTGACATAAGGTCCCCTTAATGTTCAATTTCCGAACTGTATCTAAATCAAAAAGATAGTTATGCGTGTTTTGACCTACTTTAGACAGTGCTTTCACTTCAAGCATTTTGGATCTTATGAGCTTATACATAATCGCAAGTTTGAAGACTATTAAGCGTGTGATTAACAAAATTAGCATAATCAATGGGATGCTAATTTTGAATTTTTCATTTTTTACTGAAACAGTTTGGGGAAGATTTTGTCCACCCCGAACTCGAAGGAAGTCAAAGAAATGGTCATGTTTTTCGACCATTTCTATTAAAATTTGTTCAAGTCTTTCGGTGAACGTTAACACACGATCAACATCTGTGCTTAAGGTCATAATGAATCCTTACCTCTAAAGGTTCCTTCAAAGAAGATATCAAAATGATATCTCTTTTTCAAGGTGGTTTTACTTTGAGAACGAATGCAATAACTTCTTGCTATGTGTTGAGGTCAATTGATGCTGGGTGCCGAACATCTTGGTATGAGGCTGTATGTTCCTTAGTTGTATCTCATTGTTCAGGACTACAGCGTTAAGAAGTACGCGAAAGACAAACAGGTTGCGCGCTGCGGTAACGCAGTGCCACCACCGTTCGCTGAAGCGTTGGTGCGAGCTAATTTTCCTGAGCTGTGTAACCTGAGGGGAATTGCTGCGTAAAAGAAAAGGCCCATTTCTGGGCCTTTGGGCTATACCATGCTTACGGGCGCTGGTTTACGTACTCAATGATCGCAGTAACAATCACGATAATCGGAGGTACGATTTTGATAAGTAAGTCAGCCATTATGGGACTCTCTTAGTTTTATCGCGCCTAGCTGCAAACACCCATGGGCTTGCCTTTGCAGTTTTCACTGTGTCGCCAGTGTTTTACGGCACGATTAATTGTTGGGGTGGGGTTTAAGAATCACCAGAAACCCGGACTAAAAATTCACAGCTATATCAGTCCCTAAGTTGTTACTGGGTGTACCAGAGTGCTTCAGGGCGTTCCTGGTTACTTGAAGAATGCGCTGCATTTGATTAAGCTACTCCAAGTCGCCAGTGTTTTACGGCACGGCAACGGAGCTGTAACTCTGTTACCGATTGAAGACCCGGTCTAATCAGCCGGGTTTTTCATATCCGCATTTAGCCTTCCAACCAAACGCAACATATTGCGTTTTTTAGTCTTCCATTAGCTATATCTTGCTTCCTGATGCCCATTGTAGTAGGGATTCTTTTCAGCACAATAGTTGATTTTGAGGTTAAATTGAGCTTGCAAAAGGGTAAGAATCGCTAAGTGCGCGTCTTATAAGGCCTGGCAGGGATGTCAATAATTGAGAAAAAAAATAGAAATTTTGATCGAGTGCTGATTTCTTCATCTAAGGCAAGGAAATTTCTTGAGATTAAGGGCAAAAGCTACTGATCTATTCCTGAGTTATTGGGAGTTACCCACTAGGTAGCGATTGAAGGTCAAAAACGACTTGGAACTGAGGTTAGCATGGCTATGATCAAATATTTACTTGTTGGCTTTGGACGTGATGGTGAAATTTATGAGGATACTGAACTCAAGCAGCGGTTGAATTTTTTCGAAGCGTCGATTGGTAGTAACAACTCTCCACCTTCAGCTGGGTCCCACCGTTCTTACGATGTGCATCTAATACAGGTTAACGGTGAAACATACGCTGTAGGCGTGGGTAGAACTTTGAATGGTAGCGAGCTTCCTGAGTTAATTATTTCATCCGGCGTCACACCTGTCCCAACTGATTTTATTCACTGATCTTCTATCAATAAATTATCCTAAGCAGAAGTTCCACTTTGGCGGTTTCCTTCTTCACCACCTTGAGCTAATGAAGTTCCTCAGCCGTTCGCTGAAGCACTGGTACGTGCTAATTTGCCGGAATTTTGTCAGTCGAAACAAATAGCAGCCTGACCTATAATCCCTCTCAAAGCATCGAGGGGGATTCGTCATGTCGGGTCATAACCTCACAGCAAAATCGAAAGAAGAGCAGGACAAGGTTAACGTCGACCTGGCTGCCAGTGGCGTAGCGTACAAAGAGCGCATGAACATGCCTGTTATCGCTGAGCAGGTATCAAGGGAACAGCCAGAGTAACTGCGAAGTATTTCATGGAGCGTGTACGCTACTATCGCGAGCAGAGCCTGAAACTACCAAGAGCGTCCTAACCGCGCTATCTAAATGAGGAGAACAAGTAGATGAAATGGATTTTAACCATGGTATTAGTTATGCCTATTTCAACTTCATTAGCAGAAAACATTGATTCAATTGATTATAAAAAAACAACAGAATCAGTATGTTTTGAACCGTCGGATAGAGCAAAACAAGATTTGTGTGAAAAAATAGTCAAATCCATGCTCCTAAATGCGGTTTCTGTTGGTTATTCAGAAGCGGCATGTACAGCGAAAATTATTAAAGATAAGCAACGATGTAAAAAAGATAATCAAGAATACCAGGAATTAATGAGATACAGCATGCCTTAAATTGATTTTCCAATATCAACTGTACATAATGTCAGTGTCAGCATGAGCAACTGACAACCTTATGCGCCACGGAGAGTACCATGGCGCAGTTACAGCTAATCAAGCAGTCCTCAGGAATCCTGATCCCGGCCACGCCCGAGACCAGCGATTTACTGCAATCAAAAATCAAACTCGGCGCTGTGCTGGTGGCCGAGTTCCGGCAGGTACGCAACCCTGCCTTTCACCGTCGTTTCTTCGCATTACTCAATCTCGGTTTCGAATACTGGGAACCTACCGGCGGGGCAATATCTTCCAACGAGCGTAAATTGGTGACCGGGTACGCCAAATACCTTGCCTCATTCGGAGGAAGCGAAACAGCTCTTTTCGATGCTGCCGAGCAGTATCTGGAGCAGGTAGCTAGTCGCCGAATTACCAATGGGATCAGCCTGTGTAAATCCTTTGACGCGTACCGTGCATGGGTAATTGTCGAGGCCGGCCACTACGACGCAATTCAACTACCTGACGGAACTCTTCGTAAACACCCCCGCAGCATAGCTTTCGCCAACATGGACGAAACCGAGTTCCAGCAACTTTACAAAGCCGCGCTCGATGTTCTGTGGCGCTGGGTATTGTCCCGGGCATTCAAGACTCAGCGAGAAGCGGAAAACGCTGCTGCGCAGCTTATGAGCTTTGCGGGGTGATGGCGATGAAATTTTCCTGGTTCCACCATCACGAATGCACCACCGAGCAGGCCGACGAACTAATTGCCTGTTACCGACGCCGCGGCGCCACGGTAGAACGCAGCCTGAATCGCGACAACATCACCTGGACTGTCAGCGCAAAATTACCTGAATGCGAGCATCCGGCGCGTACACCAAGAACCTTTCGGCAAAAGGTCTGGGGGTGAGCATGGCTAAATCAGCGAAATGCCTGTTCTGCGGTAAACCTGCAACCCTGCTATGCGATGGGATCATTGGCTGGGATGCTGATGAGGACAAAAACCACCACCTCAGCAATGCTCGGGGAATTTTCACGTGCGACGCGCCGATGTGCGCTGACTGCGGAACATGGCACGGCAATATCTTTTTCTCAGGCAGAGCGGGTGGTATGGAGACCCGTGATTATTGCCCTTTATGCGAGGCCCTTCATGTTAAGGGGGAAGTTATCCGGGAGGATCACAACCGAAAAGGAAAAGCCATTCGTGAGCTAGCCCTTCAGAAAGAGCAGGCCGCCATCATTCGGCAAGCACACTGGAATAGCTATCTAAACGCGCATCGTAGAGAGTTAAACGCCATTCAGGGAGGTGGACAACAATGCCTGCCATTCTGAAAAAGTTACCTCGCCGCAAGTGTTCAGTATGTAAAAAATGGTTCCATCCAACTCGCGATGGTCAGTTCGTATGTTCGTTTGACTGTGCCTGCCGTTACGGAAAAGTAGCGAATGATACCGCGAAGGCCGAAGCCCAGCGGGAAAAGAAGAGGGTAAAGAAGGTTGAACGTAAGCGTCAGGCTGAGCGTCGGCAGGCGGTTAAGCCCCTTAGTTATTTTATCCGACAGGCACAGCAGGCATTCAATGAGTTTATCCGGTACCGGGATCGCCATTTGCCATGCATCAGCTGCGGTCGCCACCACGACGGACAATATCACGCAGGACACTTCCGCACGACTGGTGCCAATCCAGAACTGCGCTTTGATGAGGATAATTGTCACCGCCAGTGTGCCCCCTGTAATAACCATCTGTCTGGAAACCTGCTCTCTTATCGCCCAGCACTAATCGGCAAAATCGGCCAGGTCCGCTTTGATGCCCTGATGGGCCCACATGAATTACCAAAATGGAAACGCGACGATTACATCCGGATCCGCGACGAGTACCGCGCAAAACTCAAAGAACTGAAAAAGCAGGAGGCAGCGTGACATTCGAAACCTACCTTGCCGATCACCTCCGTGTTCGCTGGCAGCGATTGCGCTTATACCATTTTCCCGGCTCTGTATTGACGGACTACCGAATACTGAAGAACTACATCAAAACCATAGGCGGTGCTGTATGAACACTCAATTTCTTGAATACGTGCGCCAGCAGTTGATGGTGGCCACCGCCGATTTAAGTGGTGCGACGAAAGGGCAGTTGATGGCGTGGCTTGAGAACGCACAGTTCGATACTGGAACGTTTAAACGTAAAAAGCCTCGAGTGTTGGATGAAGTGACCGGGAAAATGATTACGCTGGATAACCCACCGATACCGGGCAAACAGTCGCATGCCAAGGGATCACATATTCCCCTGGTACAGCCGGTTGAATACTCCACCGCATCGTGGCGCCGCGCGCTGATGTCACTCGAAGAACACCAAAAGGCCTGGCTGCTATGGAACTATAGCGAGAATGTGCGCTGGGATAATCAGGTGCTGATTACTCAGTGGGCGTGGTCGAAATTCTGCGAATATCTGGCCGGAAAGAAGGTGGCGAAGAAGACCACCGACCGTTTACGGCAGCTCATCTGGCTGGCGGCGCAGGATGTGAAAGGCGAATTATCCGGGAAGGATCCGTATCAGTATGGAGATCTGGCTGCGCTGGTGGGCGTTAATAAAACAAACTGGTCTCAGAATTACGTGGAACATTACGATGCGATGATCAGCCTGTATAAGGGACTCGATTCCCAGGCGCTACTTCATGTTTCGCGATCACGTTCACAACAAAAGGCAGCAAATTATCAGAAAGGTATTGCAGAAATGAACTAATTAGCATATATTTCGTGTAAATCTGATATTGTGCCATTGTTGTATGCACTGGCAGTAAGTGAGTTTTCAAGCCCTGCGGATAACACCGTGGGGCTTTTTGCTTTATAGCGATTTAAGAATTTCTAAATCCACTCTGAGACTAGTTCCGTATAATTCCCCCATACATACAGGAGGGGATATGGATAACGGGTTTTACTGGATCCAGTTTAATGGGGCCACTCAGGTGGCATATTTTACCAATGAGATTTTTGAAGACCTGGAGACAGGTAAAACGATCACTGGAGTCTGGCATCTAACCAGAGGTGACGACATCTGCCATAACGGTGAAGCTGAGGTACTAGAAGGGCCGTTGCAGCCACCGCAATAAAAAACACTAAACATCCAATCCCTGGCTTCCCGCCGGGGATTTTTCATTTCAGGCTCACGGGAATCATCCGCTACGTGCTTTGTTGATAAATCCAGCCCGTGCAGCCTGACCCTTACATCACACACAGCGCCATCCGAAAAATCGGAGGTGAGGCTATGACCAGAATGAGCACCATTTACAGCAGACTTTCATATGGAACAGGAACCACGCTGACCGGCTGCGGTGTATCAGCGAAGGCATATGCCGAAACAGCTAAAACAGCAAAAGAGGTGTCCTGGATGTTGGCCGACAGAATTGCAGGGTTAAGCCTGAGCGACTGGGCAATTATTGTCGGTATCGCATGCACCGTTATTACCTGTGCAGTGAACTGGTATTTCCGCTGGAAAGAACGGGAGGATCGGCGCAATGGCTGTGCCACCAAAGCTGAAGAATAAACTGAGTGCAGCGGTCGTTGGTTTAATTCTTGCGGGGGCTTCCGCGCCCGTGATTCTCGATCAGTTTCTGGATGAGAAAGAGGGGAATAGCGATCAGGCGTATCGTGACGGCGGTGGGCTTTGGACTATTTGCCGTGGCGCCACGATGGTTGATGGTAAGCCAGTAGTACAGGGCATGAAGCTGTCAGCTGAGAAATGCGCCCAGGTAAACGCCATTGAACGCGATAAAGCGCTGGCGTGGGTTGAGCGAAATATAAAAGTTCCACTGACCGAACCACAGAAAGCGGGTATTGCTTCTTTCTGCCCATATAACATCGGCCCCGGTAAATGTTTCCCGTCTACGTTCTATAAGCGAATTAATGCTGGCGACCGTAAAGGAGCCTGTGAAGCTATTCGCTGGTGGATTAAAGATGGGGGCCGTGATTGTCGCCTGACTAAAGGCCAGAAAAACGGCTGCTATGGACAGGTAGAGCGACGAGACCAGGAAAGCGCGCTGACGTGCTGGGGGATAGACCAGTGAGGGCTTACTGGAAGCCGCTGGCAGAAATACTGCTGGTGGCTTTTTTGTTATGCGCGGTCGCGTACTGGTGTTATTCACGCGGGTATCAGGAGGCGGACTCATCCTGGAAATTGCAGTGGGCACAACGTGACCTTACTGATGCGACCACTACATTGCAGCGTGAAGTAACCGAAAGAGCAGAAGAGCAGCGCCGCCAGCGGGCCGTAGATGAAGAACGAGAGAAAGCCGATGAAGAACTGGCAAAAGTACAGGCTGATGCTAACGCTGCTAAGCGTGCTCGCAGTGGGTTGCAACAGCAGCTCGCCGAAATACAACGGCAGCTCGCAACAAGTGAAACAGGCAGAATTTCCGCAATTGCAGCAACAAGCCAGGCAAAAGCCGAGGCCGGAATATTGCTCGCCCAGTTGCTCAGCGAAGCTGACGATCTGGCGGGAAAATTCGCAAAAGAGGCTGATGAGCGTTATGTCGCCGGAAATACCTGTGAGCGCACCTACGACAAAGTAATAAGGCGCCATGATGAATAATGCCCGCATTTGCGGGCATTAACGTTTAACGATTTTCTGGATGCACTCTCGCGTTGAGTGTATCGATAAAATCATGTTTAGTAATGCCCACATTGTGAACCCAATTCTTAGCTCTGGCAGGAAGGAAAACTTCAAGCATACGTTGGTAAATTGCAACAGAGGGCATGTGAGAGTTCCGGGTGAGATCGTCTTTGCCGCTAAACCGTCCCATTCGTTTCAATAAACTACCAATCAAAAGAAACTTTGATTCGTTGTTACCGTCAAATCCGGGGAATGTGAGTGATAATTTCTCATCGAAATTACGAATAGATTTGGCAACCTCTGCTTTGTCTTCCGCACTGAATCGTTCGTATGTGTATTGGAGAATGTCATACATATCATAGGTATCAACGAAAAGCTGGACTTCCCAGGGGGTCTCCTCTTCTTCATCTTGAAGGCCTGGGTATTCCCAGGATAAAGCCCAGTAGTTATCCGTGCTCACTGCTTCGTCAATGAGGTCAGGATCAAATGAGTTTTCAATTTCTAATGCTCGGTGAATATCACTGAGCATCATGATCTGTAGTTTTTCTTGCTGTGAGTATTTCATTCTAAATTCCTTGAATTAATAGAGCGTTGATACAGCGTTATCAAAGATACATCTGATTAAATAGTTTTCAAGAAACTGAGGGTTAAAATGGCAAAACCGGACTGGGGATCACTGCAACACCAGTTCCTCGCCGAGCATGCTAAATCCGGTATTTCCCCCAAAGACTGGTGTGAAGCGCGGGGACTGAATTATACATCTGCGCGGCGCTACATTAAAAAGCCAACCGCCCAGACTGCGCAAAAACCTGCGCAGAAGAAATTGCGCACTGCGCAGAAAGAAAAAAGTGTAGAGGAACTGGTTAACAGCAAACTCAGCCCGAAGGTAAAGCGCTTCATTGCTGAATACCTGAAGGACCAGAACGCCACGGCAGCAGCTGAGCGAGCTGGCTATAGTGACCCAAACTATGGTCGTCAGCTCATAACAAATCCTAACGTTGCGCAGGCCATTGCGCAGCAGCAGAAGGCCTCTATTGCGCGCACGCTTGGCAGCGCCGATGAAGTCCTCTCGCAGATGTGGCAACTCGCCACTTTCGATGCCAACCAGCTCTCACAGTATCGCCGCGGTGCCTGCCGCTATTGCTGGGGTTTCGGTCATCACTATCAGTGGCGTGACATGGTGGAGTTCGAGGAGCAACGGCTTAAAGCCCTTGAGCGGAAGGGCAAAGAGCCGGTAGACGTCGGAGGTTATGGCTACGACCACAACCGGGAGCCAAACCCTGCCTGTCCGCGCTGCAATGGTGACGGGATCGGACAGCCATACTTCGCTGATACCCGAAAACTTCCCCCTGATGCGGCCTTGGCTTATTGCGGCGTGAAGCTCGGCAAACATGGTGTGGAAATTACCGCGATAAGCCGTGAACGGATGTATGAAGCCGTGATGAAGCGGCTTGGCCTGGCTGATAGCGAGTTTGCGCAGCGTCTGCAACAGATTGAAATCGAGCGTCGGCAACTGGAAGTGGAAAAACTCCGTAAAGAACAGGCCGCAGATCCGGAGGATGACGAACCAACGCCAGTTGCAATCAATATCAACGTAGTTGATGCGCGAGTGAGGGAAGAGGATGGCAATAGCACCAACGCTTAACATCCCTCAGGCCCGATTCCTCGCAATGGAGCACAAATTTAAAGCCTACGTGGCCGGCTTTGGTTCTGGCAAGACGTGGGTCGGTTGCGGTGGTATCTGCAAAGGGATGTGGGAGCATCCGAAAATCAACCAGGGCTATTTTGCACCTACTTACCCCCAGATCCGCGACATCTTTTACCCCACGGTCGAAGAGGTGGCCTTTGACTGGGGGCTGAATGTCAAAATTAACGAGGGAAACAAAGAGGTTCACTTCTACGCCGGGCGCCAGTACCGCGGAACGACGATTTGCCGCTCGATGGAGAAACCACAAACCATCGTGGGTTTTAAAATCGGTAACGCGCTGATTGATGAACTGGACGTAATGCCCGCCAAAAAGGCGCAGTTAGCCTGGCGAAAAATCATTGCCCGTATGCGTTACAACGTGCCAGGACTTCGCAACGGAATAGATGTCACCACGACGCCAGAAGGATTTAAATTTGTTTATCAACAGTTCGCAAAGGCTGTGCGCGATAAACCCTCGCTCTCTACGTTGTATGGTCTGGTGCAGGCCTCGACATTCGACAACGAAAAGAACCTGCCGGCGGATTACATCCCGTCCCTGATGGAGTCTTATCCGCCTGAGCTGATTAAGGCGTATTTGCGGGGCCAGTTCACCAACCTGACCAGCGGGACTATTTACCATCAGTTCGATCGTAAGCTGAATTGTTGCACTGAAGAAGAACAGCCTGGCGAGCCACTTTACATCGGTATGGATTTTAACGTCGGGAAGATGGCCGGGATCGTTCATGTGTTGCGTCTTGGACTTCCGTTCGCGGTTAACGAGATAGTAAAAGCCTACGACACCCCTGACATGATACGCATCATCAAAGAGCGATTCTGGTTGTTCGACGGTAAAGATTATCGGAAGGTCAGGGAAATCTATATCTACCCGGATGCTTCCGGTGATTCGCGTAAATCGGCCCACGCCAGCACTACGGATATAGCACAGCTTAAACAAGCTGGTTTTAACGTGATAGTGAACGATTCAAACCCGCCAGTAAAAGACCGCATTAACTCCATGAACGCCATGTTCTGCAACGGCAATGGTGAACGTCGCTATAAAGTGAATGTAAAACGATGCCCGGTTTACACCGAATCGCTTGAGCAGCAGATCTGGGGAGAGAACGGAGAGCCAGATAAAAAGGCAGATAATGATCACCCTAACGATGCCGGCGGCTACTTCATCGTGAAGCAGTTCCCAATCATCAAACCGACAGGTAAATCCACACCACTTCGGATGTAAAACCATGCCAGATATTTCAACACCCAATCTCGACTATAACGACATGGTTGAGGCATGGGATATTAACGATGCTCTGATGGGCGGGACGCTGGAAATGCGTCGGCAGGGGAAGGCATATCTCCCCAAATGGCCTAACGAAGATCCCGAAAGTTATAAAGAGCGTTTATCTAAAGCCACGTTACTCCCGGCCTATGAAGAGTCGATAAAACAGAATATCGGGCGCGTATTTGCTGAACCCACGGTATTAAGCGAAAACGCGCCGGAAAGTATCAGAAAGCTTTCGACTGATATTGATATGGAAGGAAACCGCCTGGATGTCTGGGCGCAACAGTTCTTCAGTATCGGTTTCCAGTACGGCCTGGTTCATGCGCTGGTGGATTACCCGCGTGTAGATCCGGAATCTGTAAAAACAAAAGCAGATGAAAAAGCAGCCGGGAGCAGGCCATACGTCACGATGCTAAACCCTCGACAGGTAATCGGCTGGAAGTCGAAAGTTGAGGGCGGAAAGGTCATCCTCACTGATTTGCGCATTCGCGAAACTATCATCTTGGACGGGGATGATTACGGGCAGACAAAGCTCGAACAGATCCGGCATATCATGCCTGGTAAAGTCGAAATCCATCGGCGCAACAAGGGAGAAAATGGCGAAGCGCAATGGACACTCTACGAAGAGTGGAAAACCAGCCGCAGCGATATCACTCTGGTAACGCTGTACACCAAGCGAACCGGATTTATGCGCGGTTCGCCGCCACTCTTGAACCTGGCTTTACTGAATATCAAGCACTGGCAGAGCCAGAGCGAGCAGGACAACATCCTGCATGTTGCCCGCGTACCGTTGCTGGTGGCTTATGGGCTGGCAGAAGGTGAAACGTTAACGATCGGCGCGTCTTCAGCAACACGTTTCGAAAACCGCGAACGGCAGGGGCTTGAATACGTCGAACATACCGGAGCAGCCATTGAATCTGGTGAAACATCGCTGGAAAAACTGGAAGATCAGATGCGGCAGGCGGGCGCCAAACTGCTGCGTGCCGAGAACACCTCGACCAAATCTGTTGACCAGACAAATGAAGAGCGCATGCAGGAGAATTCGCCGCTATATACGATGGCGAGTTCTCTGGAGGATGCCCTCGATAACATCCTGCAAATCATGGCGGAATGGCTTGGTGAAACTGAAGGCGGTAACGTTGATGTGCGCACAGAACTTGATATTTCAGTGCAGACCTATGACGCAACCGCGGCAACGGCTGTTCAGTCGCTGAGGCAGGGGGGCGATATTCGTCAGGTGGACGCTATTCGCGTACTCCAGGCGCTGAAATTCATCGACCCGGACGCTAATTCAGAAGAGGTTATCGATGAGCTCAGGAATCAGCAGGTAACTCTGCTAAGCAGCCTGAATACTCCTGGTGGTGTGAATGGCAACGTCAAATGAAAAACTTCGAGATGAAAGTCTGGCGCATGCAATCTGGGTGAGTCGATATAGTACCGGCGTAGCAAACAGGATGATAAAAATCCTCAATGAGAGCGACGCAGATCTTACCGCCAGGCTGCTGGTGGCGATGGATACCCTTGACGCTGATAGCTTCACTGTAACCCGCCTGGAATCGCTGCTTGCAAGCGTCAGGGAGACTAATCGGGAAGCAGTTCAGACTATGTATGCCGGGTTATCAACCGAGCTGCAAGGTCTGGCCCAGCATGAGGCTGGTTTTCAGCTCAGTCTGTTCCAGTTTGCTATCCCGGATGATGTGCTTGCGCTTCATCCGCTGGTGGGTATATCGCCAGATGCCGTCTATGCTGCTGCAATGGCCAGGCCGTTTCAGGGTCGCCTGCTTTCTGAGTGGGCAGACAACCTTGAAGCCGACAGGATGACGCGGATATCCAATACCGTACGGCAGGGCTTTCTGTTGGGCGATACGCATGAACAGATAGCCAAAAAGGTTCGCGGACACGCTAACCGGGGCTATCAGGATGGCGCGCTACAGATGAGCAGGACGAACGCGGGGAGTATTGCTAAAACAGCTGTAGGGCATCTTGCGGCGACGGCGCGTAAAAGCTTTGCGGATGCGAATGACGACATTCTGAAGGGTAAGCAGTGGTTATCCACTTTGGATAACCGGACATCGAAAGATTGCCGGGTTCGCGATTGCCTTAAATACACGCTGGATAATAAACCAATCGGCCATAAAGTACCGTATCTTCAGGGACCAGGCAAAATCCACTTTTGCTGTCGCAGCGTGGAAACCTACATCCTGAAATCCTCTAATGAGTTGGGTATTCAAATTGGTGAGGTTCAGAACAGTTCCCGCGCCAGTATGGATGGACAGGCCCCCGGCGATACTACATATTCCGAATGGTTGCAGCGTCAGCCATTTTCCCGGCAAAAAGAAATCTTAGGCGAGACTCGAGCAAGGATGATGCGTGATGGCGTCATGAAATATGACGACTTCTATAGTGACAAGGGCGAATGGTTGACGTTGGCCCAACTAAATAAACTCTCAGAGTTGAGACAAGCCGGGAAATCTCCCGGCTTTTCTTTGGGTGATGCACAGTCAGTAGCGGAGATTGAACAGGGTATGCGAGGAATTATTGCCGATGAAATTCGCTTCCCTGAAGAAACTACGCTGGAGTCAGCACGTATTGCCGCCGGAGCCATGCAGAATGTTATTGAGCGGTTTCGCTTACCGCCAGTTAAGTATTTTGGAGAGGTAAGTGGTACGAGGAAAAGTGCAGCAGGTGCGTATTTTGAGGAAAATGCTGCTGTCCATGTTTCTCGTTGGGCGATGCAGTCCACTGAGTGGGATGCTATTTGTGAAAATAGCGCTACTTATGATTTCGTTTCTTCATTGTCGCTGGAAAGAATGTTGACGGTTTCGGATGCCGCTTTACTCGCAGCCGGGAACAATCAACTGAATTATGCAGCGATTTCAAGCGTTGCCGGCACGGTTACGCATGAAATGGGGCATCATCTCTATTACCAGCACATTGACGATTTAAGTCAACTTACTACAAAAGCATATAATGAAGGCTGGTGGCGACCTGTCAGTTATTATGCTTCCGAAAACGAACGTGAACTCTTTGCAGAAATTCTTACGATATTCATGCTGGGCAGTAAGGATGATTACCAGCGTATTAACCCGGAGCTACTCGAATGGCTGAAGAAAAATTCCCGTGTCTAAAACGGGCCAATGAGTTGTACCACTCCACGCCCAGGCCTGTGGATCTTCTGGACCAGTTGGAAGCATTGGCTGAGAAAGCAGGAAGTACGACACCTGAAGCAAGGATGATCGGCGGCCTGATTAGTGCCGCTATGATGGACGAGGCCAACGGCCATTCCTGACAATAATTTTGACTAACACAAGGCTGCCTCCGGGCGGCCTTTTTTATTGCCGCAATACCGGATGGTGAGCGGTGCAACGGTCGGATGACCTCGAAAAGGTACCAACATGAAACTGAAGACAGTTGAAGTAAATGGCAAGCACTATGCGGAAGTTGATGCTAACGGTTTGCCCGTGTACGTCCACGATGACGGCCAGGAGATCGGCTTTGATGCCGTGCAGGCAGTAGGAAAAATTTCCTCCCTGAATGGCGAGGCAAAATCTCATCGTGAAGCGAAAGAAGCTGCCGAAGCTAGCCTGGCTAAATTCGCCAAAATTAGCGATCCGGCGAAGGCGCTCGAAGCGTTGGAGATGATGACAAAAATCGACCAGAAAAAGCTGATCGACGCAGGCGCAGTTGACCAGGTGAAAGCGGATATCACCAAATCATTCCAGGCTCAGCTTGATGAAGCCACCCAGCGGGCGACAACGCTCGAAGGACAGCTCTATCAGGAAATGATTGGCGGGCGCTTCTCAGGCTCGAAATTCATTGCTGATAAAGTTGCGATCCCGGCGGACATGCTACAGGCCCGCTTTGGTCAGTCTTTCAAAGTTGAGGATGGCAAAGTCGTTGCTTATGACGGCTCCGGCAACAAAATATACTCCCGCTCCAAGCCGGGCGAACTGGCGGTCTTTGATGAGGCGCTGGAATTTCTGGTGGAGCAGTACCCTCAGAAAGATCACATTCTGAAGGCGAGTGGTAATCAGGGAGGAGGCTCTCGTCAGTCTCAACACTCAATCGGGCAGAAAACGATGAAGCGCGATGCGTTCAGCAGTTTGAGCCCGACAGATCAGCAATCGACCCTCAAAGACGGCATCACCATCGTCGATTAATTCATTGCCAGCCGTCGGATAGCGGCTGGTGCCAGAGCTGGATAGCTCAAACAACCCTAAATTTTAATTTCGAAGGAATCCATACACATGGCTAACACGCTTACCGGGTTGATCCCGACTATCTATACCGCTCTGGATACTGTGTCACGTGAGCAGGTTGGGTTTATCCCTTCCGTTTCACGTAATGCGAAAGCGGATGCAGCAGCGAAAGGGCAGTCAGTTACTGCACCAGTCGCACCGCCTGCAACGACCGTTGACATTGAACCGGGGGCTACGGCGCCAGATGATGGCAATCAGAACATCGGAAACGTTGAAGTTAAGATCACCAAATCCAAAATGGCCCCGGTCAAATGGAACGGTGAAGAGCAACTGGCGCTGGGTCCAGCAGGTACCTACAACACTATTCTTGCGGATCAGTTTAAGCAGGCGTTTCGCGCGCTGTCTAACGAGATGGATGCCGATTTGGCGGCGCTGTATTACGCCTCATCCCGTGCTATTGGTACTGCGGGTACAGCACCGTTTGGTATTGCCGGTGATTTATCCGATGCAGCAAACGCGCGACAGGTTCTTTCAGACAACGGCTCACCGACGACTGATTTGCAGATGGTTCTGGGCTCCTCTGCGATTGCGAACCTTCGCGGTAAGCAGTCGGTGCTGTTTAAAGTGAACGAATCGGGTACTGATGCCTTACTGCGTGAAGGTATCGTGGGTCGCCTGGAGGGCTTTAACATCCACGAATCCGCACACGTTAAGAAACGTGCAGCATCTGCTGCTGCCGGATACCTGGTCAATGGCGCGAAAGATGAAGGCGACATTCTGATTCCCATTGATAGCGGCGCGGGGGCCTTTGCTGCCGGTGATATCGTGATGTTCGACGGTGACAGCAATCAGTATCTGGTGGCCGCGGCTACTGCTGCAACTATCACCCTGGCAGCTCCGGGCTTACGCCAGGCGCTGGCCGACAACACCGCTATTACTGCGACCGGCCCCTTTACTGCCAATATGGCGTTTGACCGCAACGCATTCCTGCTGGCGTCCCGAACCCCAGCAATGCCGCAGGGTGGCGATACCGCGGATGATGTAATGAACGTTACCGACCCGGTCTCGGGCATCACTTACCAGGTGGCGCTATACCGTCAGTACCGCCAGGTGCGCTACGAAGTTGGCCTGTCATGGGGTGTGGCGGCAGTGAAAACGGAACATTCGGTTCTGCTGTTGGGTTAACAATCAGGGGCTTCGGCCCCTTTTTTAGTGGAGGGCCAATGGCCGGATTAACTAAAGAACAGCGCGCTCAACGAGCGGCGGAAAAACTTGCTGCCGAACTTGCTGCAAAAAGCAATTCTGAGCAGCAGGAGCAGCAGGAGCAGCAGGAGCAGCAGGAGCAGCAGCAGGAGCAGCAGGAGCAGGATTATCTGGTTGCTATGGTCACTGACTTTCCGGCATTTCCCGGCGCTCCAACAAATGCTGACGTACATCCTGATGAGGTTGAAAACTGGAAGGCGCTCGGCTGGAAAGAAACGGAGTAATAGATGCTCACCTTCATAACTGTTGAAGACGTCAATTCCATTCTGGGAGATTCCTGGACTGATGAAAGCAAAAAAGTCAGGTCTGTATTGATGGCTAACACCTGGATGAATGGTCTCAATCTGAAGCTTCCGTGCAATAAGGCTACTCACGAAACCATTATTCCTGACGATGTGAAGCAGGCTGGCGCCTATGCGGCACTGGCTGCATCAAATGGCGGGCTGTATCAGCAGAAAACCGATTCTGGGGTGCTGCTGAGTAAGACGGTTGATGCTGACGATGTTTCTGTTTCAAAGTCCTATGCCGAGATCGCCACCAATAGCACGGCATTACTCGATTCCGACCTGCAGCTTGCGCTGGCCATGCTTATGCCATATGGCGTTAGTAAGTCGCAGGTGCGGTTGGTCAGGGGGTAGGTAGCATGGGCATACGTGACGAGCTACAAACTGAAGTCGCCGCAGCATTCGATACCGACCTGCAGGATGCTGTTAAGGATTTCACTGGAACATACACCGTTCGAGGTGACTGGGATCCGGTAACGGAAACCGGCAGTGAAACGCAGGTGACGTATTCAGGGCGCGGTGTTCTGGCGCGGTACAAACTCCGTCGTATCGATGGCGTTAATATCCTGCACGGTGACCTGAAATTAACCGCCCTGGTTAACGAGGTGACCGATAGGCCAGCAGTCGGGCACTTTGTCACGGCGCCGGAACCGATAACTGGTGTACCTCAGCGTTATGAGGTCATAACCGCTGCTGTTGATTCCGCTGGTGCTGCGTATTCCATCCAGTTACGGAGGGCGTGATATGGCTAAGGGCTGGAGTATTGACCCGGCAGCATTCGCCGGGCTGGTGGCCGATGACGTGAGGTTGCGGCAGCGAGCCATCGCTACACAGCTGCTGAATGAAATCGTGAAACGGTCTCCTGTCGGCAATCCAGAGTTATGGGCGATTAACGCTACCGCCGTCGAGTACTCCAAAGCGGTTGGAGAATGGAACGAATCGCTCTACGACAACCCGGATAATCTGACCAAAACCGGGCGACTCAGGAAGAAAGTACGTGTTAACGACAGCATGGATATCAAACGCCCGGCAGATTATCGTGCGGGTACGTTCAGGGCTTCGCATTTCGTAAGTATCGGATCACCGGATTACTCGGTTCCAACAGAGGAGGACCCGCGCGGAACGACGACATTTCTCAACGGTAAAAACATCATCGATCAGGCTCCGGCCTACTCAGTGATTTATATCCAGTCAAACCTTCCTTACTCCGTACCTCTGGAGAACGGGCATTCAACGCAGGCTCCAGCGGGCGTCTATGCAGTTTCATTTAACGGTGTCGTTCAGGCCTACAAATGACCCTTACAGAAATCAGAAACGCTGTCATTTCCCGAATGACGGCGCAGACCGCTATTGCTTCTGATGGGGTGGACTATCCCAACGGACCGCTATTTGATCCGAGTGGCCGCGATATCTGGGCACGCTTCACCAATATTTCAGGGCAGGCGGGAGCCAACGAAACCGGGAACGGGCCGGTAGTTCATCGAACCGGTGTACTTATCATTCAGCTATTTGTACCGGTCTACACCGGCACGATTCTGCTTACTCGAACAGCAGACCAGCTAACGGAGCATTTCGAATTCCAGAATGACGGACGACTGAGTTACTTCGCTGTATCGGCAATCCCGGCGGGCGAGGCCGACGGCTGGTCTCAGCTCAATCTACATATTCCTTACCGCGCTCTGTAGCGCTTAACTTCGATGGAGGTGACCGCATGTCGAGCGGCGCTAAGGTACTCTCGGCCTTTATCCGGGAGACGACACCAGGAATTACGCCTGCTGGCGTCTGGAATCTTCTCAAACGTACCAATTGGGGCGTTGGCCCGTCCCAGAACACCAACGATAACGATGAGATTGGTGGAACCCGAATGGCGCAGGGCGCTACGCTGGGGACGGTCGATGTTGGCGGCGATGTCGGGGCAAAATTCCGCTATGGCCAGCATGATGACTTTCTTGCTTCGTGTTTTGGCGCAGAGTGGGCAAGCAATGTGCTGACGATGGGGAATGACCGTATTTCCTTCTCTCTTGCGACATACGCTTCGGACGTTGGCATTGCCTCTATTGTTCGTGGCGCGCAGGTGAGCGTGTTCCAGTTGGAAGTTCCGAATGATGGCGACGTTACCGCGACAGTCACATTCGCCGGGCTGGGTTGGGACTCAAAAGCAGACGATATGAGTTACATCACAGGCACACCTGCTGATAATGCTGGCGAGTTGCGTTATTCGTTCAAAGAGGTCACTGCAATTAACCTGAATGGCGTCGATGGTGGTGATGGTTTCTGTATTGATACCTTTAACATCAAGTTTGATAACAACGTTCAGACTCAGCGTTGTATCGGTACCGGCTCACCGTATGCCGGGGCCAATATCCCGACTACGTTCACGCCGTCAGGTTCGATCACTTTGTCGTGGTCAAAAGCAGCGTGGGAGGTCTGGAGTAAAACGCTTACTGGCGCAACCGTGCCATTCAGTTTCACGCTGGCGAACGACGAAGGGCAATACACGTTTAACTTCCCGAAAGTGCAGGTCTCTGGCGACTGGCCGGATGGCGGCAATACCGACATTATTCAGGTTCAACTGGATATCACTGCAGCTGACGAGTCGCCGACGATTACCCGCGCTGTTACCGCCCCTGCCACGGCAATCAGCGTAACGCCAGAAACTTCATCAGGTGATGTCGGTACTTCCGTCACGCTGACAGCGAACCTTGCCCCGGCTGGTGCGACTGATGCTGTGCAGTGGGAGTCATCAGATCCGACTGTCGCAACGGTGGTATCGACAGGCCCAAAAACCTGCCAGGTAGTCAGAGCCGGCGCCGGCACCGCAACGATAACCGGTAAAGTGCGAGGCTTCACCGCCACCGCCGAGATTATCGTAACTGAACCATAAAATTTCCCTTGCCCGTTCCGCTCTCCATGGTGGCGCGGGCTTTTTTCATGCAGGAGTTTTTAATGATTATCCTAGCCCCACGAATTGATGTTGGTGGCGAGCGCTGGTTCACACCACTGAAAGGTCTGAAACCCATTGAAGGCCTGAAACTGCTCGTCAACAGCATTGATAACGACCAGTATCGCTCGCGTAATGCTCTTATCCGTCGTCATATTGAAAAAATGGACGCCAGTTACCAGGTTGGAACCAGCGAATTTAGCCTGTCAGCGGTCGGGGAAATAGACTCTGCTGATGATCTGCTTATCGACAACTGTGCGCATTACCTGCTCAAAGACTGGAAGGGCGTTGGTGAGTTTGTTGATGGCGAAGAAGTTCCGATTGAATACACGCCGGAACGCGGAGCTGCACTTCTGAAACAGGAGCCAGCGATTTACTGGCAAATTCTGGCGGAGGCAGCCAGCATCGCCCAGGGCAAAGAGCAGCAAAAGCAGGAAACCGTAAAAAAGCCATCGAAGCGCAGAAGTGGCTGAGTGAATTCGGCGGGGAGCGGGGTGAAAAGGCAAAGTGGCGAAGGGAGAAATTAAAACTCCCGCCAATTCCTGAGCCTGAGATTGATGCTGTAACGGGGGAGATACTCAACGCTTACGCAATGATTTCTCGCGGCAGACAGTATACCGGAATGGCTGGCGTACCGCTCCCGTTGTCCCTGCACGATATCGAGCGCTATCTGGCCTCACGTTCTATCCTGATTGACCGCACAGAGTTTGATGCTTCGATACTTGCCCTCGACGATGCCTGGCGGGATGAGTGGGCGAAGGAACAGAAAGGAAGCAGCAAGAAGAAATGAGCCTCGGTACAGTCCGGGGCTTTTTTATACCCGCAACAAATCGTGCATTCGCGTGCGCATCTTCCAGCAAGAGCTTTCCGTAGTGTGAGTCTGAGACAGGGTGGTGGATTTCATCGTACCGCTCTTGGCTGCCCATGTCTGGCCGCGTTCCCCGTCAAAGGGCAAATGAAGTTACTGTATGCGGCGGCATGAGCATGAATAACCGAATTGTTGAATGCGCCTCCAGAGCTGGGCGAGACTTCTCGGAGTTCATGAAAGGCGAGAAGAACATGGTGGAGGCGCTACGGTTTGCTGAAGAATTCACAGAGCAGTTACGCATTTACGGCTGCGTTAATCACCACTTTATCAAGTTCATGATGCTGAAGGCGATAATGAAGGTGTTCGACGATGTACAGCGTGAGGAAAAGCGTGAAGATCGCCGACGCAAACGAGCGACAGAAAAATGAAGACTGAACACAACCTCGCTCTGGCGGGGTTTTTTTACGCCCGGAGAAAGGTAAATGACCGAACAAACATCACGCCTTGCTATTGTTCTGGATAGTTCCGGGGCAAAGAATAATGCCGATAATCTGGCGACGGCGCTGGCTAGAATCACCCAGGCTGGCGAGCAGGCGGAAAGGTCAACAGACAGCCTGAAGCATGAGTTCATTGATTACAACATAGTGCAAAAATCTGTTTCCAAAGAGACGCGGAACCATCGCCAAGAACTGAGTGAGCAACAGAAAGCTCTTGCAAAGCTAAGGGACCAGATTGACCCGGTTAGTGCGGCCTTGGATAAGCTGGATGACAGATATCAGGAACTCAAGAAATACCAGAAGGCTGGGATTCTGCCGGATGACGATTTCGATTATCTGGCATCTAAGCTCCGCGAGACAGAAAAAGCAATCAATGGTGAGGCGCTGGCTGAAAGAGCTGCTGCAAAAGCCAGAGATAAGCAAAGCGCGTCACTTCAGCGTCTTTCCGCTCAGCTTGACCCGATAGGTACGGCATTTAAAAGGCTGGCAGACCAGCAGAAGCAACTCGACAGCGCGAAGGCTTCTGGTATGTTGTCGCCGGAAAGATACGATGTGCTTTCTTCCAGCCTTGCGACTACCCGTAAGCAACTGGAAATCACCCAGGATGCAATGAAGAAGACCGGGGTCACGTCCCGCGCGATGGCGTACCAGATGCGCATGATCCCAGCGCAAATGACCGATATTGTCGTGAGCCTCGCTTCCGGTCAGGCTCCGATGACGGTCTTATTGCAGCAGGGCGGTCAGCTTAAAGATATGTTCGGCGGTATCGGGCCAGCGATTAAAGGAGTTGGCGGATATGTGGCGGGGCTGATTAACCCGTTTACTCTGGCGGCTGCGGCGGTCGGTGTTCTTGGTCTGGCCTATTACAAAGGCTCTAAGGATCAGGATGCGTATAATAAATCCATTATTCTTACAGGTGGCTATGCTGGTAAAACTGCCGGTGAGTTGCAGATAATGGCGAAGTCGCTTTCGACATTTTCAATATCCCAGAGTCAATTTGCTGAAAGTATTGCAAAGGTCGTTGGTACAGGCAGCTTTTCAGGCTCCAGCATTATGATGATAGCCGATACTGCTGAAAAAATGCGGGACTCGGTAGGAGTGTCAGTCGATGACACAATAAAACAGTTCCAGCGCATTCAAGACGACCCAGTAAATGCTGTAAAAGAGCTTGATAAATCGATCCACTTCCTCACCGCTACGCAGTTAGAGCAGATCACCACTCTTGCCGAGCAGGGCAGAAGCCAGGAAGCGGCGAGAATAGCCATGGAAAGCTATTCATCTGCAATGCGAACCCGCTCAGAAGAAATTAAGGCTAGCTTAGGCTCACTGGAAACAGCCTGGAACTGGCTTGGTGACGCAGCAAAAAGCGCATGGGACAAAATGCTGGATATCGGTCGCGTGAAGACGACCAAGCAGCAAATAGATGAAATTGAGCGAAAACTTGTTGAGTTCCAGACGAATCCTGTAAGTAAGGGGCTGTATTTTAATGAGACCGGACTTACCGCTGATGACCTGAGAAATGAACTGAAGAAGCTGAAAGAAATTGATTTTCGCGAAAGCCTGGACAACGCCAGAGAGCAGGCAGATAAAAACGAAGAGGAAAGGAAAAAGCGCGAATTTAATGCGACAAAGAAACTCAACCAGCAATATGAAAACGAGGAAGAGCGTCACCAGCGCACACTGAATGAAATCAGAAATTCAGGGGCAAGTCAGGCGGCAATTGATCAGGCTATCCAGCGTGAAAATGCTCGTTATGAGAAGTCGCTACAGAAGGGAAATCGCGGCAGAAAAGGCAAATCTTACTCCGAAGACGCAGCAACCCGGCTACTCGACCAGATAAACCAGCAAACAGCCGCGATGCAGTCTCAACTGAACGCCGGCGACAAGCTGAACAGCGCTACACAGGCGCGAGTAAAGTTTGAACAACAGATTGCTGACCTCAAGTCTAAAACGCAACTCACCGCCGATCAGAAGTCAATTCTGGCGCGTTCTGAGGAAATCCTTCAGGCGTACAAAAATCAGGAAGCGTTGCAAAATTCGGTTAAGACGCTGGATGACTACCGGAAGATGCAGGAGCAGGTTCTAACAAAGGATGAGCAGACAAATAACCTTCTTAGAGACCGCCTCGAGCTTCTGGAAAAGGCAAAAGCGACCGGGCAATTGATGCTGGGAGAGTATGAACAAACCCGTTCAAATATTCTCGGTAGTACAACTGCACAGCTACCAAGTTCGGTAAAGAAAGTGACTGGCAGTCTTTCGCCTGTGGGGGGCGAGCTATCTGGTTCGTGGGGAGGCATTCAGCAACAATTGCAGGAAATACAGCGAGCGCAAATGGATTTAGATATGTGGCAAGCTGATCAGCTCGCTGCATATCAGCAAATGGATCTGACCACGAAAGAATATGAGCAAAAGATGTATGAGACGCGGAGATTGTATGCCGATCAGACGGCGGCGTTGAGCAATCAGAACTTCCAGATTCAGACCGCAGCCACTCAGTCTATGTTTGATAGTGTGGTTTCAATAGCGCAAACAGGATTTGGTAAGCAGTCAGGGATTTATAAGGCTGCATTTGCTGCAAGCAAGGCATTTGCGATTGCTCAGTCCCTGATTTCTATCCAGCAGGGTATTGCTATGGCAGCAGCCAATCCATTTCCTTACAACATTGCGGCAATGGCGTCTGTTGCAGCAGCTACAGCTAGTATTGTTTCCAATATATCGACAATTTCTGGCGTTGGCTTCGCAACTGGCGGCTATACCGGCCCCGGAGGTAAATACGACCCGGCAGGCATTGTTCACAAGGGCGAGTATGTTTTCGATAAAGCATCAACGAACCGGATCGGGGTGACTCAGCTTGATGCGCTTCGGAATGGTAAACCGCTTGATGCAACGCTCAGTAGGCCGGGATACGGAACGGGCGTTCAGAGTGTCAGCAACAACAACAGCAATACCACCATCATCAGCCCTACAGTCATAGTGCCTCCGATTACTATTAACGGCAACCCATCTGATTCTACCGTTATGCTTGTCCAGCAGGCAGCTGCGAAAGGGGCAAAGCAGGGATATCAGCAGGTGGCTCATGATCTTGCTAATGGGAGAGGTGACGTATTTAAGGCTCTCTCCGGCAAGTACAATGCGGGAAGGAAGATAGGTTGATTGCAGGCAAGGACGCCCCACATTGCCATGTACCCGGCCTGTGATAACATCAGGTTATGTTTACTGTTGGGGATAGGGATATGAAAAAATTATTGTTAGCGGCTTTTGTCGCTTCATTTTTGACTGGATGCGCTAATAATCAAGGGCAGGAAGCTATAACCGGAGTTGATCGTCATAGCGGAAGTAAGACGGTGTTAATGCAGCCACATGGAACTGATTGCAAAAGTATGCAGTGTATAGCAATTGGAGCTTTCTGGGCTGAAAGTGAGAAAGATACCGCCCTTCTCAATATTTCCCTGATGAACACTACTGATTTTGTTAGAAGTGCCTACTTCGAGATAGATGGCAAAAAGTATCAACTGCGTGATGGTGGCGATCTTACTCGTTATGAGCGTCCTTTAGCTAACTACTCAGCATATGCACAGTCCCGCAAGGATTACCTTGTGCCCTTAGACTTAATCAAGAAATTATCAACAGCTAAAAAGGCTTGGATTTTTGTTGAAACTGGTAGTGGCGTGATGTCGGATGCAATCATTGATTCACAAGGTGACAGCAAGGCGTTTTACGCCATGCAAAGATTTCTTAAGCAAATTCCATATTAAAGACGCATAGCCCACTCAGGTGGGCTTTTTAACAATTAGTGCCATTTACTTGATGCCCTCAAGATATCTCTAACTCACCATATCTACTCATACTTCATCGTATCTAATTGCGGGTAAGAGTCCATGACGCTATCCCGCTGCCGGTGATTGAAGAGCATTATTACACGGCAGCAGAGGCTGGACAGAAAATCGGCGTCAGCGCCAATAAAATCGGGCGCATAGCTAACGCGAACAACCTCAAAACTGAGCAGTAGGGCAAATTCTTTCTGGATAAGTCGGCTCACTCCACTAAGCAGGTTGAAGCATTCCGCAATAACACCAACGGCATTGAATCTCTTCGCCATCTGAACCATGGTGCTGATGTTGCCTGACGGATAACAAATTTAGGTCAAGAACCCGCTTAACGGTGGGTTTTTTATGCCCGGAGGAAAAGTGGCAGAAAAATACTACCCCCACGACTATCTCCCTATGCCGCTTCAGGATGGCTATGCATTTCAGCCAGTCAGTCCGTTAATGCGTACCGAAATGACAACCGGCCGTGCCCGCCAGCGCCGGGCATTCATTTCCACGCCAACACAGGCAAATGTGCAGTGGCTTTTTGAAACGGACATTCAGGCCCAGCTATTTGAGGCCTGGTACCGCGAAACGATCACTGACGGTGCTGACTGGTTTTTTATGCGACTACAGACCCCGCTGGGCGTTGAGTTCTATAAATGCCGGTTCACCGATATCTATCAGGGGCCGACGCTGGTCGCCCCGATTTACTGGCAGTTCTCCGCGACGCTGGAGCTATGGACACGTCCTGTTCTTGGCGATGGCTGGGCTGAGTTCCCGGATTACATCATCAACAGCAGCATCATTGATATTGCGCTTAACAGGGAGTGGCCCGAAGCATGACCAGCCCGACTTTAAAACGACTGTACGCCTCTTCCGGTGAAGAGGTCATTATCAAAACCCTACAAATCAACATCGGTGATGATGCTCTGTATCTCTGTGATGGCTATGACGACATAACCGCGACAACGGAAACCGGCGAAGAAGTGACATTTATCGCAAGCACCATCGACGTTGCGTTACCTGCGCGAAACAGCGACGGTACACAGGATCTGCAGTTTGCAGTCTCTAACATTAATGGCGAGGCATCGACATCCGTGCGTAGCGCGCTGGAAAACTTGCGTGGCGCCACAGTAACTTACCGCCAGTTTACCTCTGACGATTTAACCGCTCCCGCCGAACGTCCTTATACCCTGACGGTTAAAAACGGGTACTGGACCGCGACGCAGGCGCAGATTATCGCAGGGTACATGAACGTGTTGGATACAGGCTGGCCCCGCTATCGCTACACACTCCCGTTCTATCCTGGCCTTCGTTACATGAGCTAAGGAGTTTCAATGTTCAATCAAGATAAATACCTTTCAGTCACATGGCTGAAGGGCGGACGCGCTTACCCTGAACTTGACTGTTTCGGCATCGTGAATGAAGTGCGTCGCGATCTGGGGCTTCATGAATGGCCTGATTTTGCCGGAGTGACTAAAGACGATGGTGGCCTTGACCGAGAAGCAAAAAGTTTCTCACTGACTCTTTCCCAATGCGAGCCATGCGCTGGTGCAGGGGTTTATTGCTATTCCGGTTCAACGGTGACGCATGTTGCAGTCGTGGTGGATATCAACGAGCAACTTTATGTTGTGGAATGCAACCCAAAGACCAACGTGACCATCCTTCCATTGCCGCGCTTTATGCGTCGGTTTGTTAAAGTGGAGTTCTGGCAGTGACTATCAGAATTTATCCATCCCGGTTACCCGGCGAGCCGCTGGAAATACATGAACATGGCGCACTGACTCTTCATCAGTGGTTGTCGAGCAACGTTGATAATTATCGTTCAGATATTAAACACCCGATTGCGGTTGAAGTTGATGGCGAAAATATTCCCGCAACGGAATGGTTCGATTATGTCATAGCCCCATCCAGTGAAGTACGTATCTATCCGATCCCTTACGGGCTGGAGGCCGGGACAATTGCGTGGATAGCTGTTGCTATTTCTGCCGCATCCGTTGCATATGCGCTATTTTTTGCACCAGGCGCGGTCGATCCGGGAGGATATTCATCAGGAACAGGCAATTCACTCGATGTAAACCCGGCTAAAGCCAACCAGGCTAAGCTTGGGGAGCCGATTCGTGAGCTGTTCGGACGCCGCCGAATTTACCCCGATTACGTAGTACAGCCGGTAACCCGCTTCAGCCAGGATGATCCGACAGTGATGACCGTTGAAATGTTCGTCGCGCTGGGATTCGGACAATTTTCATTCGGCAAAGGGGATATGCGTGTTGGTGCCACGCCTGTTTCATCGCTGGGTGATAGTTTCGCGTACACCGTTTTTCAGCCCGGCCAGAATGTGGCTGGTGACCGCCGTAGCGAAAACTGGTTTAACTCCACTGAAGTTGGAGGCACCAGCTCTGGCGCCGGGCTGGATATGGCCCAGACGGCGCCGGACAAGGATGATGTTGTTGCGCAGTCACTGACGGTGTCTGGAAACACAATCACGTTTAACGGATTAAGCGCTGACGACGATACTGCAACAAACGAGCTGCCTGATTCGTGGATTGCTGGCGCAACGGTTGAGCTAATCGTACCCGATCAGTTTGTTGTAACCAACGATGGCGCATACAGCCGAATTACCAGTGACAATCTGGCGGAACTCGCCCCTTATGTCGGCATGCCGGTAACGCTCTGGTACAACAGCGTCGACTATAGCCTGTTTATCGCTTCGTATACGCCGCATGCAGACGCGACAGAGGAAGAAGAGGAAGTCACCGCCTCGGTAACGCTGGCTTATGAGAGTGACACCGGTACGCCTTTTACGGGTATTCCAGAGGGGGATATCAGGCTTTCCGTTTCTCACGCTGGATATCAGTACAAAATTTTCGACGTTGACGGCACAAGTGTGACTCTTCAGCGCTTGATTGACGGCGTTGTCAATAACACATGGCCGGGTTTCGTTGCGCGCACCGTGCTTGATTTTGACGCATCTGGCGTTAACCAGAATGATTCCTGGATGGGGCCGTTTCTGGCATGCCCGGATAATGAAACCATCGACATGTTTGAAGTGAATTTCTTCTTCCCGAATGGCATTTGCTGGTACGACAAAAAAGGGAGAAAACAAAACAGAACGGTTCGCTGGGAAGTTCAGTACCGCGTCTATGGCTCTGGTTCTGGATGGTTGAGCAAAACCGGCTCGTATAATACAAAAAATATAAATGGTCTTGGTTTTACTGAGCGCATCACGCTGAGTTCTCCTGGCCTTGTTGAAGTGCGATGTCGACGCACTAACGAGCAGGGACAGGATAACAGCCGCGATAATATGTACTGGCAATCGTTGCGTGGCCGCCTTCTGACCTCGCCGTCATCGTACGCTGGCGTAACGACGATGGGTGTCACGGTGGAAACAGGCGGCAAGCTGGCCGCTCAGTCCGATCGCCGGGTGAACGTGGTAGCGACAAGGATTTACGACACTGGCGCACCAAGAAGCATCTCTGGCGCCCTGTACCACGTTGGTAACTCGTTGGGGCTGGATATGGACACCGACGCCATTGATGCGCTGGAAAGTGCGTACTGGACGCCTGGCAATGAGTTTTTCGATTTCGAGACGACTGACAGCACATCTGCGCTGGAGGTTTTGCAGAAGATAGCCAACGCCGGGAAAAGTTATTTTCTGCTGACGGACGGGCTTGCTTCGGTTGCGCGTGAAGGCGTAAAGCCATGGTCCGGGGTTATCAGTCCGCATGAGATGACTGAAGACCTGCAAACTGCATTCGTTGCTCCCTCCGGTGACGATTATGACGGCGTTGATGTAACGTATATCAACGGAACGACCTGGGCTGAGGAGACGGTACAGTGCCGGACCCCGGATAATCCAACCCCTGTCAAAATCGAAGACTACACTCTTGATGGTGTGCTTGATCGTGATCGCGCGTACCAAATCGGCATGCGCCGGTTGATGAAGTATCAGCAGCAGCGGCTGACCCATACGACATCTACTGAGCTGGACGCACTTTGCTATAACATCGGCGACCGTATCGTGCTGACTGACGATATACCCGGTAGCCAGACGGTCAGCACACTGATTGAGTCGATGGCGTCTGTGGATGGCACAACGACATTCACGGTGACAGAGCGGCTTGACTGGTCGTTTCCAAATCCTCGCGTGCTGATTCGTTATCAGGATGGTTCGGCTTCCTCACTAATGGTGGCGACCAGTGCAGGTGATTACCGGGTTTCCGTACCTTACCTGGCGACGTTCGATGACATGATTCTTGATGATCCCGGCATTGAACCGCCACGCCTGATTTTCTGCGACTCTTCACGAGTGGGCTATAACGCTCTTGTCTCAGAGATAGCCCCGCAATCTGACGGCACATGTCAGATAACGGCGAAACAGTATAAACCCAGCTTCTACGATCACGACAATGCAACATATCCCGGCGATACAGCCTGATTTCACCTACTTAACTATCACCCGCTTCGGCGGGTTTTTTCGTTTATGAGGCTCATATGACGACTTATAACACCGGCAACTCGCTGGGATCTGCTGCTGCAAAAGACCTTAACGATAACGCGCAAAACATGGATTATCTGATGAATGACCAGGTGAATGATCGACGCAATGATCGTCTTGGACATTCCCGTAAAACCTGGCACGGTATGGAGTCAGCTCATGAGAAACAACTTGCCCGCTTTTCTGCTGCCTTTCAGGAATTTCTTGTTAAGTCCGGATATGACTTTCTCGGCGATTACGAGGACGGTCCTCTTACTTTCACTGCACGAAATCAGACAATCCGGTATCAGGGGCAGTTCTGGAGACTGAATACAGCAACGGATGTTCCATTCACGACACGCGGAACGGATGCCATAAGCTGGGCAGAGGATGTTAATCATCTGGTCCTGATGGACGCTGACATGCTGCGTCAGGAACTGGCACTACCGGATGGAGCCTGGCTGGTAGGACTGGGTGATTTGACGCTGGGTGAGATACTGGCTCAGAAAATCTTCATTATTGTCATTACCGGACAGTCGAATGCAGTCGGTGCAAATAGTGGAGGGCCTAATCCGGCAAGCGATAAAATCGTTATCTGGGATGGTGCAACGGGCGACTGGGGAAGCAGTGATTATACCCGTCCACCGCTGTCACGCTCCAGTCCGAACGGGAACGGCGGCAACAACAATATAGCGCTGGCATTTGCACATCGCCTTGTGGATGAGTTTAAGGCAGAAAAGGTGTTCATCATCTATGATGCGGCAGGTGGGCGTTCCATTGAGGACTGGACAGGGGAGGGGGTTAACTCAGTCCGCTACGCAGCGATAAAAGGCAAGGTTGAAGCGGCGCTGGCCTCACCGGAAATTGTCGCCACAGGGAAGACGAGAGTCGATATGGTTGTCTTTGCGCAAGGGGAAGCTAACGGACTGACAGATACCATTACGGATTACCGCAGCAAGCTTGCCACGCTGGACAGGCAGTTTCGTGCTGAAAGCTGGATGTCTGATACCACACCGATGTTTATCATGGGTATGAGCGGATTACACATGCGTTACCAGGTCTGGCAGGCGCAACTGGATTATTGTGAAAACCACAACCGCAACTGCATTTATGTGAACTCTGCAGGACTAAAGACACAATACGACGTTGATGGTGCGGGAGATTACACGCACTGGCTGGGTACATCCCTTTGGGAACATGGCTATTATCGAATCTGGCAAGCACTGCATGAACGCGGGGTCACACACCGCCATACTCTTGCAGCGTTCTCTGCCCGGGGGGCGGGTCCGTGGAGTGGCGAGGCCATCGCGCTGGCAAAATTTTCGAGCCTGGTAAGTGCAGGCTCCACAACGGGTGATTTTCCGGCGAACGGCCCTGCTGCGTCGCACGCGATTCACTGGGGTTATCAATGTACAGCTGCAAATAATGCGCTTGCTGGAGGGTATCAGGTAACGATGGAGTCCGGTGCGAGTTATTCTATAGCATGGGGCCGCCTGAATATGTTTGCTGCTCAGGCGCAAAACTCAGCAGCTTTCGGTTACGGCAATACCATTAATACTCCCTACGCTTTTGCCGGTGGGAGAGGACATACAATCGCAGATCCTTACTGCGCGGCACTTGGCGGATTCTCTGAATACAAAACCTCGCTGGCAGATCCTGTAAGGTTCCAGGTTGGCATCGGTAAGGCTGAGGCTTCGCCAAAAACCGGTTTTGCCGTATTTGAGTCAGGCAGGTCACTGTTCGCGGGTAACATTGATTTTAAAACGGATAATAATTCCTCTGTAGGGACGCCGAGCGCACGCGCGTCAGTTATCTATGCGGGTACTGCTGCAATCAACACCTCTGATATAACGACGAAAAAATCACGTGGAGCGTTAACCGATGCTGAATTACGGGCATGGGCTAAAGTGCCGCCGACAATTTATCAGATACTGGAGTCACTGAATGAAAAAGGTGAGGACGCGCGGCTACATGCAGGGCTGATTGCACAGGATGTTGCTACGGCGTTTGAATCTGAGGGGCTGGATCCGCGCCGTTACGCGTTGTTCTGTGAAGACGAAATATTCGAAGAAGTATTCGAACCTCAAATCAGGACTGTTTCACGTCAGAAGCGTGGGCCGGGAGTTATCAGGGAGTCCGGTATTGTTGACGGCGTAGAAGTTACGGTCGAGCGTAGAGTAGAAGACGCGCTTCAGTACAAGCTTGTTAATGATGAGTTCGTGCCAGAGATTGAAGAAGTGGAAGAGACAGTGATGATTCCGGTTCGAAAGTCAGCAGGGATACGCCTCGGGCTGCGTTATACAGAATGCCTTATTTTTGAAGCTGCTTATCAGCGCTCTGTCAGCACTAAACTGGCGGCGCGCCTTGATGAGCTTACTGTTCCGGCACGTTACGCAGCCAGGTGCGGGAACAGTAATAGCTAAAATCCAACCCGATCAGTATCTATTCCACTTTTCCGACGAACATATCAGGGCCAATCTGCTGGATGTCTATGACACTACCGGGGCGGGGTCAGTCCAAAAATGACTCTGAGGTGTCTGTTAAATCCGTGGCGATTCATCTCCTGTTCATCGTTCAGTTAGCTTTTATCCGTTTCCTCCACTTCTTACGCAGCATACATACTTCGGTGCTGGCCGAAGCGTCATACTTTCGTCGGTAATAAACTGATCGGAAATTAACGACGGAGCTAAATCATGATTGCGGTACTTTTTGAAGCTGACGCCCTGCCAGAGGCACAGGAAAGATATCTTCAGCTTGCTGCCGAACTGAAGCCTTTACTGTCAGACACGCCGGGTTTTATTTCTATTGAGCGCTACCAGAGCCTGAGCGCGCCCGGAAAAATTCTTTCTTTGTCATGGTGGGAAGATGAGGAATCTGTAGCAGGATGGAAGCAAAATGTTATGCACTTGGCAGCACAGAAAGAAGGTAAACAGTCAATTTTTTTATTCTACAGAATACGTGTTGCCAGAGTGTTCCGTGATTACTCTTCTGATAAGGAGGCACATCAGCATGTATGACATTCACGTCATTCTAAGCAATACTCCGGGTTCGCTGCCTCACTTGGCAGTGTGCTGGGCAAAAACGGTGTGCGCCCTGATGGATAGGCGCGCGTGGACAGTCATGGGGAGATTCTTCTTTCATGTCATGGGGCGTTGGCGGAGATGGAGAGAGAGCTTATTGTTGAGCGAACACGGGTTGGCTTAGCTGCTGCGCGCGAAGATGGTCGGATCGGCGGCAGACGGCCAAAGTTAAGCGCAGAAGAGTAGGCTCAGGCTGGAAGGTTGATTGCTGCAGGTGAGTCAAGAAAACGTGTGGCTATAATTTATGATGTCGGGGTGTCCACGCTATACAAAAAATTTCCTGCGCGGTGTTGAGAAGACGCCACGCGTCGTCGTATGCAAGAACGGGCGGCGGCGAACTGGCGAACGTTCGATAGTGCGAGTATTGAATGATTGCCAGTCCGCTTTGAGCGAGGAGCAGACATTGTAACTTTCGCAAGCTGATTTTGAGATAGGATGGCTTTCACTTGGCTGGCATTGTGTAATGCCGTCATAGAATATGCATAATAACTTTCTTCAGCGACTAACTATTCATCATAAAATCGATATTACTGTAGAGGACAGGCGTTTCTGGCCACATTGTCTCTACAAGGAAAAACTGAAAATGAGATTTATAACACTGTTTACATTACTTTTCGCTCTTCCCCTCCATGCCGAAGACCATGATTATGGTCCTCCCATCTCTAGATGCTTGAACAAACATACTATTCCCTATATCAACACGACGATTCCTGCTGAGAATATTGTTAATGATGCTTATAAGGAGTGCGAGGATATCGTTAATGAATGGAATAATGAGCGTGCATCCTTGCCCAAGGAAATGGTAATCAAGCAGAATAAGGAATTTAGGGAGATGTATGTCAGGATGATTGATACCCGCAGGAAAACAGATGTTAACAAAAGATGAAGGCTTTGTTTTACTTCATTTTGTAAAGTAGCGCTCTTAGGGCCAGGTAAAATCTCGCATTAAGCTTTCCTGAAAGGCAGTTTTGAGCGAAGATCGGGCATTTCCTTAAAAGAAAATTTAAATCTAATGTAAAGTAAAACTTAACATTAAATAGACCGGTCAAACTGAATGACTATAATTATTTTAATTTATAAAGTGGCCTGACTAAATATTTTTTTCAAAGCTTCCCTAACAATATACACCTTGGTTGCATCAGAAATTCTACCACCATGTGCTCCTGCCTTTTTGAACAACTCACTGAAAATTTCTTTGATAAGAATTTCATTAACTGCCATTTGAGTTTCTTTATTATATTTATCCATTTCCTGTTGGATTAGTCTTAACATGCTTTCCATTTCAGTAGGTTGCTCATTCATCCATTCAATAAGCGCAGATTCATTAGCAATATCTGGGCTTTCTCTATGGCATTTATTGCATAGCAGAATATAATTTGAGACATCATTACTTCCGCCTAGTGAGTGAGGGATAATATGCGCCCTCTCCAATTTTGAGGATTCGCGGCCACAGCAGACACATACATTGAAATCACACGCATTATCATAGCGCGTATCATCCAAACCTCTTTGAATTCCATTGTCAATCCAGTACTGCCAGATCTTTTTTTTACTTGGTGCGTTTTGTCTAGGAACTACTGCCATATTACTGCTCCTCAAGAATTCAAACAGTTGATTAGAGATCAGCTGACCTGCGCCCTATAGATTAACACACTACGCTGTTAGCAACGTCCGCTCCTGGCACAGAGCTGACGTGCTAACTAGGCCAAAGGTCAGCTGTAGAGCGGAAGCGGACTTAATGGTCTTAACAGCTATATTGGCCTATTTTATAATTTACGGCCTACCCGTTTCTACAATGATTGCGCATGGAATAGTTGTCATTAATTAATTTTTGGATTTTACTTATTCTTTTTCCAGATCTAAAAATGATCATAAATTGCCAAGAAAATATAAATGTCATAAACATAAAAAAGATCAATCCTATTGTTTTAAAAATTATCTCACCGAATTCAATAAATCCTACGCCTCCCATCGAACTTGCCCTATCAATTGATTTCATCATTTCAAGCATAAGATAAACAGATGTAAAGTAGCATATAGATAAAGACGAAAAACAAATGAGCATGCTAATTAACCTACTAGTTAATGTGTTATATGTGTCTGAATACCCCACTACAATACGATTGTTACTCTCTGAGAATTTAAGAATATCAAGTAATTTTCTACCAAATGAAAAAAGCTGGATGATTTCCAATGCATTATTATAATGGAGTAGTTTTTTTAAAATATTGAATGGGATAGGTCTGCTGTTATGTATTCTAGATACACACACTTGGATTATATAAGGAGTTGTTCTCTTATTACTTAGTTCTTTAGAAAGAGTATCAACAATGCCAGTTTTATTCCTATTATTACCATGAATAAAACTCACCCATAATGAAAAAAATGAGATAGCTATAGGGAGAAAGGCAAAAATAAGAGATATTTTCATCAGAAATCCTAAATTTTCAATTAGAAAGTTATGAAATTCGACAAGAGACGCCCAATAATATAACTCTTAACCACAGATAAATGCTATGAAAATTTGTTAATGTCACTGATAATAGGTAGGTTGACAGCAATGACCTGCCCGTCGCTTATTAAAGCAACTAAGTGTGAGCAACTTCCGCTTTTGGCACAGAGTGGACTGTCAGGTTAGGTTTGGCTCTGTGCCATAAGACTGCCAGCTCAGGTCTGAGCTAATACAACTCAAGCGATATGATGGTTCAAGGCGTTTAATCTGAAACCAGCCACATATCAGCCTCTTCAAACATTTCCTGAACAGTACGGCTTATCTGTTCCTTCTCATGCTTGCTGGCGTCAGTGTTGATCGCCGGCAGCGTCATCATCGGTTTAACCCGGACATCAGCATCGGGGAAAATCCGGTGAACCCTCTTGGTCAACTCGCCCAGAATGATATCTTTTGCACCGGGCAGACCATCAAAATTCCTTTTGTCATAAACGAGTTCCACGAACATTGCTTATTGCCTCTTTACTGGATGGATACACAGTATTTATACTGTTTTTTTATCCAGTATTCAAGAAGGGGTTAATGATGCCACGACGTAGCGATATTGAAATAGCCTGGCATGCTTCGATACAGCGAGAACCGAATGGTCGGAAGACTGTCACCACACAGCGGTTTGTCCAGGAACTGGGTAAGGTTAACTGGCACTGGACGCCGAAGCAGGCCAACGATTGGATAGAATGTTATGTGACAACATTCCGCGATGTCTCCACGCAGGAAGGCGAGAACCGAACCTTTCAGCTGTTCAATCCAAACGGAGGACTATAGCCATGGGGTTCCCTTCACCGGCCAGCGATTACGTTGAAACGAGGATCTCACTCGATCAGCAGCTTATCAGCCAGCCAGCAGCGACTTACTTCATGCGGGCATCGCGTTCACATTTCAGGGAAGGGATACTCCAGGGAGCGCTGCTTGTGGTAGATGCGTCACTTACTGCCTGCGATGGTTCACTGCTGATATGTGCAATCGACGGGGAGTTCAGGATCAAGCGATATCGGACTCATCCTCAACCCCATCTGATTAATCTGGAGAGCGGGAGAAGGGAGGCGCTACCAGTAGATGATGACGGTTACGGTTCTGCACCCGCTATATTCGGGGTGATTACTTACATCATTAATGATGCCAGCAATGCGGAGTTTGATGACTGCCCGGTGATGTAGATAGAAACACATCATGGGAAAGAATAATTATGCTCAATTGGTGGTTATTTGACCATTTATGATCTTGGTAAGATTTTAGTTAAAAATATTAGATATCAATCACAAAGATTTAATGACAACCATCTTTGTAATGACTATAAATTTACCCACTCGCTAAGGATATAGCGTATCCAATATGCACTGCTGTGTAATTACGGGGTCTGTTGATGTCAGCAGACACCCGGTTTTTCATCATCAACTACACAGTCACTGTACTGCCAGGCAAATTTAAAAGTTATGGTTGTGTTTCTCCCCAGTTATTCCCCGGAGTATCCCCCGCTCAGAAAACAGACATAAAAAAGCCGTAACAGGCTGGTTCTTAGATGATTTTTGGTCGGCACGAGAGGATTTGAATCTCCGATCTCCCCATGACGACGAGCCGCCGTCTTAAGGGCTGCTATGTGCCCAGAAGCAGACGCTGGTCATTCGTAATCAATATTGCTTCAATTAACGTATATCCCAAGTCTGATGCAGATTATGCAAATTTAATGCCCCAAGAAGTGGAAGGCTGACTAGCTAAGGAGCCCTTTAAAAATATGAATATATAAGATGATTTGTATCGAACCTCGTTGCACCATGCGTTCCGATTAATGCCGCATTGTCAGTTGAACTTTGCTACTCTATGAGTGGTAGTACCCTTTATCCAATGCGGATTTAAATTAATGGAATAAATGATTATGAGTGAAAATGATATAATCCCAAAGAAGTCTAAAAGCCAGATTAACAAAGCAGTATTCTTTACATCTGCTTTGTTAATTTTCCTTCTTGTCGCCTTTGCCGCCGTATTCCCGGATGTTGCCGACAAAAATTTTAAACTACTTCAACAACAAATCTTCACGAATGCCAGCTGGTTCTACATCCTGACTGTGGCCCTGATTTTACTGAGTGTCACGTTCCTGGGACTCTCACGCTACGGCGATATCAAGCTGGGCCCGGACCATGCGCAGCCTGATTTCAGCTACCACTCCTGGTTTGCGATGCTTTTTTCGGCAGGGATGGGGATCGGCCTGATGTTCTTTGGCGTTGCCGAACCTGTGATGCATTATCTTTCGCCCCCCGTCGGCACTCCAGAGACCGTTGCGGCAGCGAAGGAAGCAATGCGTCTGACCTTCTTCCACTGGGGCCTGCACGCATGGGCAATCTATGCCATTGTGGCGCTGATTCTGGCGTTCTTCAGTTACCGTCACGGTTTGCCTTTAACGCTGCGCTCCGCACTCTATCCCATTATTGGCGATCGCATATACGGGCCTGTAGGCCATGCGGTTGATATTTTCGCTGTTATAGGCACGGTCTTTGGCGTTGCTACATCGTTGGGTTACGGTGTTTTGCAGGTGAATGCCGGTTTGAACCATCTTTTCGGGATACCCATTAATGAAACTGTGCAGGTCATTCTGATCGTGGTCATCACGGGGTTAGCGACGATTTCAGTGGTGTCGGGCCTGGACAAGGGAATACGCATCCTGTCTGAGCTCAATCTGGGCCTGGCGTTGTTGTTGCTGGCGCTGGTCCTGTGTCTGGGACCAACCGTGCTTCTGCTGAAGTCATTTGTGGAAAATACGGGCGGTTATCTTTCAGAACTGGTGAGTAAAACGTTCAACCTTTACGCGTATGAACCTAAGTCGAGCAACTGGCTGGGAGGCTGGACATTATTGTATTGGGGATGGTGGCTTTCATGGTCGCCGTTTGTGGGGATGTTCATCGCACGGGTATCCCGCGGCCGAACCATTCGCGAGTTTGTCACCGGTGTGCTGTTTGTTCCTGCCGGCTTTACGCTCATGTGGATGACGGTATTTGGTAACAGCGCGATCTATCTTATTATGAACCAGGGGGCGACTGACCTCGCCAATACCGTTCAGCAGGATGTTGCTCTGGCCCTGTTCAATTTCCTGGAGCATTTCCCGTTCTCCTCCGTACTGTCATTCATTGCAATGGCGATGGTCATTGTCTTCTTTGTCACATCTGCTGATTCGGGGGCAATGGTTGTAGATACTCTGGCATCAGGTGGGGTGGCAAACACACCCGTCTGGCAGAGAATCTTCTGGGCCTCGCTCATGGGAATTGTTGCTATTGCGCTTCTCCTTGCAGGAGGGCTAAGCGCGCTGCAAACGGTGACAATAGCAAGTGCATTACCCTTCTCAGCTATCTTATTGATATCCATATACGGACTGTTAAAAGCCCTGCGTCGGGATTTGACTAAGCGTGAAAGCCTGAGCATGGCGACTATTGCTCCGACGGCTGCACGTAACCCAATTCCGTGGCAGAGAAGGTTGCGCAATATAGCTTATCTGCCGAAGCGTTCTCTTGTGAAACGCTTTATGGACGACGTTATCCAACCCGCCATGACGCTCGTTCAGGAAGAACTGAACAAGCAGGGGACGATAAGCCATATCAGTGACGCTGCCGATGATCGTATTCGACTTGAAGTCGATTTGGGCAACGAGCTGAATTATATTTATGAAGTGAGGCTTCGCGGGTATAACTCACCGACATTCGCCCTAGCTGCGATGGATAATGATGAGCATCATGCTGAACAACATCGATATTATCGCGCTGAGGTCTATCTCAAAGAAGGTGGTCAAAATTATGATGTGATGGGCTGGAATCAGGAACAGCTTATTAATGACATACTCGACCAGTATGAAAAACATCTGCACTTCCTGCACCTAGTTCGTTAATATCCACATGCTGTCATGGAAGGCAGCATTTATTTATTCCGACCGCAACCCGAGGAAATGCAGAAAGAATTCACGGTGACCATATAGATATCTGATAGATATTTAATAAAGTCAATTTATTTTGATTTATAATATGGCAACAATTCTAATAAAAAAACCATGGTTGTGGGGCAAGCTATTGGGTTGTTGATAAGGAAAGGGCAAAGCATTCGCGTGAGGATGGGCGTCTGCTTTGTGCCAAGCGGACCTTGAGTGCTAATTATACTTTTGGAAACAGCAGCACAGGTTCTTACGCCATCACCAGATTATTTTTTCAATGGAAAAAGATGCAGGGTATTAGCTGCCAACGGGTATATCCCCAGCATTCGGGTTGACTCCTTCAGTTCTTCAAGGCTAGCGTTCTCCTGGGGCATACGGCCGCCCCAGATGGTTATGCCTTCCGACAGGTGCGCGGGGCGGCCTTGTTTCTCTTCACTGATTTCTATTGTTTCACCATTACTCAGTGTGATAATTAGAGATGCCACTTCCATAGGCTGGTTTTCTCCATTAACGTTCTTAAGTTCTACCTTCATCAAAATACTCCTGTAGCGAGTTTGTGAATGCTGCTCCATGCCTAGTAAGCACACTTACTGATAGCAAGAAAGACCACTAGATTAGTCCTGATGGTCTGCTAAATTGACTAATTTTACCTTATTTCGCCCAGACCTTTTAGCATCATAGAGTTTGGTGTCTGCCACTTTCAATAAATCATCAAAGGTAATAAGCTTCCCTTCTCTCGGATGGTATGTCACTGCACCAATACTGATCGTGACCGATCTTCTGAGCGAACTCAGTTTCTCAATGCTTTTCCTTAATCTTTCACAAGCCAAAAAACAGTCTTTTTCATCCGTTTCAGGGAAAAGCATGATAAATTCCTCACCGCCAAATCGTGCGACCTTATCTTGGCTTCGTAGGTTATGGCTAAGTTCTTTGGCGATATTCTTAAGTGCATAGTCACCTTCCTGGTGGCCATAGGAATCATTATATGATTTAAAAAAATCGATATCGGCAATGGCAATTGACACAGGTGCGGGATCTCGCGCAATTCTGGTCATTTCATTCTCAAACCAACGCATAAACTTTCGGCGATTCGCAATCTCTGTCAGGCTGTCTTCAGTAGCCATTCGCTCAAGCATAGTATTAATTTTGTGTAATTCTTCCTTTTGCTTTTTGAGCTCAATTTCCATCGTTTTACGCTCATTAATACTTTGTATCTGAGCAATATAATATTTGACTTCACCATTATCTTCGCGTACCAAAGAAACACTCAGAAGTATCCAGATATAATTCCCTGTTGCTGTCAGATATCTCTTTTCTAGTTGGTAGAAGGGAATTTCTCCTCGAGAAAGAGCATCTAATTGTTTTAAATCAGTGCTTAAATCATCGGGGTGGGTTATATTTTGAAAATTGATAGAAAGCAGATGGTCTTCAGTATATCCCAGCATACGGGTCAGTGAATTGTTGACTTTTTTCCATTGGCCAGAAGAGGCTACCAACGCCATCCCGATAGTTGAATTTTTAAAAATAGATTCGAGTATGTCATTGTTTTTTTGTAGTGCTGAAATAACAATTTCATTTTCACTGATTAATAAATTGATCTCGATTAACGAACCAATACCCTCAGCCATTAAACTAATGAATTCATAGTCATCCTCAGAGAATGATATGGATCTTATCTGAGTGGATGAGAAATTAATTGTACCCCACAATTTTTCCCTCACCCATATTGGCGCTGAGATATAACTCTCCAGCCTCATACCAATGTAGACCGGATGGGAATTAAAGTCAGGATGTGTTCCTGCATGTTCAACGCTTATTATTCTTCTTTCTCTGACCACTTGTTGACAATAAGTGTTTTTCAGTTCAAACACCATACCAGCTGAAATGTCTCCACTTGTTGGTGAAACCGCAAGTAGAGAGTAACGCTCACCCTCTATCTGACTAATAATACCAAGAGACAGGTCAAAGGCTTTTAATCCTTCATTCAGAATAGCCAGGTATTTATCTTCAGGAGAAGCATGTCTCTTGGCCAACGCCTCATAAAGGAAGTGAATTCGGTTGATATTAACGTTGTTTTCTTTCATTTTTAACATCGCATTATCTTTTCGTCTTTTTACGCATAAAAGAGGGTTGCTATTCGGCCTTGATTAGTTTTCTACATTGTACCGTAGCGACAGCAGCCGGTATTTGAATAACTATCTTGCTCATCGCCCCTTACTGCTTAAAAATTTATCAAAAAATCGAATGGTGACACTCTTTTTATAACAGGTATCTACGATCTTGACTAAGATTTTAGAAGGGCAGCTATGCGCTGCTTCTCATCTGGGCTTATCATCGTAAGGTCGCACTATGTGTACAAAAAGGGTAATTATTTGCCTGTCAGTAGCTTCTGTACTGTTCACATCCACTACATGGGCTATCAATAAAGATTATCGGCACAAACTTGAGCAGTCTGGTTGTACTCAGGTTTCTGAAGCGCAGGGTTGTGATATCAACAAATCTAAAGATGAAAATGCAAAAGCTGGTTTTGTTAATGAAAGCAGCGATACCACAACATCAGCAACCAGTCCTTATGCAGGTAAGTGGTTAGCTTTGAGTGATAGCGGTGTTACGGTTGCAAACATCAGTATTGATAAAAATGACAAAGTCATCGTCAATGGAAAGAGCGTACATGCCACAAAATCAGACGGTGTGCTGCAGTTCAAGCAGGGGATGGTGATTTATACTATCCAGGGAGATCGTCGGGTGAAAGGTGAGGATGTCTGGCGGGATACGGATGCCGGAACGCAGGGGAAAATCTTCAAAAAGTAAAAATATGTTCGGAACAATAGCTTGCAAGAAACCGTAAGGTTAATAGTTAAAACATATCAATTAGTTAGAATTGATCAACAAATTGCCTACTATTCTCAGATATTTTTTCTTAACGTCTCCCTGAAGGTGGTTGTATGGTATTTAGCAATCGTAAGGTAAGTAGTTTTCACTTATCTAATCCAACGTAGTTCGTAGTATATTAAGGGTATTCTTTGTTATCAGGTGTTCTGTATGTCCTATTCCATCGGTGAATTTGCGCGGCTTTGTGGAATAACCGCCACGACGTTGCGCGCCTGGCAACGTCGTTATGGACTTCTCAAACCACAGCGTACGGATGGTGGGCACCGGTTGTATAACGATGACGATATTCAGCAGGCGCTTAAAATTCTCGATTGGGTGAAAAAAGGCGTACCGATAAGCCAGGTAAAACCGCTGCTGGCCCGCCCTGGAGCCAAGCGAACAAATAACTGGCTCGCCCTGCAGGAGAGTATGCTGCAGCGGCTGAACGAAGGGAAAATTGAAACCCTGCGCCAGCTTATTTATGACGCAGGCCGCGAGTATCCTCGCCCTGAATTGGTGAGTGAGGTTTTGCGCCCTCTGCGAAGCCAAGTCTCAGCTAATGTGCCGGCTATAATGACGCTGCGTGAAATCCTCGATGGTATTATTATTTCTTACACCTCGTTTTGCCTGGAAGGGGATAAGCGTGCGCCGGGCGATAACTACCTGATTACCGGCTGGCATCTTACGGACCCCTGCGAGATCTGGCTTGAAGCGCTTTGCCGCACGGGACAGGGGCATCGCATTGATGTGCTTCCCGTACCGCCCGCGACGCTTGCTCCTGAGATTTTCCCCGAGCGCAAATGGTTGTTAGTGACCTCTGGTAAGCTCACCGCAGCGCGTAAAAAACAGATAGACCTCTGGCAACAGCAGGTTAATTTCCTCGATGTGATCCCGCTTTAATCCCCTGTGATTACCTTTCCTGTGTGTGTCGATTGGCCACTGTATTAGTGGCTGTTGGATAATTTAACTCAAAAAATTAAATTTTTAATTTATTGAATTAAATGAGTTTATAAAAAATCTCCAGCAAAAACTTGGACAAATTAAAGTGTTTGTGTAAGTTTTAATTATGCCGCGACGTCATGTGGTTCACTTAAGGGTAAGAGTTATGCGCGCACAGCCATCCGTTATCGACAGGTTTATGGATTACTACGCCAGTTTGGATCGCCAGCCCGTCCCCGCGCTTGCTGGGTTGTACGACGTGCATGCAGTACTTGTCGATCCCTTCGGGGAACATAACGGGCTGTTTGCCATCCAGCGCTATTTTTCGCACCTCCTGGCAAATGTAAACGCTTGCCGTTTTGCCATAGATCCTCCGCTATGTGAGAGCGGGCGGTTTGCCGTGACGTGGACCATGTACTGGTCGCATCCGCGCATTGCTGGCGGAGAAATACGATCTTTGCCGGGATGTTCAATGGTAGAGACGCATGGCGATAAGATTTTTCGCCAGCGAGATTACTACGACGCGGGTGAGATGCTTTATGAGCATCTGCCGCTGTTGGGCTGGGCCGTTCGCGGCGTTAAAAGGAGGGTGCGCGGATGATGACTGTCCTCATTACCGGTGCAAGCTCCGGGATTGGTGCCGGGCTTGCAAAGTCATGGGCCGATGACGGCTGTCAGGTGATTGCCTGCGGTCGCAATCCAGAAAGGCTGGAACAGCTGCGCCAATCCAACGCCAACATCACAGTACGCCTATTCGATATGACAGACAGGGACGCCTGTCGTCAGGCGTTGGCGGACTGCAACCCCGAACTGGTTATTCTCTGTGCCGGGACCTGCGAATATCTCGACCAGGGCTGGATAGACGCCGAGAAGGTTGAACGGGTGATGGCGACGAATTATCTGGGTCCCATCAACTGCCTGGAAGCGCTTCAATCGCAGTTAACCTCCGGTAGCCGCGTGGTGCTGGTCAGTTCGATGGCGCACTGGCTGCCGTTCCCACGGGCAGAAGCCTATGGTGCGTCTAAAGCGGCGCTAACCTGGTTTGCCAATAGCTTGCGTCTGGACTGGGAGCCGAAAGGTGTCTCCGTGACCGTCGTGTCGCCAGGATTTGTCGATACCCCGCTTACCCGTAAAAACGATTTTGCCATGCCGGGTCAGGTGAGTGTTGATTCTGCGGTGAAGGCGATTCGCCGTGGCCTGGCGAAAGGAAAAAATCATATTGCCTTCCCGACAGGCTTTGGCGTGCTGCTACGTCTGTTGGCCGGGCTGCCTGAGAGTCTCCAGCGCGCGTTGCTGCGCAGGATGGTGCGTTCATGAAAATTGCTATCATTGGCAGTGGTATTGCCGGATTAACCTGCGCCTGGCGTCTGGCCGGACACCATCAGGTGACGCTGTTTGAAGCGGCGTCGACCCCTGGCGGCCATACTGCGACGGTGGATGTGGCGACCCCGCAGGGGAATTTCGCGATTGATAGCGGCTTTATTGTCTATAACGACCGAACCTATCCGCGTTTTATGGGCTTGCTGAGCGAACTCGGTATCCAGGGGCAAAAAACGCAGATGAGTTTTTCGGTGCATAATCCGCAAAGCGGTCTGGAGTACAGCGGTCATACGCTGACTTCTTTGTTCGCCCAGCGTCGGAACCTACTCAACCCTGCATTTTGGGGTATGTTGCAAGAGATTGTCCGTTTTAATCGTGTGGCGAAACAGGCATTAAATGAGGTCGATGCGAACGCGACGCTACAGACCTTCCTCGACCAGCACCACTTCAGCGCGTTCTTTGCGCGTCATTACATTCTGCCGATGGGCGCAGCCATCTGGTCATCTTCGCTTCAGGAGATGCGCCGTTTTCCGCTGCCGCTGTTCTTACGCTTCTTTGAGCACCATGGCCTGCTGGATATCCGGGATCGCCCGCAGTGGTACGTGGTGCCGGGCGGATCGCGGGAATACATCCGCGTCATATTGGCGAAGCTGGGCGATCGTCTGACATTGCACCTTAATGCCCCTGTTCAGCAGGTTATTCGCTACGACAGCGGCGTCAAAATCCAGTTGGCAGGATCGGTACAGACGTTTGATCAGGTGATCTTCGCCTGTCATTCCTCGCAGGCATTGGCTTTGCTTGAAGATGCGACCCCCGCAGAACGCGACGTGCTGGGCGCAATTGGCTGGCAGCGTAACAAGGTGGTGTTGCATAGCGATCGCCGCTGGTTACCGGTACGCGAACGCGCGTGGGCAAGCTGGAATTACCGTCTGAGTGGACAAGATCGTGCCAGCGCCTGCGTCACCTATAACATGAATATACTCCAGGGCTTACCTGAAGGAAGCCCGCTATTTTGCGTGACCCTCAATCCAGACACTCCAATTGACGATCGATTCGTCTGGCGACGCTTTGTTTACGAGCATCCATTGTTTAACCCTGAAAGCTGGCGGGCGCAGGCTCGCCGCGCTGAGATCAACGGCCTGCATCGGAGCTGGTTCTGCGGTGCCTATTGGTACAACGGTTTTCACGAAGATGGCGTACGCAGTGCACTGGACGTGGTGTACGGCATTGCTGCAGGAGAGGGGCGCTAAGATGAACAGTTGCCTGTATCAGGGCGTATTGCGTCACCGCCGCCTTCAGCCTACAACGCACCAGTTTACTTATCAGGTGTTTATGGCGTGGCTCGATCTGGATGAACTGGCGCAGCTTCCGGGCGTCGGCGTGAAACGTAATCGCTTTGCCGCGGCGGCTTTTCATGATGCGGATTACCCGCTGGGGACACCGTTAAAAGAGAACGTGTTGAATCAGCTTGCCCTCCTGACTGGCGAACGTCCCGAAGGTCGCGTGATGCTCCTGACGCAATTGCGCTATTTCGGCTTTCATTTTAACCCGGTCAATTTTTACTACTGCTATGACCACGCGCAAATCCTGCGCTGGGTACTGGCGGAGGTCCGCAATACGCCATGGAATGAGCGACATTACTACGCCGTAGATGCACAGGAAAAGCGTCCGCTGGAAAAAGCGTTCCATGTATCGCCATTTAACCCGATGGATATGGTCTATCACTGGCGATTTAACTCGCCGGTTAAAACGCTGCATATGCATATCGAAAACCACCAGGAAGAGAAGATTTTTGATGCCACCCTGATGCTCAAACGCGAGCCGTTGACGCAGGCGAATTTACGTACGTTGCTGCGACGACTGCCGTTGATGACGCTGAAAACGGTGTCAGCGATTTACTGGCAGGCGTTACGACTGTGGCTCAAGCGAGTCCCTCTCTACAACCATCCCGTGAGCAGGAGTGAACGATCATGACCGATCCCGTCTTTGCGCTTGAACCTGATATTCCGCGCAACCTGCGTGTGGCGCGTTGGCTTCTTTTCCGCGTGCTGAGCGGTCTTCGCCAGGGGGCAATCACGGTGCGGGAAGGGGAGCAGACTTTTCATTTTGGTGATGTTTCAGCTGAGTTACGCGCCGACGTACATATTCTCTCACCCACGGTGTACTGGCGGGTGCTGAAAGGCGGAAGTCTTGCGGCGGCTGAAGCCTGGATGGACGGAGAGTGGGAAACGCAACAGCTCACGCCGTTATTGCAAATATTTGCGCTTAACACCACCCTGCTGGGACGGCTGGAAAGCGGATTTCGCCTGCTTGGACGACCCGTCGAGCGTTTGCGTCACTGGACACGTCGCAACCATCGGCAACAGGCGAGAGAAAACATCGCCGCGCATTACGACCTCGGCAATGCGTTTTACGCGCACTTTCTTGATGAGGATTTACTCTATTCCAGTGCCTTGTTCACCTGCCCCGAGCAGTCGTTAGCGCAGGCTCAGCAGGCCAAAATGGCGCGGCTTTGCGAACAGCTGGCGCTCACCGCGAATGATCATCTGCTGGAAATCGGTACCGGCTGGGGAGCGATGGCGGAATACGCCGCGCGTCATTACGGCTGCCGGGTGACCACCACGACCCTGTCGCAGGAACAGTTCGCCTGGGCGAACGCGCGCATTGCCCGCGCAGGTTTACAGGACAGAGTCAATGTACTGCTGTGCGACTACCGCGACCTGACCGGGGAATTCGACAAACTGGTGTCGGTTGAAATGATCGAGGCGGTGGGTCAGCGTTATCTGCCGACGTTTTTCCGCACCTGTCAGGCGCGCCTGCGCCCTGGAGGGAAAATGGCGATTCAGGCCATTACCATTCAGGATCAGCGCTATCGCGATTACAGCAAAGGCGTGGATTTTATTCAGCGTTATATCTTTCCGGGAGGCTTTTTACCCAGTATCACCGCGATGAGCGGTCTGATGACAAAGCACACCGACTTTGTGGTTCGCAATCTGTTCGATATGGGGCCTGACTACGCCCGGACGCTTGCGCACTGGCGACAACGATTTGTTCACGCCTGGCATGATATTGAAAAGCTGGGCTTTGATGAGCGTTTTCGTCGCATGTGGCTGTATTACTTCGGCTACTGCGAAGCCGGTTTTAATGCGCGCACTATCAGTGTGGTGCAACTGACGGTGGAACGTCTATGAACCGCCATTTACAGGTCTTTATCCTGGCTGTCGGGTTCGATTTGTACTGGCTCATGGTGGTGTTATTACGTGAGCGCGGCCTGGTGTTATGGCTTGGGCTGGCTATTCTGGCCTGCTTCTTGCTGCCGCCTGCACAACGTCTGTACGCGTTAATGCTGGCAGCAGCGGGCAGTAGTCTGGATGCGCTGTGGGCGTTGACGGGGTTGATCGATTTTCACGGTGAAGCATTGTTACCGTTATGGATGGTCGCGCTCTGGCTCATGTTCGCCGCCCTGTGGACGCACCTTACCTGCTCGACCACTTTGCCGGGATGGCTGCTGGCAATCATGGCCACCGGTGGTGGCCCGGTCGCCTATGTGATAGGAGAGCGTTTGGGGTCTATTACTTTTCTGGAACCGGCATTTATCGTTGTCGGTTTAATGGCGGCGGGCTGGCTGGTGTTGATGCTGTTTTTTCATATTTTCATGGGGAAACGCCAATGAAACCTGCCTTACTGATACTGCTGGGCGTCATGGCGATTGCGCCGTTTGCAGGGGCTACAGACTGGTTAAGCTGGCATAAAGTCGGCGATGCAACGCTCACCTGGGGGCCATTCACGATCTATACCTCACAACTGCGCACGCCGGATGGGCGTTATCGCGGGCTGAAAGAGGAGCAGGCGCTGATTATCACCTATCAGCGCAAAATTGAACGGCAAGAACTGGTGGATGCCACCCGCGATCAGTGGCGAGCGCAGGGGATTCTGGCGCGGGAAGCGCAGAGCGAGTCCTGGCTTCGCATGTTGGGTGAGCTATGGCCAGACGTCGCGCCGGGTACGCAACTGGCTTTTGTATTGCAAGATAAGCAGGGGCAGTTCTGGTATCGCATGTCAGCGACACAAAGGCAATTTATCCCGCTTGGCCCACCGCAGTCGGCGGCGTTCAGCGAAAACTTTCTCGCTGTCTGGCTGGGTTCCCGCACGCAATATCCTGAGCTGCGTCAGCAGCTTACTGGAGGTGAAAAATGAAACGTTTATTGACCCTGAGCCTGCCCTTGCTGATGCAACTGGCTGGTTGTAGCGCTGAAATTGCCGACTATCGACAACAACAGCCGACGCTGGATATCTTTCAGTATTTTCAGGGAGAAACGCAAGCATGGGGGATGGTTCAGGACCGCAGCGGTAAACAGCTTCGTCGCTTCCACGTCGACATTAACGGCGATGTGGTGGGAGACACATTGACCCTCAACGAACGCTTTGTGTACGACGATGGCGAGAAACAGCAGCGTGTGTGGCATATCCGTAAAGTCAGCGCCGATCGTTACGAAGGCACCGCCGGCGACATTGAAGGTGTTGCGAAGGGACAGGCGGCGGGCAACGCGTTCAACTGGCATTACAGCATGAATGTGAAAGCCAGCGGCAGAACCTGGTTGCTAAATTTTGATGACTGGATGTACCTGCAGGATGCCAATCATCTGTTTAATAAAACTGAGATGAAGAAATTTGGCGTCACCGTCGGCACGGTGACACTCTTCTTCTCCCGTAAAACGCACTAGCGAGGAAGACGCAATGAAAATGCAACCCATCGTTGGGATCAGCGGCTGTTTAACGGGGTCTGCCGTCCGCTTTGACGGCGGGCATAAGCGGGCGCAGTTTGTGATGGACAGGCTGGCACAGTGGGTGACATTCCGGCCCATTTGCCCGGAGATGGCGATTGGCTTGCCTGTCCCAAGACCGGCGTTGCGCCTGGTACAAACGGCTGTCGGCGATATTCGCATGCGATTTAGCCACGCACCTCACGAAGACGTGACCGACAAAATGGCTGACTTTTGCCAGCGGTATCTGGCCGGGTTGGACACTCTGTCCGGGTTTATCGTCTGCGCCAAATCACCCAGTTGTGGTATGGAACGCGTGCGCTTATATGACGAGAAAGGCAATCGCGGGCGCAAAGACGGGGTGGGACTGTTTACCGCCACGCTTATGGAGAAATATCCGTGGCTACCGGTAGAAGAGGACGGGCGGCTGCACGATCCGGTCCTGCGCGAAAACTTCGTCGAAAGGGTTTTCGCGCTACATGAGCTAAATATGCTGCGCAAAAATGGCCTGACGCGTCGGGCTCTACTGGATTTTCATAGCCGTTATAAATTGCAATTGCTGGCTCACCATCAGGCCGGATACCGGGAAATTGGCCCATTCGTCGCATCACTGCATGAATGGGAGGATCTGGAAGCTTTCTTTGCGGTCTACCGGGATAAATTAATGACGCTTCTGAAGAAACCCGCCTCACGTAAAAACCACACTAACGTGCTGATGCACATTCAGGGATATTTCCGTAATCAGTTAACAATGCGTCAGCGCGGCGAGTTGCGCGAGGTGATCCTTAATTACCGCGCAGGACTACTGCCCATACTGGCTCCTATGACGCTGCTGAAACATTATCTGGCGGAATACCCGGACGGTTATCTGCTGACGCAGAATTACTTTGATCCCTACCCGCAAGATTTAGCATTGCGACTGACTGTTAATTGATCATATTTGATTAAAAGAAGCGGGCAGAATAACAATTTATGTAATGTTCAAAATCTTTAATTTCCGCTAATTGCTCATAGTGGATTGCAGCGACTGTAAAATCTGTACCATCGAGGTTTGCCAGTAATGGTAGCGTGTTGAATGTGCCGGCGTGAAAAACTTGGATTCTTGGTGAAAACTCTCCCCAAAACAAAAAACATAGCTCGGATAATCAATGAGTTGAAAAAGGTAGATATGGTACATTTTGCAAAATGTAAACATTATAATTTAATATTTATTATAGTGTTATGAGAGTTGTGGCGATGTAATGCTGCGTTACATTGGCAGGATTAACTGGGCACCTTGATTTTTCACATTTCCAACGGCACTCGTTACGGCATGCCATATAAATTTATCAGCCGGAACGGAACCGTCAGCCGCAATTTCCGCAGCTTCTTTTCCTCCAATGTCCTGCCTCATCCATTCGCGAGCGGCTTCTGGTGACAGTACCAGCGGCCGCCTGTCGTGAATATCTACCAGTCCTTTGTCAGCTGCAGCTGTAACTATCAGGAAACCTTCTGCTTCATCTCCTCGATCGAATGGCGTGCTGCCAATCGCCGCCATAAATATCGGCTGTCCGTCGGCCCGATGAATGAAGTAAGGCTGCTTCGTGTCACCTTCCTTTTTCCATTCGTACCAGCCATCAGCAAAGCAAATTGCACGACCGTGCTGCCAGAGCGGTTTAAACATTCTGCTGGTGGCCGCAGTTTCAGATCGAGCATTAATTAGCGGTGGCTTATCCCACCACCCAGGGGCATATCCCCAAATGACAGGGTCAAGGTGCAGTTGCTCATCACGTTCGCTCAGAAGCAGGACTTTGGTGCCAGGCGCTACGTTGAATCTTCCGATGGGTTCCGGGTCATATGGAATGTCTAGTTCGGCTTCTTCAGCGAGCAGGGCAAGATAGTCCTCTCGTGTCATTGACTGTGAAAAACGGCCACACATAGAAACCTCCAGCCATATGTCAGACTGAAAGTATAGGGCAGGAAGAAAAAGTGGTGCGCCCGGTAATGATTTAAAAGGAATTTGTAAGGTAAATCGAAATGATGGTTTTGTGAATTGATGAATTCTTAAAAATGGATGGGCGCTCGTTGAAAGCGATCCCGAATTTTTCCCGACGACGCCACGAAACCAATAGCAACTGATTGATCTTGAACGGGTGCAATAGTAAGTATCAGGAGGTATTTTTTAGTGGGCTTTTTATGCTAACCTATTGAAGTTTATAGGTTATTGCGTTTTGAGTTGTAAACAGGAATCGTATTCGGTCTCTTTTTGTGTGGATTTTATTTCAATCACTTAGGACATCATGTCCGAAAGTTTCCGAAATTTGTCCGCATATCACAATTCGGGATTTCTTCCTTATACCACACTGCTTTTAACATTTACACTTCATTTGCGCAGAAAAAGATCAGATCGTGATGCCCATTTTTTCCTGTTCTCCAGGCGTATGGTCTGCTTATGCGCCAGCATTTCAGTTGTCACTAGTGCCGAGAGGTTTAGACTCACTTGTATCAATAGCGGTATAATTATCCATCAATTGATGCCGTTCTGGCCCCTGATACATGGACTCAGTTTCTCAATAACGAGATATAAGAAATGGAAAAGTTAAAAGAAAGACTCGTGATGGAGATTGGTAATGCTGAAGATCTCTCTGCAGCATTAAAACTATACACCAGTTTCTATCTATTAATCCCAGAGTATAAATTTGTCTTTTCATCGCCTAAAGGGCCATATCCAGGGTTTCAAACTAACAAGAAATTCAAGCATGGGGCGTCTATACGCTCTTTATTCAATGATGAAAATGTTTTCGTTATGGATCCTCAAACCATAGAGGAAATGTTCAGCGATAAAGGACACTCCACATTTAAAATAGATTACTCAATATCTCTTGATAGCCAGGCATTAAGTTATCTCAGACCATATATCAATGGTAAAGGTTCTGGTCTGGATGATGACATCGAAGAAATATTTAAATTTATTTCTCATCAGAATACACAAGTAGACTCTGTGTTATATGAGCTGGAGAACCTTAAAAATCTGGATGAGAAAGAGAATCACCATAAAATATTCGATAAGTTGATGGGTTACGAATTTATAAAAGATGTTGATCTCGTTAAGTCAGGAACCAGCGGAATATTGACCTCAAAAATATCGCAAGGTGAGCTTTTTATTAATACCGACAGACATTTTAGCTCACTGCTCACTAAAAACAAAGACTCTGAGTTCAGGCGTGCGTTAAGAGACAGGCACGATAGTATTTACGCTTATGTTCTTATGATGAGTATCATCCAAATCAAATCGCCTGCCAGATCGCTCAAAAATAAATTGATCGATCTATTAAGTTTTGCTCACACCAAAGTATGCTTTTTGGCGACAAGAGAGTTAATTCTAGCGAGTGAGTTTTTTATACGAGGGACAGAATTTAGGTTTTTTAACAAAATACATAAAAAGTCGAAAAATATGTGGTCGGCATTACATGGTATGGCCTGGGATCTGACTCATTGTCGGTATTTAGAGCAAGCACTTACCTTCAATACAAGAAATGATGAGCGATATTTTTTCCCTGGAATATTGACTTGTGACAAAGGTTTTATTGAGGCGATGGAGCTCACGCCGCTTAAGGCCGTTGCATTTGATACCAAAGGTGGGCCGCCGTTGCTGTTTTATCATGAACATGATGTGATAAAAATTACCGGGGATATCCCTGCGGTTAATGATTTCTATCAGGAATTGTGTTGTAAACAGAAAAGAGAAGAAAGAGCTCGTGCGCGTAATGCACCCACTTATGACCTGCAATCTATAGTAGCTGAACTGGAAGCAGAACTGGAAGCTGTTGCGTTAGTACCTCGTCGACGCGTGGATAGCGTAGGACCGTGATGTATGATTCGGTCGCTCTGTTTTTTACTGCTATGGTTTAATTTAGAACAGGGCAATATTTGTGTACAGGAGGTCAAATGGGACTGCCTGACAATGCTTATCAAAGAGTGGAAGCGACGCGCTGGCGACATGTTTGGGTGGTCGGGGATATCCACGGTTGCTTCTCATTATTGATGGCGAAATTGCGCCTGTGTCATTTTGATCCGTGGCAGGACCTGCTGGTTTCAGTGGGGGATGTTATCGACCGCGGACCAGACAGTCTGCGTTGCCTGAAACTACTGCGTAAACGCTGGATTATCGCGGTCAGAGGGAATCATGAACAGATGGGGCTGGACGCGCTGGCAACCGGGGAGCAATTCCTGTGGTTTATGAATGGCGGTTCGTGGTTTGCGCAGGCGGAGCAGCCAGCGGCGACAGCCGCTCTTGAAACGTGTCGGCAATTACCCTGGGTTCTGGAGCTGCGTTGCCAGAACGGCATACACGTTATTGCTCACGCAGATTACCCTGATGATAATTATCAGTGGCAAAAAGAGGTCGATTTACAGCGGGTACTGTGGGATCGCACAAGGTTGATGAATAAAGGCAACGGCATTCGCGGCGCGGATCACTTTTGGTTTGGCCATACGCCTCTGCGTCAGCGGCTGGACCACGAGAATCTGCACTATATTGATACTGGTGCGGTGTTTGGCGGCGAGTTGACGCTGGTGCAACTGCAATAATCAAAAATCGCTGTATTCCTGGGCCGGACGCCAGAAGCTGTCGATGTAGTCATCCGCGGGTAAACATCCGCCGTTACGAATACGCTGATCGTCCATCGATATCAGGCACTGCTGCTCAGTTTTGTAGACATCAACAACGATATCTTCACAACCGCCACCCAGGTAGCACACAAAAAGAACCAGCGTGAACATTCCATCCTCAAATGGTAAAGCCATGACTGTAGTGTAGAAGATGTTGATAGATGAGGGAAATTAACCAAGAAATAACCCGTCTGGCGACGGGTTCTTTTTGAATCAGGCAAGGCGCATGATCCAGGCATCTGACTTACGATCGTAGTGCTCGCGAAATAGAACTGAATGTTCTCCGTTAAGAAGAGCCGGGACGCTGGTGTCGGCATCCCAGGCATCAAGTTGCATGCATAAATCCGGATCGGATTTACACGGAATGGTTAACGTTCGGTCCCCTGGCGATTCGCCATGTAACTCGGCGTCGTCGATTTCAAAAGCGCCAATGCGCACACTGGTTTTCATCATCGTGCTCTCCGTTTATTTGCTGGTTGTGGTACGACCAGTTAGGCCGTCCATTTTTCAGCGTAGTCAACGTTAGCAAAAGCGCCAGTAAAAACGTGCGTTATCCTGTAAAGAGTTTGCCATCCCGGACAAGATCGCGCGGGTAGCTATTCTTTAATCGCGATCCAATACGTTTCGCCAGGCCAATCGGCTGATGCTGGAACGTAACCAGCACATCGTCGGTGGTCGGTGCGGTCTGCGGGTAGACATCCCGTCCGCGATACCACTCTTCGGCTTCGGCAAGGGTCAGTTCGAACGCATGGCTGTGATTTGTGCTGGCGAGAGCAATGACGGCTTCATGCTGCCAGCGGTACCCTTTATTGTGCGTTTCAGCGAGTTTGATGCCAAGTCGGGAAAAGCGGACTTTGCCGATCAGGGGTTCAATCTCGGTTGGGAATAGCCAAATCTCTTTATCACGCTGCCACAGGCGCAGAGTGTCTTCCCACTGCAATCCACAGGCGTTAGCGGCCTGAGTGACAAGCGCGGATTCACGTCCTTTAAGCGGGGTGAACGGGAAGTTACCGACTTTGTATTTTGGCGTCGGTAGTGCAGGGATCGCGGCAGTTTTGCGCAGACGCGCGACGAAAAAACCTTCACAATCGTAGATCTGCGGGAACACATGCAGGAATCCTTCCGGGGTCAGGGCGCGTTCAGCCTGCGGGAATAAATCGCCCAGTGGTAAAAACTCGACGGCGTCCGGGTAGGTCTCAATCAACCACTGCATAATGTCTTCATTTTCGTCACGGTTCAGCGTGCAGGTCGAGTAAACCAACGTGCCGCCGGGACGCAAGGCATGAAAGGCGCTGTCGAGAAGTTCGCGCTGGGTTGCGGCAATTTCCAGATTACTTTCTGGCGACCAGTTTTTTAGCGCATCGGGATCTTTACGCACCACGCCTTCACCGGAACACGGCGCGTCCAGCAAAATGGCATCGAAGGCTTCTGGCAACGCTGCGCCAAATACCCGCCCGTCAAAATGGGTTAGCGCGACATTGGCTATCCCGCATCGGCTGATATTGGCATGCAGGACTTTGACGCGACTGGCGGAAAACTCATTCGCCAGAATCGCACCCTGATTTTTCATTTTTGCGGCAATTTGCGTGGTTTTGGAGCCGGGGGCTGCCGCGACATCCATCACGCGATCCGGGGTATTGCCATCGGCAAACAGCGCGGCTACCGGCAGCATTGAGCTGGCTTCCTGAATATAAAACAGGCCGCTTAAATGTTCCGCGGTACTGCCGAGCGGTACTGACTTTTCATCATCGCGTTCGATCCAGAAACCTTCAGCGCACCAGGGTATCGGAGTGAGCGACCAGCTGTAAGGTGCTGTCAGAGTGAGGAAGTCGGCAACGGAGATTTTCAGCGTATTGACGCGGATGCTGCGACGAAGCGGACGCTGGCAGGCAGCGAGAAAATCATCAAATGAGAGCGTGGAAGGCATTGCTTCACGCATTTGGTTTAGAAAGGCGTCGGGAAAATAAGCCACTTGGTACCACCGGCAAAAAAACAGGTGCGCAGTGTAGCATAAGTGCTCCGGCGCGAGTATGTACGCCGGAGCAAGGGGAGAGATTAACGTGGCAGGGCGGTTCCCCATTCACGCCACTCTTTTGGTTCGCTTTCGAGCAGCAGGAAGTGTTTACCTGCCTGCGCTTTCGGGGCCAGCGGCGTACCCGGTGGCGTAGCGAAGGCGATTCCGCCGCGAATGAACTGATTGAAGGTACCGGTCTTCACGACGCCGCCGGTCAAACCAAAGTCGAGATTGTATCCTGATGCCAGCCAGAACACGGAGTTGTTCCGCACCAGATGCTGATAGCGCTGGCTAATGCGCATCGCCACCATCACGCGGTCAGAAAGCGAGCCCAGCGTCAGCCCGGTGACGGTCCCCACTTCAATGCCTCTGAACAGGACTGGCGTACCGATATTCAGCGAACCTGCTTCCGGCGCTTCTACCACAATACTCAGACCATCGAGGTAACGAGAGTCGGTAATGGTGGCTTCCTGCAGTTCAAAATCACGGCGCGGGTTACCGCGTCCTGGTTCAACGTTAATATACGGCTGTAAGATCGTATCCAGATGCTCGACGCCTGCCGCTGAGATTTGCGGTGTGATCACGGAGAAGCGGGTACCGCTACGGGCAAAAGTCTGCACGTATTCCGGATACAAAACTGCTTTTGCCTGAACTTCGTTACGGGCGGTGATTAGCTCAAGCGTCTGGATCTGGCCGATATCGATCCCCAGGTAGCGAATTGGCATGCCGGCCGCGAGTTTACCGGCATCGAACGCGTGCAGGGTTATCTGGCCGCCCACCGCACGCGCGGCGGTTTCGGAAGCATACAGAATACGCTTGTCGCCTTTGCGTTGGCTGGCGCTGGCGCCGCTTAGGTTATCGAAGCTAATCGCCCCTTTGAGCGCTCGCGACAGGGGAGATGCCTGTACGGTCAATCCGCTACCGTTAAGCTGAACCTTTGCCCCGCCTTCGGCCCAGAATACGCTGTTGCTGGTCAGCAGGTTGCGATATTCCGGTTTGATATGCAGATCGATATCAAACGCATCGGCGCGTGGGCGAACGCTAATCACTTCACCGACCTCGAATTTGCGGTATAACACCACCGAACCGGCCTGCACATCAGGCAGCGTTTCGGCGCTCAGGCTGAGCGTGGTAGTTGGCAGATCGCTCAGGCTGTTTTCAATCGCTTTTTCCAGGTTGGCATACAACGGGTAGCTTTTTTTCATTTCACCCCTGGTACCGGGCAAAATACGAATGCCGCCGCTGAGCCATTCGCTGGCGCTGGCGCCAAGGAATTCCACGCCATCAAGCCCGACCTTGACGTCAACGCGGCTGTTGACCACGAACTTACTGTCACCTTGCACCAGGGCGCGATGCTGTGGTTCGATGGCAACGGTAAATGAAACACCTTTGCCAGAGAGCGTGCGATCAATCACCTGACCGACCTGTACGCCGTGAAGAATCAGCGGCTGACCGGCATCAATACCGTAACTCTCCGGCGCGGTCAGCGTAAGCGTCATGACGCCCGGATCGTGTAACAACGACTTCTCAGCAGGAATAACCGCAAACTGGTTACGCGGCTCGCCTTCGCCAGGTACCAACTCGAAAGTTTTGCCCGTCAGTAGGGAACTGATATTGGCATCGTTTAACGATAATTTAGGGCTGTGTAATTCAATCCGCGTATTGTCGCGCAGCAGCGTTACTACGCTGGGATCGACCGTCATTTCGCCGGTCACTTTACCGCCCGGATTTAAATCCAGTTTGGTCAGTTGCCCGACTTCTAATCCTTGATACATCAGCGACGTTGAGCCGGCCTTGAGTCCATCACCGCTGGGTAACTCAAGCTTGACGATCACTCCCCGCTGGCTGTGCGCGAGATCCTGATACAAACCAAACGTGTCATCGGCCACCGCGGGTTTAGAGTCTTCGGGCGAATCAAAAGCAATGGCGCCATTGACCAGCGCCGCCAGACTCTCCAGCTTGATTTTCGCTCCGCTGAGGCTGACATCCGCATTCACACCGGACACGTTCCAGAAACGGCTGCCTTTTTTCACCAGGTTGGTAAAGCGACGTTCGATCAGCACGTCGATGGTTACGCCCTGATGATTTGGGTTGATGGTGTAGTCATATACCCGGCCCACCGGAATCTTGCGGAAATAAACCAGCGAACCGCTATTGAGCGACCCGAGGTCGGGGGCGCGCAGATGCAGCATCAAATCGCCATTATCCAGACGATACTTGGGCTGCGTATCGAGGGCGACGAAATGATCTTCCGGCTCGCCGGTTCCGGGCATCATGCCGATATAGTTGCCGCCAACCAACGCATCCAGACCAGAAACCCCCGCCAGCGACGCTTTCGGCGTGACCAACCAGAACTGGGTATCTTTGCGCAGAGCATCTTTCATGGTCGATTTGATGCTGACGCGCACTTCAATTTTGCGTAGATCTTCGCTGAGGTTGATATCCTGCACGGTGCCCACTTCAACGCCCTGATAACGAACGGGAGTACGGCCCGGTACAATGCCGTCAGCAGACATAAAGTCAATGGTTACGGTATTGCCGCGATCTTCATAGCTTCCCCAGATAAGCCATCCTGCAATCATCAGCGCGATGAACGGCAGCAGCCAGAACGGAGAGATACGGCGTTTAGTTTTAATCTGCGCTTCAGTCTGCGAAGCGGGCGTTTCCTGACTCATGTGCATCCCAAAGTAAGCGGCTGTCCAGCCATTCCACAGCAAGAATAGTCAATATTACCGCTGCGCCGAAATAAAACGCAGCTGGCCCCATAGTAAAAGCAAGTATCTGATCGCGATTAATCAGCGACATGGTTAAAGCGATAACAAAGAGATCCAGCATCGACCAGCGACCAATCCAGGTCACCATACGCAGCAGTTTGATGCGGGTACGCAATCCTTGCTCACATCTAAAATGGATGCTGATGAGCAACGTAAACATCACAATCACTTTGGTGAATGGCACCAGAATACTGGCGATAAAAACAATCGCCGCCACGCCGACGTTGCTGTTCGCCAGGGACATTATGCCTGACAGGATCGTGTCTTCCTGGCGGCCGCCATTGACATAAATTACCGAGATGGGCAGCAGATTAGCAGGCAAAAGCAGGACGATCGAGGCCAGCAGAGCAGCCCAACACTTTTGGATACTTTGATTCCTGCGCCAGCGTAACGGGATATGACAGCGAGGGCAGCGACCTCGGGCGTCCGGATAACCTGTAAAGTGGCAACCGAGGCAGACGCGAAGTTTTTCATCGGGCCGACGGGCTGGTCTTTGCGGATAGAAACGGTCCCAAAGCTGCTCAACGTTAAGGTGCGACAGCGTCAAAACACTGAGGATCACCAGCGCAATAAAAGCAAACAGACCTACACCGGGTTGCAAAAAAGCATAGTCCTGAACTTTGATTGATGCGACGCCAATGCCCACCAGGTAGATATCAAGCATCACCCACTCTTTGAGCCTTTCCAGCATCAGCAGCACTGGGCGCAGGTTCATCCCAAGAATATTGCCAAACCACAGATAAGCGATTGAGGTCACGAGAATGATGGGCGCACCGGCAACGCAAAAGAGTACGAAGGATGCGGTGAGTGGGTCGCCTTGTCGGGTCATTTGCCAGATGCCTTGCAGCACATTGGCGTCAATGCGCACACCTAATAAATAGATGTGCAGGAGCGGTTCTCCCCAGGCAAAGGGCATCAGCAGCAGCATGGTGAAAGCCATAGCCGCCAGTCGTGTTAATGACCAGTCGCGTCCGTCACGAATTTTTGCCTGACAGCGTGGGCAAAATGCACTTTGATGCGAACGCATTTTAGGCAAGCTAAAGATCAGGTCACATTCAGGGCAACGATGGTAATGCGCACGAGGGAGTGCATCACCAATGGACCTGATGGCTATTTTTTTAGTCGGCGTGATGCGTGGTGTCGTTAAGGCCATGTATCGCGAATCAAATTGTTGAAGTAATGTTATCTTAACTCATGACGGGAATGATCTTGAGCATTAACGCATTTAATGTTTATTTTAGTAGGCTGCAGCTTTAAGTAAGACAACTAAGTGATTACATAATGAACAAAACAGAGCTATACACGGATCTGAACCGTGACTTTCAGGCATTAATGGCAGGTGAAACCAGTTTTCTGGCAACGCTGGCAAATACCAGCGCGTTGTTGTACGAACGTCTTGCAGAAGTGAACTGGGCCGGTTTTTATCTGCTCGAAAACGATACGCTGGTGCTGGGGCCTTTCCAGGGAAAAATCGCCTGCGTGCGGATCCCAGTAGGACGCGGGGTGTGTGGGACCGCAGTAGCGCAGAACCAGGTTCAGCGCATTGAGGACGTTCATGCTTTTGACGGACACATCGCATGTGATGCCGCCAGCAACGCTGAAATCGTCCTGCCAATCACCGTCGAAAATCAGATAATCGGCGTGCTGGATATCGATAGCACGGCGTTTGGCCGCTTTACTGACGAGGATGAACAGGGGCTGCGAACGCTGGTGGCACAGCTTGAAACCGTGCTTGCAACGACGGATTACAAAAAATTCTTTGCGCGCGTCGCAGGATAATCAACGGATAACGTAGCAATTACTGATGACGTCATTATAATGTCGCCTGTTCATGCCTGCGCTTGTTGGCTACGTCCGTTGTAATCAGGAAATTTCATGGAAAATCAACCTAAGTTGAATAGCAGTAAAGAAGTCATCGCGTTTCTGGCCGAACGCTTCCCGCAGTGTTTTAGTGCGGAAGGCGAAGCGCGCCCACTGAAAATTGGCATTTTTCAGGATCTGGTAGAGCGTGTTGAGGGCGAAATGAACCTCAGCAAGACGCAGCTCCGCTCTGCCTTACGTCTCTATACTTCAAGCTGGCGCTATCTGTATGGCGTTAAATTGGGCGCAACGCGTGTTGATCTCGACGGCAACCCTTGTGGTGAGCTGGATGAGCAGCACGTTGAACATGCTCGCAAACAGCTGGAAGAAGCTAAAGCCCGCGTTCAGGCGCAACGTGCAGAGCAACAGGCGAAAAAACGCGAAGCAGCCGCTGCTGCCGGTGAAAAAGAAGACGCACCGCGTCGCGAGCGTAAGCCGCGTCCTGCACCGCGTCGTAAAGAAGGCGCTGAGCGTAAACCTCGCGCTGAGAAACCAGCAGCAAAAGCACCGCGTGCTCCTCGTGAAGAACAGCATACCCCGGTATCTGATATTTCAGTACTGACGGTAGGGCAGTCTCTGAAGGTGAAAGCAGGTAATAATGCGATGGATGCCACCGTATTAGAAATCACCAAAGATGGCGTCCGTGTACAGCTGAATTCGGGTATGTCTTTGATTGTACGCGCAGAACACCTGGTGTTCTGAAACGGAGGCCAGGCCTGGCATGAACACTTTTTTTAGGCTTACTGCGTTAGCTGGTCTGCTTGCATTAGCAGGCCAGGCACTTGCTGTGGAAGATATCACGCGTGCCGATCAAATCCCCGTTTTAAAGGAAGAAACCCAGCATGCGACGGTAAGTGAACGTGTGACATCGCGTTTTACGCGTTCGCACTATCGCCAGTTCGATCTGGATCAGGCGTTTTCGGCAAAAATTTTTGACCGCTATTTGAATCTGCTCGACTACAGCCACAACGTGCTGTTGGCGAGCGATATCGAACAGTATGCAAAAAAGAAAACGGTCCTTGGCGATGAACTGCGTACCGGCAAGCTGGATGTCTTTTACGATCTCTATAATCTGGCGCAAAAACGCCGATTTGAACGTTATCAGTACGCTTTAAGCGTACTGGCACGTCCAATGGATTTCACCGGTACCGACACCTTTAACCTCGACCGGAGCAAAGCGCCATGGCCGAAGAGCGAAGCAGAGCTTAACGCGCTGTGGGACGGCAAGGTTAAATTTGACGAACTCAGCCTGAAGCTGACCGGCAAAACCGATGCGGAAATTCGTGAAACGCTGACGCGTCGCTACAAGTTTGCGATTCGCCGTCTGGCACAGACCAACAGCGAAGATGTTTTCTCTCTGGCGATGACGGCTTTCGCCCGTGAGATCGACCCGCATACTAACTATCTCTCTCCACGCAATACCGAACAGTTCAATACTGAAATGAGCCTGTCTCTGGAAGGTATTGGCGCGGTTTTGCAAATGGACGATGACTACACCGTCATTAACTCCATGGTGGCGGGCGGCCCGGCAGCCAAGAGCAAAGCAATAAGCGTTGGCGACCGTATTGTCGGCGTGGGTCAGACCGGTAAGGGAATGGTCGACGTGATTGGCTGGCGTCTGGATGACGTTGTAGCGCTGATCAAAGGACCCAAAGGCAGCAAAGTTCGCCTTGAAATCCTGCCTGCCGGTAAAGGAACCAAGACGCGCACCGTCACGTTAACGCGTGAGCGTATTCGTCTCGAAGACCGCGCCGTGAAAATGTCCGTGAAAACCGTTGGCAAAGAAAAAGTCGGCGTACTGGATATCCCTGGCTTCTATGTTGGCCTGACGGATGATGTCAAAGTTCAGTTGCAGAAGCTGGAAAAACAGAACGTCAGCAGCATCATTATTGATCTGCGCACCAACGGTGGCGGCGCGCTGACCGAAGCCGTTTCGCTCTCCGGTCTGTTCATTCCTTCCGGCCCGGTGGTTCAGGTTCGTGACAATAACGGTAAAGTGCGTGAAGACAGCGATACCGACGGCGTTGTGTACTACAAAGGTCCGCTGGTAGTGTTAGTCGATCGCTTCAGTGCTTCGGCATCAGAGATTTTTGCTGCGGCAATGCAGGATTATGGTCGTGCGCTGATCGTTGGTGAACCGACTTTCGGGAAAGGCACTGTACAGCAGTATCGCTCTCTGAACCGTATTTATGATCAGATGCTGCGTCCGGAATGGCCGGCGCTGGGTTCTGTTCAGTATACGATCCAGAAATTCTACCGTGTAAACGGTGGCAGTACACAGCGTAAGGGCGTTACGCCGGACATCATCATGCCGACAGGTAATGAAGAAACGGAAACCGGTGAGAAGTTTGAAGATAACGCGCTGCCATGGGATAGCATTGATGCTGCGACTTACACCAAATCAGAGAATCTGACGCCGTTTGGACCTGAATTGTTAAAAGAGCACAATGCACGTATTGCCAACGATCCTGAGTTCCAGTACATCATGAAGGATATTGCGCGTTTCAATGCGATGAAGGATAAACGCAACATCGCTTCTCTCAATTACGCTCAGCGTGAGAAAGAGAATAACGAAGATGACGCAATGCGTCTGGCGCGTATCAACGATCGGTTTAAGCGAGAAGGTAAGCCGCCGCTGAAAAAACTGGACGATTTACCGAAGGATTACCAGGAGCCAGATCCCTACCTGGATGAAACGGTAAAAATTGCGCTTGACCTGGCGCATCTTGAAAAAGAAAAGCCAGCGGAACAGCCCGCAACCAGTAAATAACCTCCAACAGGCACAAGAAATTGTGCCTGTTTTTTTAACAAACGCATGAAGACGTCAGTGTGATACGATAAAATGTAAAGTTGTGTCTTTCTGGTGACTTAGCACCTATGGATGCTTGAAAATAGCCATAAGACCCATACGATATGGGTAATCGCATAGTGCGTTTTGTTAAATTGAGGTTAAAAGAAAATTATGATGCGAATCGCGCTCTTCCTGCTGACGAACCTGGCTGTGATGGTCGTTTTCGGGCTGGTATTGAGCCTGACAGGGATTCAGTCAAGCAGCGTTCAAGGCTTGTTGATCATGGCACTGCTGTTTGGTTTTGGTGGTTCCTTCATTTCGCTGCTGATGTCCAAATGGATGGCGTTAAAATCCGTTGGTGGGGAAGTGATCGAACAGCCTCGCAATGAAAGAGAACGCTGGCTGATGAATACGGTAGCGAATCAGGCTCGCCAGGCTGGGATCGCTATGCCGCAGGTTGCAATCTACCATGCGCCAGATATTAACGCGTTTGCTACCGGTGCGCGCCGGGATGCTTCGCTGGTGGCTGTGAGTACAGGCCTGTTGCAAAACATGAGCCCGGACGAAGCCGAAGCCGTTATCGCGCATGAAATCAGCCACATTGCTAATGGCGATATGGTTACCATGACGCTCATTCAGGGTGTGGTGAACACCTTCGTTATCTTTATCTCACGTATTCTGGCGCAAATTGCCGCTGGCTTTATGGGCGGAAACCGCGATGAGGGTGAGGGCAGTAACGGCAACCCATTGATCTACTTCGCAGTGGCGACGGTGCTGGAACTGGTGTTTGGTATTCTGGCGAGCATTATTACCATGTGGTTCTCACGTCATCGTGAATTCCATGCGGATGCCGGTTCAGCAAAACTGGTGGGGCGTGAGAAAATGATCGCCGCGCTGCAGCGTCTGAAAACCAGCTATGAGCCGCAGGAAGCGACCAGCATGATGGCGTTCTGCATCAACGGTAAATCCAAGTCGTTGAGTGAGCTGTTTATGACTCACCCGCCGTTGGATAAACGTATTGAAGCGCTGCGCAGCGGAGAGTATTTGAAGTAAGTTAATGACTGTCACGGGGCACCCGTTGCTCCGTGACTCATAAAACATAATGGCTATTTAAAGCTATCGATTAAAGCCTCACCCAGCATATTCTGTCCCAGTTCTGCTTTATCTCTCATTTCGCCATTTTTCTCTGCCGGGGACGAAAATATTCCTTGCCGCTTTATCTCTGGTAAAAACATTGGAGCCCCGCTGGCTGGCAAAAAGAACAGTGCCGGGCATTTGATGAAACCCAGTGGTAGACGGGCTATCATTGACAGCCCGTCTGGTAGGAAAAAACTAAATCAGAACTGGTAGTTTAATGATACCCAATAGTTACGGCCCGGGTTTACGTATCCGGTAGTGGATTGTGCAGTCTGATAGTAATCTCCTGCGTAGGTGCTATTACGGCCCACCTGGTAAAGTTTAACCTCGCTAAAGTCTTTATCCAGCACGTTATTGACCGCCGTATTCAGCGTCAGATCTTTGGTCAGCTTATAAGACATTCCCATGTCGAGAACGGTCCAGGCTTTTAAATCCGCGCCTTTATCGTCATAGACGGCCTTTTGTACTGCGCTGAGGTTGTTGTAATTTTCGGTAAAGCGTGGAGCTTTACCGCGATAACGTGCGCTCAGCCAGGCATTCATATCTTCCGTTGCCTGCCAGTTCAGGCGAGCGTTAGCCATATGTTTTGGCGTGTAGCTTAACGGCGCGCCTTTATTGTCACCATCTTTTTGCTTGCTCTGGGTGTAGGTGTAGTTGAGGGATAAAGTCAGCACATCCGACCACAGAGGGAAGGTGCTGGCAAATTCAACGCCATCGGTCCTTGCCTTGCCGCTGTTGGTATAGCTGTTGGTATTATCATCGATAGAATACGAGACAATTTTATTTTTGTATTCGGTATAGAAGCCGGTAATGTTGGCGTTCAGCCCGGTGTCGTTCTCGTAATACAGCCCGGTTTCGTAGCTGATACTTTCCTCAGGTTTTAGGTTCGGATTACCGACCGTATTCACGGTTCCTTGCGCGGTTACGCCGCTGATCCCGTTATGTAACTGGCTCAGTGATGGCGCTTTATAACCTGTCGTCACGCCGCCTTTGAGCGTCCATTCGTCGGATACGTCCCAAACCATATACGCGCGTGGGCTGAGATGACCGCCAAAGACATCGTTATGCTCGTAGCGTGTCCCTGCGGTTAAGGCCAACGAGTCGAGAATATGCCATTCATCTTCTACATAGGCCGCCCACGTTTTTTGATGGAACGTTTCGCCGGTATTGGCCAGCACCACACCGTCTTTCATGCGCGCATCCCAATATTCCCCGCCGAGGGTTAAGAGGTGCGAATCACCTAATGGCGTCAGCAGTACTGAGTCCAGAATGACGTTGGTGTTCTTCAGTTCACGTGCGTCACCGGCCCGGCCTGCGTTCTCTGGCGTGAGTGCGGAGGAGACCAGTTGTCGTCCTTTGTTCTCAGTTTCATTCCAGCCGAGGGAGGATTTCCAGGTGCCGAACGTTAAGGCGGTATCGTGGCCGAGGGTGACTTTGTTACGCTCATAGCGCAACGTTTTATCGTAACCCCCCGTCAGGTTACCCAACTGACCGTCATCGTTATCATAGCGCTGTCTGGCGGAGTCGAGATCTAACCATAGCGTATTGCTTTCATTCGTTTTCCAGTCGAGTCGCGTGCCGAAGTTATAGTTTTCTGACTCGGTAGGATAAGGTACGCGGGTGGAGGAGGTATCGCTCAGGGAGGTAACGCTGGAACCCTGACGTTGGGTGGTGCTACCCCGAACCTGCATATCCAGTACGCCAGCGATTAACGGGCCGCTTGACCAGAAGTTGGCGACCGTGCTGTTACCCCATTTATTACTCTCTTGCAGGTTAACGCCGGTATTGATGGAGGTGCTCCATTTATCGGTGCTTTTTTTGGTGATGATATTCACCACGCCACCGATTGCGTCGGAGCCATAAAGCGTCGACATCGGGCCCCGGATCACCTCAATATGATCGATTGCCGCCAGTGGAGGCATAAAGCTGGTATTCATAGCTGAGAAGCCGTTTGGCGTCACATCGCTGCTGCCGTTTTGACGAATACCATCAATCAGGATCAGGGTATAACTGGCGGGCATGCCACGAATGCTGATCTCCAGACCACCGGTTTTACCGGTGCTGCTTTCGACATCCACCCCTTCAACAGAACGCAAGGCTTCGCCTAAATCATTATATTTATTGGTTTGTAACTCTTGCTGTGAAATAACGGAGACGCTGGCGGCAGCGTTGGTGATTTTCTTTTCGTAACCGGAAGCGGTTACCACCATAACATCTTCAGCAAAGGCCAGGGGACTGGAAAATCCTAAACAGGACAGAACAACAGAAGCAACAGGTTTTAAACGCATAGTCAAACTTCCTTTGTTAAAAATTCAAAGGAAGTAAGATAATTGATGGGAATGATAATAAAAATAATTATCATTATATGTTTACATAACTTATCACTTCTGGTGTTTTTCTTGAATAAATATACATAAATTGTCATTAGTTTTAGCTAAGTAAATAGCGGAAATGACCAATAATTAGTATTTGTAATCATTAGGTTGTAATTAATTTGCCATTAATTGAATGGCTAACATTTAATCTATTTTCTGTGATTCAGAGGGTACTCAATTAGGAGTATCAGAAAAAAGTATGATAATTTTAGAAAATCGTCATACTTTTCTGCGCCGCATCATTTTTTTCGTCATTTCAGTCCGCCATAATCCCTTCCCCAGGAGACCGTTTAACGGCAATGAATCGTTGAGCGGCATAAAAATAACGCAAATCTGGATAACATAATGATTAAAGGCAAGCTGGCACTGCTTACGTGCGCATTGACTCTCGCATTAACCTCACCACTTCTCGCCGCGCAAAATGTGAGCGAGGGGCAGACGTTGAAGCTGGCAATTGGACCTGAGCCAACGGAAGGGTTTGACCCGATGCTGGGCTGGAGTCATGGCAGCTATTTGCTTTTGCATGCACCATTATTAAAACAAAACGCAGATATGAGCTGGGGTAACCTGCTGACGGAAAAAGTTGAAACCAGTGCTGACGGCAAAACCTGGACGTTGACGTTAAAACCCGACCTTAAATTCTCCGATGGTTCCCCGCTAACCGCTGAAGATGTGGTGTTCACCTATAATAAAGCCGCAAAGAGCGGCGGCAAAATCGACATGGGAAACTTTACTCATGCCAGCCTGAAAGATAACCGCACGGTAGAAATCACGCTGCGCAGCCCGCAGAGCACCTTTGTGAACGTGCTGGGCTCTTTGGGTATTGTTCCCGAAAAACGGTATGACGAAAAAACATTCGCCAAAAATCCGATTGGCGCGGGCCCTTATCGGTTGGTGAGTTTTCAGCCGGGGCAGCAGCTGATCGTGGAGGCGAACCCCTGGTATGCCGGTAAGAAAAATGATTTCAGTAAGCTGGTGTTTGTCTTCCTTGATGAAGATAACGCTTATGCCGCAGCGCGCAGTGGTCAACTGGGACTCGTGCGTATTGCGCCTTCGATGGCGGTCGCCCCTCAACAGCAGAATTTGAAGCTGTGGGTACGCGACAGCGTGGAAAACCGTGGCATTGTGTTCCCGATGGTTCCAGCGGGTAAAAAAGACGCCAATGGTTATCCGGTCGGCAACGATATCACGGCTGATATTGCCATCAGACGCGCCATCAACTACGCCATCGATCGTAAACAACTTGCCGATCAGGTCATGGAAGGTCATGCGATTCCAGCGTATAGCGCGGTTCAGGGCCTGCCATGGCAGGGACAGTCAGTTGCGTTCAAAGATGGCGACAGCGAAAAAGCACGGATGATTCTGGAAGAAGCCGGCTGGAAGGTGGGGAAAGACGGCGTACGTGTGAAAGACGGTAAAGAGGCTCGCCTGACTCTATGGTACGCCAGCGGTGACAGTACGCGCCGGGATTTAGCCGAGGCCGTACGTGCGATGCTGGAGCCCGTGGGTATTCAGGTCTCGCTGCAATCCGGAAGCTGGGAAACCGTTGAGCGGCATATGCATGCGAACCCGACGCTGTTTGGCTGGGGAAGTCTGGATCCGATGGAGCTTTTCCATCACTACAGCAATCAGGCCGCGGGCGTGGAATACTACAATCCAGGCTATTACAGCAATCCCGTCGTTGAACAACATCTTAAACAGGCCATTGATGCTCCGGACTGGCAAAAAGCGTTGCCTTTCTGGCAACAGGTGGAGTGGGATGGCAAGCAAGGGGCTGGGGTGCAGGGCGATGCCGCCTGGGCATGGCTGCTGAACATTCAGCACACTTATCTGGCAAATCCGTGTATTGACTTAGGCAAAGGCGCGCCGGAGATCCACGGTAGCTGGTCCCTGCTCAATAATCTGGATGAATGGACCTGGACCTGCCGTTGATGAAGTCTGTTGTAGGCCATTTTCTACGGCTGATAGTGTTATTAGTGCTGGTTGCGGCTGGCACTTTTACGCTGCTCAGCTTTTCTCCTGTCGATCCGATTCGCGCCTATATTGGCAACGATCTCCTGCACGTGCCACCGGAACAATATGCGCGTATCGCTGCTCGCTGGGGATTAGACCAGCCGTTATGGGAGCGTTTTGGTCACTGGTTTATACGTGTATTGCAGGGCGATCTCGGCTACTCAATGTTGTTTAATGCACCGGTTGCCAGCGTAATCAAGGAGCGCTTTGCAACTTCGTTTGCCTTGCTTGGCGGCGCGTGGCTGCTCTCCGGCATACTGGGAACGGCAATGGGGTTTGTCGCGGGTCGTTATCTGAATCGCTGGCCGGATAAAGCAATCTGTCGACTCAGCTATCTGCTTTCGTCGTTGCCGACCTTCTGGATTGGCATGCTGCTGCTGGCGTTATTTGCCGTGCGCTGGCCGGTATTTCCGGTCTGCTGCGCGTGGGAGCCGGGCAACAGTGGCGATATGGCCACGCTGGCTGAGCGTCTGCGCCATTTAGTGCTGCCCGTTTGCGCGCTAAGTTTATTGGGACTTGGCCAAATTACACTTCATACGCGGGAAAGTATCGCCAGCGTGATGAAAAGCGATTTTGTCCGTTTTGCGCGTTCTCAGGGAGATAAAGGCTGGTCGCTGTTGCGTCATCAGGTTCTGCGCCACGCTATCACGCCCGCGCTGTGCCTGCAGTTCGCCTCGTTGGGAGAACTGCTGGGCGGCGCATTGCTGGCGGAAAAAGTTTTTGCTTATCCGGGACTGGGACAGGCCACTATTGATGCCGGATTACGCGGCGATCTGCCGTTACTGATGGGGATTGTGTTGTTCAGTACCGTACTGGTGTTCATTGGCAACTCGTTGTCTACCTGGCTTGTCCATGTGTTGAACCGTGCTCTGGAGCGACCTGATGCTCTATAATCCGACGCCGACGCTGATTCGTCTTCTGCTCTCTTTTAGCTGCCTGCTATGCATTGCGGTGTATGGCGCAGCGACGCTGGATAACCCATTGAGCGTTAATCTGCTTGCCCGTCATTTACCGCCTGATGCGCTGTATTGGTTTGGCACCGATAACCTCGGTCGCGATCTGTGGATTCGTTGCTTTCAGGGCGCGTTAACCAGTCTGCAAATTGGTATTGGCGCGGCGTTGTGCAGCGGCTTCATCGCATTACTGATGGCAGCGGTTTCACGTATACATCCGCGTCTGGATGTACTAATGCGTCTGATTACCGATGCCATGCTGTCAATGCCGCATCTGCTGTTGCTCATATTGATCTGTTTCACGCTGGGCGGCGGAAAAAATGGGGTGATTATGGCGGTTGCGTTGACCCACTGGCCGCGGCTGGCGCTAATCCTGCGTGCCGAAGCGCAGCGCGTGGCCCACAGTGACTATCTGACATTGACCTGGCGTCTGGGACACGGACATTTTTACTGCTGGCGGCATCACTATCTCCCGGCATTGTTACCCCAGTGGTTAACGGGAACCTTGCTGATGTTTCCCCACGCGGTGTTGCACAGCGCGGCGTTGAGCTTCCTCGGTTTTGGGCTGGCGCCGCATGAACCATCGCTGGGCCTGTTGCTGGCTGATGCGCTGAGGTTTATCAGTCATGGCGACTGGTGGTTAGTGCTGTTTCCCGGGCTGATACTATTCAGTCTGGTTATGTTATTCGATCAGCTCGCAAGGGCAGTGCATCGTTTATGGTTACGAGGTGACGCATGTTGAGTTTAAGACAGGTCTCGCTGGACGTGGCGCGTTATCGCTGGTACGGCGCGAGAAACTGGTCTTCGCTGTTGCAGGATATCTCTTTCGACGTAGCGCCAGGTCAGATGGTGGCGTTAGTTGGGGGAAGTGGGGAAGGTAAAAGCCTGTTGCTGCAATGTCTGCTTGATCTCTTACCGGACAATTTGCGCTTCAACGGCTCCATCACCCTGGAGGGGAAAACGCTGGACAGTGATGATATTCGCAAATGTCGTGGCAATACTTTCAGCTATGTCCCGCAAGGTGTTCAGGCGCTTAACCCGCTGCTCTCGATTGAAAAACATCTGCGCAGGGCAAGTCAGCTCTCCGGCCAGGCCTGGAATGCCGGAAAAATTGAACGATTGCTCCAGCGTAGCCAACTGGAAAGTCGCGTATTAGATGCCTTCCCACGCCAGCTTTCAGGGGGGATGGCGAAACGTGTTCTGGCCTGTCACGCGTCGCTGAGTCAGGCTCGCTATATTCTGGCGGATGAAATTACCGCCTGGCTTGATGCACCGCTGGCTAATCAACTGCTTGAACAGCTACGTGAGCAATGTGAGCAAGGGGCTGGCGTTTTATGGGTAACGCACGACCTCACGCTTGCCGCTCGCCACGCGGACCGCATTGTCGCGCTGCACCAGGGAAGGGTGTCGGATAACGTCAGCCGGGAACAGCTGTTACGCGGAGAGATCAGCGAGCATCTGCAACGCCAATGGCGGGCCCTGCCTGAAAGAAATCAACTTTTTGGAGAGCGCGATGCTGTGCTGTCGTGAAGTGACGATTTGTCAGGGAGGAAAGGTGCTTTGGCAAAATCTGAACTTCTCTCTGCGCCCCGGAGAACGCATTGGGGTTTGTGCACCCAGCGGAACCGGCAAAACAACGCTGGGACGCGTACTGGCGGGCTGGCAAAAACCGACCTCGGGTGACATTCTGGTTGATGACCAACCGCTGCCAATGCACCAGTATTGCCCGGTGCAACTGGTGCCACAGCATCCGGAATTAACCTTTAATCCGCGGCGCAGCACCGGCGATGCGGTTCATGATGCCTGGCGACCTGATGCTGAACTGCTTACCCGTCTTCACATCAACCCTGAGTGGTTAACTCGCCGTCCCGGACAGCTTTCTGGCGGTGAACTGGCGCGAATTGCTTTACTTCGCGCGCTGGATCCGCGGACACGTTTTCTTATTGCCGATGAAATTACCGCCCAGCTCGATCCTTCCATTCAAAAAGATATCTGGGTATTGCTGCTTGAAGAGTGCCAGCGTCGGCCATTAGGTATGCTCATTATCAGCCATCAGCAGGCTCTGCTTGAGCAGATTTGCTCCAGAAAACTCATTGAAGCGTGAGGCAATAACGTGCAGTAATGTCTATTGATTAAACTGTTACGTTATATTATAACAATTCACTCGCAAACGATTTGAGGGTGAAATTTTGGCTATTCGTTTTAACAAACTGACAATCGCTCTGGGGATGCTTTTGGTCAGTGGGCAGGTTTTGGCCCATGGTCATCATTCCCATGGTGCGCCGATGAGTGAAGCAGAACAAAAGGCGTCGGAAGGGGTATTTGATGATAACCAGGTGCAGAACCGGGCGCTGTCCGACTGGGATGGCATGTGGCAATCTGTCTATCCGTATCTGGTCAGTGGCGAACTTGATCCGGTTTTCAAAAAGAAAGCGGAGAAAGATAAAAGCAAAACGGCAGAACAAATTAAAGCTTATTACCGTACAGGCTATGCAACCAATGTAGACACCATCGGCATCGAAGATGGCGTGATGGAATTTCACACCGGTAATCAGGTCGCATCGTGCAAATACGATTATGCCGGGTATAAAATCTTGCACTATAAATCAGGCAAGAAAGGTGTACGGTATCTGTTTGAGTGTAAAGCCGCTGACAGCAAAGCGCCTAAATACGTGCAATTCAGCGATCATATTATCGCGCCGCGTAAATCGAGCCACTTCCATATCTTTATGGGAAATACCTCGCAGGCTGCCTTGCTTGAGGAGATGGAAAACTGGCCTACCTACTACCCTTATCAGCTGAAGGGCGAAGAAGTAGTGGATGAGATGCTGCACCATTAATCTGGGCTAACCTTATCTGTACACACCCGCCACCAGTGGCGGGTTTTTTTAATTAATAACCTGCTCTTTCCATCACCTGTCGCATTCGTTAGCATATTGTATCGCAGCAAGTGCATGTGTTTTTTCAGGAAGAGGTTAACGTGTTCGCAGAGTATGGAGTTCTGAATTACTGGACGTATCTGGTGGGGGCTATTTTTATCGTGCTGGTACCGGGGCCAAATACGATATTTGTGCTGAAGAACAGCGTCGGTAGGGGAGTAAAGGGGGGTTATCTCGCCGCCAGCGGTGTGTTTATTGGTGATGCCGTGTTGATGTTTTTGGCCTATGCCGGTGTTGCTGCATTGATTAAAACAACGCCCGTTTTGTTCAATATCGTTCGTTATCTTGGCGCTTTCTATTTACTGTATCTTGGCGCGAAGATCCTGTATGCAACACTGAAATCGAAAGCAAGCGACGCCGCGCCTGAGGAAGTCCCGTTTGGCGCTATTTTTAAGCGCGCATTAATCCTGAGCCTGACCAATCCCAAAGCTATTCTGTTTTATGTGTCATTCTTCGTGCAGTTTATTGATGTCAATGCGCCGCATTCAGGGCTGTCATTCTTTATTCTGGCTATTACGCTTGAGATAGTGAGCTTTTTCTATCTGAGCTTCCTTATTTTCTCCGGCGCGTTTGTGACGCAATATATCCGTACGAAGAAGAAACTGGCCAAAGTGGGGAATTCCCTTATCGGCCTGATTTTCGTTGGTTTTGCCGCCCGTCTGGCCACGCTTCAATCGTGATGTCATCGGCCCGCTGATTGCGGCGGGCCTTTAATATTGCGCTCTGCTTTTCATTTATAATCGTACGGTTATAACCAATAAATGGTATTTTAAATATATATTTTGAGGCGTACCCTGTGTACAGCAGCGGTTCAATATGACTCGCTGGTTGTCGACTGGAAAAGGGAAGAAAAATGCTTCAAATTCCACAGAATCATATCCATACACGCTCTACGCCATTCTGGAACAAAGAAACGGCGCCTGCCGGAATTTTCGAACGCCACCTTGATAAAGGGACCCGAGCCGGGGTTTATCCTCGACTTTCGGTTATGCAGGGGGCGGTCAAATATCTCGGATACGCAGACGAACACAGTCCGGAGCCAGTAGAGGTGATGATTATTGAAGCCGGTCAGTTTGGCGTTTTTCCACCGGAAAAATGGCATAACATCGAAGTGATGACCGACGACACTTACTTTAATATCGATTTTTTCGTCGCCCCGGAAGTTCTGATGGAGAGTGCAAATCAACGAAAAGTCGTGCGCACCGGCAAGGAGTAAATCATGGGTAAAGCAACCTATACCGTAACCGTGACCAATAACAGCAACGGTGTTTCTGTTGATTATGAAACAGAGGCACCAATGACATTACTGGTGCCGGATGTGGCAGCTGAAGTGGTCAAAGATCTGGTCAATACCGTGCGTTCGTACGATACCGAAAATGAGCACGAAGTCTGCGGGTGGTAGGCATTAGTCACTGCTACTGATTGAATATATTAGTTTTTAATCTAAAAACTGCACTGCGCTTTGACGGCGCAGTGCGTTTTTTTATCTGGGCGAAACAGGGAAATATCCTGCAAGGATTCCTTAAGAATACCTTAAGAGATTCGCATTGATTGCTAATAGTTGATCATTCACAGGGGTTATGATCGCGAAACAGATATAAAACAGAACATCGCGCTTATGAAACTCAATACCCGACTTACATTACCCACAATCATTCTCGGATTAGCCATCGTGGCGATCCCGTTCGCCGCGAACTGGCATCTCCCGCTACTCAACGGTACTGTCGTCAGCTGGATTGAAAATGGCCAGGCGCTGTGGCTGCTGTTTGGTGCCATATTTACACTCAGCTACATCAGGCCCTTATCACGTCCCGAAGGCGAGAAGCAATTTTGGCTTTGGGCGGCAGCGTGGTGGCTGGTATTACTGGGCCGAAGCACAAGTTGGGGCCGCGATTATTTTCCTGAGCATCCCAAACTCCTGTTCCGGGCTATCTCAGTGGTATTGATTGCCATGATTATTCTGCCAGTGCTGATTTCGAAGCGCTTACGCCAGGATATTGCCCGTCGCTTGCGCAATGAACCGCTACCTCTGTGGCTGTTAGCGATCACCACCTGTGCATTTTTGATCTCCGATACGGTAGAGCATCATCGTCTGCTGGCTCCCATCTTTCTGCACAATGCTCAGTATGGCGATCTGATTGAAGAACTGTACGAACTACCGTTTATGGCGGGATTGTTTCTGATGAACCTCGGCTTTATGCGGCGGGATAAGCAGGAGGAAGCTGCATCCATCCGCTTCAGTGAACCACAGCTGGCGAAGTCATGAGACAAGGCCTGAGTCTGGAAAGCCAGACTCAGGCGATGATGGCGGTGACTTACGCAATAGCCTCACACAGACGTGACTTCATATCGCTATACGTTTGTGCGGCATATTTTTCTGCCCACCCCTGATCGGTAATGTGCTCAATATTTACGGCGCAATATTTGGTTTCCGGCGTTTTCGAAATAGGATCGAGATTGTCCTGGGTTAACTCGTTACACGCGCCAATCCACCATTGATAGGTCATATAGACCGTTCCGACATTGATGCGCTCGGAGACATCCGCGCGGCTGATGACCTTACCGCGGCGCGAGCTGACCCATACCAGATCGCGATGACGAATACCCATTTTTTCAGCATCATGGGTATTGATTTGCACATACCCTGGCTCGTCTGCCAGTGCTTGCAACGCTGCGCAGTTGCCGGTCATCGAACGGCAGGAGTAGTGCCCAACCTCACGCACGGTACACAGCACCAGCGGATATTGCTCATCAGGAACTTCTGCTGGCGCTCGCCACGGTGCGGCAAACAGTTTGCCTTTGCCATTGGCGGTATCGAACTGGCTGTGCGCGTAAAGGTAGGGCGTACCAGGACTATCGAGATCCGGACATGGCCACTGAACATGACCCATCTCACCCATTTTCTCATAGGTCACGCCGTAGAACAGTGGACACAGCTCGCGCATCTCATCCCAGATTTGCTGGTTATTTTGATACTGCATTGGATAGCCCATTTCGCTGGCCAGCAGGCTGATAATCTCCCAGTCACGCTTTACATCACCAGTGGGTTCAATCGCTTTCTCAAAACGCTGGAAACCGCGATCGGCGCAGGTAAAGACGCCACCGTGTTCGCCCCATGAGGTGGCTGGCAAGAGGACATCGGCCATTTCCGCCGTCTTGGTCATGAAGATATCCTGCACGACGATAAAATCGAGCGCGTTAAATCCTTCGCGGACCAGACCCAAATCGGCCTCGGTTTGCAGCGGATCTTCTCCCATGATGTAGTAGGCTTTGATTTTGCCTTCGATAGCCAGATGCGGAACTTCGGTGATGCGGGTTCCAACCTTGTCATCCATCTGATTAACGTCAATGCCCCATGCGGTGGCAAATTTGTCCCTGACGGCGAAATCGGTTACGTCCTGATACCCTGGAAACTGGTTAGGCAGCACCCCCATATCGCACGCGCCCTGCACGTTATTTTGCCCGCGCACCGGGCCAACACCGACGTTAGGGCGTCCCAGATTTCCGGTCAGCAAGGCCAGGCTCGACAAACCACGAACCACGTCAACGGCCTGACCAAACTGGGTGACGCCCATCCCCCACATCACGGTGGCCGATGGCGCCGCAGCAAATGTACGCATCGCCTGACGAACCTGCTGTGCGGGAACACCGGTTAAATGTTCAACGTCTTCAGGCGCATACTCCTTAACGGTTTCCCAGTATGTTTCCAGTCCTTCCGCATGCTTTTGTACATACTCGCGATCGTAGAGTTGCTCCTCGATGAGAACATGGCCAAACGCGTTGACCAGCGCCATATTGCAACCGTTTTTCAACTGCAAATGTTGGTCAGCGATACGGGCAGTTTCAATCCGGCGTGGGTCGCAGACAATGATTTTTGCGCCGTTCTGGCGAGCTTTAATTACCCGGCGGGCCACAATTGGGTGTGAATCGGCACAGTTATAACCAAAGATCAGCAGGCATTTTGAGTTTTCAATGTCGCTGATGGAATTGCTCATGGCGCCATTGCCTAACGTTTCCTGTAACCCGGCCACGGAAGGGCCGTGACAGACGCGGGCACAGCAATCGACATTGTTGGTATGGAGCACGCCACGTGCGAATTTTTGCATCACGTAGTTGGTCTCATTCCCTGTTCCACGGGAAGATCCGGTGGTCATGATGGCACGAGGGCCATAGGTATTTTTGATTTCAGTTAAGCGTTTTGCGGTGTAACGAATGGCTTCATCCCAGCTAACGGGAGTGAATTTTCCACCTTTTTCATAACGGATCATCGGGCGAGTCAGACGGGGAGTCAGAAGGCGAGTGTCGTTAAGAAAGTCCCAACCATAATAACCTTTCAGGCATAACTGATTTTGGTTCGTTACACCCTCTGCGGCCTCAGCGCGGATGATTTTGTTATTCTCAACAACAAGCTTGAGCTTGCACCCGGCCCCACAGTATGGGCATACACTGGTGATTTTTTTCATCAATAACAGACCTGTTAAATGCTGAAATAGCGCGAATTGTAGACGCAGTCACGCGATACGCATCGCGGACTACGATGTGTCGTAGTGACGGGCTGTTTAAGCATAAAGTGTGCCAGAAGTGAAAACCCAGCAATAGCAGGGGCTGACGGCCAAAGCGTTAAGCAGAATGACTGACGATTCGACATTAATGACGAGGCGCGACAAAATTAGTCTGCCGGTCAGCGGTGTAACCTTATGAAACATCGGAAAAAGATGAAAAACAGAAGTGATAGCGATCACAAATTTTAATTTTTCAGCGCTATGCTATGCTTTTATACGACGAGTGAATCGTTAATTTAAAAACATAAGTGAGGGAAATTATGGGCATTATTTCATGGGTGGTTTTCGGTCTTATTGCTGGGATTTTGGCAAAATGGATTATGCCGGGTAAAGATGGCGGCGGATTCTTTATGACCATTATCTTAGGGGTTGTCGGTGCGGTAGTGGGTGGCTGGATCAGCACCTTATTTGGTTTTGGTAAAGTCGATGGTTTCAACTTCGGCAGTTTCGCCGTGGCGGTGATCGGTGCGATTGTGGTGTTGTTTATCTACAGAAAAATCAAAAGCTAAGTAAACATACAGACAATAGAGGCCACTAATATGTGGCCTTTTTCTTAGGTCACCACCAGCCGAATTCTGTTCCCAGAACGACGATGATAGCCACGCCAATCATAATAAGCGTTGTTTTTTTCATCGTTATGCTCCCGGCGCAGCGTAGCCGCCAATAAAAAACCAGGATAAGAAAACGACAGCGGAAATGAAAATGATGACGGGGAAAATAATACCGAGTCGCATACGATTATCTGCCAGAGTTATTTAAAGACGGGTTAGCATAGCAGGGCTTAATGTACGACAAAAGTGGTTTTATCCTGACGCTTTTTATCCTTGTACATTGCGCTGTCTGCGAGGTGAAGCGCGCAGTTTACATCAGTCTCCAACGGATTAATTTCCACCACGCCCAGACTGGCGCCAGGATAAAATAGATGAATGTCACCCAGATGGTAGTCACCGCAAATTTGCTGTTGTAGCTGATTTTTCACCTGCTGCAGGCGGTCTCGCGGCTCCCTGTCATCTTCCTGTGACAGGCTCACGACTAAAAATTCGTCACCACCCAGTCGGCCAAGGATATCGTTGTCACCGCATTCGCGAAGCAGACGCTGACCAATCTGGATCAGAAACTGGTCGCCAACCTCGTGGCCAAAGCGGTCATTGATCAATTTGAAATCATCCAAATCAATATAGGCAAAAATAATCTTCTGCCTGAGATGTCGGGCAAGGGAAAAAAGAGTTTCAACATTTTCAAAAATGGCGCGCCGATTCGGTAATCCGGTCAGGGCATCGGTGTAAGAGTGCGCAATCAGCGCGGCATTCGCTTCGCGTAACTGAGCAACCAGCGACTCTTTTTGAATTGACTGGGCGATCAGGCCTGCAAACAGATGTAACACCTGTTCGCCACGTTGGCTTAATGCGTGCTGGTGGCGACTGGTGGCGCAGAGCGTACCGTAAAACGTTCCGTCGGGAAGATGAACCGGCGTGCTCAGGAAAGTGGTTATCTCCAGCGCGCGGGCGGCGGTACACTCCGGCCAGCGAGCGGGGACGTTGTCGCTGTACAGACAGTTTTCGTCTATGGCGCGTTTGCATAGCGTCTCATCCCAGGGTACGGACAGCCCTTCAGGGATCTGCATCTGCTTGCTATTGCGTGCATACAAAATATGCTGCAGGCGGGCATCTAAATCGACCTTGGTTAAATAGGTGGATTCCATCTCAGTCACCACTTCCAGCATCTCCAGAAGTTGCCGAACCAGGCTCTCAACTGACTGCTCCGTGGCTAAGGATTGTGAGACTCTGGCAAGGATCATGTCCGACATGAGGTGTAAATGCTCCTGAGTAATGACTGGGCTAACGTGGCCCGCATGATAGAACATCAAGATGAAAGATGAAACACGCCATCCCGCTCAAAACTTAAACATTAAATTGAAAGCTGACAGTAAAACATGGAGATAGATGGAAAGTCGGGGTAACCTGCCGGGATAAGGTTTTTAACAGGAGTCGATATGAAACTGGCGTCTATTATTTTGCCCGGCTTGTTGGTGCTAGCGGGATGTACCACTCAGCCCGAAGCCCCCAAACCGCCGAAGATTGGTCTGGCGAATCCGGCATCGGTGTATTGCGAACAAAAGGGCGGCTCGCTGATTGCGGTGCAGACCCCGCAAGGCGTAAGGTCGGACTGCAAATTACCGGGCGGGGAAGTGATTGATGAATGGGCGCTCTGGCGCAGAGATCATCCGACAACGGGCAAATGAAATCCGGTTAGCATTGACGTATCCATTCAGCCAGCACCAGCGCGTGGTTTTGCTGGGTGTTTTTCGCCGCATACAGTAGCGTTAAGGTTTGCTGTCGGGCAATCTCTGCGAGACGCTTTCCTTCCTGCTGCTGTAGGGCGAGTTCAGCGCGATATTGCTCGGAAAAGTGTGTGAAATCAATCAATTCTGCGTGGAACGCCTTGCGTAAATCAGATGACGGCGTAAGCGCTTTATTCCATTCGTTAAAAATAAGGTCGGTCTTTTTTACCCCGCGAGGCCACAGCCTGTCGACCAGTACGCGATAACCATCATTTTTTTCTGCTGGGTCATACACGCGTTTACATTGAATTTTCATCTTTTCATCTGCTCCATTAATCCACTGCTTTGATATATTTCGACACCTTTATTACGGTTAAATAAGATCGTAAAACGTGACAATTGTAACATTCTGCCCGTCCTGACTCCCAATTTAAGGGATTGTGATACCAACAAAAAATCGGTAGGCTGAGGCTCCTTATATTGTCCCTCATTGTCTGGACATAAGGAAAGCTTAATGGAAATTTCCCCGTTTAAAGATACGCTTCGCATTGCGCTGGTGGGTGATTACAGCCCTGATATTGTGGTGCATCAGGCCATTCCTCTTGCTATCGATGATGCCGCTGCCGTCCTGGAATTAGTGGCTGATTATGACTGGCTAACCACCTCTGATATTAGCAGCAGTGAAGATCTGATTGGCTATGATGCTATTTGGGTCGTTCCTGGCAGTCCATATCGGCACCTGGAAGGCGCACTGATCGCGATACGCTACGCGCGTGAAAACAGCATCCCATTCCTCGGGACCTGTGGCGGTTTTCAACATGCGATTCTGGAGTATGCCCGCAACGTGCTGGGCTGGAGTGATGCTGCCCATGCGGAAACGGATACCAGGGGGCGGATGGTCATCGCACCGTTGACCTGCTCGCTGGTAGAGAAAACGGATGATATTGAACTGAGGGCCAATACGCTGATTGCCAAAGCCTACGGACGGGGTGTTATATCCGAGGGGTATCACTGCAACTATGGCGTATCGGAAGATTTTGCCGCCGAGCTTGAGAGCGGTGATCTTCGTGTGACTGGCTGGGATGAGGCTGGTGATATCCGTGCCGTTGAGCTGGTGACGCATCCTTTTTTTGTCGGCACACTCTTTCAGCATGAACGTGGAGCGCTGGCGGGAAAACCCGTGCCGTTAGTTCAGGCAATGCTGCGCGCTGCGCGAGGATAAAAAAACGGGCAGGTTGTTCCCAAACCTGCCCGCTGCATTATGCGCTTGCGATCTCCCGATTACGCCCTGCGCACAGACCAAACACTGCCATCAGTATCGCTAACACGGCGACCCCAGCTAATGGAATCAGCCAGCTACCATTGAGGTCGTGAATCTTACCCATCAGCGGTGGCCCACAGGCAGCAAGTAAATACCCGACGGATTGTGCCATGCCGGACAGGGCCGCGGCCTGATGCGCTGAGCTTGCGCGCAGGCCAATAAAGGTCAAACCAAGGATCATTGTGGCGCCTGAGCCAAAGCCAAACAGTATGGTCCACAGCAAAGCCTGCCCGGGCATTACCGCGAATCCGGCTGCGCCGACGGCGCACATTAACGAAACCAGTGCGGCGATGGCGCGCTGATCCTTAAATCTGTTCAGGACGAGAGGGATCAATAACCCCGGCGCGGCGGTTGCCAGTTGCAGTAAACCATGTAACGAACCGGCCTGCGCTTCGCTGTAGCCGTGGCTGATTAAAATGGCGGGTAGCCAGCCAATGATCACGTAGTAGATAAGTGAATTGATCCCGAGAAACAGCGTCACCTGCCAGGCGAGGCTCGAGCGCCAGATCGCGCGGGAATGCAAAGCGCGCGAGTTGCTCAAACTGGCATTGGCCGTCTGGCGACATTGGGGTAACCAGATAATCAGCGCAAGCAGCGGAAAGACCATCAGTACCATCAGCGCACCGCGCCAGCCAAACCCGTTCAGCGCCAGCGGAACCACAATAGCTGAACCCAGTGCCGCCGCTGCGCCCATAGTCAGCGAGTATGCGCCAGTGAGTTTTGCCACATGCTGAGCAAAATCACGCTTAATCAGCCCAGGTAACAGCACATTTCCCAGCGCGATTCCGCAACCAATGATAGCTGTGCCGCTAAACAGGAAACCTGGCGTGGGCAGAGAACGTATCGCAATACCTGCGCAAATCAGTAGCATTGCGGCAAACAGGCTGCGTTCGATACCCCAACGGCGTGCAACGGCGGCGGCCAGAGGCGATACCAGTGCGAAGGCCAGCAGCGGCAGGGTGGTCAGAAGTCCCGTCTGGGCGGTACTCAGGCCGTAGTCGGTGCGAATTGCATCCAGCAACGGGGCGGCTCCGGTAAAGGTGACGCGCAGCGTGGTGGCAATCATCAGGATCCCCGCGATCAGCCAGGCTGCGTTTTTGCCGCGGGAGGAAGGCATATTTGTCATTTTTTTCTCATGTCGTCAGGCGAGGCGATACTTTAGCGTTTTTACTCAATGGATGAATCAAGCTAAAATGACAGTTTATCGCTAAAAACGGACATTTTTATGTTAGGACTGAGGCTGGATGGGTATGAGCCCGACCTTTACCACGATGCGGCGGTGGCGTTTTGTATTCAGGCCCGGGAAGATGAACTCTTCAGTCCGCTGCATCAGCACCGTAAGGGGCAGTTGATTCTGGCCTTGCATGGCGCGATCACCTGTGAGGTTGAAAATGCTATGTGGATGGTGCCTCCACAATATGCGGTATGGATCCCCGGTGAAATTCCACACAGCAATCACGTTACCGTTGGGGCGCAATTGTGCTTTTTGTTTATTGAGCCGCAGGCAGTCGTGATGCCTGAACGCTGCTGCACCCTGAAAATCGCCCCATTATGTCGGGAGCTCATTCTGGCGCTGGCGTCCAAAACGGATGATCAACGGCTGGAGCCGTCTACCCAGCGGCTGACGCAAGTGCTATTTGATGAACTCCCGCAGCAACCGCAGGAGCAAATGCAGTTGCCGGTTTCCGATCACCCGAAAATCCGCAGAATGGTCGCGACGATGGCGCGGGAGCCCGCGCAGTGGCAGACGCTGGGACAGTGGGCCAGCGTATTTGCGATGAGTGAGCGGAACCTCGCCCGTCTGGTCGTTAAAGAAACGGGGTTGAGTTTTCGCCGCTGGCGTCACCAGCTTCAATTAATTCTGGCGCTGCAGGCGCTGATAGATGGCCATAACGTGCAACAGGTTGCGCACATGCTCGGTTACGATTCGACCACGGCATTTATCACCATGTTCAAAAAAGGCCTGGGACAGACGCCAGGCCGTTATCTGGCTGGACTGGCTACTGCTTCCCAACAATCAATGACACCAGACCTGCCGCAATGAGCGGTCCCACCGGCACACCGCGAAATAGCGCCACGCCCAGTACCGTACCCACCAGTAAACCGGCCACAAGCTGAGGCTGGCTACCCATGAGCGTGACACCGCGCCCGCCAAGCCAGGAGACGAATACCCCGATGGCAATAGCGACCAGTGATTTCCAGTTCACAAAGGAGTGGATGAGCGTGGAGGGGGGGAGCGTTCCGCTGGCGATCGGCGCCATGACGCCAATGGTTAGAATTATAATCCCGACGGTCAGGCCCTGTTTTTCTATCCATGGAAAGAACGTATTCAGAGGGGTAACACGGACAATGATCAGCACCAGAATTGAAACAGCGACAGTGGTGTTGTGGCTGACAAAGCCCAGAGCTGCCAGTCCGAGCAGGATCAGCAGAGTGACATCAAACATCGTAGTTTCCTTGCCAAAAGAAAAAATAAGCCTGCTTACTGTACGCGTAAACGCGTGACGGAACAGGCTTTTTTTAATGATTATGATTTTTTTTGGGCTAATGCACGATGCTACGTTTTTACACCTGACTCGGGCGGCTATTGTACGCGGCGGAACGGGAGTAATTCCGGTTGCGCGATACGTAGGTAATCTGCGGTATCCATGATCACGGATTTTTCCAGCACTCCGGCATTGAACGCAATTTCATTAAAACGCTCAAACAATAGCGGATCGGCGACCAGCTTAAGTTTTGGATGGAAGCTAAACGGTGGGATAGCGCCAAATACGCAACCTGTCAGTGCATCGACTTCCGCCGGGCTGGCAAGTGATGCTCTTAACCCGCCGATATGACTGGCTAACAGGCTCAGGTCAGCCTGCTGGTCGGCAGAAAGAATCGCCAGGACATGCTGATTAACGCCGTTGCCTTTGACCTTACAAACCAGCGCTTTTGCTCCCTGGCCCAGTGCGGTACCGCGAATTTCAGAAACCGCTTCACATTTGCCGACCGCTTCATGGCTTACCACGCGATACGTCGCGCCTTGTTCTGACAACAGCGAAATTAAACGCTGATGCGTTGCGTTACCTTTGTTCACTTCCGTCATGACTTACTCCTGGTACAACAATGAAAATCCTGTCAGAAAAATGATTACGCATCCGCGCGTTTTTTCTGTTTGTTCAGGTAGAGCTGTGCATCGGATGCTTTGTAGGCATCATCAATGGTGTCGTTTGGCTGCATATTATAAATCCCTGCGGAGAAGCTGATTGCTCTATCTTGCGCAATAATTTGTAAGTTATAGCGAATCCTCTCCAGCAGACGAGGCGTTAATTCAGCGGGGTAATCGATGAGGATAATGCAAAATTCATCCCCACCGAGGCGGATGGCATAGTCGTTTTTGCGAATCGAGGTTTGAATGGCTCTAGCCAGAATGGTGATAATTCGATCGCCTTCCTTATGCCCCAGCGTATCATTAATGACTTTTAGTTTATCGCAATCAATGGCGATAAAGGTCACGAGGGTGCCCGCGTTTACCAACTGCTGTAAACGCTGTTCGAGCGTCGGCGTTAAAATTTTGCGGTTGTAGAGCCCGGTCATCGCGTCACTGATATTTTCACGCGTGACGTTGTGATACAGCCGGAAATGCGTTCTGACCATATTCAGCAACAGTATTGTCGCCAGCAGATAGAAGGCGAATACTTTCCAGGAGGAGACAATAAAGTACATAAAATCAAGCGATAAGGTGATGCGTATACCGCCGGGCATGTCCTCCTGGTAGTGAACATAGCTAAACAGGTTGTTCTCACTTTGGTGAACGAGTATCTCTTTACCTGAGTTGATGTCCGAAAGCGTCACGTTAAGATAGCGCCAGACGAGAGGGCGGTCGCTGGTATAGAAAATATTCTTTAAATTCTCTTTGTTGATATCCACCATCACCACGCCTTTTAACTTACCGGCATAGTAGACCGGTGTTAAAAAGCTCATCACTTTTTTCTCGGTCAGGTTATCTTCATAAATACGGGAGATTACCGTGCGGCCAGTGAAAATACCGTCAATATCATTCTGGTTGATACCCAGGTTTCCTTTTTGCAAAAACGACCAGTTGTGTATCGCAAATTTCCGCGAGTCGACCAGATCAAAGAAATAGACGTAGTTATTTTTGAGATCGACGTAATATCGAAATTTATACTCCTGCATACCTAAACCATGACCGTAATCTTTCTGCTCACGATTAACGTTTACCGCCCGGTCAAAAGAGGGCAGTAGAAATATGTCTTCAAGTTTCTCGCTACATTTTGTGGTGGGGGTTTGCAACGTACCGTGTAATGGTAGGTAGTTATGCTGGGTGAGGTTGAGCCCATGAGTGCCGTTAACGCTGTCGAAAGCGTTGCAAAGTGCTTTTTGTTGCTCGATAGAAGCGGGTACCTGGGGGGATGAAAATGTGCGCATCAGATGGGCTGCAATACTTTGATTAGTATACTTATCATAGAGAAACGATGAGTCGGCTTTCTCATTGATATAGCGCATGTACGCATTCATTGCTTTATCGCTGGCAATGAGCTCATAAACTAAAAAAGAAAACGTCAAAACAACGACGCTGACGGAGATAAAGAGCCTGAGCGCTTTATGATGCAATTGCATAATGATGTACAGCCCTGTAAGTCTGATACTTCAGTCTATCACACGCCATACATCCGCTCTAACGCTACTGGGAAGGGCATTTTGTAATAAAAATCATTCGCGTGTGTTCTTAGTCAGCCAGGGCAAAACCCGTCAGCGTCCGGGGGCGTTAAAGCAACAGAGTGTTTACCATGCTGATACGGGCATAAAGATAGGCAGAAGTTATCACTAAGGTCGCTGATAACAACGTTATCTATAAAAGCCGAGAGGCAGATTGCTTGCAATGGAGAGTCAGACATCCAGTGACTCGTTTATTGTTCTGGGTTGGGAGGAATATAACGGCGGTGGTTATTGTTCCTAATGTATATGTTTTATTAATGATAAGGTAAATAAGTTGCGACAATAAAATTGTTTTCAAATATCTTATATTGTAATTGTATCAATATTTTTTTTAAATTCATCTCGTGAATTTATTCATGAGATCGATTGATCTTGGATTTATTCCTAAAAATAGAGTGTATTTCATCTATTGATGTCATAGGTTTTTCTATTTATAAATTATATTATGTTTTCTTTAACTAATTGTTTTAACTTATTATTTTATTTTTTGTGTGACTTTTTTTCTATGTTTTAAGTGAATTTTAAATACGGTCTGTGAATGCTTTCATATATATTTTGTAGCGTGTCAATTGGTTGCAATTTACATCCATTAATATAATAATGTGCTCACGGCGTTACCCTTAATAATCTTTGCTACTGTTTTTGATCTACACCGCTATTGCGGGCTGCAGTGGAACTAAAATGTGGTGCTTTTGTATACGCCAGCATAATGCACGGTAAGTATTAGTTATATTTTTTGTAAATAAATGGAGTTATGAATTATGTGTCGTTCAATTATTAAAATTGCTCAGGTTGCTGCATTGGTTGCAGGTGGTTTAAGTGCGGTGAATGCGATGGCGGCTGATGGCCAGATTCGTATTAATGGCGAAGTCATTAACAAAACGTGTGCTGTGGCGATCAACGGTGCACCGACTTCTACTTTGCTGCAGATTGATCCGATTGCTGCTGTGGATATGACGGATTCTGTTGCGATCGCGAATGGTACCAATATGAATGCTTCTCGAGATATGCGTACTGTAAATATCACTCTGGAAGGCTGCGTGATGCCAGCCGGTAAAACCGGTGTTGCGGTTAGCTTTGATTCTACTGGTTATGCGGATTCAGGCACCAGCACCTATCGTAACGTCCTGCTGGACTCCGTCAATACCATGGATACTGCTGCTAAAGGCGTGCAGATTGGCTTCACTAAAGACACTGACGCTACCAAAACACTGGCGATGGGTCCAAATACTGTAGATCCAGCGGATTATAAAAGTACACAGACGAATGCCCAGACCTACAGTTTTAACACTCGTTATGTCCAGACGGGTACAGATGTTGTCGCTGGTGATATCGAAACGGTAGCTACCTTCAGCGTAGTTTACCAGTAATTATTGATTAAGACTGAGGCGGCAGTTTTTATTGCCGCCTTATTTTTCAGAGAGTAATAAATTAAATGTCCATCAAATATTTATCTGCAATTATGGCCGCGACTTTGGCCTTCAGTTCGTCTGTATGGGCCGATGTCGTCATTAATACCACGCGTGTGATTTATAAAGAAGCAGCCAAAGAAGTTAACGTTCGCCTGACCAATGAGGGGCCGCGTCCACTGCTGGTGCAGTCATGGTTGGATGATGGTCGTGCAACGGAATCGCCGGAAAATATCGATCTGCCATTTATGTTAACACCTCCGGTGTCACGTATTGATGCGAAGAAAGGCCAGACGTTGCGTATTTCTAAAATGGACGCCAGTTTGCCGAAAGATCGTGAAAGTATTTATTATCTGAACGTGTTAGAGGTTCCGCCAAAAGCAAAAGGTGAGGCTGCTGGCAATAATAAATTACAACTGGCATTTCGTACTCGGATTAAGATGTTTTATCGCCCAGATGCTTTACCCGTAAAACCACAAGATGCGGCAGGTAAGGTTGAATGGCGTGCGGAAAATGGCACATTAGTTGCAAAAAATAACTCCCCTTATTATCTGACCTTCAACATGATGAAAGTTGGTAATAATTCGGCGAAGCCAGGAATGGTTGCACCTTTTGCAACGGAAAAGTTCACATTTGATAACAAAACGTTTAAAGCAGCTGTAGGAACCAATCTGACGTATAGCTATATTTCGGATTATGGTAACGATGTAGAGGGTACTGCTGTTATCAAATAGTATTTTTTCACGATGGAACGTTCGGGTTTTTCTATGGATATGTTAATTAGCGATCGTTTTCGTTTGTCGAGTATTGCTAGCACATTTATTTTATTGAATGTTGTCGGGACAGCGAATGCTACTGAAACCCCTGCACAAAATAGTGTTTCGCCTGCATCATCAGTAGAAAATTCTAATGTGCAGGAAAAAGAAGAAAATAAAGAAAGTGAGGAAATCGGTACTGAAGATGAAGAGGTAGAATTTAGTAATATCTTTTTATCTAATCAGCCAATAGACGTTAGCCGTTTTTCCAAAGGAAACCCTGTTACCGCCGGGAAGCATTACGCAACCGTTGTACTTAACGAGCGCGAAATGGGTAAGTTTGAAATTCAGTTTGATGAAAACCCAAAAGATCCGTTACGTGCAATTCCTTGCCTGAGCCTGAAAGAATTGGCGAATTTTGGTGTTGATCCTGGTGCCATTAATGTTTCTGGCGCAGAGGCGGAAAGCTGCATTTCGCTGAAAACCCTGATCCCCCAGGCTAAATGGAAAATGGATATCAACGATCAGCGTTTTATGCTGAATATTCCACAGGCCATGGTACTGGCAACACGTCCTGATGAAGTGCCGGATACGCTCTGGGATGACGGCGTTAACGCGGCGTTTGTCGGTTATAACACCAGTTATTATCGTTCAAGTTACAGTGGGGTTAGCTCTGATAGCGCTTGGGTCGGCCTTGATGGTGGACTGAATTTACTGGGCTGGCGCGTCCGTGTCCGTGGCGACGCGAACTACACAAAAGACAGTGGAACAACGTTCGACAGTTCGAACCTGTACGTGGAACACGATGTCGCGCCGCTGAAGTCACGGCTACGGGTCGGTGAGATCTATAGCAGCAGCACCTTTTTTGATGGGTTTCCATTACGCGGCGTGACGCTGAGCAGCGACACGCGAATGCTGCCAGACTCCCTGAACAGCTTCCGTCCGGTTATTCGTGGGGTTGCGGAGTCGAATGCGAAAATTATTATCAGCCAGGCTGGCACTAAAATATTAGAAACAACCGTGCCGCCGGGAGCATTTTCGATTGACGATTATAATCCGATCAGCTCCAGCGAACAGCTTGACGTTACGATTCAGGAGGCGGACGGTCGGACGCGTCAGTTGATTATCCCTTTCAATGGCAGTGGGCAGTTGCTTTACCCAGGGGTCAGCCTTTATTCGCTGGCGGTGGGGGAATATAACGGATCGAGCAGCGCAGAGAAACCTGTTGTCACCCAGGGAACCTGGCAATACGGTCTGAATAATTATCTGTCTTTATATACTGGTGCTGAATATATGTCGGGCTACTACTCTGCTCTCGGCGGGGTGGCGCTGAATACGCCGATTGGTGCAGTCTCAATAGACTTGACACAGTCGCATTTGTCAGCGGAAGAAGGCAGCCGGGAAGGGCAGAGTGTGGGGATTAAATACAACAGTTTTATCTCCTCGACAAATACCAGTTTCAATATTGCGGCTTACCGTTATTCGACAAAAGATTTCTATACGCTGAGTGAGGCAGTGGATCGACTATCGGAAACCGACTGGAAGGACCTGGAGGATCGCCTTAAGTCACAGGTACAACTCAACGTCAACCAGTCGCTGGAAAATGGATGGGGCTCATTTTATTCTTCAGCGATGCTATCAGAGTATTGGCGTTCAGGGCGCAAAGAGAAAAGTTATCAGTTGGGTTACAGCAACTCTCTGGGACAAGTCAGCTATAGCGTTTCCGTTAACCGTTACTACACTGACGGTAATGAGAAAGACGATCAGGTTTATTTGTCGTTTTCTATACCGCTTGGCGATCGTTCCGGTGATAAAGCGCCGCTGTTTGATTATCTGAACACCAGTTATACCCGAAGCAGCAAGGGAGACAGTAATTTATCGACCTCGACCTCGGGTTATAACCAGGATGCAGGCATGAACTATGGCGTCAACGCAAGTTATCGCCGCAACGGCTACGACGATAATAAGATTGAGAATATTGGGGCGAATGCCTCCTGGGATACCCGTTACGGTAGCTGGGGGGGGAACATATCTGCCGATACAGAGAACAGCCGTCAGATGTCTGTGAACGGCAGCGGTGGGGTTTTAATTCACAAGGGCGGCGTAACTTTCGGACGAACCATTAACGGTGACACGCCTGTTGCATTGATTGAGGCGAAAGGTGCGAAAGGCGCACTGGCGATGGGTGACAGGGCTGCGCGAATTAACAGTGCCGGGTATGCCTATGTTTCTAGCCTGTCACCTTACCGCTTTAATGATGTGAGTATCGATCCATCGAAAATGGAACAGGATACCGAATTAAAAGAGACATCGACGAAAGTTGTTCCGCGTGCAGGGGCTATTATTTATGTTCCTTTCGCTACGGACGATCGTCGCTCGGTATTTTTCCGTCTTAGTTTGAAAAATGGTAAAAATATTCCTCTGGGGTCTGAGATATTTAATGAAAATAATGAGGTCGTGGGCACGGTTGGACAAGGTGGTCGTGCCTTTACTCGAGGAATAGAGCAGTCCGGGACGTTATCTGTTATCTGGGGCGATAACACCGAAGAACAGTGTCGGTTTAATTATCAGTTACCTGAAACGACTCAGGAAGATATCAACAGTAAGACGTTGTCTGTCGATAACGTAATCTGTGATTAATAACATCATCGTTAAGTTAAGCCACATCAGCATTGATGTCTTTAATTAAAAAAGGAGTTTTTAGTGAATAAATTCAAATTAAAAGGGAAATCAGTATTCATTACGGGTTCCCTGTGTGCGGTGATGCTGAGTGGTTCTGCACTGGCTGAACGAGTCGACTTTACGGCAAGTACCCACATTAATCGTGGTACCTGTACCCTGAGTTCAGGGACTGAAGGGCTGGTATATGATTTTGGCGAGGTGACACCTGTTGTGGCATTTGCCGGGACAAGGAACATTGAGCAGTCATTTAATCTGCAAAACTGTGTTGCTGTCAACAACATATCCGTTTCTCTGAGTTCTTCCAGTACGGTCAATATCGCCTCCGGGACTTATCAGGGGAAATGGGTTGCACCGGCTACCGGTGGCGCGACAGGTGTGGCGTTTAAGACCGAAGTAAAAAATGGTGCAACGGGGACATATTATTCGCTGCAGGCTGATAACAACACGCTGGATACTGGCGAGCAAAAATTTTCACCACAGTGGAGCGTTTATATCAAAACAACTATCGTTCCGACAGTTAGCGCGTATTCGGCTATGGTTTCAGGCTCTCTGAGCTCTGCCGCTGTTTTAAATATTACTTATCTGTAAGGGGAGCGGCGACCAATGAAAAAACTTATTTCTGCAATGTTACTTTGCGCACCGCTTTCCGCTCTGGCGGCTGATGCAACGGTTGATTTAACCTTTAAAGGAACACTGACCGCACCAACCTGTACGGCTTCTTTTACTGGTTCTAGTGGTGTGGATATTGCGTTTGGCAGCCTCAATGCATCTGATATCGTGGGGAAAGCGGAAGGGACGATTGTTCCAGCTGCGCCAGTCAAAAACGTCTCTCTGAAGTTCTCTGGCTGTAATAGTATCACTAATATTAAAGTCAATTTTGTTGGTGCATCCACTTCAGGTTATGGCTTTGTCCGTAAAGCGGTAAATTTCCGTGATACCAGTGATAGAGAGTCAGGTCTGGGGGTCGCATTACTCAAAAATGCCGACTCTACCTCGACTGATGATGCGGTTTACGTTAGTGCGGATAAAGCAGGTGAACCGACCGTTTTGTCACTGGAGACCCTGGCCAAAACGGGCGAAGTTTATACCTGGCCGCTGTATGCCAAAATGGTAGTGACTAAAAACTCACTGCTTAACACTTCTGCCGCTGTTAATACCAACAGTGCGGGAAAAGATCTTAAAGCAGATGTTTACGCAAATATTGTTTATGACTAATACCCGCTAGCGGGGTTGTGCAACACACTCTTTCAAATGCGGCGCGGGTGTTCGCCTTATAACACTCTTGTCGTATGAGGGGCAGGATATTTTCTGCCAAATTATTTGAGAGTAAAAAACTCTCTAAAATTAAAAAGGAATGATTATGAATAAGCATTTGGCGGGTAGGAAAGCCGCAATTATTTCAGGTTTGCTGTGCGCAGTGATGCTGAGTGGTTCCGCACTGGCTGAACGAGTCGACTTTACGGCAAGCACCCATATTAATCGTGGTACCTGTACCCTGAGTACGGGGACTGAAGGGCTGGTATATGATTTTGGCGAGGTGACGCCTGTTGTGGCATTTGCCGGGACAAGGAATATTGAGCAGTCATTCAAACTGAATAACTGTGTCGCTGTAAACAACATGACCCTTTCTTTGAGTTCCACCAGTACTACTGATATTGCCGCTGGTGCCTATAAAGGTAAATGGGTTATCCCTGCCACCGGTGGTGCGACAGGTGTGGCGTTCAAGACCGAGGTGAAAGACGATTCAACGGGGACCTATTATCCGATGCAGGCAGATAACCAAACGGTGAATACTGGCACAGATAAATTTGCGCCACAACGGAGTGTTTATATTAAGTCCACTATCGTGCCGACCGTTGCAGCGTATAGCAACATGGTTTCAGGTTCTCTGAACTCCACCGCTGTTGTAAATATTACTTATCAGTAAGAAAGGGACGCTTACAATGAAAAAAATTATCTCTGCGGTTCTGTTTTGCGCACCGCTTTCTGCTCTGGCAGCAGATGCAACTGTTGATTTAACGTTCAAAGGAACGCTGACCCAGCCAACCTGTAGTGCTGCATTTACCGGTATGGCGGGGGGGACAGATATTGCTTTTGGTAACATCAACGCATCCGATATTGTGGGCAAAGCAGACAATACTGTTATTACAGCAGCTCCGGTAAAAGATGTGTCCATACAATTGACGGGTTGTGGTGGCGGTATTACCCGTGTTTCACTAGATTTTGTCGGTACAGCACTTTCAGGGTATGGTTTTAACGGTACCGCGGCGTCTTTCGTGGATCCGCTTAATGCTAATGCATTATCTGGCCTTGGTTTTGCCATTTTCAAAGATCAAACAACAACATCGAATCTTGAAGCCCTTAGCATGAAAGCTGGCATACCAGAATCTTTCGAGCTTGCCAACCTGACCAAGACAGGTGAAACCTATAAATTACCGCTGTATGCCAAAATGGTAGTGACTAAAAACGCACTGCTTAACACTTCTGCCGCTGTCAATACCAACAGTGCGGGTAAAGATCTTAGCGCATCTGCTTATGTAAATATTGCGTACGAGTAATACCGATAAAAGCGCGCGGTAGCGTGTATGCCGTGCGCTTTTTAATCTGATATGAATATTCTGGAGCGTTTACCGTGAGTGAGTTGATAATGAAAAGAAAGGGAATTATTTCATTAGCCTTTCTGATGACACCTTACTTTATGCCTGGGAATGCTGTCGCGGCGGACGGTATTATTGCTGACGGTAGTGGGTATGGCTTAAATTTTGGCGGTGAACTAATTCAAACAACCTGCGATGTCCGTTTCAATAGTGATGTATTGTTTTTATCACCCATCGGTGTAGGGGAATTTTCAGAACAAAGGCTCTCTTCCCTGAGTAAAAATTTTTCGTTGATAGTTGAAAACTGTATATTGTCTCCGATAACCGCGTCGAACATTCGCATTAGCTTCGATGCGTTGGCGAGTAATGGTAAAGCCGCGCCCGGCATATTTACCAATCAGGCCGTCGACGGTTCTGGTCAACGTATTGATAACGGCGTGGGCTTTGCGGTATTTGACCAGCGGGATAATCAGAACGTGTTAGATAATACGGGTCAGAGTCGCCTTCTGACGTATCCGATTACCCCTCAGGCTCCGTTGGCGACACCGCGTGATTATTATGTCAGATATATGCAAGCGGGAACCGCAATCACCGCCGGGCAGGTGACAGCCACATTGTTAGTGAGTGCATTTTATGATTAAGTTGATTAGATCAAAACTACGTAGTTGTCACTATTCTTTACTGATACCCGCAGTCTGTTTATATATTGTTTCAGAAAATGCCTCTGCGGTAACAGCCTCTGCAACCCTAAATGGGGGAGTGCCAAATGTTAACTACACCATGCAGGTGGATAAGCTTTTTACCGGCACTGTCGGCTCGCTGGCCGAGCAGACAGAATTTAGTTCCCCTTCAGGTGCTATGAATTGGAGATTTCCGAACAAAATTAATACGTTGAATATTTTCGGTCCTCAGGTTTTTAAAGTTGATTTCACAAGTGCAGTAGACACGTCCAGTACCACAACGTTTGGCGGTATTAAATATTATAAGGTAAGTACAGACGTAGGGAGTAACATTCCTCTCTATGTCGCTATTAGACAAGGTATCTACGACAATACAGCAGACGCCATGAGTTACTATTTTGTACCCTATCTGGAACATAATAACTCGGTGACGGAGATACAGACCATGAGTAGTTACTCCGATTGTGTAAACACGTACAACAATACAGAAGATCCTTATACTTGTAGTCTTACTATTGATATCAATCAAAATGGTACAGTTTCCGGGCGTAATGGTACGATCTATTTTTATATGCCTAAAATACCGACCAATGATATAACGTTCACCGGTATAGAGATTGCCAGGGGCAAGATCCATTCAGCATATTCAACTGATAGCTGGTACGCTGCCCGCGATTATTCGAAAAGTGTTGTTGGTAGCCAAGGCTATGACTATTTTCACTTTTTTTTATCGGGTACTTTGAGGATGGATCAGTCCTGCCAAATTAGTAATGGTCCCGTCGTTCTGGAAGTGCCTCTGGGTAACATCGTCAGTTCGACGTTTACGACGAAAGGGGGAAAACCATCGGGGTATACGCCAAAACCCACAGTCCTGACATTTTCCTGTAAACGAGACATTGGCGATACCTACGGTGCGATGAAATGGTCAATTTCACCGACCTCAGCCAGCAGTGGTTCAGGGCTGGATGGCGTGCTGGTCGCGAAACCCAGCAATGGGAACACCATTGATGGGGTGGGGGTGAAAATCACCAGCGATTCTTCAGGAAATACGCCTGTTAAGCTAGGTGGTGATAATTTGCAAGGAGCAGAGGTCATTGGCAATAAGGCAATGGCGACGTTTTATGCCTACCCGACGATGACGACAGATACCAAGCCATCTGGTGGTGGCGATTTTAGCGCGACGGCTACCGTAACCTTTGAAGTTCCCTGAGTGAATTCTGACAATCCCAGCGTCTGCTGGGATTGTCGTTTATCAGGATGGTGCTGATTCAGTTAATCTTTCACTGACGCGCCCTGTTTGTGAAAAAGCTCACGGAATACCGGATAAATATCATCCTGGTCGCGGATATGCTGCATCGCAAAGTTTTCAAACGTTGATTGCAGATGTTCGTATTCACGCCACAAGGTCTGGTGCGCGCGGCGGGTGATTTCGATATAGCTATAATATCGCACCATCGGCAGCAGTTTTTTCGCCAGAATCTCATGACACAACGGGGAATCATCCGCCCAGTTATCACCGTCCGAGGCCTGTGCGGCATAGATGTTCCACTGGGCTGGGTCGTAACGGTCTTTTACCACTTCATCCATTAACTTCAGCGCGCTGGAGACAATGGTTCCCCCGGTTTCCTGAGAGTAGAAGAACTCGTGCTCATCCACCTCTTTCGCCTGGGTATGGTGGCGAATATAAACCACTTCCACGTTTTTGTAGGTCCGACTCAAGAACAGATACAGCAAGATATAAAAACGCTTGGCCATATCTTTGGTCGACTGATCCATTGAACCGGAGACGTCCATCAGACAGAACATCACTGCCTGGCTGGAAGGATCGGGCCGTTTTTCATAATTCTTGTAGCGTAAATCAAAGGTGTCGATAAACGGCACGCGTTCGATTTTTGCCCGTAGTTCGGCAATCTCTTTGCGTAACCGTTCCTCTTCCAGCAACTGCGCTGGTTCACTTTTCGCGATGGTTTCCAGATCCGCTTCGAGCGCATGCAGTTCGCGACGCTTACCAGCCGTCATCGCTGTGCGGCGCGCCAGTGAGTTTTGCAGGGAGCGCACCACGCTAATGTTGGCAGGCACGCCGTTAGAGGTGAAACCTGCCCGGTGCGTTTTGTACTCCGTTAACTGACGCTGCTGATTCTGCTTCAGGTTAGGAAGTGCTAAATCTTCGAACAACAGATCGAGATATTCATCTTTAGAGATCTGGAAGACGAATTCATCCTGACCCTCGCCATCCTGGCTGGCCTGGCCTTGTCCGCTTCCTGAACCACCGCCGCCGCCCTGCGGGCGTTCAATGCGGTCGTTCTGCACAAAATGGTCGTTACCCGGATGCACGCGATGGCGCAAGCCGCCACGCCCCTGATGGAACATCGGTTCGCTAATATCATCAGTCGGAATAGAGACAGATTCGCCGCTATCCACATCAGTCACCGAACGCTTGTTAATGGCCTCGGAGATCGACTGTTTAATTTGCGATTTATAACGGCGTAAGAAGCGCTGGCGGTTTACCGTGCTCTTGTTTTTGCCGTTAAGACGCCGGTCAATAAACCAGGTCATAAGCCCCCCGTACTGCATTTGCCAACTTTATGCTACATCAGTAACGCCGGATGCGCTGAGCATATCCGGCCTACGGATGTGTATTGTCGGCCCGGCAAGCGTATGCGCCTCCGGGCACTTATTTTAAGACGATTTACGTACGCGCAAATACCATTCGCACAGTAAACGCACCTGTTTACGCGTGTAGCCTTTTTCCATCATCCGGTCCACAAAATCGTCGTGTTTTTTCTGCTCGTCAGTTGAGGTTTTTGCGTTGAACGAAATGACCGGCAGCAGCTCCTCGGTATTGGAGAACATTTTCTTCTCAATGACCGTGCGCAGTTTTTCGTAACTGGTCCAGTTTGGATTGCGACCGCTGTTATTCGCTCTGGCACGCAGAACAAAGTTGACGATCTCGTTACGGAAATCTTTGGGGTTACTGATACCCGCCGGTTTCTCAATTTTCTCCAGTTCTGAGTTCAACGACTCGCGGTCAAACAGCTGACCGGTATCCGGGTCGCGATACTCCTGATCCTGAATCCAGAAATCCGCATAAGTGACATAACGGTCGAAAATGTTTTGTCCATATTCGGAATAGGATTCGAGATAAGCCGTCTGGATCTCTTTGCCAATGAACTCAGCATATTTCGGGATCAGATAGCCTTTCAGGAACTCAAGATAACGTTCTGCCAGATCCTGCGGGAACTGTTCGCGCTCGATTTGCTGCTCCAGTACGTAGAACAGATGCACCGGGTTAGCTGCCACTTCGGCGTGGTCAAAGTTAAAGACGCGTGAGAGGATCTTAAACGCGAAACGCGTGGAAAGACCGTTCATTCCCTCATCGACCCCGGCGTAATCCCGATACTCTTGATAGGACTTCGCTTTTGGATCGGTATCTTTCAGGCTTTCCCCATCGTAAACGCGCATCTTCGAGTAAATGCTCGAGTTCTCAGGCTCTTTCAGGCGAGAAAGAATGGTAAAGCGAGAGAGCGTTTCCAGCGTGCCCGGTGCGCAAGGCGCATGGGTCAGCTCACTGTGGTTAAGCAGTTTTTCGTAAATTTTGATCTCTTCGGAGATCCGCAGGCAATAAGGCACTTTGACGATGTAAACACGGTCAAGGAACGCCTCATTGTTTTTATTATTACGGAACGTCACCCATTCGGACTCGTTCGAGTGGGCAAGAATAATTCCGTTAAACGGCAGGGCAGAGATACCTTCTGTCCCGTTGTAGTTTCCTTCCTGGGTTGCGGTCAGCAAAGGATGCAGCACTTTAATCGGTGCTTTAAACATCTCAACGAACTCCATTATCCCCTGGTTTGAGCGGCACAGTGCGCCCGAATAACCGTAGGCATCAGGATCGTTCTGGGCGTGGTGTTCGAGTTTACGAATATCCACTTTCCCGACCAGCGCAGAGATATCCTGGTTGTTTTCATCACCAGGCTCCGTTTTGGCGATAGCGATCTGCTCCAGAATAGACGGCCAGACTTTGACAACGCGGAATTTTGTAATGTCCCCGCCAAAATCATGCAGACGTTTTGCAGCCCAGGGCGACATGATCGTACCGAGATAACGACGCGGGATCCCATACTCTTTCTCCAGGATCTGCGCGTCTTCCTGTGGGTTAAACAGGCATAACGGATGATCGTTTACCGGGCTACGCTCGCCGTTGGCGCTCAGGACATAAATCGGTACTCGCTGCATCAGCGACTTCAGCCGCTCAGCAAGAGATGATTTCCCCCCTCCCACAGGCCCCAGCAGATACAGAATCTGCTTCTTCTCTTCCAGACCCTGAGCCGCATGCTTCAAATAAGAAACAATCTGCTCAATGGCCTCTTCCATGCCATAAAACTCTTCAAAAGCGGGGTATCGTGCAATCACCCGATTCGAAAAGAGTCGAGAAAGACGAGGTTCGTGGGCAGTGTCGACCATGACAGGCTCACCAATAGCCATTAATAGCCGCTCTGCCGCATTGGCATAAGCGCTGCGATCTTGCCGACAAGTGGTAAGAAACTCCTGCAGCGTGAACTCTTCGTCCTTGGCAGCTTCATAACGCTGGCGATAGTGATCGAATATATTCATGGTATGCCGTCCTTTCGTTTTTTTAGCACATGTTAAGAGCCGTTCATATGAATAGTAGAGGCCCCTGAAGAGGTAAACTGAACGACGTCGCTGCTGAAGAAATAAGCAACTCTCATGCCATTGTGGTGGTCAGGAGATCAACGTATTCGGTGATACACCTTCTAAAATTAAGCGTAGATGGCATTTGCAAAACTTGCCTGTGTGCGCAAATGAATTTCAATGGCATATCAATAACTCATCAGCAAAAAAAGCATATCTTTTGTAAATATATGGGGCAGGATTCATGCGGTGTTCACTGTCCTGCAAGCAAAATGTCATCACTCGCTGAGAAATTAGGGGGTTACATTCTGGGGCGAATCCGTAAAATAGTTGGGCTGAAGCGTATTGACGGTTAAACTTTGACCGCTACACATTTAAATAAGGAATTATTGACTGTGACCAAACTCAAACTTCTGGCACTTAGCGTGCTTATTGCCACTTCCGCTAACGTCGCACAGGCAGAGAGCAACCTGACGCTGGGCGCAGGCGTTGGTGTGGTTGAGCACCCTTACAAAGATTACGACAGTGACGTTTACCCGGTCCCGGTTGTGAGTTATGAAAGCGATAACTTCTGGTTCCGTGGTCTGGGCGGTGGTTACTACCTGTGGAATGACGATACCGATAAGCTGTCGGTGATGGCCTATTGGTCGCCAATGTACTTCAAACCGGGTGACAGCGACGACAACCGTCTGCGTAGTCTGGATAAACGTAAGAGCACCATGATGGCTGGCCTTTCTTACATTCACAACACGCAATACGGTTTCCTGCGTACCAGCCTTGCAGGGGACACGCTGGATAACAGCAATGGTATTGTATGGGATCTGGCGTGGTTATACCGCTATACCAATGGCGGTTTGACGTTGACTCCGGGGATTGGTGTCGAGTGGAACAGTGAAAACCAGAATGAATACTATTATGGTGTTTCACGCCATGAATCTGCCCGTAGCGGCTTGCGTAGCTACGATCCTGAAAGCTCCTGGAACCCGTATCTGGAGCTCAGCGCAAACTATAACTTCCTGGGCAACTGGAGCGTATACGGTACTGCGCGTTATACCCGCCTGTCTGATGAAGTGACAGACAGCCCGATGGTGGACAAATCCTGGACGGGTCTGATTTCAACGGGTGTTACCTACAAGTTCTGATGCCACTGCGTGTCAAACACTCGCCCGCAGAGATGCGGGCTTTTTTGTGCATATCAGAGATGAATATTGATCCAAAACATGTGATTTGATTTTTTGTGCTGTTTTGGCATTACATCGGCAGCAACAAATAGTTAACGTATTTTTCCTGCCGCAATTACCAAAATTAAACCTGTTTTTTGATGAGACTGAAATCTATTCGTTTGTGAATGGAAGAGTATCTGTACAGTTTCACGAATCATTGTTCTGGGAGAGTGATTTCTGGTTATGCAATATATTGATAATATTCTATTTTATAATCACGGTATAACTTCATCGTGAAACTCTCGCCACTAAAAATAGCAAGATGACTATTTTATGTAACGATGAAAGTTAACTTTCATTTGAAAAAAAGAAACTCATTAAGTTAATTTTTATTTTACATCTTTTAGGTATTTATCTGAAAAAATTAAAATTGACATTAAATAAACGATTGCAGATATTACTCCAACTTAATAAGTAAAGACAGTAACGCTGCATGGCTCAGATATTAAATGTCATGTGGTTTTCTTGCGAATAAACCTGGTAGAGATAATGAAAAAGTTAATCATGATAGCAGTGATGGGTGGGATTCTGACGGGATGTTCCACCGAGGCTTCACGCATGAGTGCTTGCGAAAGCAAGGGCGTGAGCCGCGATGCCTGCTATATCGCTGAGCAAAACCGTCAGGCGACAATCAATGCCGTAGCTGAAAAACAAGCTATGGAGAACGCGCAAAACGTATATAACTCAAATGATACTAATTCCAGTCATCACCACAAACACAATAATTATTAAGGTGTAACTTATGAAGAAATTAATAATTATCGCTGTACTGGTCGCAACATCTGCTGCTGCACCAGCCTATGCCATCAGCGAGGCTTACCGTCAGCAGTTACAGCATGAACATAAAACGATGGTCAGCGATGCTAATGCTCCGGTGCACGCCAGTAAAATCACACCCGTGCATGTGAATAAACTGGGCGTAGACTTTAAACGTGGCGCTGATGGTATTGCTTATATTAATGGCAAAGCTGCGGCAAATGATGAGAACAATGCAGACGCTCAGTCTTATAGCGCGGGCTTGATTTCCGTCATTGTCTATAAAAACGGGAAAATTAACGCGATGAAAGAGGGGAAATATTTAGGTCGCTTAAAATAACCGCAGTGCAGTTAAGATTTTCTGTCATTCGACCCGGGAGCATTGTTTGTTCCCGGGTTTTTTATTGCCGCTGCCATAGCGGTCAACTTCCAATCTTAGAAGATGCAATTTGTGCACCCTAACAGGACACATGCCAGTTGTTTTGCTTTACTGTGGTGCATTAACACAGGAGGGTGCGATGACAGCGAAACAGGTGATGTTTACAAAGCAGGTATCGCTGCCTGCTATTGGGCAGGGAACATGGTACATGGGCGAGGATCCTGGCCAACGTCGGGAAGAGGTTTCAGCGCTGCGGGCTGGTCTGGATCTCGGTCTGCGGTTGATCGATACCGCCGAAATGTATGCAGATGGTGCAGCGGAAGAGGTAGTGGGTGAAGCATTAATCGGGCGTCGTGATAGCGCTTTTTTAGTCTCGAAAGTATACCCCTGGAATGCCGGTGGTCAGAAAGCCATTGCCGCCTGTGAAGCGAGCCTGCGTCGACTAAAAACCGATTATCTGGATCTCTATTTGCTCCACTGGACGGGCAGTTTTTCATTTGCTGAGACCGTTGATGCCATGGAAGCACTCATTGCGCAGGGGAAAATCCGCCGCTGGGGCGTCTCTAATCTCGATTACGATGACATGCAGGCGTTATGGCAAGTCACAGGTGGGCGGGAATGTGCCACTAACCAGGTGCTTTATCATTTAGCATCGCGCGGTATTGAATATGATTTACTGCCGTGGTGCCAGCAGCAGCAGATGCCGGTCATGGCTTACAGTCCGTTGGCTCAGGCGGGGCGATTGCGCGGTGACTTGCTTTCTCACTCTGTGGTGAACGACATCGCGCACGCGCACAATGTTAGTGCTGCGCAGATTTTGCTGGCATGGGTGATTCGTCTGCCGGGCGTGATGGCGATTCCAAAAGCGGCAAGCGTAGCGCATGTCGAACAAAATGCCGCCGCGCTGGAGATAACGCTCTCTGTTGATGAGCTGAAGCAGTTAGATAAGGCATATCCAGCGCCAAAGGGTAAAACGGCGCTGGATATGGCCTGATTTACCGAATGGCGATGCTCACGCTTCTTATCCGGCCTACGCAATGTTTGGTAGGCCGGATAAGGCGCAAGCTCCGTCAGGCTACAGACACAATTTTAGCGTTTAGCAACGCGGATAGTTTGTGCCAGGCGTGATGGTTTTTCTTCGCGGGTTTTCTGCGGCGCGGTCGCGTAAGCCGTCTCTACGCAAACAAACGTTTTATAGCCGTCATCCGGCATGTCGCCCATGCTAATGGACAGCGCCGGACCCGGGTTCCAGCCCACGACATTCAGATGGTGGTGATGGACGACGTCGATATTGCGGTTGAGCGCATCATCATGGATAACGCTGCACGCTTGCGGATTCAGATAGACACGATCGGTGCGGTCCGGGAAGGTCTGGATACCATCAGCCAGCACATCTTCTTTAGCATCATTCACTTTGTCGATCAGGCGATCGCCAAGTCCACTGACTTTTACTGCCGCAATGTCACCGACGTTGAAATAGGTATGCAGCGCAGATGTGGTTTCAAATTCACCGTGGGCTTCCAGTTCCATTTCACAGGTGGCACCTACTTTGAAACGGGCCAGCAGGCAGAACTCGTGCGGCCATAGCTGACGCGTTTCAGCGTTGCTTTGCAATTCAAACGTCAGCACCACACCATTGTCGTCTTCATTGTGCGCTTTCAGCGTCCATGGCAGGTTGCGGGCAAAACCATGAGAAGGCAGGCCCTGCTGAGCAGCCGGACCAAACCACGGCCAGCAAATTGGTACGCCGCCACGCAGCGCTACGCCGGTTTTAAACGGGGTATTGTTACTTAACCACAGGACTTCCTCTTCGCCGTTGGGTTTCCAGGAAAGAAGATGTGCGCCCTGCAGTGCGAAAGATGCTTTAACCTGTGGATGATCGACCACAAGAATCTCAAGTTCATCAAGCTGGCGGCGGGAGAGGACCGGGGTAATTTGTTCGATTACCGGAAGTGCAAAAATTTTATTAATCATTACGCAATCCTTTTTTTTACCCTAAATAATTCGAGTTGCAGGACGGCGGCAAGTGAACGATCCCGATGAGCTTACAGAAGTAAGTGATTCGGGTGAGAGAGCATTGCCAACACACCGGTAACTTGAAGTATGACGGGTATCTTCAGGCAAAAAAAAGAGCGACCTGAGTCGCTCTTACAGATTACTGTTTCATCTCAACTTATTTGGAGATGTGAGCAATCAGGTCCAGAACTTTGTTGGAGTAGCCGGTTTCGTTGTCGTACCAGGATACCAGTTTCACGAAGTTGTCGTTCAGTGCGATACCAGCTTTAGCATCGAACACGGAAGTGCAAACTTCACCGTTGAAATCGGTAGATACTACGTCGTCTTCGGTGTAACCCAGAACGCCTTTCATCGGGCCTTCGGAAGCAGCTTTGATTGCTTTCTTAATTTCTTCGTAAGAAGCAGCTTTTTCCAGACGAACGGTCAGGTCAACAACAGATACGTTCGGGGTAGGAACGCGGAACGCCATACCAGTCAGTTTGCCGTTCAGTTCTGGCAGTACTTTACCTACAGCTTTAGCAGCACCGGTAGAGGACGGGATGATGTTCTGGGATGCGCCACGGCCGCCGCGCCAGTCTTTGTGAGACGGGCCATCAACGGTTTTCTGAGTAGCGGTGGTCGCGTGAACAGTAGTCATCAGACCTTCGATGATGCCGAAGTTGTCGTTGATAACTTTAGCCAGCGGAGCCAGGCAGTTAGTGGTGCAGGAAGCGTTAGAAACGATGTCCTGACCTTCGTATTTGTCAAAGTTAGCGCCTTTAACAAACATCGGAGTGTTATCTTTGGACGGACCAGTCAGAACCACTTTTTTCGCGCCAGCAGTGATGTGCTTACGAGCGGTTTCATCTGTCAGGAACAGGCCAGTAGCTTCAGCTACTACGTCAACACCAACTTCGTCCCATTTCAGGTTAGCCGGATCACGTTCAGCGGTAACACGGATTTTTTTACCGTTCACGATCAGATGACCGTCTTTCACTTCAACGGTACCGTTGAAACGGCCGTGAGTGGAGTCATATTTCAGCATGTAAGCCATGTAGTCAGCGTCTAACAGGTCGTTGATTGCAACGATCTCGATGTCAGAGCGTTCTTGAGCAGCACGGAAAACAATGCGACCGATACGGCCAAAACCGTTGATACCTACTTTGATAGTCATATATTCCACCAGCTATTTGTTAGTGAATAAAAGGTTGCCTGTAAAATTACAAAAACCTTACGCAGCGTCAAGCGGAATCGTGTCAATCATTGCGACAAATCAATCTGCTGCTTAAGCTTTGCGCAACTGACTCGCCTCACTCTTCCTTTGGGCTTGAAACCACATGGGGTCGGCGGCCCGAATTTTAAAGGGCAATCAAGATAAAAACGTGATTGTGATCACGAATTGCAGGCTGCCATTTCGCACGGATCAAGTTTAGAACAAAAGTTCGCACTCTGGTGTTAATGTTTTGTTAGAATCTGTCTCGCGATGTGAGTTTAGATAAAGCGAGATGTGAGCAAATGGCTAATCAACCTTCTCCAGAAGAACTAAAAAAAAATTTAACCGAAATGCAGTTCTACGTGACGCAGAATCACGGGACAGAACCACCATTTACCGGGCGTTTGCTGCACAACAAGCGTGACGGCATCTACCACTGTTTGGTCTGCGACAAACCGCTATTTCGTTCCGAGACAAAATATGATTCTGGCTGCGGCTGGCCCAGCTTTTACGAGCCTGTCAGCGCAGAGTCTATCCGTTACATTAAAGATACTTCACACGGTATGCAGCGCATTGAAATCCGCTGTGGTAACTGTGATGCGCATCTGGGGCACGTTTTCCCGGATGGTCCGCAACCTACCGGTGAACGTTACTGCGTTAACTCAGCCTCTTTGAACTTCACCGATGGTGAAAACGGTGAGCAGACCAAAGGCTGAAGAAACGATTCAGCAAATTATTCTACGGAGAGTGGATTTAACATGAATCTTGATGAGATGATCAACAGCATGACGCCGGAAGTTTATCAGCGCTTATCAACTGCCGTTGAACTCGGAAAATGGCCGGATGGCGTGGCGCTAACTGTAGAACAAAAAGAGAACTGCTTACAACTGGTGATGCTGTGGCAGGCGCGAAACAATATTGACGCGCAGCATATGACGATTGATACCAACGGTGAGATGGTGATGAAGAGTAAGCAGCAGTTGAAAGTGGAGTTTGGTATTACGCCCGAACCCATTGCGACGTTTAAATCCTGATTACTCAGGCCCGGCAAACATCTATGTCGGGCCCGCAGTTGAAGTTATTTCTTGTTCATCATCGCCTTCAGATCGGCGAACGGATTATATTTTGCTTCGCCCACCGCTTTCTGTGCATCTTCGCCTGCAACCACCGTTGAACCATACTGGTCCGCTTCCGTATATTTGGAATGTTCGTGATCGTGGCAGTACAGGCACAACATTTCCCAGTTGCTACCATCTTCCGGGTTATTGGAGTGATCGTGATCGATATGGTGTACCGTCAATTCGCGCAAATTTGAATACACGAACTCACGGGAACAACGTCCGCAGACCCAGGGGAAGAGTTTAAGCGCCTTTTCCCGGTAACCGACTTCCAGACGGGCGTAATTTTTAGGGATAAAAGCCATAAAGCTCATGCCTCCAGTAGAAAATGAAAAGCTGCGCCAAAAGCTGGCGCAGCAGAATGCGATAATCATAACCTATTGTGTCAGGCGTTGGGATCAGTGTTTGATGCCTAACGAATCGGCTAACTGCTTCGCCAACTGGTTTTGGTCATCTGCACCGTATTCCCAGAACATGGCGCCTCCCAGCCCCTTGCTCTTGATGTAGTCAGCCTTGATCGCTACCGAGCGCGGGTTTTCATAAGAGAGGGCAAAGAGAGCTTTTCCCTCCACAGACTGCACTGACAGCCACGGTGCTTTTGCTTCATCATCCCAATGCTGGCTAAAGCGCTTCTGCGGATCGTGGATCAATTTCGCCACGATATCGTTGTACTTCACATAGGTATCTTTGCTCAGATCGACGCCCAGTGATTTGAACAATTCAACTTGCGCGGGCCCGAAATAGGGTTGGGTAACAGGATTTTTCTGTGCGTCAGGTTTGCTCCAGTCAATGCCTGGCTCAACAGCGCGTTTCGGTACGCGACCATAAAAACCAATGCCCAGGTTCATCTGACTCGCTTTTAGACCGGCAGCAAGATAGTTGTTGACCACAAAATCAGCGCTGTACTTATCCGCCGCGGCGACTGTCGGCCATTGTGTCGAATCGTACAGGTTCGAGTTGAAATACTGCGTACCGTAAGCCATGTCATAGGTCATCAGGTTTATGTAGTCGAGCGATGGCGCAATGGCTTTCACATCCACCCAGCTTTTCGGGCTTTCCGCATTTGCACCCACGGCGATAGTCAGTAGTTTTTTATGCCCCAATGCGGCGCGGAGCTCTTTTAACAGTGCGGTAAAGTTAGCTCGGTCGGCTGGTTGACTTTCGACCAGTCCCCAGGCGCCGTTGACCGGGTATTCCCAGTCGAGGTCGATGCCATCAAGGCCATATTTCGCAATTATCTCCTGAGCAGACTGAATAAACACCGCGCGCGATTCTTTCGTTGCTGCCGCGCCGGAGAATCCACGAGCCCCCCAACCACCGACGGAAAGCAATACTTTCAGGTTCGGATTCTGTTTACGCAGCTGTGGAATTTTCAGTAAATCATCCTGCACTTTCGGTGAAAGCCAAATCTGATGCAGCTTGCCGGCGTCTTTTAAGGCGTCATTGGTCTCGTCTTTTTCGTTGTTGTAGACAAGGCCAAACGAATAGTTGAGATGGGTTATCTGACGAACATCCAGTTTATTGATGTCACCACCAGGACCGGCAGTGACGTCGCCGCCACCATTGAAGTAGCCAACTGACATCAGTGAACTGGCGGAAACAACGCTGGCGCAAAGCAGGGGTAATGCTGCCAACAAAGGCAATAGTTTCATCGGTGTTCCTCTTTGACATTTAAACAAGCAAACACGCCACGGAAATGGCGTGGCGAAAAAAACAGCACATGCAGGTTAACAGTTTCATAACAGGAAAAATGCGAAGGTGTTCACGTCATTTTAACCAAGCGGCTGCTGTGTCTTTGGCTTTCAATTCATCTTGGCACTTATTTGTGATCTAAGTTGTGAAATGCAGATCATAATCTGTGTTTTAAAGATTTTGTGTTGACCTCAAAAATTATATGGATAAGTATGATGCCAGGTGATGCAAAACTAAACACAAAGGAAAATTCAATGAAAGCACTGGCAAGATTTGGCAAGAGCTTTGGCGGCTACAAGATGATTGATGTCCCGGAACCGATATGCGGCCCGGAAGACGTAGTGATTGAAATCAAGGCGGCAGCTATCTGCGGCGCGGACATGAAACACTACAATGTCGACAGTGGGTCCGACCAGTTCAATTCGATTCGTGGTCACGAATTTGCCGGCCAAATTGTGCAGGTTGGCGATAAGGTTAAGGACTGGAAAGTCGGTCAGCGAGTGGTTTCTGACAACAGCGGGCACGTCTGCGGCGTTTGTCCGTCTTGCGAACAAGGTGATTTTCTTTGTTGTACAGAAAAGGTGAATTTAGGTCTGGATAACAATACCTGGGGAGGTGGGTTTTCGAAATACTGTCTGGTCCCTGGGGAGATCCTCAAAATTCACCGTCATGCGCTGTGGGAAATCCCAACAGGCGTTGATTATGAAGAGGCGGCTGTACTCGATCCCATCTGCAATGCCTACAAATCTATCGCCCAGCAATCCAAATTTCTTCCGGGTCAGGATGTGGTGGTTTTTGGTACCGGCCCGCTGGGACTTTTTTCGGTACAAATGGCGCGCATTATGGGGGCCGTTAATATCGTGATGGTCGGGCTGGAAGACGATGTCGCGGTACGTTTCCCGATAGCCAAAGAAATGGGGGCCACGGCTGTCGTCAACGGTTCAACCGAAGATGTGGTCGCACGTTGTCAGGAGATCTGCGGGAAAGACAATCTGGGACTGGTCATCGAATGTTCTGGTGCCAATATTGCCCTGAAACAATCTATCGAAATGCTGCGTCCTAACGGTGAAGTCGTCCGCGTGGGGATGGGCTTCAAACCTCTCGATTTTTCTATTAACGACATCACTGCGTGGAATAAAAGCATCATTGGTCATATGGCCTACGATTCCACTTCCTGGCGCAATGCTATTCGCCTGCTCGCTAGCGGTGCGATAAAAGTCAAACCGATGATCACTCACCGTATCGGCTTATCGCAATGGCGAGAAGGTTTTGACGCGATGGTCGATAAGACCGCGATTAAGGTCATCATGACCTACGACTTTGATGAATAACCCCATTTATTAAAGGAAGGTTCCCGGATGGAACAGATAGCAAAACCGCACTGCGGCGCGAGGTTGGACAGGCTGCCTGACTGTCGCTGGCATACGTCTATGTTTGCCATGGTTGCCTTCGGATTACTGGTTTGCTGGAGTAATGCCGTCGGCGGATTAATTCTCGCGCAATTAAAAGAACTTGGCTGGACTGATAATTCCACCACCGCCACATTCTCTGCCATTACGACGGCTGGAATGTTTCTCGGTGCGCTTGGTGGGGGAATTATTGGCGATAAGATCGGGCGTAAAAATGCATTTATTCTGTATGAAGCGATTCATATTATTTCTATGATCGTTGGTGCGTTTTCACCCAATATGACCTTCCTGATCGCCTGTCGTTTTGTGATGGGAGTTGGATTAGGCGCGCTGCTGGTCACCTTATTTGCCGGGTTTACCGAATATATGCCTGGCAGAAATCGTGGCACCTGGTCGAGTCGGGTCTCGTTTATCGGCAACTGGTCTTATCCGCTCTGTTCACTGATCGCGATGGGGCTGACGCCACTTATCAGCGCGGAATGGAACTGGCGCGTACAGCTGTTGATTCCTGCGGTGCTGTCGCTCATAGCAACTGTTATTGCCTGGCGCAGTTTCCCTGAGTCGCCTCGCTGGCTGGAGTCTCGCGGGCGCTACCAGGAAGCCGAAAAGGTGATGCGGGCAATTGAAGAAGGTGTTATTCGACAGACCGGTAAGCCTCTTCCGCCAGTCGTGATAAAGGATGATGGTAAACAACCTCGTTCTGTACCGTACTCCGCTTTATTAACAGGTGTATTGCTGAAGCGGGTTATTTTGGGTTCTTTTGTTCTGATTGCCATGAACGTCGTTCAGTACACCTTAATTAACTGGCTACCGACAATATTTATGACCCAGGGTATTAATCTGAAAGACTCCATTGTCTTAAATACCATGAGCATGTTCGGTGCGCCATTTGGGATTTTTATCGCCATGCTGGTAATGGATAAAATTCCGAGAAAAACAATGGGGGTGGGGTTATTAGTGTTAATTGCTGTGCTGGGTTATATCTATTCGCTGCAAACCAGTATGCTGCTAATTACATTAATAGGTTTTTTCCTGATTACTTTTGTTTATATGTATGTTTGTTATGCCTCCGCTGTATACGTTCCGGAAATATGGCCGACCGAAGCGAAACTTCGCGGTTCGGGACTGGCCAACGCTGTCGGGCGTGTCAGTGGTATCGCCGCACCTTATGCAGTCGCAGTATTACTTAATGGTTACGGCGTGACAGGGGTGTTTGTACTGCTAGGTGCGGTCTCCATTATTGTCGCCATTGCCATTGCTACCATCGGAATTGAAACCAAAGGCGTCTCTGTCGAAAGTCTCGGGATTGATGCAGTTACCAGCAAATAATATTGACGGGAAATAAAATGAAAAACTCGAAAGCGATATTAAAAACGCCGGGCACGATGAAAATTATCGCCGCCGATATTCCGGTGCCCAATGAGCATGAAGTGCTGATCAAAGTTGAATACGTTGGGATTTGCGGTTCAGATGTTCACGGTTTTGAATCAGGTCCTTTTATTCCGCCGAAAGATCCTAATCAGGAAATTGGTTTGGGGCATGAATGCGCCGGTACGGTGGTGGCGGTAGGGAACCGTGTAACCAAATTTAAACCGGGTGATCGGGTGAATATTGAACCCGGTGTACCGTGCGGTCACTGCCGCTACTGCCTGGAAGGGAAATACAATATCTGCCCGGACGTCGATTTTATGGCTACGCAGCCCAACTACCGCGGCGCGCTAACCCACTATCTGTGTCATCTGGAGAGTTTCACTTACAAATTGCCCGATAACATGGACACCCTGGAAGGTGCGCTGGTGGAGCCAGCGGCGGTGGGTATGCATGCTGCAATGCTGGCAGACGTTAAACCGGGTAAGAAAATCGTCATTCTTGGGGCGGGGTGTATTGGTTTAATGACTTTGCAGGCGTGTAAATGTTTGGGCGCAACCGAGATCGCGGTGGTTGATGTGCTGGAAAAACGTCTGGCGATGGCTGAACAACTCGGGGCGACAACCGTTATAAACGGTGCAAAAGAGGACACCATTGTCCGCTGCCAGCAGTTCTCTGGCGATATGGGCGCGGACATTGTTTTCGAAACTGCCGGTTCAGCCATAACCGTTAAGCAGGCGCCGTATCTGGTGATGCGCGGCGGGAAAATCATGATCGTTGGTACAGTACCTGGTGATTCCGCAATTAATTTCCTCAAAATTAACCGTGAAGTGTCTATTCAGACCGTTTTCCGTTACGCCAACCGCTATCCGGTTACTATTGAAGCCATATCCTCCGGACGGTTCGATGTGAAATCGATGGTGACGCATATTTACGATTATGCAGATGTTCAGCGCGCGTTTGATGAATCCGTTAATAACAAAAGCGAAATTATTAAAGGCGTAATTAAAGTAAATCATTAATTTATCGGAAAGGGAGACATAACTATGCTGGCAGATATTAAATATTGGGAAAATGATGCCCAAAATAAACATTATGCGATTGCTCACTTTAACGTGTGGAATGCGGAAATGCTAATGGGGGTGATTGATGCGGCGGAAGAATCGAAATCGCCGGTGATTATCTCTTTCGGTACTGGTTTTGTGGGTAATACCTCGTTCGAAGATTTTTCGCACATGATGGTTTCAATGGCTAAAAAGGCCTCGGTTCCAGTTATTACCCACTGGGATCACGGACGTAGCATGGAGATTATCCATAACGCCTGGACTCATGGTATGAATTCGCTGATGCGTGATGCCTCTGCCTTTGATTTCGAAGAGAATATTCGTCTGACAAAAGAGGCCGTGGATTTTTTCCATCCGCTGGGTGTGCCGGTCGAAGCTGAGCTGGGCCATGTGGGCAATGAAACGGTGTACGAAGAAGCGCTCGCGGGTTATCACTATACCGATCCGAACCAGGCGGCGGAATTTGTCGAGCGTACCGGCTGCGATTCTCTGGCGGTGGCGATTGGTAACCAGCACGGCGTCTATACCTCAGAGCCGAAACTGAATTTCGACGTGGTTAAACGCGTGCGGGAAGCCGTATCCGTGCCACTGGTGTTGCATGGTGCGTCGGGTATCAGCGATGCGGATATCAAAAAAGCCATTTCATTAGGTATCTCTAAAATCAACATTCATACCGAACTGTGCCAGGCTGCCATGGTGGCAGTGCAGGAGAACCAGAATCAGCCCTTCCTGCACGTTGAACGTGAAGTTCGCAAAGCGGTAAAAGAGCGCGCGCTGGAGAAAATTAAATTGTTTGGTTCTGACGGTAAAGCGGAATGACAACATGGATAATATCGAGGTTATTTGTATAGGGGCAGCTATTGTTGATATTCCCTTACAGCCGGTGAGTAAAAATATTTTTGATGTTGATTCTTATCCGTTAGAAAGAATAGCGATGACAACCGGCGGCGACGCAATTAATGAAGCGACTATTATTTCTCGTCTCGGTCATCGTACAGCGTTAATGAGCCGGGTAGGTGCTGATGCAGCAGGTCATTTTATTCTCGACCACTGTCGTCGGGAGAATATAGATATTCAGAGCCTGAAGCAGGATGCCGCAATTGATACATCTATTAACGTGGGATTAGTCACCGCCGATGGCGAGCGTACTTTCGTGACTAACCGTAACGGCAGCCTGTGGAAGCTGAATATCAGCGATGTTGATTTTGACCGCTTCTCTCAAGCAAAGCTGCTGTCGCTGGCGAGTATTTTTAATAGCCCGTTACTGGATAGCGATGCACTGACGGCAATTTTCGCTCAGGCGAAAGCGCATCGGTTAATTATCTGTGCGGATATGATCAAACCGCGGCTTAATGAAACACTGAAAGATATTCGACAGGCATTGAGCTACGTGGATTATCTGTTTCCTAATTTTGAGGAGGCCAAACTGCTCACCGGGAAAGAGACGCTGGATGACATTGCCGACAGTTTCCTGAACTGCGGCGTGAAAACAGTCGTGATTAAGACCGGCAAGAGAGGCTGCTTTATCAAACGTGTCGATATGAAAATCGAGGTTCCAGCCGTTTCGGGAATTACCGCCATCGACACTATCGGCGCGGGAGACAATTTTGCCTCGGGATTTATTTCCGCGCTGCTTGAAGGCAAAACACTGCGTGAGTGCGCGCTGTTTGCTAATGCAACGGCAGCCATATCGGTTTTGAGCGTAGGGGCCACGACGGGTGTGAAGAACAGAAAGCTGGTTGAACAACTTCTCGATGAATATGAAGGATAATAGCGGCAGATGAAAATGATTCCTTTAGGCAGTACGGATATTACGCTTTCCCGCATGGGATTAGGCACATGGGCGATTGGCGGCGGTCCGGCGTGGAACGGCGATCTCGATCTGCAGGTCTGTATTGATACCATTGTTGAGGCGCATCGCTGCGGTATTAATTTGATTGATACCGCGCCAGGTTACAACTTCGGCAATAGTGAAGTGATTGTCGGGCAGGCGCTGAAAAAACTGCCGCGTAACGATATCGTTGTTGAAACCAAATGCGGCATCGTCTGGGAGCGAACAGGAAGTTTGTTTAACAAAGTGGGCGACCGGCAGTTGTATAAAAATCTCACACCCGAGTCGATTCGCGAAGAGGTGGATGCCAGTTTGCAAAGACTGGGTATTGAGAGCATTGATATCTACATGACCCACTGGCAGTCGGTCGAACCCTGTTTTACGCCGATTGCGGAAACCGTCGATACACTAAACGCACTCAAGAAAGAGGGGAAAATTCGTTCTATCGGTGCGGCTAACGTCGATGCGGAACATATCAGGGAGTATCTCAAACACGGTGAGCTGGATATCATCCAGGCCAAGTACAGCATCCTTGACCGGGCACTGGAAGCTGAACTGCTGCCGTTATGTCAGCAGCATGGCATCGTGGTGCAGGTATATTCACCGCTTGAGCAGGGTCTACTGACCGGAACTATTGATCGCGATTATGTCCCTGGCGGGGCGCGGGCCAACAAAGTCTGGTTCCAACGAGACAATATGCTACGGGTGATTGACATGCTTGAGCAATGGCGGCCGTTGTGCGAAAAATACCGCTGCACAATCCCCGCGCTGGCACTGGCGTGGATTTTAAAGCAAAGCGATTTAATCACCTTGCTGAGCGGCGCAACCGCACCTGAACAGGTCCGTGATAATGTTCAGGCGTTAACGATTCCCCTGACCGATGATGATTCTTTATTGATGAGGCGAATGGCTGAGGCGTTGGATACAAAATAAGCCAAATGGGGTTCACCTCTGTTTCTGCGTAAAATAGCACTAAAATCTGTGATTCAGACATGTTATTTTGAAAATAAACATGGCCTGTGAGATACTTGGGTCTTATTATTACTTTGCAGCAAACAGAGGTGTCATCGTGGCGGCAAAAGACAGGATTCAGGCCATTAAGCAAATGGTGGTGAATGATAAGAAAGTAGCGGTATCTAATTTAAGTTCGATCTTTCAGGTGACTGAAGAAACGATTCGCCGCGATCTGGAAAAACTGGAAGATGAAGGGTTTTTGACCCGAACATATGGCGGTGCTGTACTCAATACAACCGCGTTGTCCGACAATATCCATTTTTATAAGCGTGCAAAATCTTTTTTTGAAGAAAAGCAGATCATTGCCCGTAATGCATTACCGTTCATTAAAAATAAGACCACCATGGCTGCCGACGCCAGCAGTACCGCGATGGAATTATTGAAACTGTTGAAGGAAAGAAACGATCTGACGCTACTGACCAACTCGGCTGAAGCTTTTCATGAACTTGCACAGTCAGAAATTAACGTTGTTTCTACTGGCGGTGAATTAAATAAGAATACGCTGTCGCTTCAGGGAAGGATCACCAAGGAGATTATCAGCCGCTATCATGTTGATATCCTGGTAATGAGCTGCAAAGGTCTGGATATGCAGAGCGGAGCGCTTGACTCTAACGAAGCGGAAGCGGAAATCAAAAAGACGATGATCCGCCAGGCGACCGAGGTGGCTCTGTTGGTTGATCATTCGAAGTTCGATCGTAAAGCGTTCGTCCAGCTCGTGGACTTTAGCCATATTAATTACCTAATAACCAATAAGGCACCGGGTGCAGAGTGGATTGCATTTTGCAAAGAAAATAATATTCAACTCGTATATTAATTTTAACGTAGGTCGTATCGATATTATTTTAGTTTGCACCTGGAAAATGCCAGAAGAATCTAATGATGATGGATGGCGCGGTGAGATTTTTTCTGCCGCGATCGCCATACTTTCTATTTAGCTTAATTTGAGGCATCCAGATGGAACAATGTGACCCTATCGGTGCAAGATTAGATCGCTTACCTTTATCTCGATTTCATTTTCGTATTTTCGGCATTATCAGTTTTAGTTTATTAGTCACCGGTTTTCTCAGCTATTCCGGGAATGTGGTGTTGGCAAAATTAGTCAGTACCGGTTGGTCAAATAATTACCTCAACGCCGCGTTTACCTCGGCTCTGATGTTTGGCTATTTTATTGGCTCACTAACCGGTGGCTTTATTGGTGATTATCTTGGTCGACGCAAAGCGTTCCGCTTCAATTTGCTGATCGTCGGGGTCTCTGCCTGTGCGGCAACGTTTGTGCCTAACATGTATTGGCTTATCTTTTTCCGCTTCCTAATGGGGAGCGGAATGGGAGCGCTGATTATGGTGGGCTATGCCTCATTTACTGAATTTATTCCGCCCGGGGTGCGTGGGAAGTGGTCTGCTCGCCTGTCGTTTGTCGGCAACTGGTCGCCGATGCTTTCAGCGGCGATTGGCGTTGTGATTATCGCCTTTCTAAGCTGGCGGATGATGTTTTTACTCGGTGGCATGGCGATGCTCTTAGCATGGTATCTGTCGGGAAAGTATTATATTGAATCTCCTCGTTGGCTGGCTGGCAAAGGAAAGAGAAACGAAGCTGAAAAACATCTTCTACAGGTGGAACTGCAAATTCAGAAAGAAAAAAACATCACTTTACCTCCCTGCCATAGCGATTGCCTGACTGCGGATATAAGCACGGAAAGTGATTCATTTTGGCTCTTGTTCAAAGGGCCGATGTTGCGTTGTACGCTGGTGGCAATCACCGTGCTTATCGCGATGAATATTTCGCTCTATACCATTACGGTATGGATCCCGACGATTTTTGTTAATTCGGGAATCGATGTGACGAAATCTATTTTTATGACCGCGATAATTATGATTGGCGCACCCGTTGGGATATTTATTGCCACACTGATTATTGATCGTTTTCCACGTCGATTGTTTGGTTCATTCTTGTTGGTTATTATCGCGCTGCTCGGATATTTCTATTCGATTCAAACCGAAGAGTGGGCTATTTTGAGCTACGGGCTGGTGATGATCTTTTTTTTGTATATGTACGTGTGCTTTGCCTCTGCGGTATATGTCCCCGAACTGTGGCCCACACACCTTAGATTGCGGGGATCGGGCTTTGTGAATGCCGTGGGAAGAATTGTCGCAGTATTTACGCCCTATGGCGTCGCTATCTTGTTGACCCGCTACGGCTCGATTACGGTCTTTATCGTGCTAGGCATAATGCTGGTGCTGTGCGCGCTGATTCTTTTTTGCTTTGGCATCGAAACACGCAAAGTTTCGCTGGAAGAGATTTCGACACTGGCTTGAGATAACGTGCCGACAGGGGGGATCCTGTCGACATCAATTAGCGATGGGTTTCCAGCCAGTCATTAAGCGTATACAGCGTTGCGCCCGCTGCGGCCATTTCCATAAACGCCTCTGCACTGTCCTGGGGTTGAATATTGACGCCACGGCAGCCGTCGGTAATAACGCTGACGGTATAACCAAGATCGAGCGCATCCAGAACGGTGAATTTAACGCAATAGTCGCTAGCCAGACCCATGATAATAAGCTCAGCAATACGGTGTTCGAGCAGCCAGGCGTTCAGCGCGGTTGCCTGACGACGACCGTTATCAAAAAACGCACTGTAACTGTCGACCAGCGGGTTCTCGCCCTTGGTGAAGGTTTTCGCTATTGCACGCTGGTTCAGCAGCGGATGCAGGGCCGCCCCTTCGCTGTTTTGCACGCAATGATCGGGCCAGAACGTTTGCGCCAGACCATCCAGTTGTCCCTGACTGTAGGGGGCGACCTGATGCTGGCTGGCAAAACTACCGTGATTAGCCGGATGCCAGTCCAGACTGGCAACAACCGTGTCGCCGCGTAGGGCGCACCAGTCAATCAGACGGTTGGCAATCTCGATTGTGCTGTCGCCTTGCGGAACAGCGAGAGCGCCGCCGGCACAAAAGTCATTTTGTAAATCGACCAACAGTAAGGCTCGGGCCATGGGCATAGACTCCTTTATTCGTCCGGGGTGAGCTCGCCGCGCAGATTTTGCGTCATAGCTTCACGAATGCTCTGCACATCCAGTCCCTGACTGAGTAAATAGTGCAATTTGGTGAGCGTGGCTTCGACGGTCATATCCGCGCCGCCAATCACGCCAGCGTGGGCGAGGGCATTACCCGTCGCATAGCCACCCATGTTTACCTTGCCGGACATACACTGGGTCAGGTTCACCACAACAATGCCACGTGAGCTCGCATCTTCAAGTTCTTGCAGAAACTCTTTATTTTGCGGTGCATTGCCCACGCCGTAGGAGCGCAAAATTAACGCTTTTACCGGCTGGCGCAGGAAGTTACGCACCACATCAGCGGAGATACCTGGGTAAATGGTGACTACGCCAATCGGTTGTGGAGTAATAGGATGAACAATCAGTTCACCTGCGCCGTGCGGTGCTGGCGGTGTTCCCAGTCGACGGATGTGGATCCCGGCTTCCAGTAGCGGCGCAAGGTTGGGTGAGGCAAAGGCGTCAAAGCCATCGGCGTGCGCTTTAGTGGTACGGTTGCCGCGAAACAGTCGATTGTTGAAAAACAGGGTTACTTCATTGATCGGGTAATTTGCCGCAACGTACAGCGCATTGAGCAGGTTGATTTGCCCGTCTGAACGTAGCTCTGCCAGCGGAATTTGTGACCCTGTCACGATTACCGGTTTACCCAGGTTCTCCAACATAAAAGAGAGCGCTGAAGCCGTAAACGCCATGGTGTCGGTGCCGTGCAGAATGACAAAACCATCGTAATCGTCGTAGTGCGCTTTAATGTCTTCCGCAATATGCTGCCAGTCTTCCGGCGTCATGTCGGAGGAATCCATCAACGGGACGTATTCGTGGATGGTGAAGTCTGGCATCTCCGGGCGGTGGAATTCAGGCATCAATGCCAGTTGACGCTGGAGATGACCAGAAACAGGAATATAACCCTGTTCTGAGCGCTGCATACCAATGGTACCGCCGGTATAGGCAACGTAAATCGATTTCTTTTGCATGACTTTTCTTCTGTCTCAATGAAAACCCCTCTTCATCCCGAAGAGGGGGCAATTGTTAGCGAACGTTGGCGCAGGTCAGGCAAAACGCATATCGGTTTTGCGGATCGTTAAACGCGGCCAGCTTATCGCTTTCCGCTTTAACTGCACTGGCCGCAGAAGCAAGCGGCGCCGGGAGCATGGCCTGAATAGCTTCGGGCAGCATGGCGCGAACGGAGCCTGACATGCTGTCCATTACCATATCGACGAATGTCGGTTCATCCTGATAATACGCAATGTGCCACTGTTTCAGCTTGGCAAGCTCAGCCGCTTTCGCGATGGCGTCGTCAAAATCACCGAGGCTGTCTACCAGTCCGTTGGCTTTCGCATCCTGACCGGTCCAGACGTGGCCCTGCGCGATTTTGTCAATCTGCTCAGGGGTTGTCTTACGTGCATCCGCGACCAGCGTGATAAAGCGCTTATAGCCATTTTCGATGCTCAATTGCATCATTTGCTGCACTTCAGGCGGTAACGCTTTGGTGATGGAGATATCCGCCAGCGGGGAAGTGGCCACGCCATCGGTATGTACACCAATGGAATCCAGGCTGTTTTCTACGGTGTTGATCACACCAAAGATCCCGATTGAACCGGTTAACGTGCTGGGGTTTGCCACAATGTAACTGGCTGGGGTGGAGATCCAGTAGCCACCGGAGGCCGCCATGCCGCCCATAGACACGACAACCGGTTTACCCGCCGCTTTTGCCGCAGCCAGCTCAGCACGAATGACTTCCGAGGCGCTGACGCTGCCGCCAGGACTGTTCACGCGCAGAACAATAGCTTTCACTTTCGGATCGAGACGCGCTTCGCGGATTTGTGCGGCAGTGGTGTCGCCCCCCACATTTCCTGGGGTTTCTTCACCGTCCATAATCGCGCCGTTTGCGAAGATAACGCCAATGCTGTCTCCGGTATCCGCCGGCGTTTTCAGCGAATAATCGTAATAGCTGACGGCGCGATAGTTTTTATCCGCTTTGCTCCAGCCAAACTGTTTGGTCAGCATTTTTTCGACTTCGGCGCTGGAGGCGAGTGCATCCACCAGTTTGTTGTCGAGCGCATATTTCGCCGTATCTCCATCGACCTTCGTCAAACCGTCCAGCATCGCCTGTGCGCCAGGGAACACCTGCTGAGCTGGGATCTGGCGGTTGGCGGCGACCGTGTCGAGATAGTTCTGCCACAACTCGCCGATCCAGCGACTGTCGGCTTCACGCGCGGCAGGAGACATATCATCGCGGATAAACGGTTCTACGGCAGACTTATAGGTCCCGACGCGGAACACGTGCGTGGAAACTTTCAGCTTATCGAGCAGGGACTTGTAGTACAGACCGTTGGTGGCAAAGCCGTGCAGATCAACGGAACCCTGCGGAGAGAGGTAAATTTTGTTAGCAAAACTGGCGAGGTAATACTGCCCCTGGCTGAAGTTATCGCCCACGGCAAAGACCGGTTTACCGCTGTCGCGGAATTCCCGCAGTGCTTTGCCGATATACTGCATGGAAGGCTGGTCTGCCCCGGCAAAATTTTTCAGATCCATCACGATGCCGGTGATGTTGCGATCATCTTTTGCCTGGCGAATAGTATTCACGATATCGAACAGGGAGTTTTCCTGCAGACGATCGGAACTGGCGCCAAACAGCTGACGGCCAATAACGCTTAAACGACTGGTGCTCGAAGGCTTATCGACAATCACCCCGGAGATATCCAGCAGCAACGCGCCTCGCTCAGCGTGTTCGCTGGTGTTGCTGCTGCTGACCTGCATCCAGATGCCCACGCCAACCAGCACCAAAAAGATGAAGAACAGGTTAAGCACAAATTCACGGACGAAATTGAGTAATCGCCATGTCCATTTAAAAAATCCGGCAATAAATCGCCACAGGGTTCGCATGTATTCTCCCTACCAATTAACAACACGCCACCCCGAAATCCCGGAGAAAGGCGATAAGATGAGGCTATCGTAATGACCCGACAGGCACTTGTCAGCAGGAATCACCGCCTGTGCTGTAACAAAATCCGCTCACGTGTTAATTTTGTGAACAAATTTCATTGTTGGAGTTAAGCAAATGGATGCACTCGAATTACTTATGACCCGTCGTAGCGCCTCTCGTCTCGTCGAACCGGCCCCGGCAGGAGAGCAACTGCAAAATATTCTGCGTGCGGGAATGCGCGCGCCGGACCACAAAACGCTGCAACCGTGGCAATTCTTTGTCATTGAGGGCGAAGGGCGTGAACGCTTTGCCGCCGTGCTTGAAAAAGGGGCTATTGCATCTGGCAGCGATGAGAAGGCCCAGGAAAAAGCGCGCAGCGCGCCGTTTCGCGCGCCGCTGATTATTACCGTGGTGGCGAAATGTGAAGCAAACGACAAGGTTCCGCTATGGGAACAGGAAATGTCTGCCGGTTGTGCGGTGATGGCCATGCAGATGGCAGCCATTGCCCAAGGCTTTGGCGGTATCTGGCGCAGTGGCGCATTAACCGAAAGTGAGGTCGTCCGCGAAGCGTTTGACTGTCGCCCACAGGATAAAATCGTCGGTTTTCTCTATCTGGGCACACCACAGTTGAAAGCTTCCACGACGATTACCCTTGCCGATCCGAGCGCATTCGTCCGTTATTTCTGATATCAACGGCAAAACTGTCTGGATTATGAGCAAAGGCACCCGAATTCAGACAGTCACTCTTACCACATCATGGAATGAGCGCTACCATATCCGGATTGCAATGACAGGAGATGTCCATGAGCGAGCAAGCTATTCGTTTAACGCAATACAGCCACGGAGCCGGTTGCGGTTGTAAAATTTCCCCGAAAGTGCTGGAAACCATCCTGCACAGCGAGCAGGCGAAGTTTGTTGATCCAAACTTACTGGTGGGTAATGAAACCCGCGACGACGCGGCTGTATACGATCTGGGGAACGGCACCAGCGTAATCAGCACCACCGATTTCTTTATGCCGATTGTCGATAATCCGTTTGATTTTGGCCGCATCGCCGCCACCAACGCCATCAGCGATATTTTCGCCATGGGCGGCAAACCGATTATGGCAATTGCTATCCTGGGCTGGCCGCTTGATAAGCTGGCGCCGGAAATCGCCCGCGAAGTAACCGAAGGCGGACGCTTTGCCTGCCGTCAGGCGGGTATCGCGCTGGCGGGGGGGCACTCTATCGATGCCCCTGAGCCTATCTTTGGTCTTGCGGTAACCGGCGTTGTTCCAACCGAACGCGTGAAGAAAAACAGCACCGCCGAGGCGGGATGCAAGCTGTTTTTGACCAAGCCTCTGGGTATTGGTGTCCTGACCACCGCAGAGAAAAAATCGCTGCTGAAGGACGAGCACAAAGGGCTGGCGACGGAAGTAATGTGCCGGATGAACATTGCCGGGGCGGCATTTGCCGATATCGACGGCGTGAAAGCCATGACCGACGTTACCGGTTTTGGGCTGCTGGGGCATCTGAGCGAGATGTGTCAGGGGGCCGGCGTTCAGGCGCAGATCGTCTACCAGGCTATTCCTAAGCTGCCAGGTGTTGAAGAATACATCGCGCAGGGCGCGGTGCCGGGCGGTACCCAGCGTAACTTTGCCAGCTACGGACACCTGATGGGTGAAATGCCGCAGTCGGTTCGCGATCTGCTCTGCGATCCGCAAACTTCCGGTGGTCTGCTGTTAGCGGTAACGCCGGAAGCTGAAGCCGAAGTTAAAGCGTCAGCGGCGCAGTTTGGCATCGACCTCACCGCGATTGGTGAGTTAGTGGAAGCTCGTGGCGGTCGCGCCATGGTTGAGATCCGTTAACTCGATGCGGTTGTTTATTGCCGAAAAACCGAGTCTGGCGCGCGCTATCGCCGATGTGCTGCCGAAGCCACATCGCAAAGGTGACGGTTTTATCGAATGCGGAAACGGGCAAGTGGTGACCTGGTGTATTGGTCACCTGCTTGAGCAGGCGCAGCCAGATGCCTACGACAGTCGTTATGCTCGCTGGAGTCTGGTTGATCTGCCGATTGTCCCGGAAAAGTGGCAACTGCAGCCGCGTCCCTCGGTGACCAAACAGCTCAACGTTATTAAGCGATTTTTGCATGAGGCCAGTGAAGTCATTCACGCAGGTGACCCCGATCGTGAAGGACAGCTGCTGGTGGATGAAGTGCTGGATTACCTGCAACTGGCCCCTGAAAAGCGCCAGCAGGTGCAACGCTGCCTGATTAACGACCTCAACCCGCAGGCCGTCGAGCGGGCGATTGAGCGTCTGCGCGCCAACAGTGAGTTCATCCCCCTTTGCGTGTCGGCACTGGCGCGAGCGCGGGCGGACTGGCTGTACGGTATCAACATGACGCGCGCTTATACCATTCTGGGGCGTAACGCGGGCTATCAGGGCGTACTTTCGGTCGGGCGCGTGCAGACGCCGGTGCTCGGACTGGTTGTGCGTCGCGATGAAGAGATTGAAAACTTCGTTGCCAAAGACTTCTTCGAGGTAAAGGCGCATATCGTGACGCCCGCCGATGAGCGGTTTACCGCTATCTGGCAGCCGAGCGAAGCGTGTGAGCCGTATCAGGATGAAGAAGGGCGCTTGCTAAACCGCACGCTGGCTGAACACGTGGTAAACCGCATTAACGGTCAGCCGGCGATCGTCACCAGCTATAACGATAAACGGGAATCAGAATCCGCGTCGCTGCCGTTTTCGCTATCGGCGTTGCAGATTGAAGCGGCGAAACGCTTTGGCTTAAGTGCGCAAAACGTTCTGGATATCTGCCAGAAGCTGTATGAAACCCATAAACTGATCACCTATCCGCGTTCGGATAGCCGTTATCTGCCGGAAGAACACTTTGCCGGACGTCACGCGGTGCTGAACGCGATTAGCGTCCATGCGCCGGATCTGCTTCCGCAACCGGCGGTCAATCCCGATACGCGAAACCGCTGTTGGGATGATAAAAAAGTGGATGCCCACCACGCCATCATTCCAACCGCGCGCAGTTCGTCCATCAACCTGAACGATAATGAAGCGAAGATATACAACCTGATTGCCCGTCAATATCTGATGCAGTTTTGCGCGGATGCGGTATTCAGGAAGTGCGTTATTGAGCTGGACATCGCGAAAGGTAAGTTTGTCGCCAAAGCCCGTTTTCTGGCTGAAGCTGGATGGCGTACGCTGCTAGGCAACAAAGAGCGCGACGAAGATAACGACGGGACGCCGCTGCCGGTGGTGGCAAAAGACGACGAGCTGCTGTGCGAAAAAGGCGAAGTGGTTGAACGACAGACCCAGCCTCCGCGGCACTTTACCGATGCCACGCTGCTGTCAGCGATGACCGGAATCGCGCGCTTTGTGCAGGATAAAGATCTGAAAAAGATCCTGCGCGCAACGGACGGACTGGGAACGGAAGCGACGCGCGCCGGGATTATCGAGCTGCTGTTTAAGCGTGGTTTCCTGGTGAAGAAGGGGCGCTATATCCATTCTACCGATGCCGGAAAAGCGCTGTTTCATTCGCTGCCTGAAATGGCGACGCGCCCGGATATGACCGCGCACTGGGAGTCTATCCTGACCCAAATCAGCGAAAAGCAGTGTCGATATCAGGATTTCATGCAGCCGCTGGTGGGGACGCTGTATCAGCTAATCGATCAGGCGCGCAGCACGCCGGTACGACGCTTCCGTGGTATTGCCGCACCGGGTAGTAGTGGTGGTGACAAGAAAAAGAGCGCGCCGCGGAAACGCACGGCGAAAAAAAGCCCGCCATCTGAAGAGGCGGGCCTGTAATGCGCTCTTAGGCTGGATAAGGCACGTGTGCCGTATCTAGCCTACGGGAACAACAGATCTGAATTAAATCACACCCTGGCCCAACATCGCGTCGGCAACTTTCACGAATCCCGCGATGTTGGCGCCACGTACGTAGTTGGTTTGCTTACTTTCGCCGCCGTACTCGACGCAGGCATGGTGAATATCCAGCATGATGTGGTGCAGGCGCGCATCCACTTTCTCCGCTTTCCAGCCCAGACGTGCGGCGTTCTGCGCCATTTCCAGACCGGATGTCGCTACGCCTCCCGCGTTGGCCGCTTTACCCGGCGCGAACAATACACCGGCTTCCAGGAACAGATCGGTGGCCTCGATGGTGGTAGGCATGTTTGCCCCTTCGGCGACAGCCTTCACGCCGTTGGCGATCAGCACGCGTGCCGCATCGACATCAAGTTCGTTCTGGGTGGCGCACGGCAGGGCGATATCAACCGGAACCGACCACGGCTGTTGGCCTTCCAGATAGGTCAGGCCAAATTCGCGGGCGTAATCCGCCACGCGGCCGTCGCGGCTGTCTTTGATCGCGCACAGACGCGCCAGTTTTTCTTTGGTAAATCCGCTTTCGTCGACCACGGTACCGCTGGAATCGGAGGCGGTGACTACTCGCGCGCCAAACTCCATGGCTTTCTCAATGGCGAATTGCGCCACGTTACCGGAACCAGAGACGGCCACGCGCATGCCTTCAAAGCCCAGGCCATGGCGTTTGAGCATCGCTTCGGTGAAGTACACCAGACCGTAGCCGGTAGCTTCCGGGCGAATCAGGCTGCCGCCGAAAGAGAGACCTTTACCGGTAAAGACGCAGGCGCTGTTGTTGGACAGTTTTTTCATCATCCCGGCCATAAAGCCGACTTCACGACCGCCCACGCCGATATCGCCCGCCGGAACATCGGTATCGGGCCCTAAATGGCGGAACAGTTCGGTCATCAGCGCCTGGCAGAAACGCATGATTTCGCCTTCGCTTTTACCTTTCGGATCGAAATCGCTCCCGCCTTTACCCCCGCCCATTGGCAGCGTGGTGAGGGCGTTTTTAAATGTTTGCTCGAAGCCAAGGAATTTCAGGATCGACAGGTTCACGGAAGGGTGGAAACGCATCCCGCCTTTGTATGGGCCAATGGCGGAGCTAAACTGCACGCGCCACGCGCGGTTGACCTGCACCTGATTGCGATCGTCCAGCCAGACGACGCGGAACTGGATCACGCGCTCCGGTTCAACCAGACGTTCCAGCAACGACATCTGACGATAACGCGGGTTTTGCTCGAGGAAGGGCCACAGTGTCGTCATTACCTCACGAACGGCTTGCGCGAACTCGGTCTGATTCGGGTCGCGCTTTTGCACATGGTTAAGGAATGACTCCAGAGAACATGTCTGATCCATAGATATAAATACCTCTTATGTATTGATATGGTTATATTTTTGATTTTTGTGTTAAGTGTTTTGCAGTTTTTGACTATAACATCAGCAGTGTGACGGGACGCAAGAAAAAATTAACCGCGCTAAGTAAATTAATATTGCGGCGTGGGTCATAACCAAAAGCGATGATGGCAAGGGCTAAAGTTTCTGCCGGTTTATACCGTTATACTGAGCATAACTGTCAGTCAAAAAGGAAAGAATATGCGCCGTATAATCATGGCAGGAGCGTTGGCACTGGTGTCCAGCGCGACGCTGGCAAATCAGCTCTATCGCCCGGACGTGCAGGTGAATGTCCCGCCGGAAGTGTTCAGTTCCAGCGGTCAGCGGGCGCAACCCTGTAGTCAGTGCTGTATTTATCAGGATCAAAACTACTCAGAAGGGGCGGTGATTAAAGCGGATGGCGTTTTGCTTCAGTGCCAGCGCGATGATAAAACGATCAGCACGAATCCGCTGGTCTGGCGTCGCGTAAAAGGATAAACGCTTCTAATAGCGGGATATCGGCAGGCGCCAGCGGATAACGCAGTGTCTCTTCGGGTGAACACCAGACGATATCCTGATGCTCATACGCTCTCAGCTCCCCCTGATATGACGGTACATGCAAGGCATGTAAGTGAATGAGTCGGCCTGAAACCTCGCGTTGATGGCTGGCAATGTAGCGCCCAACGACCGCCTCGATGCCCAACTCTTCACGCAGTTCACGGACCAGCGCCTCTTGCTGACTTTCCCCCGGCTCAACCTTACCGCCAGCAAACTCCCACATACCTGACTGATCCGCATGCTGCGGGCGTTGAGCCAGTAAAATTTTGCCATCACGTTCAATGATAGCGGCGACCACGTCGAGGGTTTTCATTATATTCATCAAGATCTAACGGTAGAAAATGACATACTATCGTTATCTTTGTTTTATCTAAAGTATTCAGGAGCCACCGTTGAACGATCCTCAGTCGTGGGTAAAACCGTTAACGCGTATCCCTTCCAGTTTGCAACCGCTCGTTGCTACGCAGAAAAAACATTATGGTGATGTGCTGCATCCCACGCGCTGGTGGGGGCGGATGCCGTTCCTGTTCTGGCTGGTGGCGCTGTTTGTCGGGTTTCTGGAGCGTAAAAAGGCGCGCCTGTCGCCGGTGATGCGCGCGCTGTTGATGACCCGCGTTTCTCAGGTGTGCCACTGCGCTTTCTGCGTTGACGCCAACAGTTTACGGCTGGCTGAACGCTGCGGCGCGCTGGATAAAGTCTTACAGGTTGCCAACTGGCAAGAATCAACGCTATTTAGCGCAGAAGAACGTGTAGGGCTGGCCTATGCTGATGCGGTCACCGCAACGCCACCACAGGTTGACGATGCGCTGAAAGCGCAGATGAAGCAGTATTTTACCGATGACGCCATTACTGAAATGACCGCGCTGATTGCGTTTCAAAATCTCTCGGCGCGTTTTAATGCCGCTCTCGATATTCCCTCCCAGGGACTGTGCGACAGTTTTAAAGGACGCCCGCATGCTTGACCGTCATCTTCATCCGCGATTAAAACCGCTTTTGCATCGCTGCGTGGGCATCATTGATCAACCGGCGATTACCCCGGACGGACTTACGCTGGTCGGTTTTGCTATTGGCGTGCTGGCGTTGCCATTTCTGGCGTTAGGCTGGTATATGGCGGCGCTGGTGGCCATTGTACTCAATCGGCTGTTTGACGGGCTGGATGGGGCGCTGGCACGGCGCAGAGGGCTAACGGACGCGGGAGGATTTCTCGATATCTCGCTCGATTTTCTGTTTTACGCCTTAGTGCCGTTTGGTTTTATTCTTGCTGCGCCGGCGCAAAATGCGCTGGCAGGCGGTTGGCTGTTGTTCGCGTTTATTGGCACCGGCAGCAGCTTTCTGGCCTTCGCCGCGCTGGCGGCAAAGCATCAGATTGATAACCCCGGTTATGCGCATAAATCGTTTTATTATCTGGGCGGACTGACCGAAGGAACCGAGACGATTTTGCTGTTTGTGTTGGGATGTCTGTTCCCGGAATATTTTGCCGTAATGGCGTGGGTCTTTGGCGCGCTGTGCTGGATGACGACGTTCACCCGGATCTGGAGCGGATATCTGACGCTGAAAGCGGTCCAGCGTCCGGCGTAACGTAGTGCGTTGCCGAATGCGCTTCGCTTATTCGGCCTACAACGATGGTTTATGTAGGCTGGGTAAAGCGTTCTCGCTGCATCCGGCAACAATGGCAATCTTACTTGCTGGCGTCCGGACCCCGTTCACCGCTGGCGATCGGGTTTTTCGGAGAGCTGCTCCACTCATACCAGCCGCCGTCGTAGACGGAGACGTTTTTCCAGCCCATTGCGCGGGCATACATAAACGTTTCCGAAGCACGCCAGCCGGTACCACAATAGAATGAGACCTGCTGCTGTGGCAGGATATTCCATTGCTTCCACATGGCGGCGATGTCATCGGCGCTGCGCATGGTGCCATCCGGGTTATGGAAATCTTCCATGTGGGTGGAGTCGCTGCCTGCATGGCCCCAACGCGCCCCTGCGATCTCACCTTTTGGCTTAATGTAGCTATAGCCGCTGGTCGTACCGATAAATTCCGGCCATGAACGAATGCTCACCAAAGACGCATCCTGGCGATGCAGCAGACCGCGAGCCTGTTCCATATCCAGCATCAGTTGCGGTTGGGCAGGGATCGTCACGCCGAAATCAGGTTCAGGCTTCACCGTTGGTGCCGTACCGCGTTCGACCGGTAAACCTGAGTCAGACCAGGTCTGCCAGCCGCCGTCGAGCAGACGAACATCTTTCACACCTGCATACAGCATAATTTGTGCCACGCGCGCGGCGGCGTAGACATCGCGGCCGTATAAAATCACCGTGGTGTCGTGGCGGATGCCGTGTTTCGCCAGCATCGCTTTGAGCTGCGCGTCGGACACTTTATTCCACAGCGGTTCGCTTTCGACTTCGTTGGTATCAATATAGCCCGCGCCAGGGATATGGCTGAGCAGATACAACTTCGGCGCGCCCCAGGCGGCTTCAATCACTTTCCAGTCACCGGCCGGTTTGGCGGTTACCTCTTTACCCTGCTGAAGGTCGTGCAGCCACTGCGGGTAAACCAACTGTTCGAAGTGCGGCAGACGTTGCAGGCGGGCAGGGTCCGTAAGCGCATCGCTGAGGGTTGAGATAGCGTTAAAGCCGACTTTCTGCAGGCGGGATTTGACGGCCTGCATGTCAGTATCGCTGCCATACAATGCCACCGGCGCGTCAGTTTTCAGGTGATGTGCCTTAACCCAGGCGCTGAGTTGTTCATCATTCATCTTGTCGAGCCAGGCGGCAGACAGGTTCAGTGCGGAAGGCTCGTGTCCTGAAGGACCATTAAGCGATTGCGGCCAGCCGTTATAAAAAGCGCTCTGACGGGTATCGATCGCCGCGCCTTGCTTTTGCTGTAACTGGTTGAGGGTGAGCGTCTGTGCTGTTTCAGCAGCCCAGGAAGAAGCGCAAGCGAGCCCTAAAGCCAGTGCCAGCGCGGTCATTTGAGAAACACGTTTCATCGAATAGCCCGACGTTGAAAAAGAGGACGACATTCTGTGCCGCCAGTTAAGTAAAAACCTTGCGTTAACGCAGCATATCGCCACATTCACGCCCAGTTTTCCATCTGTAATACGCGACCTGCTGGCGGGACGTCCTGCGCATCGTGGGTAACCTGGACCACCGGAATACCCAGTTTACGTACTTCGGTGAAGACCCACTGGCGAAAGGTATCGCGCAGCGACGCATCCAGCCTGCTAAAGGGTTCATCGAGTAACAGCGCCTGGGGTTGCGCCAGCAGCGCGCGAAGCAGGGCGACACGCGAGCGTTGCCCGCCGGAGAGCGAAGCCGGATCGCGTGAATAAAATCCTGCCAGGCCCGCGCGTGCGAGGGCGCTTTCCACCTCATGGCGTCTGGCGGGACCTTGCACGCTGGCGGGTAAGGCCAGCAGTAAATTCTGCCCAACGCTGAAATGGTCAAACAGCAGCGCATCCTGAAACAGAATGCCAATCTGGCGCTGCGCAGTAGGCAGTGTGTCTACGCGCTGTTCGTTGAGCCACAGTTCGCCTGACGCCTGAAACTGAGGAGACAACGCCCCGATCATCCACGAAAATAACGAAGACTTACCGCTGCCGGAAGGCCCCATAATGGTGACAATGTCACTTTTATTAACCTGGAAATTAACGTCCTTCAGTAGCGCCGTCGTACCCTGGTACAACGAAACGCCTTGTACAATGAGCATTAGCGGAGTCCTTGTCGAAAGCGGCCAATCCACGCAGCGAGAAACGCCGCCAGTGCGAAAATTATAAGCGGTAACAGAAGCTGCCATAGCGCCTGGGTTGCCAGAATGGCGGTGCTACCGCCGCTGCTTAATGCCACCGCTTCGGTGGTCAGCGTGGGATAGCGCCCGGCGCCTAACCACAGCGTCGGCATATACTGGGCGATACTGACTGAGAACCCTACCGTGAAGGCAACCAGCGCCGGGCGCGCCAGCAGCGGACATTTTACTTGCCAGAATATGCGCCCCCGGGTCCAACCCAGCGTTTGCGCAATCAAAATCAATCGTGGGTCAATGCGTCGCCACGCCGGTTTGAGCACAAACAGCATCCATGGCATCACCCACAGCAGGTGTCCCCAGACAATGGTTATCATCAGCCCATCCTGTCCGGCATATAACGCCAACAGATACTGTCCAGTTACCAGCGGCAGCGCAGGCAAAATGAGCGGTAGCCAGACCCAACGGTGTCCGGTTTGTGGACCCCATTCCAGCCAGGCAAAAAGTATCAGCAGCGCCAGCACGCTGGAGAAAAGCCCCAGTTGCAGGCTAGTGCTGAGCGCCTCGCTATTTAGCGACGAATAGCTGGCGATCAGCGCCAGAACCAGCGCGCACACCACACCGCCAAAGGGCAAAAGTTGTACCAGCGAACGGCCGATTGTACAGGATGAAAAACGCAGGCGTTCCCCGTTTACTGCGGGAATAGTGCGTTGCCAGGCGCGCCAGAGCAGATACCCCGCCAGCGCGATGATGAGTAGCAGCAGTACCAGCAGCAGGCTGGCGAGTGCTCCTTTAGCCTGTTGCTCGGCATCGCCCTGACTGAGCCATTGCCAGCTCAACACGGCAAGCGTTGGTGGGTTTCCGGGACCAAGGACGATTGCTACATCCACTACCGAGAGCGACCAGGCGACAATCGCCAGCATGGCTTTGCCTAACGCGGGGGCGAGAGAGGGCAGAACCAGCCAGTTCAGGCATTGCAGTCGGCTGTAACCCAGAGAATCCAGGACGATAACCTGCTGCGAAAGCTGTTTTTCACTCAGCAGAGCTGAGAGGATCCATAACAAAAAGGCACTCTCTTTTACCGCCAGTGTCACGCCAAGCCCAATGCCGTAGCGATCAGGCTGGGGGCTGAGGAATGGGAGCCATTGCCAGAGCATGCCGCCTTCGGCAAAAACCAGCAGCACGCTGGTGGTGAAGGCAACATGTGGAATCGCCAGCAGCCACGGAAGACGCGTGCACAGACGCGCCCAGCCTGCGCCGGGCCATAAGGCGAGGATCGCCAGCAGGGCGATGATCAGCGCGCCGCCAGCCGCGAGGCTTACGGAAACCAGCGTTGCCAGTAACGCCTGCGGGAGTTGAGGATCGCTAAATAGCGCCAGCCAGTGTCTGGTGCTCAGCGCCGGCGTTATCAGAGAAAAAGCCGCTGGCGCCAGCGGCAGATAAACGCCCGCCATGATGGCCCAGAGTAGCAGAATTAATGTGTACCGTAGCGGCGTAGCCATTCTTGTTCCAGAGCGTTTACCCATGCAGCATGCGGTTCTGGCAGCATGGCAGGGAGCCCTTGTGGGATCCGCGCCAGCAGCGCATTACGCTGGTCGACAGGCAATTTTTGTGGATCAAGCACCGAAGGATCTCCCCAGACTGACGGGTCGGCTTTACGCAACTGCGCTTCGGGTGAAAGCAGGAAATTTGCCACGACTTTCGCTCCGGCGCTGGCACGCGCATTCGCTGGAATGGTGACAAAATGCACGTTGCCGAGCATGCCCTGTGAGAAACCAAAACTATAGCTGCTTCTGGGTAATTCACCGCTGGCCACTTTTTGCTGCGCGTGGGCAGGATTAAAGGTCATTGATAAACGCAGGGTGCCACCGTTGAGCAGCGCATCCATTCGCGCGGGCGTGGGCGGAAAATCTTTACCTTCGCGCCACAGGGCAGGATGCAAAGCATCAAGGTAATGCCACAATGGAGCGGTAACGTCGGCGAATGTGGACGCATCTGGCGCTATTTTCAGCGCCTGTGGCTTGTTGGTGAGCGAAATTAACAACTGCTCAAGAAAAGCCGTTCCGGTAAAGTCTGGCGGACGCGGATAGGTCACCGTGCCAGGGTGCGCCTGGGCAAACTCAAGCAGTGCCTGCGGGGATTGCGGCGGCTGCGCGGTGAGATCGTGCCTGGCAATAAAGGTAAGCTGTGCGCCGCCCCACGGTGATTCAGCCCCCTCCGTTGGAATGGAAAAGTCTTCTTTCACCGGTTTCTGGGTATCAACATAGCGCCAGTTAGGCAGCATTTGCGCCCACTGGGTCTGTAGCAGCCCGGCTTCTTTCAGCGTGCGGAAATTTTCGCCGTTCACCCACAGTAAATCGACCGAGCCACCGGTTTTTCGCCCGGATGCCGCTTCCGTCTGGATACGTTTTACGGCGTCGGCGGCATCCGCCAGGCGTACGATTTTCAGGTTAATGGCATGGTGTGTTTTCATCTCGCCGCTAACCCAGTCGAGATACTGGTTAACTGCGTTGTCACCACCCCAGGCGTTGAACCACACCGTCTGACCGCGGGCGTCATTTTTGATTTGCTGCCAACTGGCGTCCTCGGCGAAAGCCGCCAGCGGAGAGAGCAGCAAATTCAGGCACAATAAGCAGTAACGCATAATATCTCCCTTGCTAAAAATGGGGGAAAGACTCAGGTCTTTTTCCGTTGATGCTCAAGATAAAGGCTTCTGGCCACGGCAATCACCACGCTCAGAGCGAACAGGATGAACAGGCCGGTAACAAACCAAAATGTGCCGCCGGTTAACAGGCTACCAGCCCATGAATAGACGATAGTGGCCGGTAACTGACCGATGCCGGTGGCGATGAAGAAATGGCGAAAACGAATCGAGGTCAGGCCTGCTGCGTAGCTTACCGGGTCGAACGGCACAAAAGGTAACAGGCGACAGACAAGAATTGTGTGCTTGCCATAGCGCTCGAAAAAAGAGTCCATGTTGTTCAGCACCTTTTTTCCGGTCAGTTTTTCCACCGCGCTGCGACCTAAAACGCGGGCAATAAAAAAGCACAGCGCCGCGCCTGCCATCGCGCTGCTCCAGGACAGAACGCCGCCCCAAAATGCGCCAAACAGCGAGGCGTTGGCAAAGGTGATCACAAAGGCGGGAAGCGGCGCGACGATGGCCTGTAAGATCATCAGGAAGAACGACACGACCGCCGCCTGGGTTCCGTAAGAACGAATGAAGTTCTCAAGAGCATGCTGATCGAGCGTGGTAAATGCCGCCAGGCTGGCGTGAAGAAAATCACTCACGCCAGGTATCCACGCCCACGCCATCAGGACGAGCAGCAGCAGGGCAAGCAAGCTTATACGGTAATAGCGTGTCCGCCGCGCTTTATTCATCTTGATCATTTACCCGTGTACTCGTGACCGGGCGCCGGATCGACATGTTTATGCCGCGCCCAGGCTTTGGCTGCCTGAACGAGGACGAATAGCGCCAGCCCCGCAACGCTGAGCTTACCGATAAATGCCCAGCTAATCCCTTCGCTGGCCAGTTCGTGCGACATCAGCGTATAGATAAAGATGCCGGGCAAGGTGGTCAGCGCAGATATCACGGTAAATGACCAGAACGGAATGGCCGTCAGCCCATAGGCATAGTTTTGAATGTTATAGGGGAACAGTGGCACGAGCCGGGTCAGGATCAGAAAGTCTACTCCGCTATGGGCAATACCTTTTTCGATAGCCTGAAACGTTGCCGTGTGGCCAACGTATTTCAGCAGCAATTCCCGGCCAAGCCAGCGAGCCAGCATAAATGACAGCGCCGAAGCCATGGTTGCCGCCACTAACGAGATAAGCGTCCCTGTCACCGGGCCAAACAGCACACCGCCGACGATCACCAGAATGCTGCCTGGGATCAGACACAGCGCGGCAACTATAAACAGCAGGATATAAAGGGTATAGCCGAACAGGCCGCTTTGGCGGATGACATCTTGTAAATGATGGAAATTGGTGATCAGATCGGTCAGACCGTAATGATGGAAAACTCCCGCCAGAACGCAGAACAATACCGCAACAATTAGCAGCCGGTATTCTGCGTTATGCGAACTTCTTTTTCATGGGGGTTCTCCTGTAAAACCGAGTGCAATGTGGCGTTTTCGTCAGCGAAAAGTGCGCGCGAAGATATAATAAATTTCCGGCTGCAACAATGTATTACCGTGGCTTTATTGATTTTGCACAGAATAAACAGACTCTCCAGGCCAGGCCCGGAGAGTGAAAATACGCAGACGATCAGACGCGGAATTTAGCCCATACAGGCGCATGGTCGGACGGCTTTTCCATGCTGCGGATTTCATAGTCGATGCCGGTTTCTTCGCAGCGCTCCGCCAGCGGTTTGCTCGCCAGCAGCAGATCAATACGCAGGCCACGGTTATCGTCAAAGCCTTTTGAGCGGTAATCAAACCACGAGAACTGGTCGTTCTTTTCAGGCCAGGCGTGACGGTAGGTATCTACCAGGCCCCAGCCCAGCAGACGCTCCATCCACTCGCGCTCTTCTGGCAGGAAGGAACATTTGCCGGTACGCAGCCAGCGTTTACGGTTCTCTTCGCCAATACCGATATCGAGGTCGGTTGGGCTGATATTCATATCGCCCATGATCAATACCGGATTGTCGCGCTTCAGTTCAGTCTCCAGGTAGTTTTGTAGGTTCTGATAAAACGCGGCTTTGGCCGGGAACTTGGTTTCATGGTCACGGCTTTCGCCCTGCGGGAAATAGCCGTTAATCACCGTGATGCTGCCCAGAGGCGACGGAATTTCCGCCATGATGATACGGCGCTGCGCTTCTTCGCCATCACCCGGGAAGCCACGACGCACCGCAATCGGTGTTTCTTTCGTTAATAGTGCTACGCCGTAATGGCCTTTCTGACCGTGATAAAAGACGTTATAACCCAGCTTTGCTACCTCTTCGAGAGGGAACATATCGTCGTGGACTTTTGTCTCCTGTAAGCCAATAACATCCGGTTGGTGTTTTTCGACAATGGCTGCCAGTTGATGGGGACGGGCACGCAGGCCGTTGATATTAAAAGAGACAAATTTCATAGTCGCTGCCACTTTGCAAGATGAATAGTGCAAGGATGGTAGCAGAATTTCTGCAGGCTGACTGCTTCTTGTCACCTGATTCCAACAATGATTGCTAATGGTGTTAACGATGGAGCAAAAACTGCACCGTTTTGGCGCGTAGCGCGTCGGAATAGAGCAATAATTTCCGATAAATTTCGTATACGATCACAATTCCAGAATTATATTTGGCGACTGAATAAAATTGCGTTTTTTCCTCTGTTTAGTCATCTGGTACGCAAACATATTCACTTTATATGCACATACAGTGAATATCGTCAGGTTGTAACTCGTTGATATTCCGTCACCGCCCTCCGTTTATGCACTTTTTTCGCTGGCTGGCACGAAGCCTGCAATCTACATTTACACCGCAAACACTATATTTATTAACATATAAATAACTTTTTATTTACCGTTGAGGTCGCTATGTCTCTGTCAATTACGCGTGAAAATTTTGATGAATGGATGATGCCCGTATACGCTCCGGCCCCTTTTATTCCGGTGCGTGGCGAAGGTTCACGTCTGTGGGATCAGCAGGGTAAAGAGTATATCGATTTCGCGGGAGGCATTGCGGTTAACGCGCTGGGTCATGCACATCCGGCATTGCGCGAGGCATTAAACGACCAGGCGAGCAAATTCTGGCATACGGGAAATGGCTACACCAACGAGCCGGTGCTGCGCCTGGCGAAAAAGCTGATTGATGCCACTTTTGCCGAGCGTATTTTCTTCTGTAACTCTGGCGCAGAAGCTAACGAAGCGGCATTAAAACTGGCACGTAAATATGCCCACGATCGTTTTGGTAGCCAGAAGAGCGGCATTGTGGCGTTTAAAAATGCTTTCCATGGTCGCACGCTGTTTACCGTCAGCGCCGGAGGACAGCCCGCCTATTCACAGGACTTCGCGCCGCTGCCGCCGGATATCCGCCATGCCGTGTATAACGATCTCGACTCTGCCGGTCAACTGATTGATGACAACACCTGTGCGGTTATTGTGGAGCCGGTGCAGGGGGAAGGCGGCGTAGTGCCGGCAACAAACGCCTTTTTGCAGGGGCTGCGTGAATTATGCGATCGCCATAATGCGCTGTTGATTTTTGATGAAGTTCAGACCGGGGTTGGCCGTACCGGCGAACTGTATGCCTACATGCACTACGGCGTTACGCCGGACCTGCTGACGACAGCAAAAGCGCTGGGCGGTGGTTTCCCTATCGGCGCACTGCTGGCGACAGAGCGTTGCGCCAGTGTGATGACGGTCGGTACGCACGGTACAACCTACGGCGGAAACCCGCTGGCCACTGCGGTGGCGGGAAAACTGCTGGAAATTGTTAACACGCCGGAAATGCTTAACGGAGTGAAACAGCGCCACGACTGGTTTGTGGAGCGTATTAACGCCATTAACGAACGTTTTGGACTGTTTAGTGAAATTCGTGGACTCGGACTGCTGATTGGCTGTGTGCTGAACGCGGAATTTGCCGGGAAAGCAAAACTCATCTCGCAAGAAGCGGCGGTTGCCGGAGTGATGGTGCTGATTGCTGGCGCTAATGTGGTGCGGTTTGCGCCAGCGTTAAACGTCAGCGAAGAAGAAATCGCCACCGGACTGGATCGCTTTGCGCTGGCCTGCGAACGCATTAAAGCAGGAGGTTCATCATGATGGTGATTCGTCCCATTGAACGCGCTGATATCACCGCGCTGATGCAGCTTGCCAGTAAGACCGGCGGCGGGTTGACCTCGCTACCGGCGAATGAAGCTACGCTGATGGCGCGTATCGAACGTTCGCTACAAACCTGGCGCGGTGAGTTGCCCAAAAGTGAGCAGGGATATGTGTTTGTGCTTGAAGACAGCGCCAGCGGAACCGTGGCGGGGATTTGCGCCATTGAGGTGGCGGTAGGGCTTAACGATCCCTGGTACAACTACCGGGTCGGTACACTGGTGCATGCTTCGAAAGAGCTGAACGTGTATAACGCGCTGCCGACGCTGTTTCTGAGTAACGATCACACGGGCAGTAGCGAACTTTGTTCTCTGTTTCTCGATCCGGACTGGCGTAAAGAAGGCAACGGCTATTTGTTGTCGAAGTCGCGCTTTATGTTTATGGCGGCCTTTCGTGACCGGTTCAATGAGAAGGTCGTGGCCGAGATGCGCGGCGTGATCGATGAACACGGCTACTCTCCGTTTTGGCAAAGCCTCGGCAAACGTTTTTTCTCAATGGAGTTCAGCCGGGCGGATTTTCTCTGCGGAACCGGGCAAAAAGCCTTTATTGCTGAACTGATGCCTAAGCATCCGATTTATACCCATTTCCTGTCTGACGAAGCGCAAAGCGTGATTGGTCAGGTGCATCCGCAAACGGCTCCTGCGCGGGCGGTGCTGGAGAAAGAAGGATTTCGCTACCGCAACTACGTCGATATTTTCGACGGCGGACCGACCCTGGAGTGCGATATTGACCGGGTACGGGCTATCCGTAAAAGCAGGCTGGTGGAGGTGGCTGAAGGGCAGCCTGCGCCAGGCGACTATCCTGCTTGTCTGGTTGCCAATGAAAATTATCAAAACTTCCGCGTCATGTTGGTTCGTGCCGACCCGGATACTCAGCGTCTGGTGCTGACGGCGGCGCAACTGGACGCCCTGAAATGTCACGCGGGCGACCATGTACGTTTTGTGCGTCTTTGTGCAGAGGAGAAAACAGCATGACATTATGGATAAACGGCGACTGGGTGACGGGGCTGGGCGAGCGTCGGGTGAAAACCAATCCCGTAAGCGGTGATGTGCTGTGGCAGGGCAATGATGCCGATGCAGCCCAGGTAGCGCAGGCGTGCCGGGCCGCGCGCGCAGCCTTTGCCGGTTGGGCTAAACAGCCCTTTGGTGCACGCCAGGCCATTGTTGAAAAATTTGCCTCATTGCTGGAAAGCAATAAAGCCGAACTCACACAGATTATCGCCCGGGAAACCGGCAAACCCCGTTGGGAAGCTGCTACAGAACTGACGGCGATGATCAATAAAATTGCCATCTCCGTGAAAGCCTGGCATGCGCGTACCGGAGAGCATCACAGCGAATTACCGGATGGCGCAGCGACGTTGCGCCATCGCCCGCACGGCGTGCTGGCGGTTTTTGGCCCGTATAACTTCCCCGGCCATTTACCCAATGGTCATATTGTTCCGGCACTGCTGGCAGGCAACACATTGATTTTCAAACCCAGCGAGCTGACGCCGTGGACCGGTGAAGCCGTGACAAAGCTGTGGGAGCAGGCGGGATTGCCGCCGGGTGTGCTGAACCTGGTGCAGGGCGGTCGCGATACGGGGCAGGCGCTGAGCGGGCAGGACGATCTCGATGGCCTGCTGTTTACCGGCAGTGCCAATACGGGTTATCAACTGCATCGACAGCTATCCGGCCAGCCGGAAAAAATCCTCGCTCTGGAGATGGGGGGCAACAACCCGCTGATCATTGAGAACCCGGAAGATATTGATGCCGCAGTGCATCTGACTATTCAGTCCGCGTTTGTCACCGCCGGACAGCGTTGTACCTGCGCCCGTCGCCTGTTAGTTAAAAAAGGCGCGCAGGGGGATGCGTTCCTGACGCGCCTGGTGGACGTCAGCCAGCGTTTAATGCCCGGCAACTGGGACGCAGAACCGCAGCCATTTATTGGCGGGCTGATTTCCGAACAGGCCGCGCGGCATGTCTATGATGCCTGGCAGCGTCTGGAGTCGTTAGGGGGCCGGACGCTGTTAGCGCCACGTCTGGTGCAAGCCGGAACGTCACTGCTCACCCCAGGGATCATCGAACTGACCGGGGCGGCGAACGTACCCGATGAAGAGGTCTTTGGACCGCTGCTTGGCGTCTGGCGTTATGACAGCTTTGATGACGCAATTCGTATGGCGAACAACACCCGCTTTGGATTGTCGTGTGGGTTGGTTTCCCCCGATCGCAGCCAGTTTGATCAACTGCTGCTCGAGGCGCGGGCCGGGATCGTCAACTGGAATAAGCCGTTAACCGGCGCGGCGAGTACAGCGCCGTTTGGCGGCGTTGGCGCTTCCGGGAACCATCGCGCCAGCGCGTGGTATGCCGCAGATTATTGCGCCTGGCCGATGGCAAGTCTGGAATCACCGGCCTTAACGCTGCCAACGACGCTTAGCCCCGGCCTGGATTTTTCTCGCGAGGATAAGCTATGAAATCCCGTGAGGTAAATTTTGATGGTCTGGTGGGGCTGACCCACCACTATGCGGGGCTGTCATTTGGTAATGAGGCCTCAACCAAACATCGTTTTCAGGTATCGAACCCGCGTCTGGCGGCGAAGCAGGGTCTGCTAAAGATGAAAGCGCTGGCGGATGCGGGATTTCCCCAGGCGGTGATCCCGCCTCATGAGCGGCCGTATATTCCGGTGCTGCGTCAGTTGGGCTTTACCGGCCGCGACGAACAGATACTGGAGAACGTGGCGCGTCAGGCGCCTCACTGGCTCTCCAGCGCCAGCTCCGCATCGTCTATGTGGGTGGCGAATGCGGCAACGGTCTGCCCTTCAGCCGATGCGCTGGACGGGAAAGTGCATCTGACGGTGGCGAATCTGAATAATAAGTTTCACCGTTCGCTGGAAGCGCCGACCACCGAAGCGTTGCTACGGGCGATTTTCCGTGATGAGAATAGTTTTACGGTCCACGGCGCGTTACCCCAGGTTGCGCTATTCGGTGATGAAGGTGCGGCAAACCATAACCGCCTCGGCGGGGATTACGGCGACCCTGGCGTACAGCTGTTTGTTTACGGTCGTGAAGAAGGGAATGTGTCCCATCCGAAGCGCTATCCGGCGAGGCAATCCCGTGAGGCCAGCGAGGCGGTCGCCCGACTGAATCAGGTTAACCCGCATCAGCGCATTTTTGCCCAGCAAAACCCGGACGTTATCGATCTTGGCGTGTTTCATAACGATGTGATTGCGGTGTCGAATCGCCAGGTACTGTTTTGTCATCAACTGGCGTTTGTCAGACAGCAGGCGTTGTTCGAGCAGTTACGCAGTCAGGTGGCAGGTTTTACCCCGCTGGAAGTCCCGGCTGCGGAAGTGTCGGTGCAGGATGCGGTGACCACCTATCTGTTTAACAGCCAGTTACTGAGCCGTGATGACGGTTCGATGATGTTGGTCCTGCCGCAGGAGTGTCGGGAGCATGCGGGCGTGTGGCGGTATTTGAACCGTCTGCTCGAGGAAGACAATCCGATCGATGACCTGCAGGTATTCGATCTGCGTGAAAGTATGTCCAATGGCGGCGGTCCGGCATGTCTGCGCCTGAGAGTGGTGCTTACTCCACAGGAGCTGCAGGCCGTAAATCCGGCGGTTATCATGAACGATACGCTGTTTAACACGCTGAATAATTGGGTCGACCGTTACTATCGCGATCGTCTTACCGCCGCCGACCTTGCCGACCCGCAGCTGTTGCGTGAGGGGCGTGAAGCGCTGGATACGTTGACGCAATTGCTCAACCTCGGCTCTGTGTATCCCTTCCAGCAGGAGAGGACCAGCCATGGATAATTTTCTGGCCCAGACGCTGGCAGGGATAACCCCCGAGACAACCGAGGGCACAGCTCGCGGCTTTTCCTGGCAGTGGATTGGTCACGGAATTCTGGAGCTGACGCCGGTCACTCCGGCGGAATATTCGCTGGTGCTGTCTGCGGGGATCCACGGCAATGAAACGGCCCCGGTAGAGATACTTGATTCAATTCTCTCCAGGCTGTTTAGCGGTGAACTAACGCTGACATGGCGGCTGCTGGTGATTCTGGGGAACCCGCAGGCGCTGGCGGCGGGACAACGTTATTGTCATAGCGACCTGAACCGTATGTTTGGCGGCCGTTGGCAGATTTTTGCCGCGAGTGAAGAAACGTACCGAGCCCATCAGCTTGAGCTGTGTCTGGAGGGTTTTTATTCGCGGGCGAAAGAGCCAGTCCGCTGGCATCTGGATCTGCACACCGCGATTCGCGGCTCGCAGCATCTGCGCTTTGGCGTGTTGCCACAACGCAACGTTGCCTGGGACGAAGATTTTTTGGGATGGCTGGGAGAGGCAGGGCTGGAGGCGCTGGTTTTCCATCAGACACCTGGCGGCACGTTCACCCATTTTAGCGCTGAACATTTTGGCGCGCTGGCCTGCACGCTGGAACTGGGTAAAGCGCTGCCGTTTGGACAAAATGATCTGACTCAGTTTGCGCAGACGGCAGATGCGCTGGCGAAGCTGCTGCAGGGCGAGCGAATGTCACCGGGAGAAACATCTCCGCTGCGTTACCGCGTGGTGTCGCAAATCACGCGGCGTAGCGACGATTTCATTCTTCACATGGATAACCAGACGCTCAACTTTACCCCTTTTACAGAGGGCACCTTGCTGGCGCAGGACGGTGATGAACGTTTTACCGTCACCCATGATGTTGAATACGTTCTTTTTCCAAATCCAAACGTGGCCTGTGGTTTACGTGCCGGATTGATGCTCGAAAAATTGTGACAAATATATATGCCCTTTTGGTTTATCCCTAAGGGCTTATTTTTGCGTGCTGTTTTTATTTATTACGGATTATTCCTGGTGAATTGCTTTCTTAATAATCAGGGATGAGGTATAGTTCTTCATAATCCCTTCAAAATCATCCTGTTGTAATTTTTTATTGCAACTCTGCGCAATTTATTCTTTTTTTCTCCATAATTGATGAAAGTTTGTTTTTTACACTTTCATTGTTTTACCGTTGCTCTGATTAATTGACGCTTAAGCCGGTAAAGTTAATCTCGTCAACACGACATCACATTGCATAAGAGTCGCATGAGTGTCGTCAAAATAACTGAAAGAAAGGATAGAAATTATGCGTAAACTGACTGCTCTGTTTGTTGCCTCTACCCTGGCGCTGGGCGCTGCTAACCTGGCCCACGCCGCTGACACGACAACAGCTGCGCCAGCTGATGCCAAACCAATGATGCACCACAACGGTAAGTTTGCCCCGCATCACGACATGATGTTTAAAGACCTGAACCTGACCGATGCGCAGAAACAGCAGATTCGCGAGATCATGAAAGGTCAGCGTGATCAGATGAAACGTCCGCTGCTGGAAGAGCGCCGCGCAATGCACGACATCATCGCCAGCGATAGCTTTGATAAAGCGAAAGCGGAAGCGCAGATTGCGAAGATGGAAGAACAGCGCAAAGCCAACATGCTGGCGCATATGGAAACCCAGAACAAGATTTACAACATTCTGACCCCGGAACAGAAAAAGCAGTTTAATGCCAATTTTGAGAAGCGTCTGACAGAACGTGCCGCGCAGAAGGGTAAAATGCCGCAAGCTGCTGAGTAATCGTTCAGCGTCTACACTATATCATTCACGCTGTGTGTGCTGATTACCGCACAGTGTGAAACCAAACTCAAGACCGCCGCTCTTGTCCACAACACGTTTAACGAGGTGGGCAGGATCGGCGGTTTTTTCTTTGCTGCCTCTTGCACCGCGCTTGTGACACGTTATTCTCCTGAAGCCCGCGAAAACTCCACCTGGATGGCGCGTTGTTCTTTTTTGCAAAACACCGGGTTCATCGCTAAGGCAAATCAACTCTGCTGCCGATAACAATAATCTGCAGGGTGAATATAACAATGATGATTTATGGCTGCCTGTTTACGGTGGGCTGCCGTGCTGCGCCTTTCTGGAGGGATGATGGAATACTTTGATATCCGCAAAATGCCGGTCAATCTGTGGCGAAATGGTGCGGGAGAAACGCGTGAGATTTGCTGTTTTCCGCCAGCAACACGAGATTTTCACTGGCGGGCGAGTATCGCCTCCATCGCAGCGAATGGGGAGTTTTCTCTTTTTCCCGGCGTAGAACGCGTGATTACCCTGCTGGAAGGCGGAGAAGTGACGCTGGAAGAGCCGAACACCTTCACGCATACCCTGAAACAGCATCAGCCTTTTACCTTTGCCGGTGACAAGGTGGTAAAAGCGAAGCTGACGGAAGGGCAGATGTCGATGGATTTTAATATCATGACCCGACGGGATGTCTGCCAGGCAAAAGTCAGAGTTGCCGATCGCACCTTTACGACCTTTGGTTCGCGCGGCGGCGTGGTGTTTGTTATCAGCGGAGCCTGGCAACTGGGTGATAAGTTGTTGACCGTCGATCAGGGTGCAAGCTGGCACGACGGTAAACACACGTTACGACTGCTGGAGCGCGAGGGGAAACTGCTGTTCAGCGAGATTAACTGGATGCCGGGGCATTCTCCGGACTCAGTTCAATAATGTCATATTGACCAGACAGGATAGGCCGGCAGAGAATTTTGTAGCCATCTTGATCAAAGCCGGCTGGCATTCGCGCGAGTGTAGCTGCCTCATCCAGCGTTGAAACGGCTCCCAGCCACAGCCAGTTATTGATGATATGGTACTGCGTCATTTCAGCGCGGGTTTCCTGCAGCGCAATGGCATTGCTCCACGGCCAGCAGATTACGCGCACTCTTTCCAGGGCTTCTACCAGACGCACATGATGCGCTTCAGGGCTTTCTTTCCCACAGCAGGCTCCGGCGCAGCGTTTAAGCGCGGAGCGAAAACAGGCGCGCCCGTGGCTCAGGGGTTCCAGCCCCAACAGGCCGTAGCACAGCTGTTGTTCATCGGCGAGGCTTTGCAGCGTCTGTAGCGCTGCGCGGCGGTTGGCAAACAGGCCAAACAGATTGGGGGCGTGGGAGAAATCAATATCTCGTGCGTAAACCACCTGAACCGTTCGGTCGGTAAGCTGCAAGGCACACAGCTGGCGATTGCGTCGCAGCCGTTTGTTAAACAGGGGCTGCTGTTCTTTGATAAGCCGCGCTTCCAGCAGCAGGGCACCAATTTCTCCGGCCGTACAAATCCAGCTAATGCGCCTGGCCTGTCGCAGCATACTCGCTTCGTCTGCGGTACGCAGATGCGCCAGCACACGGCTGCGAATATTGACACTTTTACCAATATAAAGCGGCATGGTGTCGCTATCACTGTGAAACAGATAGACGCCTGGCGCGGTGGGAAGCGCACTCAAAAACGGGCGCAGGTGCTCGGGATATTCATAGATTGCCGCTGCCTCAAATGTCAGACGAGGGGCTGATTGACGCTGTACCACTGTTGACTCCAGATGCTGGTTATTCATCCAGTGTAGCAGTTTGAGGGTGATTAAAAAAGCGGCATGAGATTCAGCAGGCTAATGCCAGATAGGGCCAATCCTGGCGCTACCCGGCATTTTGAAGGGAAAAGGATTACGCTTTTTTCCAGAAATCATCAAACACGGTGATCGGTGTGCGACGTTTATGCTCAGTTTTCACGTACCAGCCTTCAATTTTTTTCGCGACGTCGGCATCCAGCGTTTTTCCTTCCAGATAGTCGTCGATGTTGTCGTAAGTGACTCCCAGTGCGGCTTCATCCGGCAGAGAAGGGCGATCGTCCTCGAGGTCGGCAGTTGGTGCTTTCTTATATAAGTGCTCCGGGCACCCCAGCGCGGCGAGCAGTTGTTTGCCCTGGCGCTTGTTCAGACGAAATAGTGGGTTAATGTCGGTACCGCCATCGCCGTACTTAGTGAAAAATCCGGTGATGGCTTCTGCAGCATGATCGGTACCCACGACAACGCCGCTGGTCATGCCGGCGATACTGTATTGTGCCTTCATACGTTCACGGGCTTTTTCATTGCCACGCACAAAATCGCTCAGTTCAATACCCGCTTCACGCAGGGCCTGCTCGCTGGCCAGCACCGCGCCCTTAATATTGACGGTCAGTACGCGGTCCGGTTGAATAAAGGCGATGGCATCCTGGCAGTCCTGCTCATCGGCCTGAACGCCATACGGTAGGCGTACGGCAATAAACTGCAGTGCGTCATTACCCGTTTCTTTTCGCAGCTCGGTGATCGCCATCTGGCACAGTTTTCCCGCGAGCGTTGAGTCCTGTCCGCCGCTAATTCCCAACACCAACGATTTCAGAAAGGGGTAGGTCTGCAGATACGATTTCAGGAAATCCACGCTGCGGCGAATTTCTTCTTCTGCATCGATGTGCGGTTTTGCGCCAAGCGCCTGGATTATCTCTTGCTGCAGAGTCATTTAACCCCCTCCGAAAAATAAAATGATCAAAAAAATGATGTGTTAAAGCTAACGCGTTGAGGCCCAAACGACAAGGGATGCGAGCCTGATATAGCATCATTTTGTTTTAATAGAATTTTCCGAAACCACCTAAGTATCCTCTGATTGCTTGAAAAATGCGTTGTTGTGCTCCAGGCTTATATAACACGCTGAAATACAAGAGGACGGAATATGAACAAGAATCTAACAGGAATTCTGAGCGCAGCGGCTGTTTTGACTATGCTGGCAGGGTGTACGGCTTACGATCGTACGAAAGACCAATTTGTTCAGCCCGTGGTGAAAGATGTGAAGAAAGGGATGAGCCGGGCGCAGGTAGCGCAGATTGCCGGTAAACCGTCTTCCGAAGTCAGTATGATCCATGCGCGTGGGACGTGTCAGACCTACATCCTGGGTCAACGAGATGGTAAAGCTGAGACCTATTTTGTTGCTTTAGATGACACCGGACACGTGATTAACTCTGGCTACCAGACCTGCGCAGAGTACGACACCGACCCGCAGGCAGCGAAGAAGTAACAACTGTTTATTGCCTGAGCACTCGGGAAAACCGGCCACTGCGCCGGTTTTTTTATGTCACACGATCTTAATTATTGACGCGAATTATTTGCCTGAAGTGTGAGGGTGGTCATAACGCCAGGTCAAGGAGAGACAATTTAGTTGGTCAAGGAAATACCATCCGCCTGTGCAATCCCGTATACTCATTTCAGCCACCTAAAAAAGTAATTTAGCTGACGCAAGTTACCCAGAGCATGGATGCAGGTTAGGGCTTGCGGAGTGTCTGGTGACAGATAATCGCACATGAGGATCGTTTTAATGGAAAAGAAACACATTTATCTGTTTTGTTCTGCGGGCATGTCGACTTCATTGTTGGTTTCGAAGATGCGTTCTCAGGCCGAAAAATACGAAGTACCGGTTATTATTGAAGCGTTTCCTGAAACGCTGGCCGGAGAAAAAGGTCCAGTGGCCGATGTTGTATTATTAGGTCCACAAATTGCTTATATGTTGCCCGAAATTCAGCGTTTGTTACCCAACAAGCCTGTGGAAGTGATTGACTCGCTGCTGTATGGCAAAGTCGATGGTTTAGGCGTGCTTAAGGCTGCGGTTGCAGCAATTAAAAAAGCCGCAGCAAATTAATTATTTTATTTTAATTTTTCCCGTCAAAGAGTTATTTCATTAACATTCACCGCAATTATTAATTGCGGTATTTAAGGGTATTTTTCTATGAGTAACGCTATTGCTTCACTTGAAAAGGTACTCCTTCCTTTTGCTGTAAAAATTGGAAAGCAGCCACACGTTAATGCAATCAAAAACGGTTTTATTCGTTTAATGCCGTTAACCCTCGCAGGGGCCATGTTTGTATTAATCAATAACGTTTTCCTGAGCTTTGGGGAGGGGTCGTTTTTTTATTCAATGGGCATTCGACTTGATGCTTCAACTATTGAAACGCTGAATAGTTTGAAAGGCATTGGTGGAAACGTCTATAACGGTACGCTGGGTATCATGTCATTGATGGCGCCGTTCTTTATCGGTATGGCGCTGGCAGAAGAACGCAAAGTCGACTCTCTGGCTGCCGGGCTGTTATCCGTCGCCGCGTTTATGACCGTAACGCCATATAGCGTGGGTGAAGCCTATGCCGTTGGCGCGAACTGGCTCGGCGGTGCCAATATTATTTCCGGTATTATTATCGGCCTCGCGGTCGCGGAAATGTTCACCTTTGTGGTCCGTCGCAATTGGGTAATTAAATTACCTGATAGCGTACCGACATCCGTGTCGCGCTCTTTCTCTGCGCTGATTCCTGGCTTCCTTATCCTCTCCATTATGGGGATCATCGCCTGGGCATTGAACACCTGGGGTACGAACTTCCACCAGATCATCATGGATTCCATTTCAACTCCGCTGGCATCGCTGGGCAGCGTGGTGGGCTGGGCCTACGTGATTTTTGTTCCGCTGCTGTGGTTCTTCGGTATTCACGGTTCACTGGCGCTGACCGCGCTGGACAGCGGTATCATGACGCCATGGGCGCTGGAAAACATTTCCATCTACCAACAGTTTGGTTCCGTAGACGCCGCGCTGGAAGCCGGAAAGACCTTCCACGTCTGGGCGAAACCGATGCTCGACTCCTATATTTTCCTCGGGGGTAGCGGGGCTACGCTGGGTCTGATTATCGCTATCTTCCTGGCATCGCGTCGTCCGGATTATCGTCAGGTTGCTAAACTGGCACTGCCGTCAGGCCTGTTCCAGATTAACGAACCTATCCTGTTCGGTCTGCCGATCATCATGAACCCGGTGATGTTTATCCCGTTCATTCTGGTGCAGCCGATTCTGGCGGCGATTACGCTGGCAGCTTATTACTCCGGCATTATTCCACCGATTACCAACATCGCACCGTGGACCATGCCAACCGGTTTGGGCGCGTTCTTTAATACCAACGGTAGCGTCGCTGCTCTGCTGGTCGCGCTGTTCAACCTTGGTATCGCCACGCTGGTTTACCTGCCGTTCGTGGTGGTAGCCAACAAAGCGCAGAACGTTATTGATCAAGAAGAAAGCGAAGAAGATATCGCTAACGCATTGAAATTCTAAATTTAATCCGGCATGGCTTCACGGTCATGCCGGACTGAACCAGAGGAAAAAAGTATGTTGGATATCGAAAACATCGTCGACACGCAGTCAGAAGCAGAAGAACTTGAAGAAGTGGTGATGGGTCTCATCATCAACTCCGGTCAGGCGCGTAGCCTGGCGTACGGCGCGCTCAAAATGGCCAAGCAAGGCGATTTCGAGTCAGCTAAGGCTATGATGGACCAGTCCCGTCTGGCGCTGAATGAAGCGCACCTCGTGCAAACGAAACTGATTGAAGGCGATCAGGGCGAAGGTAAAATGAAAGTTAGCCTGGTGCTGGTTCATGCTCAGGACCACCTGATGACATCAATGCTGGCGCGTGAGCTGGTGACTGAACTGATTGAGCTTCACGAAAAGCTGAAATAGCGAGGAGTGCATAATGCAGCTACAGATTAACGCACCGGAAATCAAAACCGTCTATGAACAGCAGCTGTTCAATGGCAAAAATTTCCATGTGTTCATCTATAACAAAACTGAGAGCATCAGCGGGCTGCATCAGCATGACTACTACGAATTTACCCTGGTTTTAACCGGGCGCTATTATCAGGAAATCAACGGTAAACGCGTATTGCTCGAACGCGGGGACTTTGTTTTTATTCCATTGGGATCGCACCACCAGAGTTTTTATGATTTTGGGGCGACAAGGATCCTGAACGTCGGTATCAGTAAACGCTTTTTTGAACAGCACTACCACCCGCTGCTGCCATTTTGTTTCGTTGCATCGCAGGTCTATCGGGCGAATAATTCGTTTCTCACTTACATTGAAACGGTTATTGCATCATTGAACTTTCGCGAGAGTGGGCTGGATGAATTTGTAGAAGTGGTCACCTTCTATATTATTAACCGGTTGCGCCATCATCGCGAAGAGCAGGTGTTGGATGATATTCCGCAGTGGCTTAAAACCACCGTGGAGACCATGCATGACAAACGGCAGTTTAGCGAGAATGCGCTGGAAAACATGGTACACCTGTCCGCGAAATCCCAGGAGTATCTGACTCGCGCAACCCAGCGTTATTACAGCAAAACGCCGATGCAGATCATTAATGAAATCCGCATTAACTTTGCTAAAAAACAGCTGGAAATGACTAACTATTCTGTAACGGATATTGCTTACGAATCTGGCTACAGTAGTCCAAGTCTGTTTATTAAAACGTTTAAAAAGCTGACGTCATTTACACCTAATAGCTATCGTAAGAAATTAACTGAATTTAATCAGTAGATATTATTTGCCAATAACCCATTTTTTATAGCTTGCCCAAAATAGCGTCGGGACAGCCACGCTATATCTGACAAACGGGTTGAGCATAATACACGTCAGTGTTTTGACACTGAAGGGAGAAAGTATGAGCCAGAAATTAAAAGTCGTCACTATCGGTGGCGGGAGCAGCTACACCCCTGAGTTACTTGAAGGCTTTATTAAGCGCTATCATGAATTACCGGTTTCTGAATTGTGGCTGGTTGATGTCGACGATGGAAAAGAGAAGCTGGACATTATTTTTGACCTTTGCCAGCGCATGATCGATAAAGCTGGCGTGCCGATGAAGTTGTTTAAAACGCTGGACCGCCGTGAAGCGCTGAAAGATGCTGATTTCGTTACTACCCAGCTGCGCGTAGGGCAACTGAAAGCCCGCGAAAAGGATGAACGCATTCCGCTGAGTCACGGGTATCTGGGGCAGGAAACCAACGGCGCTGGTGGGCTGTTCAAAGGTCTGCGTACTATTCCGGTTATCTTTGATATTGTCAAAGATGTGGAAGAACTGTGCCCGAATGCGTGGGTGATTAACTTTACTAACCCGGCCGGGATGGTGACGGAAGCGGTCTATCGCCATACGAATTTTAAGAAATTCATCGGTGTATGTAATATTCCTGTCGGCATGAAAATGTTCATTAGCGATGTGCTGGCGCTGAAAGAGAGCGATGACTTATCCATCGATCTGTTCGGTCTGAACCATATGGTCTTTATTAAAGACGTACTGGTGAATGGTAAATCACGCTTTGATGAACTGTTGGATGGCGTGGCTTCAGGTCAACTGAAAGCCTCCACCGTGAAGAACATCTTCGATCTGCCGTTCAGTGAAGGGTTGATTCGCTCGCTGAAGCTGCTGCCGTGCTCATATTTGCTTTACTACTTCAAGCCAAAAGAGATGCTGGCGATTGAAATGGGTGAATACTATAAGGGCGGCGCTCGCGCTCAGGTGGTACAGAAAGTGGAGAAACAACTGTTTGATCTGTACAAAAATCCGGATTTGAACGTGAAACCGAAAGAGCTGGAACAGCGCGGTGGAGCCTATTACTCCGATGCGGCCTGTGAAGTGATCAACGCCATCTACAACGACAAACAGACCGAGCACTATGTCAACGTTCCGCACCATGGGCATGTTGACAATATCCCGGCGGACTGGGCGGTTGAGATGACCTGTACACTGGGACGCAACGGCGCCACGCCGCACCCACGTATTACCCATTTTGATGAGAAAGTGCTCGGCCTTATCTATACCATTAAAGGCTTTGAAGTCGCGGCGAGCAATGCGGCACTGAGCGGTGAGCTGAATGATGTGCTGCTGGCGTTGAACCTGAGTCCGCTGGTGCATTCTGACAGCGATGCCGAGATTCTGGCGCGTGAGCTGATTCTGGCGCATGAAAAATGGCTGCCAAACTTCGCCGGGTGTATCGAGAAACTCAAAAGCGAACAACACTAACTGAGGTCGGCTATGGAACGCGTACTGATTGTAAATGCGGATGATTTTGGCCTGAGTAAAGGACAAAACTACGGCATTGTTGAAGCCTGTCGCAATGGCGTGGTCACCTCGACAACCGCACTGGTTAATGGCGCAGCCATTGACCATGCGGTACAGCTGAGTCGCGATATTCCTGAACTTGCCGTTGGGATGCATTTTGTTCTGACGCTGGGCAGGCCGTTGACGGCAATGCCAGGCCTTACTCGTGACGGGTTACTGGGAAAATGGATCTGGCAGATGGCTGAAGAAGACACCTTGCCGTTGGATGAAATTTCTCAGGAACTGGCCGCGCAGTATCAGCGTTTTATTGACCTGTTCGGGCGGGAGCCAACGCATCTGGATAGCCATCACCATGTGCATATGTTCCCGCAGATTTTCCCTATCGTGGCCGGGTTTGCTGCCCAACGGGGGATTGCGTTACGGATCGATCGTCAGACGGTATTCCAGGCGTCTGACTTTCCGCAGACGTTACGGACTTCCCAGGGATTCAGCAGCGAGTTTTATGGCGAAGCGATTTCTGAAGCCCTGTTTTTGCAAACGCTTGACGCGTCAGCAGACCGGGGAGAGTCCTCGCTGGAAGTGATGTGTCATCCGGCCTTTATCGATGACATTATTCGTCAAAGTGCCTACTGTTACCCCCGCTTAACTGAGCTCGACGTGCTGACGTCTCCGTCACTGAAATATGCTATTGCGGAACGCGGTTATCGTCTTGGCAGTTTTCTGAACGTCTAACTCCTGAGTTTGCGGCGCATAATGCGCCGCATTTTTTTAGGCAGGGATCGTGTCGATTTTTCCGGCGCGTGACCAGACGCGGTGCGCAGTCATTAGCGTCAGCAGGGTATCCATAAACTGTGCGTCTGCACTGTCTGCCTCCACCACGCCTTCTTCTCCTTCAGTTTTGATATCCAACGTTGCTTTAAACTGACGCGCATCGCCAGCCAGTGCGATAGGTTTTAAGTGCTTATACGCTTCGAGTAAGTAATATCGGGCATCACCGTTCATAGCGATATCTGCGATATTGCCACACGGAACGATAACCGCATCGACGGTCAGCGATGGTGAACCCGCAAAGGTACCGGCGATTGTCAGGACGGAACCATCATCGGCAACCACATTACCCATTCGGGAATAGAGCAGTTTGGCGTGAACGCCTTTGGCCTGTAAGGCTTGCATGATGGCAAGCAGGTCGCCCGATTTCACCTGGTCATTAAGTAGAATGGCGACCACGCGGCCCTTAATCTCACCTTGCGCACCCGCATATAAACTGAGTGACGGCGCACTTTTCAAACCATTGACGTTAGCCGGTGGGGCGATTTTGGCCTGTTCCTCGGTTAGCTCAAAACCGAGATTATCGGCAACCGCCTCGGCGAGGGCTGTATCAATATGGGCTAACTGTTCGACCACTCTTTCCCGAATATAGGGGCGCGTAACTTTGCTGAGTTCGAAGCTGAATCCGCCGATAATATGCTGCTGTTCAATTGGCGTCTGACTTAGCCAGAACAGGCGAGGGTGCGCATAGTATTCGCCAAAAGAGGGGCTACGTTCGCGGATTTTGTTTCCTTCAATCCGTTCCTGATATGACTCAAATCCACCGCGTTTTGGCCCCGGCGGCGTTTCACGCGGCCAGTTATCATTGATGGAATTAGGTTCATAGTTGGCAGGGTTGGTATCGATGTCCATACGATGCATGCCGTCACGCTGGAAATTATGGTACGGGCAGGTCGGGCGATTAATCGGTATTTCATGGAAGTTGGGCCCGCCCAGGCGGCTGATTTGGGTATCGGTATAAGAAAACAAGCGGCCTTGCAGCAAGGGATCGTTGGTAAAATCGATACCAGGGACGATGTGTCCGGGATGAAAAGCGACTTGTTCATTTTCGGCGAAGAAATTATCCGGATTACGGTTCAGCACCATTTTACCGACGCGTTGCACCGGAACCAGCTCTTCCGGGATCAGCTTGGTCGGGTCGAGCAGGTCAAAATCGAACTTGAATTCGTCTTCTTCAGGAATGAGTTGCAGCCCCAGTTCGTATTCCGGATAATCGCCTGCTTCGATAGCTTCCCACAGATCGCGGCGATGAAAATCGGGGTCACGACCGGTAAGTTTTTGCGCTTCATCCCATACCAGCGAAGCTTTGCCCGCCAGCGGTTTCCAGTGAAAACGGACAAAGGTGGCTTTCCCTTGCGCATTTATCAACCGGAACGTGTGAATGCCAAAGCCTTCCATCGTGCGATAGCTGCGTGGAATACCCCGGTCGGACATCGCCCATATAACGTTGTGCAACGTTTCTGGCTGTAACGAGACATAATCCCAAAAGGTATCGTGGGCGCTTTGACCCTGTGGGATAGCCCAATGCGGCTCCGGTTTTACCGCATGAACGAAATCCGGGAATTTATGGGCATCCTGAATGAAGAAGACTGGCGTGTTGTTTCCCACCAGATCGAAAATGCCCTCCTCAGTATAAAATTTGGTCGCAAATCCTCGAATATCTCTGACCGTATCCGCTGAGCCTGCGCCGCCCTGAACCGTAGAGAAACGGACAAAAACCGGGGTGATTTTATTTTCATCACTCAGAAAGTCCGCTTTCGTTGTCGCGCTGAGACTGGCATAGGGCTGAAAGTAACCATGAGCGGCCGAACCTCGGGCATGTACGATCCGCTCCGGGATGCGTTCGTGATCAAAATGGGTGATTTTTTCCCGCAGGATAAAGTCTTCCAGCAGAGTTGGCCCACGGTTTCCTGCGCGCAGAGAGTTTTGATCGTCCGCGATGCGCACTCCCTGATTGGTTGTCAGAGCAAAATCTTCGCTGCCTTTACGAAAACTTTCCAGCGCGTTGAGTTTGTCACTTCTGGTGTCAGGCGCTTTTAAGCTGCCGGACGTGGTGGGCTGCATGCCTGGTGGCGTGGGTTCAGGTGTTGGCCGATGTGAACCGTCTGCTGGCGCCAGTGAGTCAAGTCCTGGCTGGGATTCGCTGGCATCATGAACCGGCGCTGAGTGATGGAGTGGGTGCTTATCATTCTGTGACATTAAACTCGTCTCCTGTTTTCATCGCTTAAAGGTCGTTGTTGCCGTCAAAAGCTTTAACTATAGACCACTTGCTCAGTGGTGCAGGAACTGACCGAGGGCGTAAAGCGCGATGAACCAGGCAAACAGCGCACGCAAGGCAGGACGTCAGGAGGCAAAATCGGCTAAGATAGCCGTTTTCTGATTTTTAGAATTAGTCTTTAGTGAAGCAACTGATTATGAAACCTCTTCGCCAACAAAATCGTCCGGTAATTAGCTATGTTCCTCGCGTGGAGCCAGCCCCACCAGAGCATGCAGTTAAAATGGATGCGTTTCGTGACGTATGGATACTGCGCGGAAAATATGTCGCTTTTGTCTTAATAGGGGAGGCGTTTCAGCGTTCGCCTGCATTTACGGTCCCGGAATCAGCGCAACGCTGGGCTAATCAGGTTCGCCAGGAAAATGAACTGAGCGATTAATGGATATAAAAAAACCGCCGGAGCATGACACTCCGGCGGTTTTTTTGTTTTTCAGTCTAACAGACTTAGCGATGCGCCAGTTCGGCGTTATCGTCGCTGTCCAGAATTGTTTTATCGGTCTGTTTCAGCCATTGGCTGGTCAGCGTACCGGCAGTCATAGAACCGCTCACGTTCAGCGCGGTACGACCCATATCGATCAGCGGCTCAACGGAAATCAGCAGCGCAACCAGCGTGACCGGCAGACCCATAGCTGGCAGGACGATCAGCGCGGCAAACGTTGCACCGCCACCCACACCCGCAACCCCTGCGGAACTGACGGTGACGATACCGACCAGCGTGGCAATCCACATCGGGTCCAGCGGGTTGATCCCGACGGTCGGGGCGACCATTACTGCCAGCATTGCCGGGTACAGCCCTGCACAACCGTTCTGGCCAATGGTGGCGCCAAAGGATGCGGCAAAAGAGGCGATGGATTCAGGCACGCCCAGACGACGGGTTTGCGCTTCAACGTTCAGCGGAATTGAGGCTGCGCTGGAACGGCTGGTGAAGGCGAAAGTCAGCACCGGCCACACCTTGCGGAAGTATTTCAGCGGGCTAACGCCGTTAACACCCAACAGGATCCCGTGTACCACGAACATAATGCCCAGACCGAGATAAGAGGCCACGACGAAGCTACCCAGCTTGATGATGTCCTGCAGGTTGGAGCCCGCAACCACTTTGGTCATCAGCGCCAGAACACCGTACGGTGTCAACTGCATCACCAAACGAACCAGCTTCATCACCCAGCTTTGCAGGGTATCGATAGCGACCAGCACGCGCTCGCCTTTCGGCGCATCATCTTTCAGCAGCTTCAGTGCGGCAACACCGAGGAATGCCGCGAAGATAACCACGCTGATAATCGACGTCGGGTTAGCTCCGGTCAGATCGGCAAACGGGTTTTTCGGGATAAACGACAACACCAGCTGTGGAACGCTGAGGTCAGCTACTTTGCCAACATAGTTGGTTTCAATCGCGTTCAGACGAGCGGTTTCGGCCCCACCTTGCACCAGACCTTCCGCGGTCAGGCCGAACAGGTTGGTCACCAGAACCCCTACCAGCGCGGCAATCAGCGTAGTAAACAGCAGCGTACCGATGGTCAGGAAGCTGATTTTACCTAACTGAGAGGCGTTGTGCAGACGCGCAACGGCGCTGAGAATAGACGCAAACACCAGCGGCATGACAATCATCTGCAGCAGTTGGACGTAACCGTTGCCGACAATGTTGAACCACTGTACGGAATCTTTAAGAACCTGGCTGTCGGAACCATAAATGGTGTGCAGGGCGAGGCCAAACACCACACCCATGACCAGACCGACCAGTACTTTTTTTGCCAGACTCCACTGCTTGTGACGGGCTTGCGCCAGCACGAACAGCAGCACTACGAACACGATAATGTTCGCGATTAATGGATAGTTCATCCCCGTTCTCCTGATCTTATTATGCGTATCACCGTGTGACGGTGATTCTGTTGGCGCAAGATTAGCAGAACTGTGACTTGCCTCTTATATTCAAATGGAATTGTTTATGCCAAAAATAACTTTTTGGCTGATTTATTAGTCAACCTGGTGCGTTATAAAACGATTAAACTGCATTTGCAGCGTATTTATCATCTGTGATGACCAGCGCACCGCACTGTTCTCTTGTACGGTCTGCGGCATCCAGATTGCCCACGCGAACAGCGCCATGCACAGAAACCGCTCCAGTTGGTTGCCTTTTTGCGGCACGAGGATAGGCAGACGAAAACGCCAGCGGCAGGGCCAAAGCAGGGGGACGCCCGCCGGGGTCAACATGTCGGCCAGAATGTGGCTGAGATAACCGAGAACCATACCTTGTAAGGCATCCGCTGGAATTATCCAGGTATCAGGGACTTTCAGGTAAAACGTGGCCAGCAGGGCAAAAACCGCCAGCAGGCTATGCGTAAACCCGCGATGACCAAATGCCCGGGCAATGGGCTTTGATACCCACTTCAGACGCTGCCCCAGCAGGGATTTGGGATGATCGATATCCGGCAGTAAGCACGTCAAAATGGCTGAAGGAACAATATGCCACCAGTCACCCTGCGCAAGAACGGGCGTTAGCTCGGCATTCTTGGCAAATACCGCACAGGCAATAGAAAAAAGAAGGTGACCTTCCGCCGTCATGATAAAACCCAATAAACTGTCGATTCATACAGTATAGGGGTTTTATACAGTAGGCGGAAGAGGTGACGTTGTAACCCTTTGTCACAAGTGCGCCTTTACCGCGCCAGCCAACCGCCATCCACGACCAGCGTATAACCATGTATATAGTCCGAGGCAGGACTTGCGAGGAACACGACCGGGCCTTTCAGGTCATCAGGCGTGCCCCAGCGTCCGGCAGACGGGCAATGCGATCATTGCCCGTCGCAGGATTAGCCGCGCAGGTGAGCGGCAGTGAGTTCGGTGAGCGAGGCCAGTTTGACGTCGGCCAGAACGAAGCGAGGATCGTCCTGATTTTCATGAGCAGGTACTACGATGGAACGCATACGGGCGGCTTTCGAAGCAATCATGCCGTTCACCGAGTCTTCCAGTGCTACGCAGTTTATAGGGTCAATGCCCAGTTTCGCCGCGCAATCGAGATAAACCTGCGGGTGCGGTTTGCTGTAGGGCAGTTTTTCCGCAGAAGCCAGTGCGTCGAAGCTGCTGCGCAGATCAAACATGGTTAGCACTTTTTCCAGCATATGCAGCGGCGAGGCGGATGCCAGTCCTACTTTCAACCCCTGAGATTTGCACAATGCCACGGCCTCACGCACGCCCGGCAGCAGTGGTTTTGTTTCTTCAACTAACGCAATTGCCCGGGTAATGATGCGCTCGGTTACTTCCTGACGTGAGGGACCGTTCCACGGTTGTTGTGCAAACCACAAATCAACCACCATGTCGATGCGTAAGCCAAGTGTATCGGGAAGTTCATGGCGGCGGGAGATATCAACGCCTAAACTTGCTATCACATCCAGTTCGGCTTGATCCCAAAGCGGTTCAGAATCGACCAGTAATCCATCCATATCAAAAATTGCAGCAAGAATTTGACGCGGGGTTGACATCACAACCTCTCCTTTACGGGTGATAAAAGGGATTAAGAGCCAGCCTGGACGGGCTCTGAGCGTTCATTATGGCTAATTCAGCAGTATACCGCCTTTAAAGATCAGGCGAAAACGATAATCAACGGGTAAACTTAGGCCAAAATGACACGTCTTAATCAAGGGGAACTCATGACGTATCAACAAGCTGGACGCATTGCTATCTTGAAAAGGCTGGTGGGATGGGTGATTTTCATTCCCGCGCTGATTTCAACCCTGGTTTCAGTACTGAAGTTTATGTATGCGCACAGCGAAAAGCAGGAAGGGATTAACGCGGTCATGCTCGATTTTGCACACGTGATGATCGACATGATGCGTGTGAACACACCTTTTCTTAACGTGTTTTGGTATAACTCGCCGACGCCCGATTTTCAAAGTGGACTGAATCTCGTTTTTTGGCTGATTTTCATTCTGATTTTTATCGGTCTGGCGTTGCAGGATTCAGGCGCCAGAATGAGCCGTCAGGCGCGTTATTTACGCGAGGGAGTTGAGGATCAGTTGATTCTGGAACAGGCAAAGGGCAGTGAAGGGTTATCACGCGAGCAACTTGAGTCGCGTATTGTGGTACCGCACCATACGATCTTTTTACAAATTTTCCCGCTCTATATTTTGCCGGTGATCGTTATCGTGATTGGCTATTTCTTCTTTTCATTACTGGGTTTTTTGTAACTGCTGCACTATCAGGCCTGACGCGTTGTGAAACGCCAGGCCAGATAAGCAACGTGCGACTTTGCTAAGCCGCCAGTAACCTGTCCAGCGCCTTCTGCGCCACGACCAGATGCTGTCCCCCGAACAGAATAGCCCTATTCAGCAGCGTATAGAGCTGGTAGACAGGCTGTCTGTCGAGAAAATCCAATGGTAGCGGAGAAACAGACTGATAACCGTCATAGAGTTGCGGCGGCTGATCGGTATGTAACGGCAGCATTGCCAGGTCACACTCTCTGTCCCCCCAGTAGCAGGCAGGGTCAAAGATGTACGGGCCGTTCGGGCCGAGAGCGCAGTTCCCGGACCACAAATCACCATGCAGAAGAGACGGCTGCGGCTGATGAGAAGAGAGACGCTGCTGAACATGCTCGACAATGGCGTCGATATTGCCAAACGCAATGCCTTTTTCAGCGGCGAGTTCCAGCTGCCAGCCAATACGCTGCTCGGCAAAAAAGGTTGACCAGCGACGTTGCCAGGTGTTGGGCTGCGGCGTGGTAGAGAGCGCATTATCGAAGTCGAGCCCAAACTGCGGCTGATCGCTCCATTCATGCAAATGCGCCAACTGTTGGCCGAGGATAAACGCGTTGTGCGCATCAAGCGGACGGGGAGGGAGGAAATCCATCACCAGAAAGCTGTAATCTCTGTCTGCGCCTACCGCCCAGACTTTCGGTACAGACACGGTTTGACTGCGAGAAAGTAGCTCCAGCTGATCGGCTTCCGCCGTAAAGCCGGTTAACAGCTCTCTTTCATCGCATTTAACGAAAAAATCGCGCCCCGCATAGCGTAAATGCCATGCGGCGTGGATCTCTCCGCCGGGCAGTTCGTTACGCAGTTCGATTTCGCCTTCACCTAATTGCTCGCTTAAAAGACGACTGATAGCCTGCCACATGATGTCTCTCCCCATGTTGTCTGCCAGATCATAAGGTTAGCGCAAGAATGCGGTTAAAAAACACGAACTGACGCACACCACGGACGCGTCATCGCTGGAAAGGCACTTAATGTGTGTCGTTCTTCTTCACCTCGCATAGTTGTGAAGACGCCTGGTCGCACATGATTCACTGCTTTGTAATCACGTGATTTTTCATCATAGACGTATAACACCTATGCCGACAGTTTTACGGGGAAATCCCCTTGTAGCTAAACAAGGGGAAGCCGTTATTACTGAGCCAGATACGCGTATATTTTTTGCGTATCGTCTAAAGCGCACAGACGCGTACCCTGATTCAGGGTGGCGGCGCTACCTGCGGCGACACCGTAACGAACAATATCTGCAAAAGGTGCGCTCTCAGCCAGTTTAAGCGTCATGGCCCCGACCATACTGTCGCCCGCGCCTACGGTACTTTGACTCTTCACTGGTGGCGGAACCACTTGGACACAGGTTTCACGATCAACGCCCAGCGCTCCTTGTGGTCCAAGCGAGACCACTACGCGATGCGCTTTTCCGCTTTGCACGATTTCCTGCGCGGCGTTGCGCACATCATCGGGCTGCGTGAGTTCGCGATTCACCAGCGCGCTCAGTTCTTTGAGGTTGGGTTTGACCAGTTCGATATTGCCGATGGTTAATGCTGCCGCCAGCGCTTCGCCAGAACTATCGACGATACAGCGAATCCCTTGTTTTTGTGCTGTGGTAATGAGCCGGGTCAGCTTCTCAAGCTGTACGCCAGGCGGCAAACTGCCGCTAATAACCAGCAGTGCGCCAGACTCAATTTCCAGCACCTGATCCTGAAGTTGGTAAAACTCATCATCGGTGAGCGCAGCGCCTGGCATGACGAAGCGATACTGTTCGCCGCTGGACTCAACGTGGACATGGAGATTTTGTCGGGTCCAGTCTTTAGCTTCGACGGTGGACACGGGAACATTTTCGTCGGCGAGCAAAGCAACAAGATGCTCTCCGGTGGCGCCACCCGCAGGGAAGATGGCCGTAGCGGTGCCGCCAAGATGGGCAATCGCGCGAGCGACGTTGATACCGCCGCCGCCGGGTTCAAAAACCGGCGAGGTACAGCGAAGCTTACCTTCCGGGTAGATTTGCGGCGTGATTGTTGCGCTATCGAGAGAGGGCGCAAGTGTTAACGTATAGATACGTACCATCTTTACCTCCTGTTAGGCTGTCCTCAGTCTGGCACTTAACCCCCCGAAAGTGAAGTAATTAACAACATGATTTTTCATATCTTTATTTAAAATAATCGCGTTAAAGATATATAAATAAAAAAACGGTTTAGGAACGCTCTTATTCAAAAAATGAAATAAGAATTTATTGCTATGTTATTCGAGTCTTTTTATAATTTGTTACCTTTCAAGGGTCTTTTGTCATTGATCCATATGAAAGTTTCCGAGACCGTTATGGTCTCTTTTTTTGTTGTACGGACTCTTAATAAATGAAGCTTTTGAAGACAGTGCCCGCAGCGTTACTGCTGACGGGTGGCCTGCTTGCGTCAATGCAGGCTGCCGCCGATGATTCCGTTTTTACTGTCATGGATGACCCTTCCAGCGCGAAAAAACCCTTTGAGGGTAACCTGAACGCGGGATATCTCGCCCAGTCAGGCAACACAAAAAGTTCTTCTTTAACTGCAGACACCACCATGACCTGGTACGGTCAAACTACAGCGTGGTCTTTGTGGGGAAATGCCAGCAATACCTCCTCAAATGATGAGCGTTCATCGGAGAAATATGCCGTAGGTGGCCGTAGTCGTTACAACATGACCGACTATGACTATCTCTTTGGTCAGGCAAGCTGGCTGACCGACCGTTACAACGGCTATCGCGAGCGTGACGTGCTAACCGCAGGTTATGGTCGTCAGTTCCTCAACGGACCAGTGCACAGCTTCCGTTTTGAATTCGGTCCTGGTGTGCGCTATGACGAGCACACGGATGGCACCACCGAAACACAGCCGCTGGGCTATGCGTCCGGGGCCTATGCGTGGCAGATGACGGACAATACTAAGTTTACGCAAGGTGTGTCGGTATTTGGTGCTGACGATACAACGCTCAATTCTGAAACGGCCTTGAACGTTGCTATCAACGAACACTTTGGGTTAAAGGTGGCTTACAACGTTACCTGGAACTCTGAACCACCGGCAACAGCGCCGGAGCATACCGATCGTCGTACTACTGTGTCACTCGGCTATCGTATGTAATGACAAGCCGGGTCAAATAATTGGCCCGGCTTTTCTCAATTAACGTTAAATTTATTTAATATTAAATCTGTGTTTTATTTTTAATACTTATCAATAACGCGCTATTTTCAGACGAATTCGATTTAATTGATAAATACAACGGAACCGGAACTGCGTGTACCAGTATTTTAACCCCAGATCATCGCAGCCCAACGTAGCATCAGCATTGCCGCACAAATAACGAGCAGTATCACAACCATCTTCCAGTGTTTCTTCGCAAAGCGATTTGTTGGCATTGTCCTTTTCCTGCTCAGGTTAGATGACTTTATACAAGTGTAACAAAAACATCAGGGTGTCAGTGAATTGATTTACATCATAGAGTGCGCGTTGATTGTTGCTTTGATCGGCTCGTAATGCCGTGTACACCGTCAAACGGTGTTATCAAAAAGCGGGTGTAGGTCCAGTGTAGCCATTAAGGCGACCAGTGACATATTTCGCAGAGTGAAGCGGGAATCAGCCCACACCTTTTTGATGATTTTAAATATTGAATCTTTGTATGTGATCTTACGTGTAAGTACCATCCAGAATTTCTCCTCATTCCTGTCTGTTCCTACCTGTTTCACCAATTCCGCATCACACCTGACTTTATTCAATTTACCCGTTTCAATTTAGTTCATCTTGTCCGCGTTCGTGTCGTAGAATCTGTGTACCAAATCGTGTACCAATTCCGACAAAGCTGAACAGGGACAAGCATGCCTCTCAACGATACCAAGCTCAGGCGTATAGCTGGCAAGCCATATGATGGACCAGAGGAGATAGCAGATGGTGGTGGACTTTCTGCCAGGATCAGCCCAAAAGGACTTATCACCTTTCAGTATCGCTATCGATTCAACGGGAAACCGGCCAGGCTAAAACTCGGCACCTACGGCAAGATGTCGATTAAAGAAGCCCGTGACGCGATGGAGGAATGCAAGGGCTGGCTGGAAGAGGGACGCGATCCGGCAATGCAGCGGAAGAAAGTCAGGGACATAGTATCCAGCTCACCAAGCATAAGCACCCTCGTTGATGAGTGGCTTGAAACACCATCAGTGAAAGAGATGGTGAAGTACGAATACTGGAAGCGGATGCTGAAGCTTCACGTTACCGACAATTACGGCCGACTGATAGCAGATGAGATGAGCCCCGTTGAGTGGGAGCAGATATTCCTGCGTATAACGAAAGGTGGATCTCCGGTTCAGGCCGGTAACGTGCTGGTGAAGATGAAGCAGGTGATCCGCTATGCGCTGCGTCGGAAACGTATTACTTCAAATTCTCTAATGTTGCTTGAGATTAACGATATCGGTAGCCGTCCTGATGACGTGGAAAGATTCATGAATGACGAAGAGATAGGCGCGTTCTGGAATGCCATCGATAAAACCAAGATGTCATGGCAAAACAAAATGCTGATCCGCCTTGTGGCGCTTACTGGATGCCGCGGTGTTGAACTGAGGCTGGCAAGGAAGGGTGATTTTGACCTGAAGGCGAGGGAGTGGGTAATACCGAAAGAGAACTCGAAAACGCGTAAGCGCTTTGTGCGTGGGATTTCTCAGCTGGCGGCCGATTATCTGCAAAAGGTTTTTGATGTGTACCCCGATCAGTCAATCGTGTTTCCACCGGCTAAGCTGCAGGTGGACAGGCCTATGTCAGCCAGTACGTTGATTTCCATCGCGGGGCAGGTGGAAGAGGTAATGGGTGGGGAGCACTGGTCTCTGCACGATCTGCGCAGAACGTGCAAAACAAAGATGGCTGAGCTTGGTGTTGCGCCTCACGTATCAGAGAAGATACTCGGGCATAAGCTAACGGGGATGCTGGCTGTTTATGACCAGTATGATTACATCCCCGAGCAGCAGGCAGCGGCAGAATTGTGGGCTGAGAAGATTCAGTCGTGTGCAGCCAATAGTCCTTTATCTTTGCAGAACTGAATAACTTCTACATAGCGGAAGAGAGCGCCGCCTTTAGGTGGGTGGATTTCTTCCACTTCCTGCGGGAATGGTGTGCCGGATTCTTCCCACTGTTTGCGCTTACGATAAAACGTGGTTCTGGAGATACCACCAAGCATCTCCTGAACGCGCTCACGGTTAACCAGAACCGGTTGAATGCTGATTGTTGTTTGCATGCTTTTCTCCAGGCAAAAAGAAGCCCGGCGGAACCGGGCAAAAGGGATAACGTGGCAGTGCTTTCGCACCCAATAGCCAGCTCATAACTGGCTATCAGTTGCGTTAAACAAAGCATTGACCGCTGTCGCAGAATTGAATCAGGTCCATCTGAGTATTCTTCCCTCCACTAGGTTTAAGCGGTGCCTCAGCTAACGGTACGCCGTACTTAGTCAGCCACAGGTGCGGCCACAGTTTCTGAATCTCTTTCTCATGAGCACATGCTTTTGCGAAGTCTTCAGGAACGTGGTTCTTCATGAATAGCCATAGGTCGTCATCTCGGTTTGGGCACATCCAGCAGAGAGAGGCTGGAGGAGTAGGCAGTCCATAATCCTCGACACACTGGATAGCCATCTGCTTTGTCATCATCATCTCGATCAGCGGATACCGGCGCTGCCATTTTCCTGGAGGGAACTTTGCTCGCCTATGAGCCTCTTCGATACTGATTCCAAGCCACGTGTCAACTCCTCGCTCCGTGAGATACTTCTCTCCATATCTCTCATTGAGATACCGATGGACGACCTGATGCCGCTGTCTCGTTCGGTGCGCATCAACCAGACCGTGTATGAATACGCTAAATCTGGCGGCCGTATGTGGGCTCACACCTCCATGTCAGGCCAGATCGGCGCGGCGCTGGATGCAGTGCAGTACCAGTACGACGGTACTATGGTTCCTGTGCACGATACCGGCTTCAAGTTCCACTGGCGTGAGCCTCGCCTGAACAACCCGGATGCGTTCGACATCATCTCTGATGCTCAGTTCGAGTCCACCAACGAAGTCCGTCGCCAGTATGTGGATTACATCTACAACGGCTATCGTGACGCAGAAGGCAACTACATCAAGTTTGATGATAAGACCTGGAAAGGCCTGAAGAACGACGAGCGTGTGGCTCTGGTTGATCTGGGTGCATCTGGTCTGAATATCGACTTTACCAGCGCATCCGCCACGGCAGAGCAGATCCGTAATGCGGGGATTAAGCTGCGCGACACTCTCAAGCTGACCAACAATCAGTACGCAGAGCAGACCTGGTATGTGTCGAGCGCCATCATCTCCAACCTGGAGCGCTACTTCAGCGACAACTACCAGTCTGACACCATTCTGCAGGAGCTTCTGAAACTGTCCGGCATTTCCGCGATTAAAGAAGATGCTCAGCTGACCGGCAACCAGATCCTGATTGTTCCGCTGACTGCTGGCGTGATTGCTCCGATTGTAGGCCAGGCGTTCGGTACCGTTGCCGATCCGCGTCCGTACTACAACAGCGATTACATCTGGCGCACCTGGGGTGCCGCTGGCCTGATGGTTAAGACCGACATCAACAGCAAGAAGTCCGTCATCTACGCGCACAGCTAAGGGGTAAGACATGGCACTGGTAAAAGTGATTAGCGATAACCTTTTCTCCGGTGCCAATCTTCAGAAGCTGGAGGTTGGCGCAAAGGTGGAAGTAAGCGAAGAAACTGCGAATAAGTGGAAAGCCGCTGGCCTAGTGGAAATCGTGTCAGGTGGTGATCGCAAGCTTGAAGTTGCCACGCCGGGTGATAATCCTGCAGAGCAGGCAGAGCAGGCAGAGCAGGCAGAGCAGGCAGAGCAGGCAGAGCAGGCAGAGCAGGCAGAGCAGGCAGA
>NZ_JANYUK010000020.1:0-64090 GCF_025106035.1 Citrobacter sp. XY323
AAGTTGAAATAAATGCTCCGAGTGAAGAGTAACTTCCGTTGTAGTTTGTGCTGGATGCCCACGCACCGGATTGACAGTTAGCTGAAAGGGCAGCAAAGAACATCAACGTGTTCATCATCTAATGCGCCAGGCCAGATCATGAATCTACTACCAGACTGAACTGAACCAGCGGGGCATGTTGCAGTTTTATAGAATTGCCTTTTACCCGGATTCACCCAGGCATCAGGTGACGACACCCATTGACAGGCACTGGAGTTAATTTTAGCGCCGCCAGACCACACACCGGATTGACAGTTAGCTGAAAGGACAGCAATACGCATCAACGTGTTCTTCATCAACACCATCACCAATGCCATACATCCGGGTTCCGGCCATGACATAATTGGCTGGGCATTGAACAGGTTTATAGTAAATCCAGCCGCCGCTGCGTCCCCCAATAAAGTGATCATTTGCAACTGGAGACTGATACCAGTTGCACCCGGTATTTGATATTTTACCTGCTCCACTCCACACACCGGATTGACAGTTACGAACAGCTTATTATGAAACTACATTTACCCGACAGGTCAGGTCTGTTTGTTCCTGGGTGAAAATTGTATTCATCATAATAACCACACTTTACTATCCGGTTTGCATCAGCAGTCGCTACCTGCCCAGCAAAGTAATTAGGCTTCCAACCGTGGGGGTTTTCACTGTTACTAACACTCCAGCTACACTGGTTTTGGATAAAGCCATTTGGTAGTGGTATTTGTTGTCCATTACCGATTAGGCCAGTGTGTACAGTGCTTCCCCCTGAATATTTCCACGTACCGGATTGACAGTTTGACATTCACTGTGAAGTCAGTACAGTTCACGGTTTCTTTACATTTATGAGAATTTTCTTGTGGCTAAAAAACGGACAATTAAACTGGCTGATGCACTAGATAGATATGTCGATACTGTGTCAACAGAAAAAAAAGGATGGCAACAAGAAAGTTATCGCAGAAATGTTATAAAGAAATATTTCATTTCAGATAAATTTATGCATGAAATTACTGCGATAGATATTGCTGAATATCGTGACATGCGACTGTCAATGATTAATGAACGAACAGGGTTAAATATTAGTGGTAATACAGTGAGGTTGGAATTAGCGCTATTATCCGCATTGTTTAATTTAGCTATCGCGGAATGGGGAACCTGTTCTTTTAATCCAGTGAAATTGGTAAGAAAACCAAAATGTAACCCAGGGAGAGATAGACGAATACATGCTCATGAGGAGCGAAAAATTAGAAAGTATCTGAAAGAAAGAAATAATGAGCTTTATGTAATTTTCTTATTCGCAATAGAAACAGCAATGAGACAGGGAGAGATATTGTCATTAAGCTGGGAGAACATAAATCTACAAGCAGGGGTGGCGCATTTGCCTAAAACAAAAAATGGTACTTCACGCGATGTTCCTTTAAGTTTGAAAGCTAGGCAGCTACTTACACAAATGTCTATCAAACCATCAGGTAGGGTTTTTACATATACGTCCTCTGGTTTAAAGAGTGCTTGGAGGCATTGTTTAGAATCTTTAAAAATAGAGAACTTGCATTTCCATGATTTACGACATGAAGCAATAAGCAGATTCTTTGAGTTAGGTACGTTAAATGTTATGGAAGTTGCTTCTATATCAGGCCACAAATCTCTGACAATGCTGAAAAGATACACCCATTTACGTGCGTATCAGCTAGTCAAGAAACTTGATGCAAAGAAAAAGACAATCAGCAAGATAGCATCTTACTTTGTGCCTTATCCTGCCATTCATCACGAAAGCAATGATGGACAGCATTATGTTGAATTAATTGATTTTTCAGAAATAAAAGTTGAAAGAAATAGCTTAGATGAAGCAATTTCTGACGCTAGCGTTTTACTACTAAAACAGCTAGCGCTTGCTGCTCAAAATGGAAAAAGAATACCAGTTCCAGGTGAATTTAGTGCAATAACAAAAGACATGGTAATAATAAATCCGCTACAGTAAATTATGCTGTACCGCGAATGTTAACAAGAACGAAATGTGTATGAATGGCACTAGAGGAATGTTTATAACTTTTGATACAAATGAAAAAAAAGTAGTCGAAATAATTATAAGTGCTGATAACGTCAAGGATGTTAACGGGGTTAGCCATAACGACAAGGTGGCTATTATATAAAGATCACCTGCGGCAATAGCGGTTGTATTATTTTTTTTAAATGATATTAAATTAATGATGAAGAGAGGCGATAAAGCAATAATGCAGGAGATAATGATAACAGAATGTTCGTTGCTGGTTCCCATAAATGAAAGCGCAACGGTAACGAATATTAATAAATCAGGAATCCAGTTCCGTATAATATCGATTATAGATGCAATTGATATTATAATCATAGTTAGCAAGAAAATATACTCGTTGTTTATTAGATAAGCTATATATGTAGTAGTTACCATATAAATAATTATTAGCCATAGTGGTAAAACTCTTCTAGTAACACCATTCTCAATGGATTTTGCTGTTTCTAAAACATCAACCTCAACGGCATTAATAACTTTTGCAGATGTGAAATTTAAAATGATTGCCATGAAGCAAGAAATCATGAGCCATATAATGATCATAAAATAAACACCACTGAATTGTCGGGTATAAAGTTAGGTTTTGCTTTCGTCCCATAAGTGGTGAAAATACTACCCGATTTGGCTAAGCCGAAGGAGATAGAGTCACCAGTAGAATCTTTGAGCAATTCCATAAAGCCAGGTTTGTTAGCCATAAAAACATAAGTCGCTCCAGCTTGCGCATAGACAGTTATGTTTGTGTTCTTTGGTAGCCAATTTGGGAGCGTAATCATCTGTGTGATGTTGCCACTTGCACCCGGATTACTGTTTAGATAAGTTTGCGTTGAATCTACATAATTTAAATAGGAGGTAACTTGCTGCTGAATCAGTGATTCATCGTATGATTTTTTTTCCTTATCTGATACTGCGCCAAAAATAAAATAAGAGACAATGAGCATTATCACGAAACCTAAATAGCTTGCATTCATTTTCGTACCTTCAATATTGCAATTATGATTAATGGATAATATTATATAAATGATTTTAAATCAAAGGTACATGTTATGTTTTATTTTCGAGTGAGTGCATTGTTACCTATTTTCTATTTGTCTGTTTTTTTGTTTTCAACTCAAGTTCATGCTTTTTGTTTCAAAGAGGCTGGAGAACGATATGGCGTAGATCCGCTACTGTTGATTGCCATAGCTCAAACAGAGAGCGGTCTAGTTCCTACCGCTACTAATATCAATAAAAAAGGAACACCAAAAGAAAGTATCGACATAGGACTTATGCAGATCAATAGCATCTGGTTTGGTCAGCTTTCAAACGAATGGGGTATTACTCGGAAAGATCTGCTTAATAACCCCTGTCAAAATGTTTATGTTGGAGCATATATATTGGCTCTTAATATAAAGAAAAATGGAGTTAACTGGAAATCAATTGGTGCATATAATGCGGGCTTTTCGGACAAGACAGAAGCAGCAAGAATTAAATATGCCAAAAAGGTGTATAATTTCTACATTCAACTATTATCTAAAAATAGAGATATTGTAATTGCAAATGCCTCAAGGGGAGTGTTAGTCAAATGAAAAGCAAAATTGTAATGTGCGTAACCTTTTTTATGCTTATCGGGTGTAATTCAGAAGATGTTAAATCCGTAAGCTACTACAAAGAGCATAAAAATGAACGTATTGATAAGCTGAAATCATGTAATAAAGAAACACGTCCGACAGAAGAATGTAAGAATGCAGCGGAAGCTCAGCATCAGGTTTATTTCCAAAAATAGATTTTTTTGCATGCAAAAAAGGACATAAAATGAAAGCATATCTCAGTACATTGATAGCAGCGTCCTCCCTGTTCATTGGGGCAAACAGCTATGCTACGGTTGTGGACGGTGTTGATGTTGGGGACGTTCTAACGGGAGACACAAAGCTAGCGTGTGAAGCGACACTATGCTTAGCTGGATCAACTCGACCAGGTGAATGTGTGCCATCGCTTACCAAATATTTCAATATAACTAAGAAAAAATGGAAAGATACGTTAAAGGCAAGACGAAACTTTTTAAAGTTATGCCCTGCGTCAGATGAACAGGGAATGCCTGAACTTACAGATGCCATTGTGGGGGGGGCGGGGCGCTGTGAAGCCGATACGTTGAACAGGGAGCTATTGGAACAAAAAACATTTATGGTTTGTAGATCTGGACGAAATGATCTTGATGGTTGCCAGGCTATAACAAAATATCGCATATCTCCAAACATGCCTTCATACTGCAAAGTATATTTTGGCAATGAATACACTGACTTTAATATTAAGTATTCGGGTGTTTCGGAATGGCAAACAAAAAATGAATTTAGCAAGAATCCTAAAGGTCAGTGGGTGACTCAATGATGACTATATCAATGCTTTTAAATTTGAATGAACTAAAAAAGATTGCCAAAATGCATGGTTGTATTGATGTTCTTCTCTCAATAAAAGAAAAGCTAGAATTGATAATTGAACAAAAGAGAGAGGAGGAGTCAGTTAGTATAAAGAAGATGGCTGAGAAACAGAAAAGAATTAAAATGTACAGAGAATTACTACAGCAAGATGGTATTTCTCCTAGTGAGCTTTTACCAAATAAGCCGATATTAAAGACCACTCAAATTATGAAGCCAAAGAAAGGAACTTATATTTATTATGATGGTGATAAGCAAAAGTTTTGGAGTGGAAGAGGTCGTATGCCCGGTAAAATTAAGCGTGCAATCGAATGTGGGAAGTCGTTGGATAGTTTCATTTACTTAGGGGATGAAATTGATAGGTAAATTTTTGCATGCGAAATTACTTCTTGTAATTTATTTTTCTCTATCCCTCGATGTTTATGCAAAAACTATTCATGTAAGTTATGTTATTGATGGTGACACAATCGTTTATAAAGAGAAACAAGATTTTAAAAAAGTTAGATTATCTTGCATTGATGCTCCTGAAATAAAACAGCCCTATGGACTAGAGTCAAAATTAGCATTAAAAGAATTAATTGGTGGTAAAACTGTTGAAATAGCAGTATCTAATATAGATAAATATGGTAGAGAGATAGCTAATATTACCTACCAGAATCAAGATATAAATCTTAGGATGGTATCAAGCGGTAACGCATGGGTATATGAAGCATTTTGTCGAGATCAACCGTTCTATACGGCTCAGATGTATTCTAAATCACATAAGATTGGATTGTGGGCAACTATTAATCAGGTTGCTCCGTGGGTATTCAGAAGGGAGCAGCATGGTATTAATAAATAGTAGACACCAATTTTATAGGACTAAGTTAGGTTTTTCTCTAAATGTTGATGATATGAGTTGTGGGGTGGTGTTTGTAATTAACTCAGATCAGGATCTAATATGTTCGTTGGATGGGGGGGATTCAATCACATTGCATTTTGAAGATGTTGAGTCATGGCCTGTAATTTACAGGAATTATACCCCGAAATTTTTTAAGCTCATTGGTTTTAATTCAAATAAATTATGGAATCCTGAAATTATCAATCGCATATGGGATATGCTTTCTTTAGGCCGTAATGTTTTGTTGATCTTACAGGAGAGTAACTGTCAAGCCGTATTACGGCGTATGAATATTCTTTTTGAAATGTCAAAGCTAAGGAACTCATACTTCAACAGAGCAGGCTCTTTGCCGCCTGCACCGCAGAATCATTAAGACTAAAAAATAAATTTTTTACACTTAATGATTGAATTAAAAATGAGGTATTTGGGATTGCAGTTTCAGTGTTTAGCATTTATTCTCATATGGCTGTAGGGATTGTGGGAATGGTTAACGGGGTGGCCGTTCCTGCATGCTCTACAGTTTTTTTTTGTCAAAATTTAGCCATGCTAATCATGCCTATTTATCCGGGAAAATTACTAAATTAGTTGTTGCGAAATAGGCGAAAATCGCCTATTCTGTTTTTGCGGGGGCGACAGAAAGCCACTCGTTCTGAGAAGGCTAAGCCCTCAAAGGAACGTAATGAATATTTCTGATGTTGCAACCATAAAGACTAACTTCCCGGATGCAGATTTCTGGATTGTTCGTCGAGGCTCTTTAAATTCCGTGGGTGAACCGTCCTACTCTTTCAACAAAGAGAGTATAGGTGTGAAGGTAACTAGGAGCGATCTGGTGCTTCCTAGATACCTTTATTATTGCTTCCTTCATCTTCATATGTCTGGGGTCTGGAAGCCGTTAGCGACGGGTACATTGAGCCTGGTTAACATCACAACTCATGACGTTAAAAACATCGTCCTGAATCCGCAATAACAATGAGCAGGGGGGAAACCCCTGTTCATTCTACAGGGGCATAGAATGTCAAATAAAAATGAAATATCAATAAATTTACCATCACTGGATCAGCAGCGATTTTTTATTTTAAAGTCTGATACAGAGCAAGCTATTTCGATGCTTAAAAAGAATTTGGATGGTAAGCCATTTCCAAAAGTTGAGAACATCAATTACTCGACTATTGATCAACGCATTTTTTGTACAATTGAACAAGGTTGGGTTGCTCCACCATCAGAGCTTATTGATGCTTGGTTCACACAAGTAAAAAACAATTTTATAGAATATGGCACGGACGGGAAGCTAGGAAGCTTACTTGGTTTACAGGGGCGTAGCGCTGATCGTCGGATTAGGGCGTATCGTAATGGTGCTGAAATTATCCCATATGGTGTATGGCGTACTTTCCTTGAACTTACAGGTCGTGTCGTCGTTGATGTTAAACCTGTTCTTGGTGTCTTTGACTGCGAATAGTCTTTATGACTGAAAGGTACTATTTATGTCTGATATTCTCAATGTTCTTGGTATTGCGGAAAAGTGGCGTGAAGATCATCCAGAGCATGCAACAAAGGGCATTGTTATGATTTGGAATGGGCAAGCTTATGGATGGAAGGATTCTTTAAGAGATGCTCATAGCGAGCGTCCTGGTGTTATTGCTGTTGACGTGAGAGAACACATCTTTGTTGCCGAAGGTGGCAATGATTATGATGGCGCTAAATGTTGGGTTGTTAAAAACTAAATGGGCGTTAAAATGAAAACTATGAAGAAAAAAACTGTAATTATCACTAATATATATACAATATTCATGTTGCTATTGGGAGTGGTAGGTGGTGGTTGTTTCGTAGTGTTTTCGTTCTTGGATGGGTATAATCCCCTTGCAATAGTTTCTTCTGCGGCTGGTAATGCAATTTTTAAAGAAGAGATATTTTCCGATAGCATATCTGGCTTTATTCGTATCTGGAACGGGAAGGAACTATTCTCAAGTGACTTATTTCTAATTCTGTCTGGGATTTCATTTATAATTGTAGTTTCTTTATTGACATTTTTCCTATGCCTCGAATTGGCTGTAAGAATGAATAATTGGTTATGCTATTTTTATATAAAAAGTCAATATGGGGATAAGTTTAGTAAACGTTGGATCTGTATTCATAAGAAAAATATTGCAAATTTCAGAGATAAATTATTAAATACTAGTTTAAATGATATAAATAGAAAGTCTGAACTCGAAAGCGCTAGCTATGAACATTACATAAAATGGAAGCAGCACTATGAAAGTTCTATGTCATATGACGACTGGAAGAGGAAAGTGTTGAAAGGAACTTAACTTTTGCATGCAAAAAAATAAAATACATTTAAAGAGGCCGCAATAAGCGGCCTTTATTTATAGGTTAAATAATGGCAATGTCCTGATGGTTACAAGAATGGTTTGTTGTGCTTTGCTTGATAATGTTAAAAAACTTTTAAAATGAGCGACAGATTCAGGATCGGCTGCTTTACTCAAGATCTCTTTTTGTAATAGAGAGGTAAGTTCTTCATGATTTGATGTATACAGTTTTTCATAAATATTGTTTCCATTATATTCTCTGGCATACAAAGCCGCTCTAATTAGTTTAGTGGCTTGCTCAATCCAAATATCATTTTTATATGAAGTTACTAAAGTGTTTATGTATTTATCAATAGCGATGCTATTGTTGGTTTCTATCATAAATTAATCCTCATTTACTATGTTGATTGTCATTCTGTCCAGTATATTTTATTTGATTGCGTATGGAAATATAAATAATCTATACAGGGGGCGTTGCTTGATTTAATCTGATAATAATCCTTACTCCGTACAAAACTTGATTTTGTGTGGAGTAAGGATTTGCCCTCCCCGGCGAGGGGAGAATCTAAAGATAGGTTTTCTGGCAAGGGATAATCTCTTTGATAAAGTGAAATATCTCTGCTAATTACTCTTCAATATTCTTTATAAAATTAGAATAATTCTGTTGTGTTCAAATGCCTATATATTCCATAATATAAAAACCTTGTGGTTAAACATGTGGTTTATATAATTTAAATTATCATTTTTTGCATGCAAAAATAATATAGTGAAAATATCGGAGAATTAACAATGAGACTATTTATTGCAGAAAAACCTGCGGTGGCTAATGATATTGTAAAAGCGTTGGGAGGTGACTTTACAAGAAAGGATGGATATTTTGAAAGTGGTACAGATATTGTCACCAACTGCTTTGGTCATATCATTGAATCGCAACCACCTGAAAACTATAATCCAGCTTATAAACTATGGTCGCTGCAAACGTTGCCTCTGAAACTTTTTCCTGTGAAGTATCAACCAAAAGAAAGTTCAGCACATCAGGTTAAAACTATTCTAGAACTACTAAAGCGTGGTGATGTGACTGAAATAGTTCATGCTGGCGATCCAGATGATGAAGGTCAACTTTTAGTTGATGAAGTATTAGAATACGCTCGTAATACAAAGCCAGTAAAACGTGTATTAATTAACGATAACACATTACCGGCGGTGAAAAAGGCGCTGGCTAATCTCAAAGATAATCGTGATTTTAAAGGAATGTCTTTAAAAGCACTGGCGCGTTCTGTAGCTGATGCTGTGTATGGTTTTAGCATGACTCGTGCCTATACCATTCCTGCTAAGGCCAGAGGCTACCAAGGTGTCTTATCTGTTGGCCGTGTACAAACTCCCGTTCTTGGCTTGATCGTTAAACGCACACGCGCCCATCAATCACATGACGCAAGTGTTTATTACACTATGACAGGCCATTTTGTACGTGGTAACGATGTTTTTACCGCAAGCTGGAAGCCTGGTGAGTTTGCACCGCTAATCGATAAGCGGCTGATTGATAGAGCTTGGGCTTACGGAACTGCTTCAAATTTGGAAGGGAAACGCGCTACTGTAGAAGCTGCCGCAGTAGATGATAAAGAAACAGCCGCACCATTACCGTTTAACCTACTTAGGTTACAGCGATGGGTAATTAAAAAATATAAACTTACCGCTCAAAAAGTCCAAGACATTACTCAGACTCTCAAAGATACTCATAAGGCGATAACTTACAATAGGTCAGATTGCTCTTATCTGTCAGACGAACAATTTAATAGCGCCCCGGCAACGTTGGCAGCATTAAAAGGAATACTTAATCCAAATTTTGATATTGACGCAACTCGTAAAAGTAAGGCTTTCGATAATTCAAAAGTGACCGCGCATACGGCAATAATCCCTACGAATAATGTTCCTGATCTTAATCGTCTTAGTAACGATGAACGAAATGTTTATATGGAGATTGTTAACCTATACGCTGCTCAATTTATGCCTAGAAAGACATACAAAGAAGCATCTATAGCAATTAAAAGCGGTGATGAATCTTTTGTAGTTCGTGCTAAGAAAACTACTAATAATGGCTTTGAGGCGCTTATTGGTTCAGATGGTGAAGATGATTTTGATGAAGATAGCGCGAATGACGGTGATAACTCGGTATTTGAGCTTTTGAGTAAGATCCGAACTGGTGAACAGTTAACTACTAATAAAGTTATTGTTAACGAGAAAAAAACAACACCACCGCCACTATTCACCGAATCTAGTTTGCTGGGGGCATTGGTTCGCGTTGCTGATTATGTAACCAATCCTGAAATTAAAAAATTACTTAAAGAGAAAGACAAAGATAAAAAAGATGAACATGGAGGTATTGGTACGCCAGCAACACGCGCGGCTATACTGGAAACTCTCAAGAAAAGGAATTACATAACCGTTGAAAAGGGTAAGCTAATTCCAACTGAGACAGGTTATGCATTATTTGATTCATTGCCTGATAATGCAGTAAATCCCGATATGACTGCGCTTTGGTCAGAGAAACAAACTGCGATTGAGAACGGTGAATTGTCAGTCGAACAGTTTATTAATGAGCTATACAGCGAGCTTGAGGGGCTTGTCGCAGAAGCTAACGTTGATAATCTAAAAGTGGAACCAAGGGCTGTTGCAGGTCAAGCGCAACGTCTTGAGTCTCCTTGCCCGAACTGCGGAAAGGATATAGTGATCCGTCCTAAAGTGTGTGCCTGTACTGGATGCGAATTTAAGATTTACAAAACATTATCTAGTAAAGTATTAACTGATAAACAAATTGATACTTTGATTACTAAAGGTATTACATCTGAATTAAAAGGGTTCGTGAGCAACAAAAACAATAAAGAATTTTCAGCCAAAGTTAAATTGGTTGATAAGGTTACGGGCAAGCTGGGTTTTGAGTTTGTAGCTAAAAAAGCATAATTGATACTTTGAAAAAGGCCGGGTAAACGGCCTTTTTAATGTGAACTATAGTGCATAAGTACATTGTTTCAACATGCATAATAGGTTAAAATTCATACACGGTCACTGGAGGAAATTTCTGATGATAAATAAATACTTGCAACAACCTGATACCCTTGCGGCCGATAAACTATCCAAAGAGCTAGATACGACTCTAATAAGCGACAAGCCCTCCCTGTTGGTACTGAATGCAGATTCAGTACCTGTAGAGCATAACGAACTGGCGCAGCGTTTGGAGGGCTTCCTATCGACGAAGGGTGAACCCACTGTGCTAAGAGTGGTAGATGAATTTCCTCCATTAGATCAGGATGCTCTTAGACAAATTGCTCTGATGCGCGACGGGCGATAAAAGGCCGCTCTAGTGGCCTTTTTCCCGGCGTACTCTCACAAATCTTCCCGCAATTTCACGTAGCGCACCGCCGTTACTGAATCCATCAAAAATACTCACCGATATACTTCGCGTCACAAGTTGCCTAACTCACTGTAAAACAACAAATCAGCTTAATACAGGTTGCACGACAAGCACGTTGGCCATCTTCCTGATTGACACCGACCGCTCCAATATTTTTGAATAAATTTACCCGCGCTCCGGGCGACGTGTCCGAGCAGATTTTGCCTAAATAAAAAGTCCCATTACGGGATAAAAATCTTGCGTTAGTCCTAAAATGGGACTATTATAAACATATAAAGATGCTTTTGGTGACTTAGAAATTATCAATTGGAGATATTTATGAATATCAACGTTTCCCTTTATCAGCCAAAAAGATATACCAGGTGGGAATGCCATTTAGACAAAGAGATTCATCAGCTAATTGGTGATTGCCTTTATTTTACAGGCTGGACAAAAGAAGAAGCTATCAAGTCGGCTGTAACCTATCTCGAAAGCAAAGGTATTGTCGTCAATAATGTAGAAATAGTTAGTGAAAAAGCACTTTTACTTTCTTCGCAAGAACAGGCTCTCAAGTCGTATCGCGAAAAAGGTGGGGATATGCCAACTGACACTTACCTTTGGGGGTAAGATCTAATGCTCTTTTTTACCAAATGGCTAGTATATGAAGATAATTGCCATTAAGACGCTTAGGGATTTCTGGACGGCGAATCCTGATGCAGAGCAGCCGCTAAAAGCTTGGGTAGATGAAGCCAGTAAAGCTGAATGGAAAACTCCGGCAGAAATTAAAGAGCAATATCGCAGTGCCAGTATTCTTAAAAACAGGCGAGTGGTGTTTAACATCAAAGGAAATGACTATCGGTTAATTGTTGCCATTGCATACCAGCGTGGATGGATGTTTATCAAATTCATTGGTACGCATAAAGAATATGACAAAATAGATGCTGAAACCGTCAATCTGGAGTGAAACATATGCAGATTAAACCAATTAAAACAGAACAGGACTATGTAGCAGCATTACGCGCTGTAGAGCCTATGTTTGATAATGAACCTGCCGCCGATACACCGGAAGGGGATTTTTTTGAAATTATGTGCGTACTGATTAGCGAGTATGAAAACAAACATTATCCAATTGAAGCACCTGATCCAGTTGAAGCTATTAAGTTCAGAATGGAGCAGCAGGGTTTAACAGTAAAAGACCTTGAGCCAGCTATTGGTAAATCTAACCGTGTCTATGAAGTTCTTAATCGTAAACGTAATCTGACTCTACCGATGATTAGAAAATTACATACGATGTTCGGCATTCCGTTAAAAAGCCTTGTTGGAGGGTGACAGAATCGCTATGAATAAATTAAAGAAAAAATCTTATAAACGATTATCGAAAGGTGAGTGTAATGTCTAATTTAATTGATAGTGTGTTGAACGAACGAAGTGAAAATAGTGAATGTTTCGAGGGGTTTATTCAGGCCATCTTTAATGATTATGACGCACGAGCCATTGACCGTAATCAAGCGGCTTTAGCTATAAAGTATGCTTTTGCACTTATTGAGAATGGCAATTCCATCGCCGCAGTTGATTGGATTAAAACAGGCCGTAAACAAATTAGATCTCTGATGGTGAATAATCATGGACAATCTGTTAAGTGAAGGGCAGGGCAAGCTTCTGGTTACTATCATGATTCTTGGCGGTGTAGCTGTCTTTCTTTCAGTCTGCCTGGGTTTACTTATGTTATTCAAAGGGTACTAATATGGCGGGTTGGTGGATGCCAAAAGGTCAATTGAAAATTCTTCGGGAAATGAGCGCCGGGGCAACTCTTTGGCGCGACAGCAAAGGGCGTTTTTTTATCGGTACAGATAAAGTAAATTGTACTGTTTCAGCAAAAGCGTTATTCAATAAATCATTGATCATGCCTGATCACCGGGTTGTGAATGGCATGGACACTATGAGAATTACCCCGACAGGTCAAAATGAGATGGGGTATAATCGTCACCAGATACTTTAAAAGAGGGTGTGCAAAATGAATTATGATGAAATAACAAAAATCACCGCTGAACGTATCGGAGACTATATGAAGGAAGCCATAAAGACCGATTCTAGAGGCGTTGCGGAAATGTTTCATAATGCGGCGTGGGGCGCGCGTTCATTGTGGTTTGAACTCGTATCAAAAATAGATATAGATATGCACAAAAAAAACATGTGTGCGACTTATGATTTAAGCCGTCGAATCGAAACGCAGAAAGAAGAGTTCATGCAAATGACAGATCGTGAGCGTGTGCCATTACTGAGAGAAGGGCAAGAAAATGAAACCATTTAATATCGAAAAGCCTTCTGAAACAAAAATTGCCGAGTCTGTGGGATTTTTTGATTGTCTGAACGCAACCGCAACCGGGCATATTGGCTATTTCGCCGGAAACCCTGCACATGCCAGAGCGCTACAATCAATTACACCAGAAATGGGTAAGTCAGTTTTTCGTGATAATGCTTCCGTCATGTACATTGGTGAAACCTATAAAGGTAATCCGGCATTCAAGGACTGGAGCCAGCGGCTTACATTAGGAGAGAAATTACCTCGTGGTAAATATTTTCGGAGAGAGGAAAGAATACGCGCTTTGCTCAATACGCGGCTAGATACGGTTAAAATAACTACTTTCCATGTTCAGTGACAGGTGAACTATGAGTGACTCTAATATCGCTAAATATGTTATTTTTCTTGGGCTTTTTATTGCTGTTGGTTGTTTGTTAGTTATGGCCTTTTTCTAATGAAAAAACTTAAAGGTGATGTTCAAAAATGCCCTCATTGTGGATATGATGAATTTTATGTGAGGGCAACTGTTAGTGGTACTACGTCTATATTTTATCGGTTTGATGGTCAAGATGGAGATAATACTCATATGTGGGATTATGTCACTACGACTGAAAAGAAAACCGCATTCTGCGGAAATTGCCAGAAACGTTTAGGAACTATCCAAGAGGATTTATAATGAGCACTGTAGAAAAAATACTAGATAGCATCGGTCTTAAAGCCCATGAACTTAATTCGCTTGACCAGACGGATAGCCTTATAGTTTGTCGCATCTTTGAGGCTGTGCAGCAGTACGCGATGTATCATGATAAGAACCCTGCGCTGGAAAGTGAGTGTGAAGAAATACAGACACTTATAAGAAAACATCTTAATCAGAGCGTGATCAGATAATAATAGGCCGTGTAGCGGCCTTGTTTTTTCGTGAGTGGGGCGTGAAGGGGACTAAATGAAAAGGCCAAATGAAATGATGGTGTTAGGTAGCTTTATTGCGTTGGGTTTTGCCACTGGTTTTGATGTTGTATTATCCAGTGGTTTTTATGAAGCATTGACAGAGTTACTTGGTGGAGGTGTTAAGATGATTATTTCAGTCACCTTAATGACCATCGGTTTTGTTGGTGTTATTACATACAAGTTTGTTGATGTTCTTCACGAAAGACGCAGATTTCTTGCCAGAAAAAAATATTCAGAGCGGTACAAATAAAAAAAGCCTCCATTTTAAGAGGCTTATTAAACATCTTTCAGAGGGTGTCTAAAGCTTATTCTCTAAAAATTTCTGCCCGGTAAACCCTCCCTCAAAATCGCATATTTCACACAACGCACCGCCGTTACTGACTTCATCAAAAATACTCACCGATAATTTTCGCGCCGCGAACTACCTAACTTACTGTAAAACAACAATTAGATGAAACGCCGGCAACACGCTCGATGCGCTGGCCATGTCGATTTTCAGCTGCGACCGCTACAGTAATTTTGAACAAGATTAACGGCGTTCCGGGCGACCTGTCCGGGCAGATCCCCGCGCACTGGTCGCCAGCGGCGCTGGCCTGTTCCCGGCTCCGGGTTAACACGCCACAAAATGTTGCATGTGCAAAAATCTGACGTGTTAGCTCTCCCTCTGTTGATTCCTCCGGCAGTTAGACATACAGCGTTTTACGTCCAGTTCTGCTGGCAGCGCGAGATCTGGCCTGATAGTATTGTGTAATAACGACAGGAGGTAGGCATGACATCTTTTCTTATTATTGCGTTTGCTCTGATAGTTGTCGGTAGGCTTCTGCTGCGAAAGAGCCTGAATAGACTTCACAATGAGTATTACCGCCGCGCTGACGAGCGAGGATGCGCGGAACGTTATGAATCTATCGTTCGCCTTTACAACTCAAGAGATCCCCGTGATTTAGAATCTGCATATCGGGAAGCCATTTCCTGCACTAAGGCCGCTTGAGCGGCCTTTTTTACGCCACTCATTTAATTCCCCGCGCCGTTAGACATACAGGTCATTCTGTCCAGTTCAATGTGATTGCTTACTCTTGATATATAACACAATCGTTATATACTCTTAATGTTCTTAACGAGAGGTCATTATGCGTATTTCTATTGTCCAGATGGTGAATGATTACTATGAGGGTAATCGTGAAAAAGCTGCTCAAGCAGCCGGGATTAATTCTGTGCAACAACTTAATAATCTGGTTTCAAAAGGTTATGAGGTCGCGAGGTTAGACAATGGTGACTGGATCATGCTGACGAGCAAAACGAAAATATTCAAAAGCCATAAATAACACTTGTGTTATATAACACAAGTATTATAATTATCTCAGGTTAAACATACAGCGGGATAATGATATGAGCATCAAGAATAAAGCATTTGATATTCCTTGTTTTCATGAGTCAGTAAAGAAAGAATTTGAATCTGGTTTGATTACGCTTAAACAAGCTGCCACTGAATTTTACAAAGGTAACTGGACACCTTTTATAGATATGGAATATACAAAAAAGCAACTTGGTATTTAAACATTTAATAGCCCCGTACAACGGGGCGTGTTAGATCTTATCAATATAATAAAGGCGGCAATCATGGCAACAATCATCTCTGTAATTTGCATAGAGCCAGGCGAAGCGGTTAATTTCTTTACGGCGGGTAAATCCTATCCGGTCACGGCTAGCCGGGAACATCTGGCATTGCCGGGTGTAGACGTTATCGACGATGAAGGTGATTCTGTCTTTATTCGACTGGCATCATCCAGTCATGGTGTATTTGAGGTGGTTTATGGTTAATAACGAGCCTGAAAAGCTGATTACTGATGAAAATGCACTGGAGCCAGAGTCTGTGGCGCATAGGATTGTTAATCTGAACAGTAAAATTACCCCTGATGCTGAGGATAAGAAACGTTATCAATGTGCTGACATTGTTCAAAGTATTATTGAATTTGAATCGTCAATTCAATGGTCAGTTAATTCTATTCTTGATGGTGTCAATAAGGCTGAAAGCAGCGGTTATTCATCTACAGAACTGTCTGAGCTAAAAGAACTGACAACACGCTATGTAAATGCTCTAAAAGAAATTCAGGAGCGTGCAACCCGGCAATGTTTAGAGTTGGCAGAAAAAACACTACTCGGTCATGGTATTAAATTAGATGTAGAGAGTGATTTTGAGGTTGACGGCTATCAGTTTAAAGCAACGCCTGTTACAGAACAAATAAACTATATTGTGTCTGATTTGTTGTCTTACAGTGACATTGCCAATATAAACATGAGTCTTGTTGATGTAACAGTAACAGGTGATAAAAAATTAAGAAAGTCGCAGTTGCCAACGAGGTTAGTATTGAATCTTTGGGTTAATAATGAGGGACGGTGTAATGGATAAGTTTAGTGAGGAGTTCATTAATATAGTCTTAAAGCATGTTGAGACTATCCCGGAAGATAATTATAAGCAATTTACGCAACTGAGTGAACAGGGTGAGTCAGTGTATCCTAATAGTGATGCTTGGCGTGGATTTGCATGTCGGGCGACAAGAAGAGAATTAATAGAACAGGCATGGTCAGTTAACGCTATTAAACCGGGTGATTACATGAATGGATTTCTTAATGATGAAACAGTCACCGTTGGTCATATAGCAATGGATGTTGAAAACGAAAATATTAATTCCCCTGTCTATTTCTTTCCTGAGCGTGGGATCTACGCCGCTGCATGCGGTCTCAACCGTGTTTATGATGTTTGGCTCTCATGGCCTTGCTATCCTCATGGTTGGTAAGTTGCAATGCGCAAAAATGCGACATGAGTCTCTATACAGTGATGATTTTTGGCAACTGCGCGGTAGACTGATAAAAACAGCACAAGGATAAATGCCATGCAAATCAAAGTTGAAGTAAACGGACTCCTTTACGACAGTGGGAATAAAGCCTGCAAGTGTATTCTGGCTGATAGCCAGGGTAAGTTGTTCGCTTTCCTCCAGGTACTGGACGGCTCCATTAAAAAACGGTACTGGGGTGAATACAGTCATGATTTCGCAGAGGCTTCTATCAAGGCGATCATGGAACATGGTGGTAAGTGGCCTACTCTTCCTCAATAACATAACAGGCCGCTCCAGCGGCCTTTTTACGCCTCCCGTTTAATTCCCTCGCTACCTATTCTGTCTATCCGTTAGATGCGCAGAGCGCATGGGAGGCGTTCTACGCCGGAAGCTCCGCAGCGCCAGCGAGGACTCAGAAAGCATTACGGCTTTAGCCGTAAAATCCCCCACACTGCAAAGCCGGGTTTACGGTCAGTCTCTCCTACGGCCACAAAAAAGCCGCTTTCGCGGCTGTTCGGGCTGTTCCCTTATTTATCCAGCCACGCTGCCCCTATCCAGACGCTGTGGGCGATAGAATGCGTATGTTCCGCTATATCCGTTTCACCATACGGATCATTACTCACCTGACAGTCTGCGCCGCCGATGGTGCTGTCCAGTGTTACCACAACGTCATAGGCAGGATATGCAGCTTTTATCGCCTCGCGTATGGCGTTTTTATACCGCTGTTGTTCCTGTTGAGTCAGCATATCTGATACTGATTTCACGCCCACGGTATACGTAATGAGGGGCAGTTGTGGCGCAATGCTGGCTGACGGGAACAGGGCTTCATGTGCGCGGTAATCGTCCTCGGTCATATTTTCAATTTCGTGCTGGCGCTGACAGCGTGTACACCGAACGTTCCCGCCAGGCATATCCTCGCCGCAGTCCGGGCAGTTCTCAAGGTTATCTTCTGTGTTAATCTTCATACCTTGCCTCCTGATTTGATGTTTTTCAGTCGCGTAATTCTGGATTTAATGATTTTTACCAGCTTTAGCTCTCCATTATATTCTTCTTCATGCTCTGCGCTCCATAACCCCGCTGCTTTCTCTTCTTCATACCACTTAATACTCATATAGGTGGATTCCAGCGCGTAACGTAGAGCCATATTTTGTGTGGTATAAAAGCCATTGGGTAATGGTTCGTTTTCATAAAATTTCTGGCGATAATGAACCGGAAAGTTTGTAAGCCATTTCCCTTTTTGCCAGGTAATATCATCCAGTTTTTGTACTAGGCTGATCACAACCTTTTTAGTACCAAAATATTTTGATACCGTCCGGTTTTGTATTGAGCGTACATGCCATTCATCAACATCAACATGACACTTTCCTTCATCATCTACCCAGCCAAAAGCTTTATACAGCACCGCGCCGACTTTGATGATACTGGAGGGATAGCGTTGTGGTTTCATCTTCCTGAGTCCTCCCGATGATGCTTTTTTAAATCGTGGTTAATACAATCATATAAGCATCTGACCTGACTCTGATAATGTTGAGGATCGCGCCTTTTTCCGGCAGCCCTAATTTATTATGCGTGGCGATTTCCTTGCCGTTATTGTTCGCGTTAATAAATTGAGTGAGTACAATCCTGCCATCATCAAATTTACCCAGCGCGGTATTGACTACAGACAGGCTGACGTTATCAATCTGAGTGTAAAGGCGTTCCGGCATAATACCTTCCAGCCCTGACTTACTCTCAATGCTGACGTTTTTTTGTAATGCTTCTGACAGCACTGACGGCGAAAGTGACTGTCCTTCTTTATTTGCCCGGAATACCATAATTGTGCTGTTCTGGTTTTCCTCCAGACCGCTCAGGCTTGCAGTTGCTGTTGAAAATCCTTTCTGTTCAATCTCCGCTAGTGTCTTTTTAATGGCGGCGATACTCTTTGCACTAAAGCTGTATACAGTGACATTTTGATGTACGTTAAGTGTATTTGTACCTCTGGGAAAGTGGAAGTTACTTTCGATTTTAAAGCTATCAATCAGCGTTGATGTGACCTGCTCCGTTGCTGCATAACCGGAGAAAGATAACGCCAGCAATACGCCTAGGGTAATTTTATTCATTTACTGTCCTTACTGATTCTGTTTATTTTGGGTTAATATGGAAAGGATCATATGTGTTGCAACTGAAGTGAAAAAGAAATCGCAAATTATTAATCCAAATAACCTCCCCGTCAAAGCTGCTTCATCTGTGCTTCGTGAAGCGACACCAATAAGTAATGCAGTAAAAATAACACTGAGTGATACGTTTATTGCCGCGTAAGCTTTATTATTACTGAAACTCATTCTTCTTTTCCTTTGTTAATCAGTTCAAACATGCTGCGCTCAAACGTCGAAATCGCAATATTAAATTTGTTCTTTTCTGATGGGCGTAATCTGACAAGTTCATACCCGTAGCCAAAATCCGTAAAATCGACAATGACGGTTAACAATTTATTTAAATTGTTCATCGCGAGTGTCAGTTCACGCCGTTCCTGTGGCTGTACCGTCTTTTCTTTGGCACTGGTAAACAGAAAATCAAGGCGGTTGTAATACTCCAGCATGGTTTTACCCGGCATCTGCCCTTCGTCTTTAAGCCCGGCTTCCACTTTGTCTTTAAGCCCGGCTTCCATGTTGAGCGCCACCGCCAGCGCGGTAGCTAATAGCTCTGTCGCTTCACTGGTGAGATCGTCCGGCGTTTTTACGCTGGTCGTCACCACAAAGGGCAGACGCTTGTTCTCAGCGATGTACTGATACAGCAGGGTAATAGCCTGTGTCGGTGTGGCTCCGGCGATCTGCATCGCTTCATCGGCGCTTTGCTTGAGTTCTGCGTCAATACGCACGTTCACGTTGACCGTTGCCATTATTTACCCCCTTTCGCTGTGATCTGGCGAATGAAGCAGAATGTCAGATATACAGCCATGTAACCCGCAAAGACAGTAATAAATGGCAGCACCATTTTGGCATATACAGCGTAAATCATGGCGACGGTTTCACCCATGTTATCTTTCATTCTCATTGCATCCTCTTTCGTAAATCTGGATATATTGAAAATGCCGTACAAGGCTAATGTATAATAGAAAGCAATTAACTTTTCAGACACTGATTGTTTCATTGTTTGTCACTCCGGTTACTGGAATAAATCAATCTGGTTTTCACGGATGTTATAAATCCGGGCGGTTTCTTCGCGCAATATTCTGTGCTGTTCGGCGTAGAAATCACAACGGCGCTGATAGTCACCGTTATGTTTCTCTATGACATAAATCAGGTAGGTTGGATCAGCCGGGTATACGCCGTCCTGCCATGCCTTTTTAATAATATCGCGGGTATTTGTGTCGCATGAAAAATAAAGTTTCCGGGCTTGTCGCCACTGAGTAGCGCGAAAATTCCGCATATTCATTTCTGATTTATTGCTCATTTCTTCCCGGCGTTGTTTTTCCACTTCCAGCGAACTCTGCGGCGTTGTAAGCTGGTCGGCAATAAGAGGATACCGGGCAGCCAGTTTATTCTGTACGCGCTGCGGCTTGCGTAAATAAGCGGCTTCCTTAGTTGGCGTCCAGTGATAAGAATAACGTTCCTGTCGTCTGAATTTCATATCCGGCTCCCGGTAATCGTAAAGCAAAGTTGCGTTACAGGTTATAATAGCGCCAGTTGCCGAAAGTGTAAAGCAATCATGCGTTACATTTTACGGTTTTTTGTGGTGCTGCTCTGTAAATTTTCCCCGGTAAACCCTCCCGCCAAATCGCAGATTTCACGTAGCGCACCGCCGTTACTGACTCCATCAAAAATACTCACCAATATTTTTCGCACCGCAAACAACGTAAGTGACTGTAAAACAACAATTCACTGAAACGCCGGCAATCGCTCGATGGCGTTGGCCAACTTCCTGAACGACTGCGGCCGCTACAGTAATTTTGAACAAGATTCCCGGCGCTCCGGGCAGATCGCCGCGCACTGGTCGCCAGTGACGCTGGCCTGTTCCCGGCTCCGGGTTAACATGCCACAAAATGTTGCATGTGCCAGAATGTGACGTGTTCGCTCTCCCTCTGTTAATTCCTCCGGCAGTTAGACATACAGCGTCTTCTGTCTAGTTCTGCTGGCTGTGCGTGATCTGGACGGATATACTTATAGGACAATTCGCTATATCAGATGCCGATTATGTCAAAAATGTCTTATGTTGTTTTTTGTACTGTCCGTGAAGGATATTTAATGAAAAATGGAATTTTCAGCCACGATATTGATGCAGCAAGAGTATTTGATAAGAAAGCCAACGCGAAACGCTCTGCGTGGCATTACGGTGCTGAGGTCGTGGAATTTAAGCCTGACCGGGATGACTCTCAGGCCGCGCTAGCGGCCTGTTTAAAAAACTAACCTAAAATCCAGTCGTAATGATCCTGGTGAGTTACCGGACTGTCTGATGACATAATACAGACATCCCCATAACCACCATCATGCGAAGCTGCATATCTAGACACTGCGATTGCATCATTTTTATTTTTTAATACCGCAATGATTTTTTCACTGTTATACAATGCCCTTACGCAGAAGTTAGCGTCAATGTTTAATTGATCCTGTAAATACACGTACCCATCAGAACCATTGGGATCACCCATAATTAGATTGAATATGATACCTTCGTGTAAAATCTGATTTTCTTTTAATTGGCTACTCATAGCGATTATCCTTCTCCGTATAAAATAATTAATTGTGCAAAGGTGGCTGACCATGTGCCGTTTACCAGTTCGTCAATCTCTGAGGCCAGCGCATCCAGCGTTTTGCTATCCACTCGCAACTGTAGTTTCCCGAGCAACAGCCACCATTCATTCTGTGCTGCCCCGTTCCTGATTAATCGCGCTGCTGCACCGCTGCGGCTTTCACACGCTTCCCCTTTCCTGAATGCGTCCAGTAACCTAACCAGTGCGGTAAACACATCCCAATCCAGCGTAGCCTCGAAACTGTTACCTTTGCACTGCATGCTGAATAATGGGGGGCGGCGTTCGTCAGTGCTGGCGAATCGGTTAAACTCAGTACCCGTAACACTGATGGTAAAGACCAGATCCCCGGCCTTAATATGCAGGGTTGATGGCGCTATATTTTCCGGGCATTGCGTCTTTGCAAACTGCATTCGTTCGTTCATATCAGCAATATAATGGCGAATACAGAAAGCCAGCAGAGAACGATAATCGTCTGCCCCGGTAATAGTTTCCGGGTTTATCGCCAACTGGTAAATGTTATTGTAATAGCTGCCAGCCAGTGCGATATTATCCATATGCTCTCGCGTACCGTCTGCCAGAAATTTAATTTCAGCCTCCGACAATGGCACTATATTTCCAGTGTGCCAAGGATCACATAATTTACGGTGGATATTTGCGAGGGCAACAGCGGGTTCTGCTTTTAACCGTCCGAACTCGGCGCTGATACCGCCGTCATTCAGTCCGGTTTCAATCATTGCCGTCACCAGCGTGTTAACCGATATATTTTCTTCTTTCGCCCTGACTTTCAGGCGGGTGATTAGCGTTGTCAGAATCCGCAGGGAGAGTTGTGATAATTCCATGTTGCCTCTTTATGATATCGTTGCCGTAAATGACATCATAGCATTAAATACAATCATATCTCGTGTTCAGGGGCGATTTTCGTCAATTCTCCCCGGTAAACCCTCCCGCCAAATCGCAGATTTCACGTAGCGCACCGCCGTTACTGACTCCATCAAAAATACTCACCGATTTTTTTCGCACTGCAAACAACCTAAGTGTCTGTAAAACAACAATTCACGTTCGCGCCGGTTGTGCATCGAGCGCGTTGGCCAAGTCGATCCTCAGCTGCGACCGCTACAGTAATTTTGAACAAGATTCCCCGCGTTCCGGGCGACGTGTCCGGTCAGATCCCCGCGCACTGGTCGCCAGCGGCGCTGGCCTGTTCCCGGCTCCGGGTTAATTCATCAGGCACCTGGACATAACAGTTATTTTGTCCAGTACCCTTCCCTCATTACATTAGTTACAACATACATTGTAATGATCGCCATATCTGGTGCTGATCTGCGGCCTCCGCGCCCATATCCTGGGCTAATCAGTACAACGGGGCGCACCCGCCGCCCGGACACGTCCGGTTCCCGGCGCAAACCGCCCAGGCAAAACGGCACTATCGGAAAAAATGTCCAATTTTTATTTTGGTGATCGGATTTATTGTCCTCGGACTGCGCCGCCCGGTACGCCATAATACTGACACCGCGCCGCCTGGCTGATTTACTCCCTGCCCTGCGATCTGAGTACCGGTTCTTACCAGGGGGAAGCGAAGCCATGCGCAAACCTGTTTGTGCCTGGCTGAACGCCCGGACAACGGAGGGCTTTAGCCCGTAGGCGGCAGCGGGTTTTTATCAGGATGCGGAGATTTAAAAATTGAGTAACTTACCTGCCGGAAATTTTCAGATTTCACGTAGCGTCACCGTTCCGGGCAACGTCGCCGGGTCGTGGTCGCTCGATGCCGCCAGGACAATGCGGGACTACGCCGCGCACCTCGGCGCGGGTCTGCCGAAATACCTGCTCGCGCCGGAAGTGGGTCTGTTGCTTTCTTATATAGATGATCTCACCGCCCGGATGTATTTTGAAACGCTGTGGAATACCGGGGCGCGGCTCAATGAAGCGCTGGCGCTGACACCTGCCTGTTTTACGCTGGAGCCGTCACGCCGCCACCCGCAAGCGGTGGTGATGCTGAAAACCCTGAAACAACGCAACCGCGAAGCCGTCCGGGGGCGTGGTCGTCCGGCTGTTGATGCTGACACCCTGCACCCCGATCCGCGCTACCGCAAACCGCCCGAACCCGGCATAAGAATCGTGCCGCTGCTCGATGCCGCCTACGTGCAACGGATGCGGGAATACCTCGCCACCTGGCGAAAGCGGGTTAAGCATGTTCCGGTGTGGGAAGTGAAGTCACGGCAAACGCCGCTGAACTGGCTGAACGCTGCGGTAGCCCGCGCAAAAAGTGACGGGGTAACGTTTCCGATAACGGTCACGCCGCATACCTTCCGGCACTCGTTTGCCATGCACCTGCTCATGAGCGGTGTACCGGAGAAAACCATACAGGGGCTGCTGGGGCATCGTTATGCCCGGAGTACCGAAGTCTATACGCGCGTGTTCTCGCTCGATGTGCTGACCGGGAACGGCCTGTCATTCAGCTATGACGCGCAGACGGCGCGGGATCTGCTGACCAGATCATAGACGTAAAAAAACCGACTGGTGAGGTCGGCTTTTTTATCGTTCCGGTGCGGAGTTGGTGCTCTGACCGGAGGGGAACGCTCTGCATCTAACGCTCTAATTATATCCCGTAACAGCCGATTTGCAACCCTCGGCGGTTAAGTGTGGATGTATGGCGCTAACCCGGTATAATCAGCGGGTTAGCTCTGCGGCGATCTTCCCTGCCCTTAAACCCGGCCTGAACGGGTATGAACGATTTAAAGTCCTGACCGTACAAACAGGTGGTGCTGTGTCCGGTGCTCTGGCAGGAGGGGAACGCTCTGCATCTAACAGTAAAGAGAGCCACGGTGACAGGCAGTGTAAGAGTAAGCCGTGGTGTTCTCGCTCCAGTGAACTGGAGAAACGCATGATTGATAAAATCATCATGGTTCTGAAAGCGATTATCGTCCTTTTAGAATTGATCCGCATGTTCTTCTGAGCGTGACGGAAACGTAGCTAAGGCCGGGGAAAACCACTCCCCGGCCTTTAACATTTTATCACCTGACGTTTCGCCAGGCTGATGCTGGTACTTTATCCCACAACTTGCCATGCATTAACTCAGCACGTCGATGGTCTGATGCGCTAAGCACGGCATCAAGTTCTTCACCAGTAAGTTTTTCTACCAACCTTTCATACACTTTTTCCAGCGTGTCGATGCTGGAACAACGCCTGAACTGCATCAGATATTTTTGCTTTTTACTTTCCATTAAGTTCTCTTTTTTGTTCTGGTACATGCAAAAAATTTTGCATGCAAAAATTTTTGCATCAGGCTTTCTCTTTGCTTTTTTGTTGGGTTTTCTCCATAACCTTATGATTTAATTCCATTGCTGCTTGCTTAGTGCTAGCTCTGGCAACGGAAGATGGCAATTTTTTGATATTGTCGGTATATACTTTAACCACATGCTTTGCGCGGGAGATTGCTACATAGTACCAATCTTTGCTTACCGTCCTTGATTTAGCTTCGATGTTGGCAATCACTCGATTAGACGTTAACCCCTGAGCAGAATGCACGGTTGACACATAGGCATAGTCAAGGTGTAGTTTTTCCTTTGTATTTAGTACTATCTCTCTGTCGTCAATTTTTAGATGAAGCTGATCGTTTTTTATTGCTGCAACTGTCACCCTATCGCCATTGGCAACATCAAGGCCAGCATCATTTCGTGTGATGACCAATTTATCACCGACACCATATTGCTGTTTGGTCAGTTTATAAACTGAGATATGCTTGTGGTGTGCCGGGTTAATAGAAAAACGATCGCCCCCTTTGTTCTCAATAATCAGGGTATTATTTTCGCCCTGTCCTCTGACTATATAGACTTCTCCCCTTACTAACCCAGCATGAGGGTAGTCTCGTTCTGGACGGATAGCTGTGCTATCTGCGTTATAGTTCCGGCTATAACGGCGCTCAGCTTGAGTAGAATCAAAACGCGATAACGCAGTGATTTCAATATCATTTCGAATGTTCAATCCGGTACGAATTAACTCATTAATCTGTTCCCTGCTTTCGTTTGTACCTGTCAGTACCAGTGTCTTATCACGTTCATCTTTATCCAGGCTCACGTATTCATCAGCAATTTGTTTATAGCGGATAACTGATTCTTTTGTTTCTGCAACCTGAGTTATTAATGCAAGAGACTCAAGGCTTCTTCCAACGGCTGCCAGTTCAACAGCTTTAAGCAATGTTGGATTTTCTTTCTGGCGCTGAATTTCATTCATCACCGCTGTTTCCATGCCATTCCGTTGCAGAAGGGAGAACGGAATACCAGCTTCGACTGCCTTGGTTTGTTCTGTGTCGCCCATTAAAACAAGGCGAGCACCTGAACTTGCTGAAATATCAGCAAGCTTCGCCATTAAGCGGTTTGGCAGTACCCCGGCTTCATCAACATAGATAAAAGTTTTACTATCAAGCGTATGTTCGCGGCTCAACGTGTGAAGGAAAGATGCGACGGTACGCGCCTCAGTCATACCGTCTTTTTGTAATGACTTTACCTGTGATCCATAAGGTGCAAGGATGTGTACCGTATAGCCCGCTTCTTTAAGTCTTTCCGTCACGGACGTAGACATAAAACTCTTTCCTACACCTGCCTGACCTTGAACCCCAAGTACTCTACTGTCTGAGCATAAAATTAGCTCAGCGGCTTCTCTCTGGTCTTTTCGTAACGTGGTGGTGTCCATAAATGCGTGAGCATCTTCATTCGACAATACGGGCTTACTCGCGCCACGCCCGGTAAGTTCACTGGTAAGTATTTTCCTCTCTTGCTCTAGCGCTTTTTGGGTAGTGAAACGTTCGGCTTGCTTGACTAAACGACCATGAGCAATGGCTAAATCGACTTGTCGCCGGGCATCTTGTTTTGAGCGGCCTAATTCAATCATTTCCTTAATCCACTCTTCACGGGTGAGGGAATTTACTGAGGAAGTATTAATTGCCGTGTAAAGTGGCTTTTCTGTGATCAATTTTCCACTGGCCTTGAGTCGCTCAATCTCAAGATCTACAGATTCGGCGGTGGATTTCCCCATACCATGATTCAGCGCCGTAGTAGCCAGTTCTTCATATGTGATTATGGTATGGCGTTCCGTGTGATGATTGATAGCAAACTGAACAGCACGTTTCGTCATTTCCTGAGAAGAAACCCCCTCAATATTTTTTGAGACTTCCGAAACTTTATCGGAATACCCGATCCCATCAAGGTTGAGTTTTCTGCTGTCAAATTGAATGCCCAGCTCTTTAGCATTCTTGTCCCACTGTTTGAATAAATCCTCGCGCTCTATTGAGGTATCCTTTTTCTTCCGGGTTGTTCTTGCAGCTAACGTTCTTTGTGCGGCGGTAGAATTTTCCCGGCTTAATCCCATTTCTCTGAGTTTTTCGTCAACCTGCTGTAGTCGAGTTGACATTCCTTCAATCTGGTCTCGGGAGATATGAGCAAGTTCAAAGCCGTGCTTTTCCAAGCGTAGGTTATAGCCGAGATCTTCAAGTTCTTTCGCAAAAGCCGACTTGTAAACCATATCGTAGTAAATTGGATTCTTTACCAATTCATCATTAACTAAAGCTCGCCACTCCCCATCTGCTCGTTGTGTAGCATTCAATGCAACGGCATGGGTATGAAGATGAGGTTCCTTTTCACGATTTGTCTCATGCCTGAACTTTGCCACGATCAGATTACCGGTACTTTGAACATAACTCTTACCGTTCATTTTCTGACGGGTCTTAGCTCTCTTTTCAAGCTCCTTCACTGCCGCAGCAACCGCGCGATCATGGGCAGCAATAATTTGTGAATCACCCCCGATAAGTGCCTGTATAGAGACTGATTTAGGAGCCTGAAATGTGAAGTCTATTGCAATACGGTTTTTACTGTCGTTCCGTTGGGTTCTCGCCATTTGCTGGCCGTCAGGCAGCTTTCCTTTTAACAGATCGCGAAATGTTTTTTCATCAACATCACTCCCAAGCCCTAAACGTTCCGCACCATCACCTTGCCACGTTTTTGAATCACCTTCCTTCTGATAATAATCGTCAATTCCGTCCATAAAGTAACGGGTAACATCATCAACACTTTTCTCTGCGGTTAAGATCGTGACGTTAAGCATTTAGCCTCCCAATGCAGAGCGGGGGATATAGGCAGCATTTCGAGCCTTAAATCTAACAATAGGTACTTTTACCCTGGCAATTGGATAACCACGAGTGAATGCAACATATCCCTCCCTGTCAGGCAGGTTAGAAATTTCGCTGGCCGTGACCACAAAATCTTTGTCTTTGCCCTCGGCATTGCTGCTGCTACTTCCTCCACCGGAGTTCCGGCTGTTTGTTTCTTTCTTACGGACAACATCAAAATCACCCAGCGCTCTAGATAGAACTTCTGGTGTTCTATCATCAGAACGAGCACCACCAAGCGCTATCAAATTACGATAGCAACTACGTAAGGTAATGGAACCTTTTTCCCCCCAGATTTCTTCTAACTGTGAAATAGCCTGTACACAAGAAACTATTCTAAGTTTTTTCTTTCGTCCTTTAGTCAAAGCTGGTTCTAATGCTTTTATTTTTTCAAGTGATGCTAATTCGTCGGTATGCAACCAAATGTTTTTTGCCTCTGACTCAGGTAATGAAAGAATTGCATTGCAAATAACATCAACCCATGTAGATATTAATGGCTTTAAAGTGGCAATTTGATCTTCACGCCATGTTATAAATATATTCCCGCCATTTTTATCAGCCAAATAATCACGAATAGAGAAAGAACCGCCAGGCATAATCATATGCGCAGATAGCTTGTTCGTTAATACGAAACGCGCAGAACCCAAAGTACGGTCTGTACCAACAAAGAGAGATTGAGCAAGCGTTCCTTTGCAAAATTCCTCTAAATCCTCCTCGGGAGCATTAACGCACCAATAATAAAGCTGTGTGAAATCATTTATTCCTTGTGAATGGAGTTTCTTAAAAACTTCTGTTACTAATAATCGCCCATACCCATTCCATTCTTCTTCTGTAGAGCTTTTGCCGAGAGGAACAAGAGAGAATGAATATGTTTCATAGTCGTAGGTTTCTTTCATTTCATTAAAGATAACCCAGCCAGGAGTTCGTTCATCATGTGGATTTAAAATTACATCACCCGGCTTATAGAAAAGCGAAGTAAAATATCCATCAGGATCAACAATAACTTGTCGGTCTCCACGTAATAAAATTGAGTACATGGCCTGAGTTAAAATCAACGTTTTCGCAGAACCTGTTGCACCAACTATTAATGTTTGAAGATTTTCTATGTCCGTTGGCATTTTTATAGTGCCGAATACAACCTGTTTTTCTTTTCTTTTCGTCGTAAGTCTATTAAGAGCCTCTGCACTAACAATATCACTACCCCTTAACCGATAATCAAATTTATACCCCATAAAATCAGGGCTATTAATTTTAACCATTAAAATCCACAAAATTATAGCTGCAATAAATGCACCACCAGAAGAAATGTAGAGAATTGGATGTTCAAACGTATGAGAAAAAAGATTTATAAACCCTGTAATTTTTGGTTGAGTAACTTGTGCCAACCCATTTTTTTTCGCTGCTGCTAGCCAACCAATTGCAGGAGCAAATGCAGTCATAAAAAAGCCAAGTTTATGTAAATCAGAATTTCTTCCCATATTTATAACTCCGTTTGAGAAATACCGAGGCGGGACATTTCAGCTTTAACTTTATTAAGAACCTCCGGTTTTGCTAGGAATCTTAACAATAAAAGAATTTCGGTGAGAGTAGCATTGGAATCATTTTTACCAGCACTAGACATTGAATCAATTTTCTCACCAATATCTAGTATGCTATTAATTACTGTATCTTTAAATTGTTCATCATCACTATTTTTCTCTAATAAATAACGCAAGTAGTCAGAGAATGATTCAAACCCTTTTGAGCGTTCTCGTAGGGTGCTTTCCAACTCGCCAGAAACCAACAAACTGAGCCGCGAGTTGAAGTTTTTACCCGCCATACCTACCTCCTGATAGCATGCCTTTGAATATGATGTTAGATAGTATTACTAACATGATGTTTTACATGTATATTTCGATAATTTAAGCTTTAAAATATGATGTTACATATGATGCTTCACTATGTTTATAAATTATACGTATCTTTTTAAATCAGCGCAATACAGCACCCTTTAGGGTGCGTATTGTGTATGGCTTTTTAGGGTTAAGGGTTAAGGGAAAACTGGGGATTTTTTGAGCGCATTAGGGTTAAGGGGGGCAGTGTCAGGGCGTATTTGACATTGAAACCCGGTAAATAGTAGTGAAAGTGTATAAGTAATGGATTGAAATGGTATTGGTAAGATAGTAGTTAAGTATTAAAACAGGAGTAATAAGGTAGTAATAATGTAGAAAAATCAGTTGACAAGGTGGTGGGCAGTGATCAGAATAGACGGTAGACAAAGGGGGAGGCATGGCTAAGCAAAAGCTGTCAGTGTTAATAAAGAATGCAATGCCGGAAATAATGAGAAAGAGAAGTGAGGGGTATACAATCAAGAGTATCGCTGAGGATATGAAGATTAATCCCCTGACATTTAAACATTACTTCCATAAGTATAAAGAAGATTTTGAAGATATTGAGTGCAATGCTGAATCAACTGTTAAGCCTGAATATGTTTTGCATGCAAAAGATATTCAGGGAGGTGAAGTTAAAGACACTAACTCAGATACAGTTCCTGATGTAAGTTTTGAAACAATGCTTGACGCTGAAAAACGCTCAGGATTAAATACCAAATATCTCCAGCAGCATAGACCTCTCGGTAAAGGGAAGAATAAATGAAAGTAGCTATTATCAATTTCTCGGGTAACAACGGTAAAACAACGCTTGGTGATAACCTTTTTGTTCCCCGCATTCCTGATGCTCTTTATCTTACTGTCGAAAGTATCAACGCAGGTAGTGATGCAGAAAAGGTTCGTGGTAAAGACTTTGGGGTTATCCTTGAAGAAATGATGATGTCTGAAAAGGCGATTATCGACGTTGGCGCGAGTAATGTTGAGGATTTGATGAAATTAATGCGCCAGTATAAAGGTTCTCACGAAGAATTTGATTTATTTGTTGTCCCGGCAGTAAAAGAATCAAAACAGATTGATGATACCATGTCTACTATTCGCGCCCTGAGTGCTCTTGGTGTTCCAGCGAAAAAAATCAAAGTAGTGATGAACAAGGTTGAAGTAGACGATGTTGTTGAGGATGTATTCTATCCTCTTTTTGCAATGCACAAAGAAGAGAAGTTATTCACGCTTTCTCCTTCGGCCAAAGTCGAAACGTCAGAGATTTATCCACTCCTGAAAACATATGGCACTACCATCGACAAACTACTCAATGATCCTACCGATTGGCGCTTGAAGATGCGCGAAGCAAAAACAGATGAGGAGAAGCGTACCGCTGTTCGTATGATTTCAATGACACGTCTTGCTCGTTCTGCTAAAGATAATCTGGATAATGTATTTAAAACCATTACCGGAAAATAAAAATGAAATCACAAACACTGATTGAATCATTAGCCGCAACTGTTCTTGAAGATATTCATGAGTTAGTTGGAAAACTCAGTGAGATTGAATTAAAGGTTAATGATACGAGTAAACAGACTCAGGCAAGCAGTGCTAAATTTTCAATTGATGCATTTTCTATAACTAAACGATTAGAAGATGCAAGCAGGGAAATAAGTGTTGCGTTGAAAGATAAAAACGGCATTGAAATGGATGCGTTAGTTTCAATTCGCTTTCATTTAATTAAACAAAGCAAATTAATTAAGATTTTGCTTGTTTTGAGTTCCCTGCTCGTCGTAGCGGTCTTGTTGCTTTCCGGTGCAATGATCCATTTAATATTCTAAAGGGCGAAAGCCCTTTTTTTATTTCTGTTTTGTATTGTACAATACAATTGGATTGTACAATACAAATGGAGGTGATGATGAGTGTTAGTCTCCCTACAACTGAAACATATGCAGAACTCCAGCTTGCATATGAGCACTTCAACAAAACTTTGTTCGATAACCGTTTACCCGCTTGCCTGATTACCCTGCAACGCGAGAAACGAACCTATGGGTACTTTTCGAGTAACCGCTTTGTAGCGCGAGGAAGCAAAGTTTACACGGATGAAATTGCGCTTAACCCATCTTATTTTGGCATTCGCTCTGTAGAAGAAACACTAAGTACTCTCGTCCATGAAATGGTTCATCTTGACCAACAACACAACGGTAAACCGGGTCGAGGTCGGTATCATAATCGCCAATGGGCAGACTGGATGATAAATGTTGGTTTATACCCATCCAGTACCGGAAAAGAAGGTGGTGCGATCACCGGTGATTGTATGTCTCATTACATTGTTAAAAATGGGGCATATGAAAAAGCTTGCCGTTCCCTGCTAACTAAAGAGTTCACATTATCCTGGGTTGATCGCTTCCCTCCTGTAAGGCAGAGCACGATGGCCGGATTGCTTGGCGGCATTAGCTTGCCATTCTCACTTGATGGTGACGATGATGGTGACGATGATGGTGATGGTGATGGTGATAATACTGGCAGCGAGTTCATCGACACGCTTGTTTTTCGTCCAACAGATGAAAAACAAACTCGGTTCAAATTCACTTGCCCGAATTGCCATGCAAATGCCTGGGGAAAAAACAGCTTAAAGATTCTTTGTGGGGATTGTAGCGACCATCCCCTTATGACAATAAACACTGACAATAACAGGTACGGTAATGACTAATAAAATAATCACCAAAATGCTCATTTCCCTGAGTGATGAAGAACATGAGCGGTTAACTACACTGATCGAGTCTGCGTCATTCAAAATAAGCAAGAGCAACGTGGTTAGAGCCGCCCTACTTGCACTGGAGGCTGCGAGCAATGAGGATAGAGAGAGATATTACCTGCAAGCTGAGGCTAAAGCAGTTAAAGCCGGGAGGCCGTGGTAATTGATGAATGTGGGAAAATAGGGCTATAATATCAACCATAACAACACTTAACGCCCATAGCAATACCCCCCTAAAGCTTTAAATTAAAGTTGCTTATAATTAATTACAGGGCGCATAAATTGGGTCTAGACATCAGGCCATAGCCGAATGGCCGGAAACCCGTTTCGGGGTTCCGCGAAGCTTGCCATATGTAATATGGCTAGCTGAGTTGGACTCGACGACACAACATGAAATGTTGTGGAGCCGAAGGTGTCACCATAAAGAATTTTTTGCATGCAAAAAATCATGGCTGATTGAGAGTGCGTAAAAATTTCTTTCCTTGCCTTGATCGCATGCATTCCAATTTTTCCAGCCCTTCCTTATCCTCTGAGCGCCATGCCCCACTACTCATAAGCTTAAAGGGTTGATCACCAAACCTACGATAATTGAATGCTGTAACTAAATAACCTTGATCATCCCTTTCAACAGAGAACACAAATTTTTTATTATCTTTTATTACTTCATCAAAAAATAAAACTGCCAAATCAAGCTCCCTCATGTTCTTTTATCAGTGCTGCGATTTTCACCAAAAGCTCACCATCAATATGTTTGATTTTCAGGTCAAACCGATCACCGCTTGATACGTAACGAGTCACATCAAGATCAGGCTTGTCATTCCCGCGACTATAAAACAAATGCGAAGAATTTAATCCATTTTGATGCATCTTAAAAAGACGCTTTAGCGCAGAAACTATAAGGTCGCCTTTCTCGCGTTCGCACTGATACTTCTTTAAATTAATTTTACTTTCACAAATAGCAGCATCATAGCCAGGCAAAAGCCTTCGTTTGATTTCATTGGCGACATGATCAGGGTTGCGTTTCATGGAGGCATGCATGCTACAAAAATCCTCCGGCTTCCCCCATACAGAATGAACAAGCAGAGTAGAAATGGCGTACTTTCCTTTACTGGCAAAAACGGAGATCATGTAATCTCTATTTTTTTGATTAGAAAAATACACTGTACTACGCCCGGCGCTAAGCACCTTATTCAAGATCCATCCATCAGAAAGAGAAGCGGCAAGCCTTTCTAGGAAATTGACATCAAAACCGTGTGGAAATCCGATCATATACCCTACCTATACAAACGGCGCAATGCGAAGCGTTGCGCCGTTTGATTTGTTAGTTGATTGCACTGGCCTTAATAGCATTGAGCATATAGCCAAGCTGCCAACCATGTAACCGAGGCATTCTTGTTGGTACGCCAGCATTCATATTCTTAATTAGACGCTGGCAAAATTCGCCAAGGGAATCCGCGGATAAAAATTCAGAGGGCTGAGAAATAGAGCAAGAATTTAAGATAATCTGAGAAGCCATGATTGTTTCCTCTCCCGAGTTCGGCGGGGTTCCGATGTAGCCGTTGCTACCCTTTAATTATATATATAATTAAAGGGAGTTGCAAATAAAAAGCATGGGTTTAGCCATGCTTTCACCATTCTGAAAACAAATCGCCCCGAAAGGGGCGATCATATTTATCCAGACTTAGACGCTTGAGATCATGCACCTGTTGAATAACTATAGCCCTTCAAGGGATCGATTTTACGCATTCTTGCATGATCATCCTTCACTGTTGGCTTAGTGCATCCTTTTACCAGGCGGCGAGTTAGAATGTCATTGTTTTTGAAATAGTCAGGTTTTGCGTATTTTTCCCCTGAATATGCGTCTTTGTGATCGGGAACCTCTCTGGATTCAACTTCACGAAGTTTAACAGTGGATTTACCTGCAACGCCTACTACCTGATAAAAGTGAACATTTGTCTGTTCGTAGCCCCAAATAGAAACAAAAATATCACCTAAAGAGATCTGATTACCTTCAAATTCAATCGTATTACACATGGATAGCTCCCGAGATAGCGGGGTTCTAGTCAGCGCCGCCAACAGCGGCGCGCAAAATATTACCAACGTTCTACTACTTCACCTGTCCAGATATTGATTACTTTCGCTTTTTTGTAATACCCAACACCAATTTTCAACGCCTCAGCTAAAGCTGAATCTACCCAGCCAGAAACTTTATCAAATAATTCTGGCGTAGCTTCTTTCCTGAACTTGGGAAGATAACGAACATCCCAGCGGCCATGCTTATTTTCTTTATGCAAAATAACTAAGCGGCCATTGCGACGTTCAAGCTTAATGAACGCATGGCCTAAAGAGCATACCAGGTGAATTACAGCGCAACGAACTTCGTACTTTTTCATTGTGATTCTCCTCCCGAGTCGGCGGGGTTCCGTATATGGCGTGTTCCATAAATATAATTATATATATAGTTATATTTAATTCAAGTCCTATGAGAAAAAATAAAGGGCTTTCGCCCTTTTATTTAAAACTTACTACAAATATAAACATCCCATGAATCAAAACCACCAAATCTAAACTTATCGATATTGCTTTCGATGATTTTAATAATCTCTAACGGTGATAATATAATTGATTCCCCAAGTTCATTTATGAAATTAACGTGTTCAATTAATACCGTTTCATTCAATGCAATGCGAGTATTAAAAGAACCATCGACAAATGAATCACACTCCCAATACAGAACAAGACGGGCTTGCTTATCTTCGTCTACATTATTATCCAAATTACATTTTAATGTAATAAATCCATCCATATAACGATCAATCGTTTTTTCATCTTCATAAAAAAAACCAGGGCTTAGAAAATCAGAATCGACATTAATATCACTGATAAACCAGGTTGAGTCCAGAAGCTGGCTTTTAAGTAACTTAATCATTGTGGTGTTCCCTCCCGAGTCGGCGGGGTTCCGTTTGGCTTATGCCAGCTAGCAAGGCGGGTAGGGAAGGGCTTCCCCTTCCCTGATAGGTCAATCACAAGCGCGTTTAATCTGTCCGTATTCTTCGCTGCTCAGTGTGTTCACGTACTGCCAAAGCAGATTATATTTATGCACTAAATATTCTGTCAGGTTATGGAATCCTTTATCATCTGCCACGCCGCTAAGATTTGAAAGTGCGTAGATCATTGCGATAATACCAGCAACTTTACCAGATACTGATTCCTGAAAATAATTAGGAAGAGACAAACGATAGGTTTCATTTTCTGGCGCTGAAAAAAACGCGCCATTAGTGCAAGAATAATATTTCCAGCGGCCACCATCATAATTATCAGAGTGATTTCTCATGAAATTGAGAATCATAGTTTCACCGAGGATAAAAGCGCCGGAAAATGCAGCAGGATAAAAACAGGTACGCTTGCTATGTGAAACTTCACGAACGGAAATAGTTTCAATATCTAACATTATATAACTCCTGCCCCGTTGGGCTAAATTAGAAAGGCGGCGTGCCTTTCTATGTTATAAATTATAACTCATAATTTGATGGGTTGTCTATGTTATCTTACTATATTGTCGAAAAATGTTTAATTGCGTTTAATAATCCGGCGGCATCTTTCACATGACAAAAAGTATCATCATCACATGCATTATTCATTACCTCGTTAAATATAATTGTTAAAGTAGCACCTTCTGCATATAAAACATCTTTTGTGATTTTACCAGTCTGAAATTTAAGCAACAATTTGCTGGCCGCATTTTTAACATCTAGGATGTTTTTAATTTCTTTAGACATGTGAACTTCCTATTGGTCAGAGTTAAAACAAGTTATTTAATACAATAATTATAACTCATAATTTGATGAGTAGCCATTTAATAAAATTAAATATTTTAGGATAATTATATATCATAAAAAAAGCCTGTGAGCCGTGCGAGCTGGCTTAGGGAATGTCCGAAGGACATAAAGGCGGCAAGATAAAGCATCATATTATGGAATGGGCAGGCCGCCGAGACCCGGCAAAGCCGGTGCGTGATTGATAAAAACCACCAATCACACCCCCTCCCTGCTTAGCCTAAACGAACTTTCAGCAAATGATTAACTCACACAACCCCCCCGGTGGGGCGCAGTTAGCGCCGGACGCTTGCGGCCGGGAACGGCTGGACGCTAAGCGGCCAGCGGCGCGGTACTGCGAGTGCGCGACCTGCTGATAAGCAGGTAAGCTACGGGGGTGGGGTTATGAACTTAAACCATCACGTTTTTGCGTTTTTGAAGAACATATTCAGGATGTTCGCCAGCTAATAACAGCAAAAACTCGTATTTAATCGCTGGCAAATTTCGCTGGCTATTCACGGAAATCAAATTATCCCAGGCAGCGGCTGTCATACCCAGCCTTGCGGCCAATTCTGCCTTGTTTAACCCCGTTTTGACCTGCAATTCTTTTAGTTCCTGCGGGGTTGCGGTATTTATCATTTTTTTGCCTCAGCACATAATTCATCAAGAATAACATCAATACCTTGCAATGCCCTATTGCTGTTAATTTCAGGCCACAACAATGAATGCAGTTCAGAAACGTTGCTGATCTCAACATCCTTTTCAAACATAATATAACGCATGCGCTCGCCTCCGTTCGGAGGGTTAGTGCGGCCTAGTATTTTTAGTTTTGCGATTAATTTATCGCTTTCATTTGGCATTGTAATAGTCAGCGATATACTTTTACTGCCTTTAGATTTTTTCTTTTCGATTATATTCATTGCGCCTCACCTAACAGCAAAACTGAATAAGCATATATTGCAAAGCAGTATAGGCGGGTTAAATACCCGCTTATACTGCTACCGCTCAAGAGTAGATATGAACCCTATGAGTTTTATTAATTGGTCTTTATTTAGGTCGTCCAATTCCAACCTGTATATTACCCCCTTGGTATCATCTACCTTTCCAGTTATTCCATGATTGGTTTTTATTTGACAAAGGCCACCGTAATAACCCTCATATTTTTTAGCATCAACAAGCCGAGAAAGCAGGTTAATGGTATATTCTCGTTCTTCCCGCAAAAGACGTTCTCCTTTCGTGTCTGCTTCATAAAATGAAATTTGTTCGCGGGCATTACACAATATCTTTCTTTTTATATCCCTAGCGATTCCAATAGCATCACGCAAAGGAGAAACAGAACAAGAGGAAAATTGATTTCCTCTTCTGGTTAGATGGACACACCCCAGCAACTTGATTTTATTATTTTCTAACCTTGCCGAAATAGAGTAATTCCGGTAATCAGGGTGAATAAGATGAATTCTGTAATCATCCTGGATTCTACGATCAATCTTCCATCCTTCACCCAAAAAAACGCATACACGATTGAATATAGATTCATACTTCGAGAAAAAATTACGTTCCATTATCCCCCCTTAGAATTTTAATCAGGGGGCTTGCACCCCCTTCAAATCTTATGCGCGGTTTTCTACCGTTTTGCGGCCATATGATTTACGCTGGCCGTTCGTACCGTACATCTCTCTAATTTCATCGAGAGTATGTTCTTTACGGTTACGGCGGGATTTATGTTCCTCGGGGCGATAAAACCATTGTTTTTTCTGTGATGCCCATTTGCAACCCATCACTTTTAGGACATCTTTATGTGTCTTGGTGTCTCCTGAAATCCATACCCAGTTCCCGATAACTTCAAAAACAATTCCGGCTAATGCTGTTAACTCACTCAGTACACGTTCAAGTTCTTCACCGTAGTTATAATGAGATTTTTCATCAGATGCCTGGTAATCATTAATTTTATCGAAATTAGCGCTCAGGAAATCGAAAGCCGCATTGATAGCTTTCATAATTTCCGCTGCGATGGGATTATCTTTGTTGCGATCCGGGTGATGTTTTAAAGAAGCTTTTCTGTAAGCTTTTTTAATATCTTCTTTGGTTAACTGACCGGATAAACCAAAAATGTTTAATGCTTCTTGAATAGTCATTTAAAACTCCTGCCCCTGTGGGCTAAATTCGAAAAGCGGATTGCTGTTCGATGAAATAATTATAACTCATAATTTGATGAGTTGTCTACATTGTTAGACTAATTTAATGATTTTTATGACAGAGGCTGAGACCGCCTGAGAAGCCCTGTAAGCCATTGGACTAACGTTAGATGTGGGGTAGGGTAGGTATGTCGCTTGCATGTTGCTAGGCGCGTTTACAGCGCACCTAGCGGTTACTTAGGATATGCTTTAGTGAGCGGGGGTAAGATCTTGTTAACTCCATCAACAAATTTTACTTTTTTCGCATGCAAAAACTCTATCTGCCAAATGATGCTGTTACCTCATTAGTGACGCTGACTGCCAAGGGGTAAGGCTGACCGCGATACTCTGAGACTTCACCGGAGATCAGAGAGTATTTTACTAGAATACCTGCGGCTTCCATGTCTGTAATAACGGCGCTTGTATTTTTGGAGAACGCTTTCATCTTACTTTCGTCTTTACAAAGAAACCCATCAATTTCATTTTTGAAAATTACACGCTGCCCTTCTGACTGCTTTTCTAAACAGAAGAACAGTACCTGTATGCAGAGCAGCGGCCTTTTGCTGTTCTGTTCTATAGCTGAGAGCAAGTTTGTAAGTGTCATTATTTACCTTTTCTTTCGGGTGGTGCTGGGACTTTTCCTGTTGCCTCTAGTGCAGCAACAATCCAACCCAACGCACACATTCTATCTAAACCAGGGTGAATCAATTCAGAAAATACCTGTAATCTGTATTCACCCTTTTTTTTACGAATTAAAAAATAGGCATATACAGCCCACTCCGTAGCAGTTTCAGGCCGCCAACCATTTGCAAGACAAAGTTCAAGCGCTGCCTGACATGCCCACAAAGGTGCAGTATTTTTAGCCACCCAATCCTGTAGCGTTGTGCCTTTAGGTGGAGATAGATTATCCCGTAATTTATGTTCATTGGCATAATCGTTCAAGATTTGAGCCGCCACTGCTGGCGGCTTCTTAGAAAAAAAAAGCCATTGATTAATGGCTTTTGATTTACTATCCCGAGTTAGCCACTTAAACCCCTGTGCGCCATGCGCACTAGGGTTAGTAACTGATTCGCACAAATGTTAACTCCTCAAGCGGCAACTCATTTAGAAGCCCATCAATTAGAACAATTGCAGAGTTTTTATCAGAAGGTTTCTTATCTGGTGAAACAATTAATTCACCTTCAATTGCTTGGCCTTCTTCCTGGAAGCTTACCCAAATTCGGGCGACGTTCTTTGTGGTAGCTTGTGTTCCCGTCGTGCGCTGGGAATTTGCTTCTGAATCATCGCCAGTCTTAGAGTCATTAGAGTCATTAGAGTCAGAACTATCGTCCGGTGAGTGATTATCACCGTTAGTCTGATCATCATCATCTTCAGTTTTGTTTTTACCTTTTTTACCTTTAGTTTTTGTACCTTCGTCACTGTTGCCGTCATTAGCACCAGAGTTATCACTGGAATTATCGGCATTGCCATTTGCATTTTTCAGGTTATCAGACGCAGAACGGACAGTTACACGGTTTAGTTCGCCGTCCTTTTCACCCTGAGCAATAAGTTGTTCAACATCAGCCGGAGAACGTTTGTAGATCTGCGAAAGATAGTAAAACGTGTCAATATCATTGCTTAACGGTGCTACACGATCAAGCAGGTCAGTCGGCATGCTACCAATACTGGTATACTTGCTGACTTGAGAACTGCTTAATTGTAATTTCTCGCAAATATCTTTAGCCTTTAGACCGTCTTTTTCTTTCAGGTCATTAATGCCCAGGGCAATATCTACAATATTTAAGTTTTCACGATGCAGGTTCTCAACAAATTGAGTAACCAAAATGTTTTCTGGTTTTTCACGCTGAACAGCTTTGATGGTTTCTGAACCACGCTGTTCTTGAGCAAAATAACGTGTAAAACCAAAATACAAAGGGCAGTTCCCATCATCATCAGGGAAACCAATGATTACTGGTTGTTGCTGGCCGTGTGCTTCAATTGATTTTGCAATTTCATTGATTTTTTCCGGATTCTTATTACGGCGTACCTGCGGATTAATAATGATATTGCTCATTGGAAAGTCCATGATGTATTCATTTTCATCAAATACACTTTCCAGAGTTACTTTGTTGCTTGCTGATTTGCTCATTTTACAGTTTTCCTTCGATAATTTCAGAAATGACCGACTTAACTAATTTAGCGGCAACACGTTGGTTGCCGTTTTTTGCGTTCTGCCAAACCATGCGGCCTTGTGACATGGCAGTTTTGATAGGTTGTAAATCTTTTATTGGAGTTGGATGTACCTCATTTGGAAACATAGCTATTAATTGATCACGAATGTCTTTCTGATCATCAACATCTTTGTACTTGTTAACAATTATAGAATTAATTCGCGCTTTTGGATTAAAACGGACTAGTTTTCTAACGGTATCTCTCAGTTCTATGAGACCGTCGATAGACGTGATCTCAGCTTCAACCGGGCATACGATTTTATCCGCCGCGAGAATGGCAGCAGTAATGCGCGTCCCTAAACCGGGAGGCGTATCAACAACGACAAATTCGTAATTACTTTTGATGCGATTAACTTCATCTGCAAAAGCTTTCGCTTCTGCAAAATCAGCACGGTCAAGGTTATGAATGGTGCGGTCAGAACAGAGAGAATCAAGATGTTCATCGACCTTTTGAATATCATAAGGTTCGTTATAGAACATTCCATTTACTACTAATCCGTCTTTGAGGTTTAAGACACGCTTTGAAGCTTTCCCTTGGTTATCGAGAGGGATATAGAGTGTCTTTTTCTTCAAGACCTGAGAAATGTAGATTGCAATAGTCAAAGAAGTAAACGTTTTACCGATACCACCTTTTTGACCAGCTACTGTAATTACACGCGCCATTTAACACCTCTTAGCATGGGCGATTGCCCGATTCCATGTGCGTATCATAACTCAGATTCTGTAAGGTATCAATATTGAAACCTTAAATTTTTTATACTTTTTTTTTATCGGCAATAAATCTCAAAACTTTAAGATAAATTTAAGAGATTTCTTATTGCGTCAAAACCCCTGTATTAACCGCTATTAACATTACCAGGTCAACTATAAATATGAGAGATAGGTCACTGTTTGCATGATAAGTGTGATGAATATATTAATTATAACTAATTGCTAACATTATATAAATAACGTCTTGAAATAGTTCCAAACGCAATGGTGTTATATGATAACGCGAGAGGAGTAGAAAACTTGTTTTCTGCTCTTCTCGGGTTGACCGAGCCGCTTGCGGCGCTGGTAAGCGTTTTTGAATGAGTTATTCAATTTATCCACTCAACTACTTATTAAAAGATCTTTGTATATAGATCCTTGTTAAAGATCCTTGTTAAAAGCCTTGTAGCCCTCCAAAAACGTGCATAAGCAAATGATTTATAATCACTTTATTGAACTGTCGGGAACAGATCGCCGTTTAGGAGGGAACAAAATGCCGTCTATGAGGGAACATATCGCCGTTTAACATTAAATAATGCTCCCCCCTTAATAGCCTCTATTATCAGCACTATAAAACTATAACATATTGAAATATATACAGGAACAAAGCGCCGTGTAAGTAGGAACAAATCGCCGTTTAGATTATTGTATTGTACAATACAATATATGTGGTGTGGATAAGTTTTTATTCATATAAAACATGTAGTTACTGTGATTTTTTTATGCTGATTATTCACCAATTAAATTATCTACATTTAGTCCAGTGAGTAATTAACAGCTATCTCCAATTCAACCTGGTAAGAGATCGCAATGCGGAGGCGCAGGAGAACGGCGGTTTGTTCCGGCACGGCTCGGAGGCGCAGGAGAACGGCGGTTTGTTCCGGCACGGCTCGGAGGCAGGAGAACGGCTGTTTGTTCCAGCACGGCTCGGAGGCAGGAGAACGGCTGTTTGTTCCAGCACGGCGCGGGGCAGGAGAACGGCGATTTGTTCCTCCTGTGGGGCTGGCCGTGAGGACGGCGGTTTGTTCCCCCTGTGGGGCTGGCCGTGAGGACGGCGATTTGTTCCCCCTGTGGTGCTGGCCGTGAGAACGGCGATTTGTTCCCCCTGTGGTGCTGGCCGTGAGGACGGCGATTTGTTCCCCTTGTGGGGCTGGCCGTGAGGACGGCGATTTGTTCCCCCTGTGGTGCTGGCCGTGAGGACGGCGATTTGTTCCCCCTGTGGTGCTGGCCGTGAGAACGGCGATTTGTTCCGGCGCGGGGCAGGAGGACGGCGATTTGTTCCCCCTGCGGTGCTGGCCGTGAGGACGGCGATTTGTTCCCCCTGTGGGGCTGGCCGTGAGGACGGCGGTTTGTTCCCCCTGTGGGACTGGCCGTGAGGACGGCGGTTTGTTCCCCCTGTGGGGCTGGCCGTGAGGACGGCGGTTTGTTCCCCCTGTGGTGCTGGCAGGAGAACGGCGATTTGTTCCCCCTGTGGTGCTGGCTGTGAGGACGGCAATTTGTTCCCCCTGCGGTGCTGGCCGTGGGGACGGCGATTTGTTCCCCCTGCGGTGCTGGCCGTGAGAACGGCGATTTGTTCCGGTGCGGGGCAGGGCAGGAGAACGGCGATTTGTTCCCCCTGCGGTGCTGGCCGTGGGGACGGCGATTTGTTCCCCCTGTGGTGCTGGCCGTGAGGACGGCGATTTGTTCCTCCTGCGGGGCTGGCCGTGAGAACGGTGATTTGTTCCCCCTGTGGGGCTGGCCGTGAGGACGGCGATTTGTTCCCCTTCTTGGTTGTTGATGGGGAAACCGATATGAGGGGTGCTTCTCAATATCTATATAAAGGATAGATTATTCATCAATATTTGAATTTTGATTTGACTGGGGGGAACAATTGAAATACATTTTAACGGTGATGTGTTCCCCCCCCTTGTGGAAGTTAGAAACCAATAATCTAAGTGTGGCTGAAATGACGACTAGAAGAAAAGGAAGCGGGTCAGTTGTTGTTAAGACTGACAACCGGGTGTTGATGCAAGCGAATGCGCTTACACAAGCTAAGAATGACCTTTCGCGTGATCAGCAACGAGTACTCGTTATGTGCTTAGATAACATCGCCCGTAGCGGGTGGCCGAAAGATGGAGTGTTTCGTATTGATCACGAAGAATATATGCATGTTTTTAATATTGGTGAGCAAGAAGCTAGGGAAGATATTCTGCGTGCTATGAAAAACTTCCGGGGTAAAGAACTTACTCTTTATGAAACTTGGGATCAGGTAGATGAACCGGTTGTTAGAGATATGGTCTGGGTCACTTCGCGATGGACTAGCGAGAAAAGAGGTATTTATCAAATTAAGCTAAATAGTGATTTGAGAGAGTTCATGGAGCCATTAGCTCATGATCATCAGTTCACTGCATACAGATTAGGTCAAATTTCTAAAACGCCATCAAAATACTCAATGCGATTATTGCAAGCTTTATCACAATTTAGAGATACGGGTATGTTTGCGATAAGAATTGATGTATTAAAAGAAAGATGGTCGCTACCAGACTCATATGAAAAGTTCTCATTATTAAAATCGCGTGTATTGGAACCTTCAATGAGGGATGTAAGAAAAATACCAGAGTTTTCTACTTTAACGATGGAAACCAGGAAAGAAAAAACAACAGGTAAAATAACTAGTGTTCTTTTCCAGTTCACACCATTCACCCATGATAAGAGAAATGATTGAACCTTATGTTTTTGCATGCAAAAAAACCGCTAATGAAAGCGGTTTTTTTTTGGATGCTGTAAGTGTTTTTAGCGGTGGTAGCGTCCGTACATCAGTGCTTTGATTACAACTGACACTACCAAAGCGCCTAGCGTGATGAAGAAAGCTTTGTCGTTACCTGAATGATGAAAAAGATAAGCACCTGCGGCACTACCTAAAATCATCACACCAAGTAACTTATCAATGATAGGGCGGCTTATCGACCACAACATACCTATGATGCTCATAAGTAGATACACAACAGCCTTACCAGCCATAGATAGGATGGTTCTCTTTTGTGGCTGCGCCTTTTGATTGTTGCTTACATCATTACCGTCAGTCATAACGATCTTTGGCTGCTTTTGTAGTGCGATAGATTGTGCCATAAAGAAACCCTCATTTCCAACATGTATTCATTAAATCAAAATTGCAATCTTGATGCAAGTAGTATAGTATAAATTTCACACCTTGCTAATTCGGCATTGAAATGAAAATTCACTTGGCTATATTGGCTTTGCCCTTGTGTTATACATTTTCTGTAAGTGCATCAATGATTGATTCAGATAATCTACATGCGCTTATAAAAGAATGTGCACCAAAAATAAAAGCGGAATCAAAAGTAGCTTATGGTATAGTTAAAACTGAATCCGCAGGTAATCCATTTGCGATTGGAATCAATACAAAAAACATTAGATTAAAACGTCAACCTAGAGATATTGTTGAGGCTATTGAAGTATCAACCTGGCTTGCGAAGAATAGATATAATTTCGATGCCGGAATAGCTCAGATAAATAGTGTCAATATTAATAAGTTTGTTGAGGGGGATATAAATTTTCGCATGCAAAAAGTTTTTAACCCATGCGATAACTTAAAGCTAGCTGAAAAAATATACAATTCTTGCTTCGAAATGACCGGGTCAATGGTCGGTGCGTTAAGTTGCTACAACACTGGAACAGCAACTAAAGGCATTAAAAACGGGTATGTTGCGAAAGTTTTAGCTAATATTCCTGATCTGCTTGAGGTGAAGGGTGGCGGTGGCCAACCTTACATAGCTAAGAGCAGGGAGAAGAGGCTAGAGGCTTCTAAGTCGGACTCTGATACAGGTTCTGTAGGTGATGGTGGTGTTGCCCCTGTGACTACAAAAAAACCTAAAGATGATGGCGTAGAGGATGTGTTCGCAGCAAGTGGGACTGGAGATGTTTTTAGTAGCGAATGTGAAGAGGGTGAAAATCAAAAATGCGAGAATGATTAACCCCTACCGCTCTAATTATATTCCATTGCTGGCCTCGTTTAATTTTAAACTGCCTGGATGGAGATTTAATTATGGGGCGTAAAGGTATTCAATTAAAGCATGCAGAAGTGGTCATTACAAATGAGTCTATCTCGTCAGTAAGTGCTGAGCAGCAGCAGAATGGCGAATGGACATGCTTTATTACCTTTTATAATTCTGATTCGATGCAAATCGAGGAAGTGTATATCGAAAAGCAGCGGGACGGAATGAGAACCTGGGCAGATCCGAGGAAGATGTTTGATTTCATGTATACGAAATTTGGCATAACAGACGGACAATTTAAAATTTGCGAACATAGAGAGAAAAGTTAATGAAAGCTAAAAGTAAACAAGTTGCTGTGAATGTTTTAGTACTTGCGGTTGCTATTGCACTACCGGAGTTAGCTATGGCGGCAGGAGTCAATAAATCAGATTCAGGCCTAAATTCACTTAACACATGGTTGAGTTCGATTTTCCCAATCATTGCTGGTCTCGGCGGTGTTATTACATTTATTTTGTATATGTTCGGTCAGATAGGGAAGCAGATCTTCCAGCAGTTATTAACTGGTCTGATCGGCGCGGGTAGTATTTCATGGATTATTAGCCTCTTCTTATAAAAACGGAGGGGGGGGATGAATAAACCTTATAGTTTCTACAAAGGAGCGGCTCGTGCCGCTCTCGTCTACGGTATACCTCGAAATGTTTTCTTGGTCACTTTCGGTCTATTAATTTGCCTCGGTTTAGCTATTTGGAAAGGATTGTGGTTTCTAGCCCCTGTAATTTATGTTTTCCTTTTCAAAGTATACAGAAAAGATCCTGATGGATTGCAGTTACTAATGCTAAGCCTACAAACGACATTCATACACGCATTAAAAGATGGTAAAGAACAGGGTTATGAAACTGAGGACTTTACCGAACATAAAGAACATTTGAAGTAGGTGAATTATGATAGAGAATTTGATGGCGTTTCGGAAGAAAACGCCGGGTTCATCACATCTGCCTTTTGCTTATCATTTAACTGATAAGATAGTAACCTTGAAACAATGTGAATTTATGACTCTTATCAAAATTCAAGGTCGCTCTCATAAGACTACAGATGCTGAAGATATCTTTAGCTGGTTAGAAAACCTTAATACGGTATCAAGGTCTTTTGTTTCTCCACACGTCGATATGCTTTCTTATGTTATTCGACGTAGCGAAGCAGAATATCCAGAGAGTAAATTTGATAATTACTTCACCACTGAATTTGATAGAAAATATAAAACAAAATTCACCGATACTAAAAACAACACATTGATGGTGAATGATTTATATTTAGCGCTTGTATATAAGCCATATGGTAGTGATTTTCTCTCTGGTATAAGGAAGCAGGGGGCTAAAGGCAGGGAAGCAATTGCCGTATTGCATGAGGAATCGGCTAAAGAACTTGAGGCTATAACTGAAAAAATGGTTTCGGCATTAAGTTCGTATAATTGCCGGGTGTGTGGAGTTTATCAGGAAGATGGAGTTGGCGGTGCGGAAGCAATTTCGAAGCCAGTTTTATATTCTGAACCTCTAGAAGTTATGGGCTATATTTTCAATGGTCGTAAGGTTCGCGTTCCGCTCACTAAAGAGCGGTTAAGTAATACCATCGTACAGTCTCAGGTTAAGTTTAGCTTGAACGCTGATCTTGGTATTCGCCGCAGTACAGAAGGTCATGAATATATCGGTATCTGTGGTATATCTGACTATGATCCTGATACATGGCCGGGGCAGTTTGATCTCCTTTTGGAAAGTGAGTTTCCTTATGTAATGGTAAACAGCTTTGTGCCCGTTACTGACCGTAGCGCTAAATCATTTCTGAGTAATCACAAAAAGTTTTTGCGCGAATCTAATGATGTAGGTGAAACCCAAATTAAAGAGATTGATGAAGCTCTTGACCAGATCACCAGTGGCAGGTTCGGAATGGGGCATCATCATTTATCTATCATGGTGGCCGACAGCGATGTTAAAGAAGTTAAAAAGCGCATGGAGTCGGTTGCAAAAGACCTCTCCAGTCATGGGATCATCGTAAAACCACATACACAAGCCCTTGAAGCAGCATTTTGGGCGCAGTTTCCATCTAACCGGAAGTATCGTCCTAAGCCTAAGCCTGCAACAACGCTTAATTTTTGGTGCTTCTCGTCGTTCCATAACTTTATGCGCGGTAAGTTAAATGGAAATCCTTGGGGTGATGCGGTTGCTGTATTTAAAACGGAATCAAAAACCCCTATTAATTTCAACTTCCATGAATCACCACTTAATCAAGACTCGTTTGGTGATCGGCCTGTCGGCCATACAGGAATATTTGGTAAAACAGGTGCAGGTAAAACAACACTTTTCTGTTTCTTGTTGGCAATGGCGACTAAGTATAGACCGAACGGTGTGATTTTTGACAAAGACAGGGGTATGGAAGTCCTGATTCGTTCTATCAATGGTGTATATAACTCGGTTACATGGGGTGTACCTACTGGATGGAACCCCTTCCAAATGGAGCCTACAGAGAAAAACATCTATTTCTTAAAGGAGCTAACTAAGGATTTAGCCGTCAAAGCTTCTGGCGCAGTGCTGACAAAAAAAGATAATGATGAAGTAGATTTGGCTGTAGATACAATAATGCGAGAAGAAAAGCACCTCCGTTCTTTGCGGCATCTGAAACAAATGCTTCCAGATGGTGATGAAGATAGGGTGTCTGTGGGGGGCATGCTGGAAAAATGGATTACAGGCGATTTGAAATGGGTCTTTAATAATGCAACTGATAACCTCTCATTGAGTCGTGGTATTTATGGTTTTGACACAACCAGTTTCCTCGATAATGACATTGTACGAGAACCTATTCTTAAATATCTAATGCATAGAGGTAATGCATTGATTGATGGAGTTACACCATTCATTTTAGGATTTGAAGAGTGCTGGAAGCTTACTAAAGATAAGTTCTTTATTGATTTAATTCAGGACAAACTTAAAACAATCCGTAAGGAAAATGGCATCGTTATCTTTAGTACTCAAGAGCCAAATGATGTTCTTAGTTCTGAAATTGGTGCAACGTTTGCTGCTTCATTATCTACGATACTCTGTTTGCGTAACGATAAGGCAAATGAAGAACATTATAAATTATTGAAGCTGTCTGATGTGGAAATCTCGATCCTTAAAAGATGGGCTGAGGATGATTATAAGTTTATAATTAAGCAAGGGGCTATATCTTCCATAGCTGAATTTGATTTCTCAGAATATAAGAATGAAGAAATGCAGGTTCTATCATCCGATAAAGCTAAGGCCGATGTTGCGTTAGAAGCAATAGCAGAAACGTCAAGTGATCCTAAAGACTGGCTTTCTGTTTACTATCAGAAAATTAAAAAAATTCGCGAGGGTAAAAGATATGAAACTGTCTAAATGCTCAATATTTCTTTGTGTAGCTCTTACATGTGGTAGTGCAAATGCCGGAGGTATTCCGGTGTTTGATGCTGCCGGACTCGCACAAGCGTTGCAAACGGTTGTTCAATTAAAACAACAGATAGATGAAATAAAAGGGCTTCGTTCTCAGTTAGAGGGCATTCGTAATATGGGGGATTTATTAAACCAACCTGAATTACGTAATTATCTTCCTACTGATTGGAAAGGCGTTTATGACCAGGTTAAAAATGGAGGTTATAAAGGGCTTGATGGTTCATTTAATGCAATAGAGGATGCAGAAAGCGTTGCTGGTAAGTCCTCTGAAATGGCAGCATTGAAAAAAAGACAATGGGAAAATTCTGTTGCTAACAAGTCAATGGGGGAAGCTGCTTATAGTGCTGCGTTAAAACGCCTTGATAATATTGAATCATTAGGTCGGCAGATTAACGCTACTCAGGATGCTAAAGCGTCTATGGATCTCCAGGCAAGAATCCAACAGGAACAAGCGCTGATTCAAAATGAAACTTCAAGATTGCAACTTATAAGTATGCTACAGCAAGCTGAGCATAATATTACGATTGAGAAGGAGAGGCAGATACAGAAGAATATCTGGTCGAGCGATAAACCCATGCCAAGGTTTTAATCTTTTTTGCATGCAAAAAATGGAGCGTTAAATGGCTCAATTTACTTTTTTTACTGACCTTGAAAAAAACATTGATGATATGGTGGTGACAATCGTCAATTCTATATCTGATAACGCTCTGACATATTTTTTGCCAGTTGTTCAAACTGGATTGTCAATATCACTTCTGTGGTTTTCCTTAATGATATTTTTAGGGAACTATGATAATCCAGTTAATGATTGGATCAAAAAATTGACCGTAATCGCCATAGTTGTTTTTGTTGCCGGAGCGGGGGGGTTATATCAACGGGAGTTGGTAAGTACTATCTTAGGCTTACCATCAGAGTTAGCATCTGCACTGATTGATTCTAATAGTCCTGGAATGAACGTACTGGACATTGCAGCAGAGCAATCAGTGAATAAGGCTGGGGAAATATTTAGCTTAATTGGGTACTCTCCTGAGTCGTGGCTGAATGCGTTAGTTGGTGTAGCGCTTATCATAAGCTCTATGTTCCTGATTGCTACAACAGCTATTTTCTTTTTTATCTCAAAGGTTGTTGTTGCTGTTCTTGCGGGGCTTGGTTTTATTTTCATATTTACGCTTCTGTGGGAACCGTTGAGAAATTTTTTCAACAATTGGGCAAACCAAATTATCCACTATTCATTAATGCTGGTTTTAAGTGCTCTGTTTTTCAGTTTCTTAATGGGTATGTACACAAGGTTGGTAAATCAATTTACAGTTGGTGAAGCTAATATGCTTTATACAACATTTGCTATCGTTTGTTTTAGTTATATTGGCTATCGACTCTTAAATGAAATACCTAAGCTGTGTCAGGCACTATCAAATGGGATAGCAATTGCTTCGTTAGCTAAAGCCGGGAGTAGTAATGCACCCTCTAGTAATACCCCCTCAAATACACCGAGTAAGAATAGTGGCGGCGGCGGCGGTGGTGGAAGTCCTGGGGAATTAAAAAATCCAGTATCTTCTGCATCAGCACCATTCAGAGGTAAATAATAATTAGCCCGGCTTTCCGGGCTAAATTTATTAAATCAAAATTGCAATTATGATTTAATTGAATATAATGTTTATATTCAATGGGGGATAGTTTATGCGTAAAACTGAAAGTACAAAAGAAGCTGTAAAAGAATTTGTGAAAGAAGCCAATGATGCTGAAATTGATGTTGTATTACTTTTGCAAAAATCAAATAAACGGCATCGTATGGCTAGTGTTGGTTTCTTTGTTTTAGCCGCATTAAGTCTTGTTGCTTTAGCTTCATTAGTTCCTCTCAAGGATAAAGAACCATATCTTTTAGAGCTTGATAAAAGTACCGGAAGCGTTAATTCTCTGAGCGTTTTAACACCTGACCAAATAACTGGCAATGAAGCTGTTATGGATTACTTTATCCGTAAGTACGTTACTGGCCGTGAGGGTTATAATTATTCGCTTATTCAAATAGCTTATGATCAAACTATGGCAATGTCAGATGATAGTGTTGGCGGGGAGTATGATAATCAATTCGGCAAAAAAGATTCTATTGATAAACGCTATCAAGGGAATCTCGAAATTGTAGTTGATAATTTAACAACAAGCGTTGACCTTCAAAACCAAAAGGCGGTTATTCGCTTTTCTAAGACATTTAAAGAAAATAATCGTGAGCCAATTACTCAATATTGGTCGGCAGAGCTTTCTTATCATATTAGCACTGATGTTATGAAAGGAAGTAAACGAGGGATTAACCCTATGGGAATAATTGTAGATGGTTATCGTTCATCTCAGGAATTTAGCCGATGAAATTCAAAAAGTTATACCTTGTTTGTCTCTTATTTATCTCGCCATTATCTTCCTATGCGTTGGACGTTCCGGTTGGTTCTGCTTATGATTCGAGAATCAAGACGGTGATGTATAATTCTGATGATGTAACAAAGGTTGATAGTGTGATTGGCGTTGCAACCCATATTATTCTTGATGCTAATGAAACTTATCTTACGCATGCTTTTGGTGATAGTGATGCCTGGCAGTTTAGTTATAAGAAAAATCATTATTTTATCAAGCCTAAAGCAGAAAATGGCGATACAAATCTTACGATTGTCACTGACAAGCGTGTTTACAACTTTGATATAAGATACCACTTCGAGGAGTACTTGAAGGGTTCTAAAGGGAAAAGAACGTTTGATAATAAAATGACTTTCCAGATCCAGTTTAAATATCCAGAGGTAGAGGCCAAAAAGAAAAAAGATGCTGATGATGAAGTTCAGCGTAAAAATGAATTTAATAAGCTTCTTGCAAAAGGGGTAAATCTTAAATACACGATTAATGGGGAGAAGAAACTTGCCCCGATGAATGTATGGGACACTCAAGGGTTTACATATTTTAAGTTCGCTCCAGGTCAAGATATTCCGACAATAAGCGCTGTTGATTCTTTAGGTAATGAGTCCAAAGTAACTAAGCACCAAGAGGGTTTGAATAGTGAGATTGTTGTTGTTCATAGGATAAGTCGTGAGTTCCGTTTGAGATTGGGGACTTCTGTTGCTGGCGTCTATAACGAAAATGATGGCCGTCAACCAGTTTACGAAAACTATACAGGAACAGTATCTGACAAATACAAGAGGGTGATTATCAATGAGCAATAAAGAAATTGATCCATTAGCTGAACTTGAAAAAGAAAACTCTAATATTGATGGTTCAGTTGCACGGCGAAAAATTAAAGGTGGAGGTAACAAACTATTTAGTGCTTTAGCATTAATTCTTGCTGTGATCTGTGCTGGTTCATACTTTCTTTTCGCGAACTTTAAGAAGGCCGAGCCGGAACTAAAAAGTACAGATGTTGTTCCACAAAGAGAGAAGCTTAGGCGTAAGTTTGAGGTCGAAAAGCCTGTCCCTGAAACCCCTGCTCCTGTTGAGGTGAAGGTAGATCAACCTGCTGCGGGGGATTCCGGGAAAGATGAAAGTCAGCCGGATGTTGTTTTGGACAAAGACGGGTTAACCCCTGAACAAGCAGCACAAAAGCGGCGTTTGGGATCTGCTTTTGGAGGTGGTGAAGAAGCGGATAATAGCCAGTCGGAGAGTAAGTCAGATAGTAAAGACTTGGGTGATAGTGACAACGCGCTTTCTAAGTCTCTTAGTGCTATCAAAACGGTATCTGTTAAAGCAACGGCACGTAAGAGCCTTGATTTAATCCTGACGCGAGGAAACACAATTCCTTGTGCTTTGGATAGGAACATTGATTCTAATGTACCAGGCCAGCTTACATGTCACACAATACAGGACGTATATTCATCGTCTGGAAAGGTGCTACTGATGGAGCGTAACACTCAATTTACAGGCAGTTTTCAGGGGGGGGTAGCGCAAGGGCAGACTCGTATTTTCGCAACATGGGATCGGATAGAAACACCGAAGGGTGTCTTTATGGAAATCAGCGCCCCAGCGGTAGGTGCTATGGGTGAAGCTGGTATTGATGGTGTGCTAGATACTCAGTTTGGGACGCGTTTTTATAACACTATCTTACTAAGTACTATCCAGGACGTTATTGGTAATGCGTCAACGCATCTGGCGAAATCCAATACCAATAGTAATAGTGTAAATGTAGATAATACCACTCAAGCAACCAATGATATTGCTGTGGAAACACTCAAGAATAATATCAATATACCAAATATTATCAGGAAAAATTCAGGGGAAATTGTTGGTATTGATGTAATGCAGGATATGGATTTTAGCTCTGTATATAAGCTTGAGAAAAACTGAGGATTGTTTATGTCTGATAACGACAGTATATATGATCAGGATGAGGCCGAGTTGCTCTTGTCTCTTATTAAACCTTTCGAGAGCGCAATGTCTGATCCTGATGTAACTGAAATTATGTTTAATGTACCTGGTGAGTATTGGACTAAAGGTAAAGACGGAACTGTTAAAGTTGAATGCCCTGATATAACAACTAAGAAAATGATTTCGATCAATCGTTCAATTGCTGTTTATAACAAATCAAAAGAGCAAGCATTGAGTTACTTTCAGATGCCGGGAGGCGAGCGGTGTACAATTATACAACCACCCGCTTGCTTAAATGGTTACATGGGACTAATCATCCGTAAGTTCATTGAAAAATCATTTACATTACAACAGATAGTTGAACAAGGTGCATTTGAATCCGTTCAAAACACTTCGTTTAATTTGCTTACGGATGATGAAATTTTAGAGAGAAAAGACCGTAGAGATTTCAATAGAATTGAAGCAGTGGACGCCCAACTGCTTATGTACCTCAATCATGGTCAATATAAAGATTTTTTTGAGTACGCAATTAAGCATAAGAAGAATATCGTTATTTCTGGTGCGACGGGTTCAGGTAAAACTACGTTCATGCGTGCGTTAATAGAGTCAGTTGACCGCAGTGAACGAATCATAACGATGGAGGATGTTAACGAGCTTAAACTTGAATCCTTTCCAAATAAGCTACCGCTTATTTTTGGACGTGGAGAGGGGCGAATTAATCCTCAGCAGTTGCTTGAAGCATGTATGAGGGCGACACCTGATAGAATATTCTTGGCAGAATTACGCGGATATGAAACGTGGCACTATCTAATGTCTTTGAATACTGGACATCCAGGGTCAATTACGTCAGTTCATTCTGGTACTGCATACCGTGCATTTCAACGAATTGCGACACTAGCTATGCAATCAGAAGATGCGCGGTCGCTCGGTTTTGAAGTAATTAGAAACGAAGTGTATACAACGATTGATATTGTTGTTCAAATGCATAATAGAAAAGTTACAGAGATATTTTTCGATCCTATTTATGTTGCTAATCTTAAAAATCAAAATTGAAATATTGATTTAATTGATATAGAATGTTTATATTCTCGTTAGGATGCATACTATGACCTATAAAAAGCTAGTGTTGTTAACTGCATCTGCCATTACCTTAATGGGTTGCAGCAGTAAACCACCTGAACTTCCTAAGCCAGAGGGTGAGCGTATTGCGTTAAATCAGATGGGTATTCCTGCGGAACTGGCTATTGAAATTAATAGACAGTCCTATAAGGCGGCAGAATCAAATAAAACAGCCGTTAAGCCAGTGGTATCTACATTAACGCCTGTAGCCACAAATGCTAATGGTTTTTTGCATGCAAAAAATACGCAGGATGTAGCAAAAACTACGTCAAAGCCCGTTGTTAATACAGGTTCTACTAAAGTAGCTGGTACTGTAATTACAACCGCAAATAGTAATGGTGGTAAAAATCCATTTACCGGGGCTTCTAAAGCTGTTGAACAAAAAACTAATAGCATCGTATCACCGAAAATGTCAGCACCTATTGTTGTAACGGCAAACACACCTGCTTCTACTGCTGTTAATACCAATAAGAGTGTTAGTGTTGCTAGTGCAGCGCCTAAGCCAGCTAATATCATTAATCCTGTTCCCATTAAGTTACAACCAATAGGTAAACAATGGGGTGCTAAATCAGGGGAAACATTGAAGGGGGTGGTTAATCGCTGGACAGAAGGTGAGTTCTGTTCAGGGGCTAATAAATGGCAAGTTGTTTGGCCTGTTTTGATTGACTATCGAATAGATTCCCCATTGAGTTTTAATGGTAGTTATTTTGAAGTTCTGAATAAATTATTTGATTTATACAGAAAAGCAGATACTCCATTGTTTGTCGATGTATATAAATCTCAGTGCATAATTTCCGTATCTGATAAGCCTAATCAGACAAAATAGGGTTTTAAAATGAAATATAATCTTTTAGCTAAATGTATAGCTTTATCCTTTGTTTTGTCTGGATGCAGCATCAGCAGAATTAATGACACTATGGATAAAGCTGAATCAAATAATCAAATTGCCACAAAAGCAATGACTGATTTTACCGTAAATCGCCCTTCGGTAGTTTACAAAGATGAACAGTGGATTAATCCACAACCTTTAAAATTCAATCCAGAGGATGTACCACCGCCTGAGCTAACTTGTAAGGTTGCGTATAAACCAGTACGCCCTGTTGATATTTATCAGTTCGCGCAGGATGTTACCACGCTGTGTCATGTTCCTGTTCGTATCACTCCAGATGTTGCCATGTTGCTTTCTGGTCAAGGTGGTGGCAATGGCAGCACTCAGCAATTGTCTGCTGTTCCTCCCCCGGTTCTTGACAGTAACAACATGGTTTCTTTGCAATCACTCAATTCCCCTTCATCCACTGCTACATCTGGCCGTAGCATGGGAACGCGCTTCATCACCGACTTTGTTTATGAAGGGAATGGGAAAGGCTTGATGGATGCTGGGGCTTCTCGCTTCGGTGTCTCATGGAAATATGAGAATAATGCAATCACCATTTTCTATCTCGAAACGAAACGTTTTCAGATTGATGCAACTGATGCGAAAACTAAACTCTATTCATTAGTTAAAAGCGGGATTTCAACGCAGTCAGGTACGTCAAACTCTTCTTCTGGAAGTTCGGGGTCTGGCGGTGTGAGTGGCGATTCTGGCTCAAACTCAAATACGGAAGTTCAGTTAGAGAACGATCTTTATGGTGATATTAAAACCACTGCACAAAGCATGCTAACACCCGGTGTTGGTCGATTAAGCATGAATAATACTTCTGGTGCGATTGTTGTTACTGACGTACCAGATGTTGTGCGTAATATCGGGAACTATCTTAATAGCGAAAACTCTTCGCTCAGTAAACAAGTAAAATTGAGTGTTAAAATCTACACCATTAATCTTAATAGAAATGATGAATTGGGGGTTAATTGGAATCTTGTCTGGAATAGCTTATCAGGTAAGTACGGCATTTCACTGGCTAACTCTTTCCCTTCAAGCACTGATGCGATCAGTGGAGGTTTTCAGGTATTAGATACTGCTACTGGTTCGGCAAAGCAGTTTGCGGGATCTGATGTGCTGTTTAAAGCACTTTCTGAGCAGGTTAAAGTATCTGATGTTAAAACCAACAATATCATGACAACTAACCTTGCTGCCGTGCCAGTTCAGGTGGCTAGCCAAGTTACATATTTACAAAGTGTAACGTCAGAGCAAACAAGTAACGTAGGTACTTCTGGTTCATTAAATCCGGGGTCGGTAACTACGGGTACTAATATTACAATTTTACCTAAAATAGCCCCGGACAGTAGCAAGATCATGCTGACTATGTTTATGGATATATCCAACCTTAAACAGATTCGACAGATTAATAATGCTGATAAAACTAATCTTATTGAAGCACCGGATGTAGATTCTAACTCTATTAACCAAAGGGTTTGGCTGAAACCTAACCAGACCATTGTTATGAGTGGTTTTGAACAAGAAGTTAGTGATGCAACTAAACAAGGGGTAGGAGATCCGAATAATATTATTTTCGGTGGCGGTATGAACGGTAAAAACAGCAAACGTATGTTTGTCATTTCTATAACCCCGGTTATCTCGTAAGGCTGCGCTATGAATGATGAATCGCAAATCCAGCATAAAAAAATCAAAGTCATTACAGTAAATGGAAACAACTTTGCTGTAGGACTTGATTGGAAAGCGCTTAACAATGCCCGTAAGCATATGAAGGAGGCAAAAGAATACGGGAAAAAAAATGGGCTTGATGTTGTAGCTATAAAAAAAGGTGATTTTATTCAAGCTGGGTTTGCGCCGAAACAAGCTAAAAGCATTAAAGGGATGTATTCTCTAGCACTGAGCCTCGTTTCTATCATTCCTGGTGCGTGGATAGGGGTATTTCCTATCCACGGTAATGATGAAGATTCTGACCAGTATATTCTTGTCGCGTCTGGAGATAACGGCGCTGTCATTCCTTGGACTGATGTTGTAGTAGATAAAGCTGATATTAAGAAGCTTGTTGATGGGTTGAAGAATGACCTTCATGATCCAGAACGCAATGAGCAGGTAAGCGTTATCGGTGATATTTCTTTCCCCTGGGTGACTCAAGAAGCAAACCTTAGTGATGTTTTAACTTCTGATGTTTTGAAGAAAGATTATAAGTTAAAACCTCTCACATTTGGGCTGACGCGCAAACAAATTGTTTATATATTTATCTTGTTAGCTGTAGCAATTGCAGCACTTCTTGCAATCAATTATTATTTAGAACAGCAAGCTATTGAGGCTGAGAGACTTAGACAAGCTGAAATAGCTAGGCAAGAAGAAATAAATAAGCAAGCAAAATATAAGATGATGATGGAAAGTTTAAAACATCCTTGGATTGAAAAACCAAGTGTTTATGATTTCATTGTCGCATGCGATATTGCAATAAAATCTATTCCATTATCAATAGAAGGGTGGAGACCTGTTTTGGTTGACTGTGAAAATAACCAAAATTCATCTTCAAAAGATAACGCTGTAATGCAGCTTGTTCCTGTTTATAATCGTGGGGGCGAAAGTACTGCCAACTCTGATAGTTTTGCCAAAAAAGTGCGGGAACTATTTAATACAGAGCCAGTCTTTAATATAAAGGATAGTACAGTAGCTTCTTTCATCTTACCTGTACAATCTAAAAAGAACGGTGATGATCCGCTTGAACCTATGTCAGAGCGGATAATTATGTTATCAACTGTTCTTCAAAAACATGGTATTGGGTATAATTATGTAGAAAATGTCCAAAAAGTAGAAACTACTGATGAAACTATTCCTCCTCCTGATTGGAGCGAGATTAAGTTTAGCTATGACTCGTCTATTACACCGCGTCTTATTTTTAAAACTTTAGCCTTGGACGGGATTAGGCTGAACAGAATTACTTATAAGATTAATAATGCGGAAGGTGAAACCAATTACAGTGTGGAAGGTACAGTATATGGCAAAAAATAACAGTTTTGCATGCAAAAAAATCATCGGTTTTATTTTATCTTTTCTTTTTTCATTACCGTCCTTTGCTCAGGATGTAAAGACTTTAGGCGACCTTGATGTTATTAATGCCGACACAACTATTTACAAGGCTATTGCGGCGCGTAAAAAGGCTCAATTAGAAGCTGAGAATCCCGAGATTCAAGCATCGCAAGTATCTCAATCGCCTTCAATGGGGATGCCTGGATATTCTCAGCCGCCAGCGACAACTGTTGTTAGAACTGATTCATTGCCAACAGTACTTCGTATTATGAATAAGCTAGTTCAATTAAAATATCCAGATGGTACAACTGATTGGAAAAGAGCAGGTGAAATGCTTCCGGGTGGTTATCAATTATCGACTGTCTCTGTTACAGGGGTTTGGGTTAACTCGATAAAAGATAATAAAAAATCTCTATTAAAAGATGAGGCTAATTAAATGGAAGAATATTTCTCTATTTCCAGTCAGTATGGGTTGTCTGATATTAACCCTAGTCCTTTTTTGGTCGAGAATATGCTTATTGCTACAAATGGAGAAAATCGAACTCTTTATGTAGTTAAAGACCATAAGCTTCATCCAGAAGTTATGGACTATCGCCAGCTTTTCTTTAAGCAATGGCCTCAGACTATATGGGAACCTATAGCGAAATCTAAGCTTATAGAGTTACAGCAGCGTAATGATGTGTTTACTTCTAAAGAAGAGCACTCAGATTTACAAGCTGATATTGTTCATACTTTCGAAGTTGCAGCAAAGCGTCGTGCTTCTGATATTCACATTCGCGTAGGAAATAAATACACTAAAATTTTCTTCCGAATTGATCAGAAACTTGTTTTTTATACTGACCTTGTAGACGATAAAGGCGTTCGCTTCGTGCAAGCCCTTTATCAGACTATGTGTGAAGGGCGCACCGCGCCTACATTTACTTTTTCTGAACCAGTTGATGCAAAGGTCAAAGAGTCACACGTCGAAAGCTTAGGCTTGAATGGTGGGCGTCTGGCAACCCGCCCGACAGATGAAAAAGGACTCATTGTAATTCGTCTGTTACGTAAAAATAATAAATCTCTAACTCTTCGTGAGTTAGGTGTTACTGACGAACAGGAGCGAATCTTACAGCGCGTAATTAGTAAACCCTCTGGTGTTGTTTTCATGAGTGGCCCGACTAACTCAGGTAAAAGTACTCTTGCAAAATGTATGGCTGAAATCGTTACTTCACGCGATCCTGGGATTCATCTACTGACCGTTGAAGATCCTATAGAGTCTACAATTGCCGGTGCTGTTCAGACACCTTTGATTTGCATTGATAGGGGCACTCCGGGCGCATTATCCAAAGCGTGGGGTGATGCAATTGCGAATCTCATGCGTTTAGATCCAGACCAAATTTATATTGGTGAGGTGAGGGATTTCACTTCTGCCACTGGCGCTATCTCTGCTGCCCAAACGGGGCAGAAAGTGTATACCACTATTCACACGCACAATCCAATCGACATTATCCCTCGACTGAAAAGCTTTAATGTGGATATGGATTTAATTACGGATTCTTCATTGCTCACATGTTTGATAGGTCAACGTCTGGCTCCTTTATTATGTGAACATTGTAAACAGGCTTATGTAAAACATTCGCATAAAGTTGATCCAGTTTATCGTGAGTTAATTGAAACGCATTGTATTCCGAGTGGTGTGTATATAGCCAATGAAGAAGGGTGTGAACACTGTAATCATACAGGCTATAAAGGTATGACAGGCATTTATGAAATTATCGAAACTAACGCTAATTTCATGCAAATTTTCCAGACTAAAGGTAAGCTCGCGGCGTATGAATATTGGTATCAGCAAGGAGGCCAAACATTAGCAGCTAATGCTATTAGTCTTATTAATCAGGGCAAGATTGATCCTGTTTACTCTCATAGTAATGTGAGTAGCCTCGATCGTGATATTCAAATGTTTACTGATGAAATTCGCAACTCTGTAACCTCAAAACTTAAAGTGGCTTGATATGAACGGATTTAATAGGTTTATAACTAGAGCTACATTCAATGCAAGTGATCGCATTGAATTATACGACAACTTTAGACAATACCTTCTTGATGGTGTTGAAGTTGATGTTGTCTACTCACGTTTAATTGAAAGTTATACTAGGCGAGGTAAAAAACCTAATCACCCCATTGCGGAGATCCTGCGTGAATGTTCTTCTCATTTAGCTACAGGTAGCACTCTGGCTGAATCTTTAGCAGAGTGGATTCCAGAATCTGAGCGAAGTGTCATAGAGGCTAGTGATGCTGTTAATGCTACAGCCGATGGGTTCTATCGTGCTGAAAAAATGGCTAAAGATTTAAAGAGAATGAAATCATCTATGTTTGGTGCTGTTGCGATGCTTTTATTTATGTTTCTATGTTTCTTTACTTTGTTGGCAATGATATGTTCAATGCTAATTCCTTATATATTACAAACCACCCCTTTATATATGTGGGGGAGCGCTCAAAAAGTTATTTATTATTTCTATGTTTTTATTTCTGAATTTTGGTATATTGCAATAGCAGCAGTGCTGGCAACGATTTATTTAGTTGTTTATTCTCTTCCACGATGGACGGGAAATGGTCGTTACCATGCAGATAAGTTTTTACCATATTCAATTTATAGAACTCTAAATGGAGCTATATTTGTATCAAACGTTGATGCTATGCTTTCATCCGGTATTCCATTGCGTGATGCGCTATTGAAAATTAAAGGTAGCTCTCGTAGTAAATGGTTGATTGAACGTATTGATGGTGCTTTGATTGGATTATCTCATGGTGAGGGTAATCTAGGGGCTGCACTCGATTCAAGTGGATATGACTTCCCTAGTGAAGATGCAATAATTAAATTATGCAGTGTTTTCGACACATCTAATAAGAGCGGATCGTTAACCAGTTTTAGTGACCGTTGGCAAGAGTCAACTATTTCGGCCTTAGAAAAGGCCAGTAAATCAATTCAGGTTATGGGGATGTTGGGGTGTGCATTCGGTATTATAGGTGTTTGCTTTATTCTCTCTCCATTAATTACAGCGATGTTTAATGTTTAGTATCTAAAGGGGTAGTTTATGAAAAGTATGAAGAAAGGTGTTTGGCAAATTGGTGATGGTGTCGGCGGTTGGGCAATGGGTATCGCAGGGCTTGTAGCTGTAGCCTCTATCATCGGTTGGGCAATGCTCAAGCCTAATACAGCATCTGAAATTCAGGGTATTACCACGATCATGCAGGAGATGCGTCAGCTACGAAACTCCACTGGTTATGGCACATCTGACTATGTACCAGCTCTTGCAGGATCACTTGGTAAATCCGTTACTGTTACTTCTGGTAAGCTTTATAATAAATCCGGTGGCGATATTACAGTTGTCGGTGCGGGAGTCGGGTTTACGGTTACTACAACAAAATTAAGTCAATCTGACTGCATCAAACTTGCTACAACGCTTAGCGGGGCTGATGTTACCACAACAAAAATCAATAATGGTTCTTCTTTCACTGGTGAAGTTCCTACTGTAAGTGCTCAAACAGCATGTACAGCGGGTAATACTAACAGCCTTGCTTTCACTACTAGCTCATAAAACAATATGAAAAGAAAGCTTAACGAAACTTTGTTCACCGATATTTATATTGGTGAACATTATATGGAGGTCAAGGGGTTGTTTGGTGCGGGCGTTCTGCTCGCACCTGCGCCTGATGATATTCTTGAAGATATTAATGAACTCAAGGATGTTTGTTATTCAAAACATAATGAAAGTGGGAGAACAGAGTTTTCTGTTCGACATGATGGTGTCATTTATCGTGTAACTCTATCAAAAAATACTATTGGTGAAATTAATTATGTAATTCGCCAAACTCAAAATAAAATCATTCCGGCTTCGGAAGTAGGCATACCTCCTTTTGTCTTAGATTTAATTGTTAATCCTTCGACTGTTGGACTTGTTTTAGTGTCAGGTAAAATGGGGGTAGGTAAAACAACAACGGCAGCCTCTGTTCTTAGTTTCAGAACTTCCCAAGCTGGAAGTCTTTCAGTTGCTATTGAAGATCCTATTGAAACTTTGCTCGATGGCCGTCATGGTGATGGTCGGTGCATACAGCTTGAAATCGGTGAGCACGAAGGGTATTCCTCTGCTTTAAAGAAAGCTATGCGAATGGGGGTTAGTAATCTATTAATCGGTGAAATTCGTGATGCTGATACTGCGCATGAAGCACTGAAAGCATCTATTAATGGGATGTTCGTAATTGCTACTATTCATGCAAATAGTATTATTGATGCTATAGAGCGATTTGATATTCTATGTTCAGAAAAGAATACTAACTCTAAATCTATTATTTCACGTTCTCTTTGTGCTGTTATGCACCAGACGATGGATTACGTGGAACGTAACGGTGCGGTAGTGGATAGAAATGTTAACATCACTGCATTTCATGCGCAGAATGAAAATGAGAGGCAAAAAATAAGAACTAAAATTTCATCTGGTGATTTTTTAGGGTTAAATGAAATTATTAAAAACCTCAATCAACAAAGAACAAACAATACGCGAGGGAATTATTAATGAAAAATATGAAAAAAGGCGTTTGGCAAATTGGTGATGGGGTAGGGGGATGGGCATTAGGTATTGCAGGTTTAGCTATGTTAGTTATCCCTACACTTTTTTATTTTTCAAACGACCAGTCATATTCTAATGCGGCGCAGCATGCAACAAGAGTTTCAAATGCTGCTGAGAAATTTATTTCTGATAATGCGGCTACTATATCTGCGGGGGCTACGCCTACAGCACCTTATGTTTTTAATACGCAAACTTTGATTGATAATGGTTATTTACCAACCGGGTTTGCTCCTAAAAACACCTTTAGTCAAGATTATCAAATAAGAGTTTTAGAGCCTACTGCTAACAAGTTTCAAACATTAGTTGTGACTATTAATGGTCAAGCCCTTAGTGATTCAGCAGCGCGTAAAATTGCTACACGAATTGGAGCCGATGGGGGCTTTGTTGATAAAGGTATCGCTAAAGGTTCTTTAGGCGCTTGGACTCAAGATTTGGCTCCGTTCGGTGTATCTCCTGGTAATGGACATATTGCTATCGCTCAGTTTTATAAAAACACCGTTAGTTCAAATGATTACCTGTATCGAAAGTCTGTGCCTGGTCATCCTGAACTAAACACTATGAGTACAGCCTTGAACATGGGGGGGAATGATGTTTCGCATGCAAAAAATATAGATGCATCAGGAAACGTCATTTCAAGCGCTACGGTACAGGGCGCGGCAGTTAACTCTACCGGAAACATGACTGCAACAGGTACTGTAACCGCGCAAACGACGAATACGGCTGGAGAAACGTATACGGGGGGATGGTTCCGTACTCGCGGTGATACTGGTTGGTATAGTGAGAAATGGGGTGGCGGTTTTCATATGACGGATTCTTCATGGATTCGCGCTTATCAAAACAAGGGTATTTATACAGGTGGTCAAGTTCAAGCTGGTACTGTTCAGTCCAATGGCCGTATGACTGCAAATGAGTTTTTGCAGATCAATGGAGTTGCCACTGCGGGGTGGGGATGTTCCCCAAATGGGCTTGTAGGTCGCGATGCAGCGGGTGGCATACTTTCCTGTCAATCCGGTGCGTGGGCATCCAGCACAAACTACAACGGAAGTTACTCTTCACTCGGAGCATTTATTTCAACTT
>NZ_JANYUK010000021.1:0-51250 GCF_025106035.1 Citrobacter sp. XY323
GCAGGATTCGAGTAGAACTTGCTGCACTTAGTGAACCACGAGAATAGAACTCATTCCTCAGGGTCCACTTTGTGCCAAGAACGGACGTTTTAAACATTTGTAATCACTAATCCGCGTAGAAAAGATCTCACCGCATAATCATGCAAACATGCAGGAACATCTGAGGAGTTTTTTCGAGATACGGACAAGGAAAAGGGGCTATAAATAGGCAGGAGGCAGCAGAAGCGCGTTAAGAGCCTCTCAAGTGGTGCCGGAAAGAGATGTTATGGTAAATATCGCAGACATAGAGCATTTGAAGTGATATTAGCATGCTTATGCTCTTATTGTAGATTGGCTTTTACCAAATAAGCTTTTTACTACAATGTATGAACATAAGCCGATTGAGCTTTTTAGGCAGCAGTCGCTTGCTCACTTCTGCTATCACCAAACATAGTCTGTGCTGCCATGTCAACATCTCCAGATACTGAGTTCTCGTATCTTCTAATAGCTTCATCTGGTGTTTCGGTAAAGGTTTTTTCAGCAAAAATAATATCTTGTAGTTCGCATATCTTTATTTTCAACTTTCTTAGGGTGTCACTATCGTTTTTTCCTGTGATCCTCACACATGCATTAATACGATTAATTATTATTTCTTGAAATATATTTTTCTTTTCCTCAATTATTCTTCTAAAAAGAACTATTGTTTTTTCTTTTCCTATAATATCCTCTTCAAGAGGCGCCTTTGCTTTCTCTATATCTTTCTTTGACGCAAACTCATTAAATGCAAAAGTGGTTATATAACCTATTATTATAGGAAGGGATGAATAGGAAGTTGGTACTTTTGTTGTTAGGTAGGTTGATATGGCTCCTATGACTATTAATACTGTTCTTTTATACCAAGGTACAGAGATTATGAATTCGAAAAAACGTGTTATCGTCACATGCATCTTTTGCAAAAGGCAAAGGATTAAAACTACTATAACAACGATAATAAGTATCGCAGCAAAACTTGAAGCGACCTCAGTTACTGATGAATTACTATTTTTTTCAGCAGTATAGCTACTTACAGTAGATGGCGTATTGATTTCTAATTGTTTGTTTTCAATCTCGGTGCCCACACTAATCCCTTAATCTTTGGCCATTCCTAATTTTTCAAATAATGTCGGTGCTCCAGCTAAAATTGCGGCTAGCATTCTTAACGAATCACCAGATAAGTTGAGCATCTTTTCATCAACAGCAATCTCTTCTACTGTGAAAACAATCAATGGTGTTTGTTCTTCTTCAATTATTGTCGATTTTATTCCTATTGATTTTCTATTAAAATTATTAGCAATGGACAGTAGAGATTGTTTATCTTTGCCTATTTTCATGGCGTTGGTGTTAAAAGAGTTCATCAGTCTCATTACTATTATTCTAGATGCTACTCTCTTCTCAAGTATTAAATTGACTTCATTGAATTTAAATGCAACCAATTCAAATCCTTCTTCTCTCTCTAATTCTTTTATATTATTAAACTCACTTATGCTAGATATAATATCTATAAGGCTTTGATTATTTCTTTTTTGTGTTTCGGTTTTTTTTCTTCTTCCAGAAGACATCTTTTTTCCTTAATGAATTTATGTGTGGTGATAGTATCCAGCTCTAGATAAGAAAAAACACCGCTACCAATGGTGTTTTTTCAAGGTTCTTAGAGCTACCAACTTTTTGAACCGTGGTAACTGGCTTTAACGGAGCGCAGTAACCAAAACTGTCTTTTCAGTGTATCTGTAGTTAGGCCGACACTTCAAGAATTCTTTGTACTCTCGTTCGTTTATTCGCTCCATAAAACCAGTTACCAATGGTTACCACCATTGGCGATTTATCGTGCCTGTCAAGATTGGGATCAAGAGAACAGTTACCTAAATTGCTGTGGTAGTCGGGTGGATCGGGGAGTTCGTGCATACAGCCTAGCTTGGATCGAACCACCTTTAAGGAAACCAGTTGTACGGGAAGGAGTGGGAAAACGCGACCTTACGGCGGTCTGCGACGGGTAAACCTCATGGTGGGAACAGGGCACCGCTTTGCTGAGATGCAGGATAGGGCAGACCCCCGCAAAATGTCGTCATTTGCGGTGCCTGCCCCGAAAACAGAATGTTTTCTCCTGAGCCTGTAGCTGGCTCTAAAAACCGCTATCGCCTCACATAGCTCGTTGCTTAACGCCTCACGCTCACCCACTAAACAGCGCACCTGTTAACCGTTAATCACGTACAGATTTATCAATATACTTCGCACGTTTACTGCCGGAAATCTTCCCTTAATTCCCGCATTTGCCCGAAACCGCCCGCCATTCACCCGCGTGCACAGACATTCAGATGCGCAGAAATTAGCATGGGTGTTTTTTCACAATACGGACGGGGAATAGTGCCGGAAACGGGCCGGACGCGCCAAGATCGCGCTGAGTGGGTGCGGCCAGGTTTTGTTGAGTTTAATGTAATAGTAAATCCAGTCTTTATGAGTGAAACGTCCGCTTCTCGCCCACCACGGACATTCGCTCAGTTAGCTTATCCGATCAGTGCCAATAGCGGACATTGCTGGCTCATGGTATGTTAGTTTAAGGAGGCATGTCATGCCCTGTATTTCGCTGTGGTATGATAGTTGCGCAATTGATACAAGGGAGCGTTACATCGTGAAAATTGTTTTCGAGGTTAATGGAAAGAAAGTCCCACTAAAATCTTTAAAATACATAAGCAAAAAAGATCAACTCGAAGTAATGAAAAACTGGTTCTTTGAAAACTTTGAAGATCCGGCAAATGCTTGTCCGTATGAAAGTAGAGAAGGTGGCTATGCTTACATATATGGCGGGCCGTATGATGCGAGCGAAGAACTACAATCCATCTTCGATCAATATGTTAAATCTGAGTATATCGAGGAATTAGTAGATGACTTACAAACACAATGTTTTGATTGGTCTGGAAACTCAAATAATATAGATGATTGGTACGATGATGATATCTACGACGCTGTAACGTCTTCCGGCAATCCGTATTTAAAATTCATTGACAATATCGATAAAATAAAAAAACTTGCAAAAGATAAAACTGAACAACAGCAAAAAGACCACTTACTTAGTTTGCTCTACACGAATGTTATTACAGCTTTGGAAACGCTTTATGTTGAACTATTCATTAACTCTATAGAGAAAGATGATGTTTACATAGCCAATTGTATAGAAAAAGGTAAGACTGAATTTAAAGTAAGCAAAGATATTGCTGCGTTGCCTTTCAAGGGTGAACCCATCGAGAAAATTAGGGGAGAGCTAATCAGGTCAATCAAGGAACACTTGATCAGTGCAAGCTGGCATAGCACTAAAAAGGTAATCGACCGCTATGAAGCTACATTCGATATAAAAGTACAAAAAGACTGTCCGATAGAAGCTATTGAATTGGCAACCCTCAATCGAAATCACTTAGTACATCGTGGTGGAAAGGATAAAGAAGGGAACCTCGTAGTGATTACAGACCAGGCTCTTGAAACGCTGATTGAAAATGCATCGAACCTGGCAATTATGCTCTACAACAGTTTAAATGTAGCAACGAATAAAACTACCATTTTACAACCAGATGACAAACCGTTCATTCATGAATTTTAATAGCGCAGGTCATACATGGATATTCGCACGCGAAAGACAAAATTTTTAGAGTCGTTAGATTCAACTGAAGTGATACGCAAAGCAGTAAGTCTCGCTATAGATTGCATTATTGATAATAATAATAGTAATGAAGATACCCCCTTAGTTATTACCAGCTATGATGATTTCTGTAGAGTCCAGGTGCTAAATTATGTACAGGAATTTTGCGAAGCTGCATTCCCCGATATGGATGAATATTACTTCAATCCTAACATACTTCGCATCAACGGCAAGACTAGTGAAAAAGCTTGTATTGACTTAATTAAACTCTTAAGAAGTACAAAAGGCATACTATTCTGGTCAGATGCCTCATCGTGGTTCGCTAGCCTCCCCGACGGATTATTCCATGTTGTTAACATTGATCAAAAAATCGTTACTCGCGGCCTTAATAAGAAAAACTCTAAGCCGACAATAATCAATAAAGATTACAGCGTAGATACACTACTATCAGAGCTATTTTTGAATGGCGCACACATGGAGCAAACCAACGTACGCAACGTTTCTGAGGGAGACATGAAGTTCTATGATGAATGCCATGCTGGATTAATCAGACCAATACCCGCTCCAATAGCCGCGTCATACGATGAAGAGATCACAATTAATTCTCCAGATTGGCAAAAGCTCGCGTGTGTAGCTTTACGCCGCTATCAGTCGAAGGAATGTCATGACGGAATGCAATGGGATACAACCGATCATGGTTGGACTGATGTAATCGCGTATCCATTCGTCGAAGAAATACAATCAATGGATAATAGTGGTTATCGACAATGTTTAGTTGGGCTAGTCACAATAAATAATTCAAATGCAAATTCCCCGTACCTATCTACCGTTTGGATACATCCATTTTATCGCAGGGGAAGGTTATTAAGTAAGTTATGGCCAAAATTACAAGAGTTATATGGAAATAACTTCGAAATTGAGCAACCTAATGAAAATATGAAAGCATTTTTGAAAAGTGTGAAACACGCAGATTACTAATTTATGAATCAGCCTGTGGAGTTAGGGTTGGTGTGAACAAGCAGGGTAACAGCCTCAACGTGATGCTATGCTGACCTGCTCCCTGAGAATTCACACAGAAGGCTGTTAGCAATGTCCGCAGATCGCTCAAAGCGGACGTGGATCACTTGCTGGATATGCACATCGTGCTCCAATGCGCATATCCCATTATGATTGACAACATAATACGCCCTTATCAGAGATCGCAGATAGTTAAATTCAAGAAAGCAAGCTAGTCCTTCACCTTCATCGTGAAACCCCGCCAGTCCGGCAATGAAAGCGCGCCCGTTGCCACTACCCCATCGTGATCGAGCATGCAGACACGACCAGGGTTCAGACTGACTACCTCACGGATATATGCCTGCTCCACACCACAGATCATAAACGCCAACAGTACCTTATTCCGCGCATATTGCTGATAGTGAGTCTTTTCACGCTGATACTCCTCACTATTCAGATCCAGTATCAATCCGACTTCATTGGCGTACCGGTGATAGTTACGCGGTGATGAACAACTCTTGCGGTGCGCGCCATGCACACGTTCCAGCAATGACTCAAGCGCGCATCTCAACGGACTGACATACTGGTTCCACCAACGCAGAATCTTCAGCGCCTTTTTCCTCCTGTTACCGCACCACTGATACACTTTTGCCCCAAGGCCATCATTAACACCAATAGTCACACGCCCAATTCTGTAGGTGGTGGTATGGACCATCTGTTTGCACTGTTTACGGGTCAGCCCGGTATGTTCCATCATGGTTTTATATATCGATGACTTCACACGGTAATCGACCTCATACTCCCTGAACAGATGGTTCAGACAGGCCAGATTGCAGGCTTCGATGTCATAGTTGAGCAACCCGGTCCGAAATTTAGCTTTGAACTCATTGGGCAGATTCTGGAACGCCTGATCGTAATACCGCCCTCCAAACGTCAGACGATAATAATGGTCGTAAGTAACATATTGTCCCTCAATCCTGCCATTGTAGAGATGGTTTAGGCTGCGTATACCTGCGCGGTAATAGGCATCAGGCTCCCGGCTACGTAATGCCTTAACAAACTGTATACTCATGCGCCCCCGCGCAACCTTCCCCAGGAACGCCTTTTCCCGTACCTTCAACGCAGTCTGGCGTTTCTCAACATCTATCGCATGCCCGGGAGCTTTCCCGTTCCCCTTAAGCAGGGCTTTGAGACAGACAGACTCACCAGTATCCACGTCAACCAGATTTAACTTACCCAAAGCAGACACTGACCTCCTGGGATTGAACTGCCATGCACTGGCTTTACGCTTTTTAGCATCCACGCACGCTTTCCCTTTACGAAACTCAATATCCGGCAGTGTCTGCAGGAAATCGACCAGAGTGGACATATAACACTGTCCCTGGTAACTAATTTCACACAGTCCCAAGAGGCTGGCGTAACAGCTACGGATATCCCGGACAGTGCATATAGTCCACCCATCATCGTCAGTCTCCAGCCATATGTGGGCCAGGAAATGGCGCAATGTCTGCCGCCGGGTGACCGCCCATTGCGTATCCCCTACTACACAGCCTGTTATTTCAGTAATACGGTCATAAACCCACTTCGGGATCTTCACTGGATAATCCTTTTCTGTATTCACTGTCCCGTCTCAGCATGGTGTTGTTGCATCAGCTATTACATTGAACATTATGCGGACTCTTACGCAGACCATTTCACCAGTTTTTAGGTCGGGCAATTTGAAAGTCAAAACCCCAGTCGCGAGGACGGGCTCCGCCCATGATTTGCTCCACTCCGGTCGCAAATCTTTCCCCTTAGTCAGGCTGACGCCTTCCCTCACTCGCTGCGCTCGTTCGCCGTGTCGTTTTATAACAGTGGAAGGGGATGAGGCCTCCGTAGTGCTTCATGTCCCCGGGCTCTCCGTTGCGCTCAATGGCAATGGTGCTCGCTGACCGCTCCCCCCATTGTGTGTAGAATATTCACTGGCAGAAACGCAAAAACCCCTCGTAGATGCGCTAACTCGTCAGTTGATGGCAAGGATCGGGTGCGCAGAGGCATCCGTAAGACCCTAAAGAAAACATACGGTTAAGTTAAAATCGGAACAGTTGGAATTTTAAAGTGCATCAACACCATCAAAATCACTGGCCAGCGCTGCAGTTTTACAACAACAATATTGCAGTGGTCGCCGGTGTTATTCGTCGTTCCACTGCAATTTAATCAACAGCAGAAGTGCATTGCAGTTGCTGCATTACCGGTAAATCAGTGCACTTTCCCTGGGGGTTGTCCAAACGAAAAAGAAACGACACCTGTTCCGAGTGAGTCCAGGGTAAGCAGGCTTTTTAACAGTGTCCGGCCTTTCAGTGGCTCCATTCTTGACTTAACAAGAGCGCCTTTATCAGTCAGTGTGTAATCTGCTTTGTGCCAGACTGGATTCAGGGCGCATGAAAGCAGCCTTGCGGGGTCTTTATACCTGAGCCCGATCACCGGCGTGTTGACAGTCGACGAATCGATGAATGCCCCACCACTTCGCGACATATGCGCTTTTAGCCCCTTAATCAACGTACTGTCATTGGGCAGGAACAAACACAACTGTGGAACCCAGAAAATACGCGCTTCTAGGCCATCAGGCATATGGCGCATCATACTAAAGGTGCCTGTGGCCGGACCGGCGTACCCCAAGCGGTTAAGTACCCGGCTTATCCTCTGCTTGTAACGACCGATTTGCGCCCTGAGCGCATCGGTGTTCTTCCATGGCGGCGGAGTTTGCGTATCCTTGTTGAAAAACAGGACCACTCCCACGTATTCTGCTGAATTCCCCGGCGGGACAGACAACATCGCCAATTGCGCCAGAATGCGTTCCCGCTGGCAGTGCGGGCATATAAGACTGTTGCATGGAGATCCGTTTCTGCACTGCCTGAGTTTTTGGGCAATGACGTCATAGCAGCGATTGCTGCCTTTCAGTTTTAGTAAATGAATAAGACGCTGCAATTCATGCTCACTTTCCTGCTGCGTAATAATAGTGGGGAATGCTTTACTTAAAATCTCAAGCCTTGACGGTGCGTGGCGAATGTAATCCGGGTCTGATGTTCTGAAGTAATAAGATTCGTTCATTTAATATTCCTGGTTGTATTCATTACCCTGCCACCTGAGTAAAGCAACAGGGTAATGTGTCCGGTTTTTATTCAGGCAAAATTGCTATATCCTGTTGAGTATTAAAAACCATCCTGATGCCGTTCAACTAAGTCATTTGCAGTCCAGCCAGATGAATATTCATCATCAGTCGGCCTTAAATAATCTAAATTTAACGTCGTATGACCCGGTAAACTATTCCCCACCGAAACGCCCTGGTAATGTAATTGTTTAGCAGCGTAACATTGCGCACAGGCTCCACTTCCACATGGGATGTATTTACACCTGTCAAGAATACACGCTATTTTACCGTATATGTTGCACTCATCCTTCCACCAGTGCTCCCCTCTTTTGATGGCATCAGACAAAATCCGTGCAGATACCCGGTTAAGCTTACGTATCCGCAACTGTTGTTCCCTTAATATGGCAGCGGTAGCACGTTTCGATAACCCAACCTGTTTCCCCATGGTTTCAAACCAGGGGACTGCTATTTCTTTCGCAGAACTTGTTTTAGCTATTATCTCTTTCATTTTATTCTCCCGCCTGCATACGACTGTTAACCCAGTTATTGATATCACTCTCCAGCCAACCCACCGCCCGGCCACTGTCGCCCGTTAGCTTCTTTGACAAAGGAAAGACTCCTTTCGAGATGAGTCGGTACAACGTCGCTGACGAGATCCCCGTCAGATGAAGAACCTCTTTTTTACGCAAAATACGGTTGGTGTTCATGCTTGTGCTCCTTTGAGCTGTTTCAGGAGCGGGGTTATTTACAACCACTAAAAAACGCAAGGATTCACTCAACGATGCCTTCGTTGAGCACTTTAAGGGCATCTTTAATGTGGATGTCATTCGAGAACACTTATTTCTGGCACCAAAACGATCACATCAAGGGCTATTGGCCACTGAGGCTCAATGATGATATTTTGAACACAACACTCTCATGGAGGTGAGCTGTGATTGGTAACCAAAGCAAAAAGGCTGACGCTAAATGCCACCGGGAACGGAAAAGCAGTAACGAGGTCTTTGAATTTCTGGAGAAGAAGCTTTATCTGGGACGGGATACCCGGCAAAAACTGGCACTGATTGCCCGGAAACTAACGGGAGCGGGTTTTAGCCCGGATAAATTCGACGCAGAGAAAGCGGCGGATGTGCTGAGTGCCTGCGTGAATCACATGTTTAATGACCTGCTCAATGAGGGAGAGCTAAACGGGATTTCTGGGCTGGAGGAGTACCCCATGATAGTTCCAGCCAGGTCCCCTAAGGCATTGGAAATCTATACTGTTTACCAGCTTGTAAAAGGTCGTTTTGACAAGCTTCATACGGGGGAGTCAGATCGTGAGAAATATGCTTCGGTAGCAAAAAAACTTAATGAGTATGGAATATGGAAACCCCGGTTAAAACGTCTCTCTGACGGTAAAGAATGGGCGCGTGAGGATGTTGCGTGGATGCTTCAGCCTGAAAATATCAATGCACTGATTAAAGTCCAGAATCAAAAGTATGCGCGGTTAAGTGCTGAAGATAAAACTGAAGCCGAGTCTGGAAACGGCTCAACAGCTAAAAACACCTGATGCATTTACTGGCGCTGATTTTCATCTCCTCACCACGACAGTCATAGCGCGTCGTCGTGGATATGTCGCTGTGGCCTGCCAGCTGGCGGACGGTGTTGATATCCACGCCCTGCTCCAGTAAGCGGGTAATGAAGGTCCGCCGCATGTCATGCGGGGTAAACTGCGCAATACCTGCCGTTTGCTGTAACACTGCCAGGATGCCCGTTAACCTGGTGGTTGTCAGCGGCTGGCTGGCGACCTTGCCATTGCGCTGAATTCGGCTGAACAGTGCACTATCAGCTTCGTTTGCGCTGACTTTCAGCCATGCACGAATAGCCTTATCCACTGCATCCGCCACGTGAATTTCGCGGTATTTACGCCCCTTCCCCTGTCTGACCGTCAGGATGCCGTTGTCATAGTCCCGGCGCTCAAGTTTAACCAGTTCCCCGGCCCGCAGGCCCGTTCCACAAAGCGTCAGCACTATGGCGGCATCACGACAACGACGTACCGGTTGCGGATGCTGTTTAGCGGCCTGAATCAGCGCCCGGATTTCCTGCTTGTCTAACGCCCTTCCCTTACGCTGTATATCACCGCTCACGCGCTTCACTGACCGGATACGTGCCAGCGTTTCGGCATCCATGTAATTGAGGTTAAAGGCCGTCTGCGCCATACTCCGTAGTGCTGACAGCGCCATGTTAACCGATGACACGGCGTAACCGTCATCCAGCAATGCCGCACGCACTTTAGCGACGGCGGCGTAGTTAAGTTGCTCCCACGGGTAGTCTGCTGCATCCGTACCGCGTTTAAGTATGCTGGCGCTGCGGTTTAGCAGGCTGGTGATGCCCCGCCGCCCCGAGGGTGCAAGACCGCCAATATACGCATCGAACACGGTGGTTTGCACCACCGGCGCGACCTGACACAACGCAGTCCTGCTCATGCGCCTAACCCGCAATAACGTACATTAAACCAGGTAACTTTCAGCATCACACCAGCCCCCGCTCAGCCATCGACACCGTTTCAGTCCCCGCCACGATAAAGTGGTCAAGTAACCGCACATCCAGCATTTCCAGCAGTTCATGAAGCTTTTTGGTCAACTTAATATCGCAACGGCTGGGTTCAGGCACGCCGCTGGGGTGGTTGTGGACAAGGATGACTGCGGCGGCGTTATGTTTCAGTACGCGTTTGATAACTTCGCGGGGGTGAACGCTGACCGAGTTTAACGTCCCCCTGAACAGGATTTCGCGGTGCAGCAGCTGATTCTGATTATCGAGCAGGATGATGCCAAACTCTTCATGTTCCAGCGGTGCCAGCTCAACCATCACACACCGCCGGACATCATCAGGAGAGCAGAGCTGAACGCCACGCTGGTAGTACCGGCTGATAATGTCACGCGCCTGGTTAAGGATACGGTTTTCACGTTGGGTAAACATGGTCATTTCAGAACTCTCGTTCAATGAAGTAAATGGCGTCGGGAAACAGCTGGCGGCGGGTTACGCCAGTACGCAGGGAGAAAGCTTTACGGGGCATGGTGGTTCGCCCGTTGCTGTCGAAGAAACAGAGCGTTTCTTCATCCATTATGACCAGAAGGGACCAGTGAAACTGGTCGCTGAGCATAATCAGGCGGGAATGGTCAGTGACGTCTAGAAACCGCTGCATTTCCCTGAAAAGCCTCCCGTCTGTTAATGCCCGCTTCCCGGCAAAGGGTCTGGTGATTTGAACCGGGAACTGGCGGCTGTAATACCCTTTCTGCAACACCTGCGCTATCAGCCAGTCCAGGCGGTCTTCTTCAATTCCTTCAGTCAGCCATTCATGCAAGGGCCAGCGCTGCTGATAAGTCTGAATCAGCCGGTTCATTAACGGGCGTCGTTTCACCCTGCCGTCAAACAGCCAACTAAGCATGTTAACCACACAGTAAGCACCGCAAAGACAGTCTAGTTCGCCCTGTTGAGACGCACGTATCCTTCTGTCAGTCGTCACAGATAATTCCTCATAAATTAGTGATGATTAGTGTGGTGGGATTAGCTTTCCCAGAGAACAGTAATGGTGTAAGCGTTCATGGCGTGATACTGAATAAAGTTGGATTGCCAGAGTTCAAACAACTCCCTTCCGGCGTTAACAGGCAGATCACCAACATGAGCAAGAAAGACATATTGCTGGCTCCAGCTAAAATCAATTTCCTTTTCCAGTTCGGGGTAAACCACTCCCATATAACTGAAGTCGGTAATGTAATCAAAATACCATTCATCATCGCGTGAAATAAGCCGTATTTCGACAGGATGGTAACCGCCCTTTTCAGCGCTGTAACTCAGGTCTTTAAATAACAGACTGACGGCTGTAATTTTGGCTTTATGCGGCGGTGGATTTCCCGCTTCATCTAATATGACATTTATTAATTCCTGATCGACGGGCATAGCTAGCCCTTCCTGATGGATAACACTCATCGTTTTTATTCCGGTAAATATGCATTTGAATTGATGATACAAACCAATAATTGACCATTGCCCATGCTGACTGTTTAGACGATAGACGTTCTCCCATCAGGATGGGATAATAAAATGAAATGCTAAGTTGGCAATTAGTTTGTATCAGCCACTGGACAATATGACACTATCCAGCAATGTTATTTTACCAGGGTCATGCTTTAAATGCAAATAGTTTCACTCAAGAACTAATTTGGCCGTTATTTTATAAACTCATCTAAAAACATAATTAAGCTTTTCCTCTTAGTGTTATCTAGCTTATTCCAGACTTGCTCGAGACGTTGTTTTAATTCAACGTCAAGCCCAGTGGCATAGTTAATCGGGATATCAGAAACATTTAAATCCTCCATACAATCAATAAAGAACCAGCTTATTGGAGTTTTTAAAGCAACAGCAATTTTGACTAAATGAGCAATATTGATCTTATTCGTTCCGCGTTCATAGCGGGAAAGTTGTTGTTGAGAGATATCGATAGTCTCTGCAAGTTCGGCAGCAGTTAGCCCTGCTTCTTTACGTCTGGCCTGAATACGCTGTCCAACCAGCTTATCAGTTGAATCTGCCATCAGTTTAACCATCATTTTATCTCCAAAACGTCCATAAGAGGAATTCTGGGGCTTTTTTACTCTTGCATGAACATCACTAATGGACATAAAATCAACCATTACGTCATTTATAGACAAAAACAGCTGCAACAGATCAACTAAGCTGGATTGGAAGCCCACTCAGTTGAGCAGCAGAGCAAAGGTGGGCAAAAAGGAGAACATTGTGACAACCACCATTACTGAGATAACGGATTGCTTTGAGTACTTTTTCAGCTCTCTTTACCGGCGAGAATTTGTCAAAACACTGCGTCTGAACGAATGTAGCGAGCGGGAATTACTACCTCTGGTACGTTGCTATTTGCTGGGTTGGTTTGCAGATAATGTCTCACCGGAAGTAAAAAGCAAGCTGCCAGGAACTGTATCCGGGCACGGTTACATTGATTTTGTCATTGATGATATAGCCGTTGAGTTTGCAGTACGTAAACCAACTGCGGCACGTTCCAATGTCTCCGCGACCGTCAACAGTACTGAAGTTAAGAAATTGATGAAGCACGACGGCAAAGCCTTGCTTGTGCTGTTTGACTTCTCTGACACACCCTATTCAGAAGAACAGATCGAATCTTTCCGCAACTGGCCCTCTCTTGGTCGAGGGAATCACCGTAAATCAGCTTTCAATGTGGTCTATTTCTTTGTGGAAAAACGTAGACCGCTGGCACTGGGGAAAATCACCAAAAACATCCGTATCACTTAACAGGGAATTAATTAATGAACAGAAAACTGTTGGCCTTATTGATGGTAGCCGTAACGCTACCTGTCGCAGCAGCACAGTACGTAAAACCCGGAGCGGTTCTAACCCTGAATCCGGGAAAGGGCAATGCTGAATTCAACATTAATGCCTCAACGGGGGATGGTTCGGGCGTATGCAATATGGAGGGTACAGCACAGCAAATAGCTGCCGGAGAAAGCCAGAAGCGTCGCTGGGTCTGGAATGACAATACCAGCCAGTGTGTTGCAGTAATTAGTGAGCTCAATAACGGCAAGGCCAGCGTTATGACTCGTGATTGCGAAGATTACTGTGGGACTTCCGCGACAGGCACAATGGATGGTCTGTTTAATAAGAAATAAAAGTATCGTTAATTAATGAAGGAACTGTAGATGAAAAGAACAATGCTTCTGGTATTAATAGCTGCTGGTTTGTTGGCTGGCTGTGGTGAGAAAACGCCAAAATGTAGTAGTGATGATGCAAAAAATCTGGTTGTTAATATTGCTCGCAAACAAATAGAGAAACAATTTGAGCAACTCAGAAATTCGCAGATATCAGACATGGTGCCTGGCAATACTGACAGCCTCCTGCTAAAGGTTATTAACGTCAGAACATTAAGCCATAACTCATCAATAGATACTTATCAGTGCGCAGCCAATCTTCAAATGACCCTGACGGATGAGCAATCTAAACTTTCCAATACAACCGAATTACCGATAACCTATAACATTCAAAAGACAGATGATAATAACGGTCAGTTCTATATAAACGTATCTGGCCTATAATCATCTTAGCCAACATCAAGGTTCCTTTTGGGTAAAGTAATTAATATTTAATCCCAAAAGGACACCTCATGAAAAAGGTCATCACATTCATCATTGTGGCTACTGTCGCATTTAGTTGGTTCGTTACACACAATACAACTAGACCAGAAAAAGATCTTCCTGCTAACGCTCCCTTCATTATTAAATCCAACCTGCCGGGAACATGCAGAGTCAGTATAATGGCGTCTACAGCAGATACCAGACAGATTGTACCCATTGTAGTATGTAAGGTGCTTGCTCGTTCTCAGTGAATGCAGTACTTAACAAAATAGCGAAAGCGTTTTTTTATTTGTTTGCTGCCTGGAATTCGTTCACTTGCAAGATGCGGCGATTTAGCATCCAAACTGATTTAAGTTAAGTCACTTTTTGGATATTATGCCTTCAATATCAGTATAATTCATGAGGGATTATGACCAGAGCACTGGCAAGGCTTGGAGACAAGACCACGAGCAGCGGGGAGGTAATTTCAGCTTCCTCGACGATTATTGAAGGCCGGAATATTGCCCTGAATGGCGATATGGCATGATGTCCAAAGGAAACGTGTAATGGGCCATTTCAGATAAATGGTACTGCATACCACTTTGCGGAAAACAAACCCTGTGTTGCCACTGGCGATCAGGTGCTTTGTAACTGCGAAAATAATCAGGTGCTAGGCAGCACGACACTTTGGGTGGAAGATAGTCCCGGCGATCCTTTTGAGGAGCACCGCAAGCGGGCAGCGGAATGGCCTATTACCAAAATGGCTGCCACCTCCGCTATAGCCGCTATCCCTATGTTCGCAAAGTCTGTCCTTCGTGATACTGGCAATACCGATGCCGGGGAGTCAGAAGAGCCACAAAGTAAGATCGGCGAAATGAGCTTCTATCAGTCACAACCAGCTCAGCCACCCCCGGAGCCTGAACAGCACGCTCAGGCTGCGAAGAAGAAAACTTCACCGCCACCAGAACCGCCGAAGAAAAAATCCCTATTTGATAATAGTAACTGGCTTCTTCTTTGGTGAAGCGGAAGCAATGCCCATTCCCCCACCGCCAGTAGTTATGGGCGGTACAGCAGAGGCCGGAATGGCAGCAGCAGCGGGAGGTGCAACGGCTAAATCGAATCAGGATGCAGCAAGAGCTCTTACTCATACGATGAAACACCTTTCTGGCCCAGAAGTCTGGAGCGGGCGGCTGACGATGAATCTGCCGTTTGTAGTGGTCAAGTAATACTGGCCACAATTTTACAGTAAGAATGGTATCTGTTCTCTGATTCTTCCGGCGTTAGTCCCCCGTTGTAATGATGAGGTCTGACGCTATTGTAGTAATTCAGGATATAACAGCCGATTTGTCACTGGGCCTCATCCTTACCTGCGTAACCATTCGTCGGCACCCATTCTGTTCTCAGACTACTGTAGAAGCGTTCCATGAGGCTATTATCCCAGCAGTTTCCCCGCCGGCTGACGCTTTGCTTTATCCTGCAACTCCAGATAACATATTGATATTTAAGGACTATATACTGGATCCCCTGGTCGTTATGGAACATGACATCTCGCGTTTGTCCACGCATCTCATAGGCCATCCGCAGAGCACTGCTTATCAGTGCGGTATCGGCATGCGCTGACAGACTCCAGCCGATAATCCTGCGGGCAAAAAGATCCATAACAACCGCCAGATAGCACCAGCGATTCCCTGCCCAGATATACGTAATATCTCCACACCATACCCGGTCTGGCTCCGGTACAGCGAACTGACGCTCGAGCAGATTCGGCAGGCAGGTATGCTCCTGATAGGCATTTCTGTACTGATGTTTTCCGGGCTGGCAACTGCTCAGATGCAGATATTTCATCAGACGTCCGGCACGGTAACGGGTCATCGGAACGCTATTCTGCGTCAGCATTCAGCATTCAGCCTCCGTACGTTTTTCCACTCACACAGCTTTCTTAAGATGCGCCCTGTCGCCAGGAGTTTCTCTCCGTAGAACGCTTGTCTTCGGTATTTTGGCGCAAAAACCATGTGATATTTACAGTTCCATCGGTGTACGCCAAGCTCTTTTCGTCCCCCATTGGGACCCCTTTTGATTTCTTGTTGAACTTTTGCAGTTGCCAGACAGCAAGATGTTTTATCAAATCAAAAGGGGTTTTTATAACTGGCTTAAAGCTGAAAGCTTTCCGGAACCCCCAGCCTGGCTGGGGGGTGTCTATGTACAATTAAGCCACTCCATAACTGGAGTGGCTTATAACGTCAGAGCGACGTTAGCGGAACTTTTGCTACAATTTTTCTGACGTTATTTTTGTCTGTTTTATGGCATAAAGGTGAGTGGATGTCCCAGGGAAAGAACACCACGAAATCACCGTCCCGCAGACGCATTTCGTTTAGTGATAACGAAGGTCGATGATAGAAATAGTTATCATCGTCGGGCTTTTCAACCTCAGGTTGTGCAGCACCGAGATGACTGAATTCAACCTCTTCATCACCTGAAATCACAAACTGAACGTCAATAAAATTTTTATGCGTTTCTGGCGTACGGTTCTCCGGCAGATCGGTGCAGGCAGTAAAGGTTTTAAACAGCATCCCATTAAATTCCTTTTGCCCGTCTGGATGCGTTGTAAAATCCAGGCCTTCGATCACGCTGAGGACATGAAAAATCACCGGGGGAAGTTCAACCCGTGATTTATCTAACTGACTGATATTTCCTGTAATCATAATAGTCACCGTTTCGCCAGTTCCTGTACTTCAGCCCAGACCCCGTCATCAACAGGAATGCCACTGGCACTGAAATTAGCGCGGTTACGCAGTTCCATTTCACCAGGATAGAAAACATAACGCTGGCCTTCTGCCGGCGTTGAGGTTTTAACGTACTCAGCCACGCTTGACGCCATTGCTTCACTGAATTCTTTTCCACCAAAGTGTTTCGGGTCAAAGACCATGAATACCTGGCTGGCACCGGTACAACTGCCTTCCAGAATCTTATCGATTTCATTGGTCGGTGCACCTGCGGTAAGAAAAGCAGCCATTGCATCAAGAAGAACGGCCATACCGGAACCTTTCCAGTAACCGGTAGGTAAGATACGCATCGATTCTTCAATCGGGCCTGGCTCATCGGTCAGATTACCATCTTTGTCAAAACCACCAGGGAAAGGCAGTTTTTCGCCTTTCAGGCGTGTGACCTGCAGCTTGCCGTAAGCGTATTGTGACATCGCCATATCCAGGACCAGCGCGCCGTCTTGCATCGGTACGGCCATCACGTAAGGATTGTTGCCCAGGCGAGTATTTTTGGCACCCCATGCCGGCATGCAGGACTCAGTATTCGTCCAGCAAATAGCCGCATAACCTTTTTCAGCGGCTTTCCATCCGTAGGTACCGCCACGCATCCAGTGGGTGGTATTGCGCAGTCCCACAATGCCGACGCCATGTTCAGTCGCAAGCGCCATTGCTCTTTCAATGGCGAAAAGAGAATTGGTGATACCAATGCCACGCTGGCCATCATAAACTTCAATACTGCCGATAGACTTCACTTTCTTAGGCTCTGCATGAATATCCACCCAGCCTTTATTCACATAATCAACAAAACGCGCTACACGGTTAAGTCCATGAGAGAAAATCCCATCGCAGCTAGATTCTGTGTGGATCTGGGCGCAAACATCAGCCTGTGATTCAGATAAGCCTGCGTTTAAAAATGCCTGTTTAACAGTTTGCTTCATTTCTTCAAATTGTACCAGAGACATAATATATCCTCAGTGTTAATTAACATTCTGATGTTCAGCAAATACCTCATCTTCACGAGATACATTGTTATTTCCCCACAACTGCTCGTATTTCCAGCCCGTCAGTAATTCAGTTGCATGTCTTGCTTCAGGTGTGACGTGAAGTTTGTTGCCATTATTTTTCAATCGGTTAATTTCGCTGACCAGTACTGCATGGTTTTGTCTGGTAAGCTTAAATTTCATTGAACAAATAATGCCGAAGGCCAGCAGTGTCACCGAACCGATACCAAATACCAGCACGATTCCGGAAATGGTTTCAGGGCTCTGGGTTGCACTCTTCGCGACGAATCCATAGTGTTGGAGAATCATCCCCACCAGGAACAGTGCCAGTGCCTGAACAGCTTTACGCACAAAGGTCATAACACCTGCAAATATCCCTTCACGACGTTTACCGGTAAGCATTTCATCCACATCAGGAATAAAACTGTAGATATTCCAGCAAACATAATAAGTCCCTGAACGACCAATACCCATCAGCATTGCCGCGACCAAAACCAGCCATGATGTATACGGCAGAGAAAAAAGATGAATGCTCAGAAAAAGCCCAACACTCAACAACATAAATATCTGGGCAATTTTATATGATATACCGTTGCCAAGTTTCAAACAAAGGCTGATAAATAAAGCCACACAGAAAAACTGGACTATTGTCATAAACGTTAATGCGTTCGAGGCATTAACTGCGCTCTCTCCAAGAACAAAGACAATATAGTAAACAAGAATGGCACCTAATACATCCAGAGCTACGTATGCCCCCAGATACATCCCGACGTGCTGTCTGAATGTTTTCACCCTGAATGTTGAGGTCAGTGAGAAAAAGAGATTTTTCATGTCCTGAGTAAAATTCTTTTTCGGTGCATTGGGGTCGAAAGCAATCGGTCGTTCCCAGGTAAAAATATAAAGTAAGACAATTACGATCGCAAAGAGCACGCCAAAGACCATCCCCATATAGAGAAATGAAGAAGGATTATTTTCACCCAATACATTGATTATCCGACCTGGCAACCAGGCGGCAAGAATACCAGCACCTGTGGAGAAAAATATTCTGACGCCGGTGAGTTTTGATCGTTCTTTAAAGTCATTAGTCATTTCTGCGGCTAACGTCTCATAAGGTACGATAACCAGTGTATAGGTCAGATAAAATAGAATATAGGTTGACAGATAGTAATAGAATCCCATTCCATCAATCCACATGCTAATGTAGGTTACCATTACCAAGGGGCCGCCAAACAGGAAGAAAAATCCCCGGCGGCCAAATCGTCGCCCAAGTCTGGTACGGTAAAAATTATCAGTCACATAGCCCATAAGTGGATCTGAAATAGCATCGAGCAAACGGGCAAGAGCAATAATCCCCCCCGCCTGAGCAGGACTGAGTCCCGCATAGGTGGTATAGAAGAACATCAACCAGAGACCAAGAACGGCGAAACTTCCTCCGCCAAAGAAATCACCACCACCATAAGCCAGCATATTTTTTAATTTTATGGGCTTATCTTTTTCAAGATTTATCATTTTACATCCTCATGAATGTATAATTGTAGGGACAGCGTTTTTTCTTTTATTCTTTCATTCAGCATTGCTCGTCAAAATTAAGTAAAACCTTACAACAATGCTTTTGATCTTTTTCAAACAATTCAATCCCATCGGCTACGTGTTGATAATTAAATCGATGAGTAATTAACTTCTCAGGGTCAATATATCCTTTGCTAAGCCAGTCAATAACCACCGGGAATTTATTGGCATTGAGGCGACTAGAAAATATTGATATTTCTTTTCCGGTAATCTCCTGCTGAATAATGTGGCAGGGCGCTGATGAGAATCCCATAATAACAATGCGAGCAGCAGGAGAAGCCAGTTCAATAGCTTCCTGTAAAATTGAGGGATGACAGGCAGCGTCCACAATTAGAGTCGGTTTTACCCCTTTGACAGCCAGACTATCTTTGATGCTACGCCCGGTATTGTTAAAAACCTCATCGGCTCCGCTTTTCAGTGCCATCGCCAATCGTTCATCAATCCGGTCGACAACAATCACCTGACTGACCTTATAAACCCCCTTGAGCGCTTGCAAGGTAGTAAGTCCCATCGGACCGGCACCATAGATCAGCGCTACATCATCCGCACGGGGATTTAACTGGCCTGTGGCATTCGCCGCAATAGTGAAGGGTTCAACCATAACCGCATGCTCATCGCTGATTGTATCCGGGATAGCCCATGCATTCTGCGCCGGCACGGTGACGTACTCGCTGAAACCTCCATCACGATGTACACCAAGAACCACCAGAGAAGCGCAGACATTCGGTTTACCAATAAGGCAAGGGTAGCAGTGACCACAACTGATCACCGGATCGACAGAGACCCTCTCTCCTAAACGCGAAGAGTCCACGCCTTCACCAATGGCATCTATCGAGCCAAAAAACTCATGCCCAATAACACGTGGATAACGTGCGAAGGGATTATGTCCACGGTAAATATGACTGTCCGATCCGCAAATTCCTGCGAGTTTAATTTTAACCCGGACTTCTCCTGCCTGAGGGTGAGGAACAGGACGTTCCTGAATCACTAATGTTTCTGGCTGTTCAATAACGACGCTTTTCATGTTCTTTTCCTTTTACCAGTTCCAGAGTGTGCCATCTTCCAGTCGGGCAACGGGTAAGTAAGCCGGATCATACGGATATTTGGCTGCCAGCTTTTCGTTGAACTCGATACCCAAGCCTGGTTTTTCGCCCGGATGCATGTAACCGTTATCAAACGTCCAGTTATGAGGAAAGACGTCCAGCATTTGCTCTGAGTAGCCCATATATTCCTGTACGCCAAAGTTAGGCACCCACAGATCGAAGTGTAAGGCTGCTGCATGGCAAACCGGGGACAGATCTGATGGGCCATGTGAGCCGGTGCGCACCTGATAGAGCGATGCAAAATCCGCAATACGCCGCATACCCGTAATGCCGCCAGCATGGGTGATAGTGGTTCGGATGTAATCGATGAGCTGTTCTTCAATCAGTAGTTTGCAATCCCAGATACTGTTAAAGACTTCACCCACAGCAACTGGGGTGACAGTATGCTGACGGATCAGACGGAAGCACTCCTGGTTTTCAGCGGGAGTAGGATCCTCCATCCAGAACATTCGATAGTCTTCAATACTTTTACCAAAGCGCGCAGCTTCAATCGGGGTCAGACGATGGTGCATATCGTGAAGTAAATTTTCATCAAATCCAAACTTACTGCGCACTGCGTCAAAAAGAGTCGGCATAAAATCAAGGTATTTCTCGGTGGACCACAGTTGCTCCTCCGGCCAAAGTCCTTTAGTTGCCGGTTCATAAGCCAGACCCTTGCCTTTGGTCATGCCATACGTGGTTTTCATACCCGGTACGCCGCACTGGACACGAATAGCTTTAAAACCCATTTCTTTATGACGCGCATAGTCCTCCAGCACATCATCGATGGTATGGCCAGTTGTATGGCAGTAGACCATAACGCCTTCCCGGGACGCCCCACCCAGTAACTGGTAAAGCGGCATGTTGGCCGCTTTGGCTTTAATGTCCCACAGCGCCATGTCCACGGCGGAAATCGCAGACATAGTCACCGGGCCACGACGCCAGTACGCGCCCTTGTAGAAGAACTGCCAGATATCTTCGATACGGTGTGCGTCACGTCCAATCAACTGGGGGCACAAGTGGTCTTTCAGATAAGAAGCGACAGATAATTCGCGCCCGTTAAGAGTGGCATCACCCAGACCAACAACTCCTTCACTGGTAGTGATTTTTAGTGTGACAAAATTGCGACCGGGGCAACTCACAAATACTTCTGCACTGACGATTTTCATTTTTTGATCCTTTATCCAGCCTGATGGACACAAACATATTTCATTACCAGACTACCATACAAGTATTAATCATAAAAAAAGAGTGTCATCTCACAGAAATAATCAGCTCATGGGTATTAAAGCTCATTGTATGGCGCAATGGTGGAGCGGCTCCTGCCCGGGAAGACCTGACAGAAAACGGACGCTATCTCTGCCCGTATGTGCACCCGGAGCCGCAGGAAGCTCGGCGGGTACGCATGCTACGCCGTTACGTCCCGGATGTACTGCCTATATTACACAGGGCGGGCTGGCATTGCTCTGGATGCGACAACGAGTATCACGGTGAACGGTACTGCCGAAGTTGCCAGACCGGTGACCACAGTACAGAAATTATCAGCAGTGAGGGTGAATGATAATGAACGGTTTTTATACCTACAAGATACGGGACACCGCTCCAGCGCGTCAGCTTCACAGGACAGGAGTGCGGCCATGATACAGTTCAGCCCGGTTGAACATGCCATTACCGAAGATGGTGAGTGGGTGACCGTACAGGATGTTCCGCACCACTACCACGGACGGCTGCTGTGTGATTTCTGCCATACAGAAGTGTTTATCTAGAAAGATGCTTTAGGGAACGAGATATTTGTTCATGCCCGTCGTCGCCGGAGTGAGCAGATAAAAAACCAGAACTGCGGGTATGCCTTACGCTCATCCAGACAATCCCCGACAGCTATAATACGTCGCGGTCGCAATAATGCTCCGTCAGGCTACGCGGGTTTCAGGGGGCCACTGAACACCCAAACCGGAAACTGGCGCTGTACCCGGTGTGAACGCTCCTACTACGGCGGCAAGAAATGCCCCCATTGTTGCGATTGGGTATATACAATAGCGCAGTAGCAATATGCCAGAGGCCCGGCGAGTTGGTAGAGTCTGACCACGTCTACATATAGGAAATGGAGCAAGGCGAGTAACATCGCCCGCTCCAGCTTTCATCTAATGGATTCGTTTTCTTAAAAATACCGGTGACTAATACGTCGTCGGCTCAACCGGATGACTGTCTCCCGGAATATGCGGAGATTTAACAAAGACGCCTTTCCACGGCACCTCGCCTCTGTTCACCAGAAAATGTGCTTCACCGGGATCGCAGTGCAAAACATCCCCCGAGCCTAACGTGTAGGGCTCACCGTTCAGATATAACGTCACTTCGCCTGCCAGGGTATAAAAAATCTCGCAGGCTTCGATATGACGATGGTTGGGAAAAGACTGACCGGGCTGAAGCATGACGACGCCCATGTCACATTCCGGACCGCGAATGAGGTATTTCGGGCCACTATCACCAAAACGGTATTCATGATGCGCTTCATTCGATTTAATCATTACGATCTCCTGTTATAAACCCGGCGCTTTCCACAAAGAGGTCGTCAACCCGTGATCGACCAGACCTAACTGCTCCTGATATACCGCCTGCCATTTCTCACGTGATTCCCGATAAAGCTCATGCTTTTCTTTATCCGGCACATGCTCCCGTTCCCAGCGCACCAGTCGTTCACCGGTCTCGGCCATGGATGACCAGATCCCTGCCCCGACGCCGGCCGCGATGGCGCAGCCCAGCGCCGTTGCCTCTTTGACGACCGGCACGTTGACCGTCAGCCCTGAAACATCCGCCAGAATCTGACTCCAGAGTTTTCCCTTCGAGCCGCCACCAGCAAAAACAAGTGAAGTAGGATGGATCCCGGTAAAATCGGCGATTTGATGCAAATTACAGGTCGACACAATGGCCGCATTCTCTTCCAGAGCACGAAACAGCGTGGCTTTATTGCATTTTTCCGGATCGATGGACAGGTTGATGAACGAAGGAGCTGCGTGATACCAGCTCTTGAAGCGCATCCGATCGGAGAAAATCGGCATTATGCCCCATGCGCCAGCCGGTACTCGGGATGCCATATCTTCCAGAAGTGTGTAGGTGTCTACGCCCAGACGCTCAGCGATCAGCTTTTCTTCTGCACAGAAAGCGTCGCGGAACCAGCGCATCGTCAGACCGGTAAAAAAGCTGATGGATTCGGTCTGTACCATCCCCGGAATGACGTGCGGATTCACACGCACGTTCATTTCAGGATCAACAATCGGCGCGGGTAAATTCACCACCTGCTGCCAGAATGTTCCTCCAAGTACAGCAGTTTGCGCCGGGCGTACAACTCCAAGACCGAGACACCCCAACTGAACATCTCCACCGCCCACTACCACTGGCGTGCCTACTTTCAACCCGCACATTGCAGCTGCCTGGGCGGTCACCCTCCCCAGCATCGTCCCGGTCTCTTTAACCGGTGAGAGAATATCCGATCGCAATCCAGCCATCTGCAGCAATGACGGCTTCCAGTCTCGTGTTTTGAGGTCCAACAGTCCCGTTGTTCCGGCATTGGAAGGATCTACCGCCAGCTCACCGCTGAGCATGTAGGCCATCCAGTCACTGATCATCGTCACCGTCGAGGCACGACGATAAATATCCGCACGATGGTGCGCAAGCCAGAGCAGACGTGGGATGGCACTCAGCGCCAGCGTCTGACCAGTGCTACGATAGACCTCACTTTCGAAGGTGTAGTCGTGGATCTCCTTAAGTTCGCTGACTTCCCGTGCCGCTCTGGCATCCACGTTTGCACAAGCCCAGACAGGCGTCCCCTCTGCGTCATAGACTACAATGCCTTCGCGCATCGAACAGGCTGAGACGGCTATAATCGCTTCCGGTGCAATCCCGGCGATATGCAATGCCTGACGGATGCATTCACAGGCCAGTTGCCAGTTTTTTCCCAGATCAAACTCCATCGAACCGGGAACATCCGGTACGGCAAGGTGCCGCCATTCCGCTTGTCCCACCGCGATTTGTTTGCCTTCCAGGTCGAAAATCACGGCGCGAACGCTTCCGGTACCGGCGTCCAGAGCCATCAGGTAATGTGTTGATTCAGAGGGGGTACAGAGTCGAGCCATCGTTTTTGTCCTCGGCTTATTTTATTTGTCAGGTCGTCAATGCTTTCTCCACGGTACAAACGGAAATTCTGTTACTCCTCTGCCACGCGGCTGCACGGCAGATACGCATTACTGCCCGCTGACAATGGCGGCGGCGGTTTCCTGGTCAGTGACCAATGCGTTGATATAACCCCCTTTCATCGCCGCAGCGATCGCTTCCGCTTTATTCACGCCCCCGGCAACGCCGATAACAGTCGGGATCGTCTTCAGGGTATTGAGGGTTAACCCGATAAGTTCATCGTGGATTTTCATATCCGGAATCACCTGCCCTTCGGCATCGAAGAAGTAGCCCAGAATGTCACCCACGGCTCCTTTGCGGCCAATCATCAGTTGCTCACCCTTAGTGATATAGCCTGATCGAATAATGGTGGCCTCATCTTTCTGATTGATTGCGCCAATACCGACGATTGCCGCATCGGCAGCCTGGGCGGCCAGCAGAACATCCTGGACGCTGTTTTCATTTTTTAACGTCCGAGCAATCTCTGCTGAGGAGGCGCGCAGCGGCGCCGGAATAATACTGACCGGACAGGCTGCGTTGAGTTGCCCAATCCCGGTCATGTATGGCCCCACGCCCCCCGAGAGCGTTACCAGGCGAATTTGTTGAGCAGAGATAAATCCGCTCAGCCGTTTTAAGGTATTCATGGTCGCTTCGCCGAAGCCCGCCGCCAAAATCTGCTGCGGCTGGAGTGACTCCATCAGCATATGCGCGGCGCCAATCCCCAGGCGAACGCAGGCATCCGCTCCGGGAAGTCCTGGGATGACCCGTACATTGTTCAGGTCAAAGCGACGACGTAATTCAGTTTCATATTCCAGACAGCCTTCAAAGCGAGAATTAATCTGTACGCGAATAATCCCGGACTGATGCCCCTTCTCCAGCAGCCGCGACACCTTAAGCCGCGTCAGCCCCAGCCTGTTGCTGATGTCGCTTTGCGTCATACCATCGTGGTAGTAGAACCACGCAATACGCGCCACCAGCTCTTCTTCACACATCCCTTGTTCGGAAATCATCGGGTCATTAATAGTCATCATTCTGTCTTCACTTTGAACATATCGAATTTCTGAACACAATTGTTCATTCATTGGTTGCTAATAACTGTGATTAAACACACATTTCAATGGCTTTTATTTGAACAAATTTAATTTTACAGATCATTTTAGCATAAAACGTGATCTATTCGTCGGTTTTATGAGCAGTTAGGTCATAAGGTTATGAACAATTCGAATCGCACAATACATTTGTTCAACCTGATTCTACCCAGGCCGAACGGAGGTGGCACGCAAATGAGTCACGAAAAAATCGCTCCGCTACTCAGCGCACAGTCTGTCTGTAAGCAGTACTCCGGCGTCAAGGTACTGAAAGGTATTAACTTTATTTTGCAAAAAGGCGAAGTCCATGCGCTCCTGGGAGGAAATGGCGCTGGGAAATCTACGCTGATGAAAATCATCGCCGGTATTACCCCGCCGGATAGCGGAAGCATTGAGATTGAAGGTTCCCGATGTACGAAACTGACGCCGATCCTGGCGCATCAGTTGGGAATCTACCTTGTGCCACAGGAGCCGCTACTCTTCCCCAGCCTGACGGTAAAAGAGAATGTCCTGTTTGGCCTGCCCAAACACCAAAGCTCGGCGCAAAAAATGAGCGCGATGCTCGCCGCGCTGGGCTGCCAGTTTGATATCAACAGCCAGGCCGGTTCACTGGATGTCGCCGACCGGCAAATGGTCGAAATCCTGCGCGGGCTGATGCGCGATTCGCGAATTTTGATCCTTGATGAACCCACAGCCTCACTCACTCCTGCAGAAACAGATCGGTTGTTCAGTCGTCTGCGTGAGTTGCTGAGTTCCGGCGTGGGGATCGTTTTCATCTCCCACAAGCTGCCTGAGATACGCCAGATTGCGGATTACATTAGCGTGATGCGGGACGGAACCATTGCGCTCTCTGGTAAAACGGCGGACCTGAGCACAGACGAAATTATCCAGGCCATTACGCCAGCATCACGCACTAACACGCTGAGCGCGACCCAGAAACTGTGGCTGGAATTGCCTGGCAACTGTCCGCAGCACGATACAGGCACACCGGTATTGAGCCTCGAAAATGTAACCGGAGAAGGATTCATGAACGTCAGTTTCGAGGTTCGTGCCGGGGAAATTTTAGGTCTGGCTGGCCTGGTCGGCGCCGGGCGCACCGAACTTGCAGAAACGCTTTACGGGCTACGACCTCTGAGGGCCGGACGCGTCGTACTCGGCGGCAAGGATATATCCACGCTTTCCACACGCGAGCGTCTGCAGCATGGTCTGGTATATCTACCGGAGGATCGGCAATCATCAGGACTGAATCTGGATGCCTCGTTGGCGTGGAATGTTTGTGCATTAACCCATAACCACAGCGGTTTCTGGGCAAATCCGGCAAAAGACAGCGCCACGCTCGAACGTTATCGCCGCGCGCTCAATATCAAGCTGAACGATCCCGAACAACCTGCCCGTACGCTCTCCGGTGGTAATCAGCAAAAAATTTTGATCGCCAAATGCCTCGAAGCCTCGCCGCAAGTGCTGATTGTGGATGAGCCGACGCGCGGAGTGGACGTCTCTGCCCGTAACGACATCTACCAGTTGCTCCGCAGTATTGCGGCTCAGAATGTCGCGGTGCTGTTCATCTCGTCCGATCTGGAGGAGATCGAACAGATGGCCGATCGCGTTTACGTCATGCACCAAGGGGAAACAGGCAACGATGCCCTGCAGGGCGACGAGATTAACGTCGACACCATCATGCACGTTGCGTTTGGCGACCGCCCGTCAGGGACGACGCCATATACCGGGGAGGCGCCATGCTGAAATTTATCCAGAATAATCGTGAGGCAACCGCACTGTTGGCAGTGCTGTTGCTGTTCGTTCTGCCGGGGATGCTTGACAGCCAGTACCTCAGTGTTCAGACGCTGACGATGATCTTCAGCAGCGCCCAAATTCTCATGCTGCTGGCGATGGGGGCGACGCTGGTGATGCTGACCCGCAACATCGACGTATCGGTAGGCTCGATAACTGGGATGTGCGCCGTGCTACTGGGACTGCTGCTGAACGCGGGATATCCCTTGCCTGTGGCCTGCGTAGCGACGCTGCTACTGGGACTGCTGGCGGGGGTTATTAATGGCGTACTGGTCGCCTGGCTGAAAATCCCGGCAATTGTTGCCACGTTAGGAACGCTGGGTCTGTATCGCGGCGTCATGCTGCTCTGGACGGGCGGTAAATGGATTGAAGGACTGCCTGCACAGCTGAAGCAACTCTCCGCCCCGGTTTTCCTCGGGATCTCCGCCATCGGCTGGCTGACCCTACTCCTGATGCTGCTGATGGCCTGGCTACTGGCAAAAACCGCCTTTGGTCGCTGTTTTTATGCCACCGGGGATAATTTGCAGGGCGCACGGCAACTAGGTGTGCGTACCGAAGCCATCCGTATTCTGGCCTTCTCGCTCAACGGCTGCATGGCGGCGCTGGCTGGGATCGTTTTTGCTTCTCAGATTGGCTTCATCCCTAATCAGACTGGAACCGGGCTGGAAATGAAAGCCATTGCTGCCTGCGTACTGGGTGGAATCAGCCTGCTGGGCGGTTCCGGGACGATCATTGGCGCCGTGCTTGGTGCCTATTTCTTGACGCAAATCGACAGCGTACTGGTCCTGCTGCGCATTCCGGCGTGGTGGAATGACTTTATTGCCGGTCTGGTTCTGTTGGCGGTGCTGGTATTTGATGGCCGACTGCGCTGCGCGCTGGAACGTAATATCCGCCGACAAAAATATGCCCGCTTCACTCCGCAGCCTCAGCCGTGTCCGTCGGCAAAAAGCGCAGCGGATACTGTGCGCACTGCCAAAAAACGTGAGGTTGCCTGATGACTCGTTTACATCGCTACGGCTGGGAGCTGGCGCTCGCCGCGCTACTGGTGATTGAAATTCTGGGATTCGGCGCGCTGAACCCGCGCCTGCTGGATCTGAACGTACTGCTGTTCAGCACCAGCGACTTTATCTGCATTGGCATTGTCGCTCTCCCCTTAACCATGGTGATCGTCAGCGGCGGGATCGATATCTCCTTCGGTTCCACGATGGGGCTGTGCGCTATCGCGCTGGGTGTGATGTTCCAGGGGGGCGTACCGTTGCCGCTGGCCATTATCCTGACGCTCGCGCTGGGCGCGCTGTGCGGACTGATCAACGCCGGGCTGATTATCTACACGGGCGTGAATCCTCTGGTCATCACCCTGGGAACGTTGTACCTGTTTGGCGGCAGCGCATTGCTGCTTTCGGGGATGGCAGGAGCGACCGGTTATGAAGGTATCGGCGGCTTCCCGCAGGGCTTTACCGATTTTGCCAATCTCGATGTGCTGGGCCTGCCCGTACCACTGATCTTCTTTCTCGTCAGCGTGCTCTTTTTCTGGCTGCTGATGCACCGAACCCACGCCGGACGAAATGTCTTCCTGATTGGGCAAAGCCCTCGCGTGGCGCTGTATAGCGCTATCCCTGTGAATCGGACGCTGTACGCGCTGTACGCGATGACCGGCTTTGCCTCGGCGGTCGCGGCGATACTGCTGGTTTCTTACTTTGGCTCTGCGCGCTCCGATTTGGGGGCTTCCTTCCTGATGCCAGCCATTACGGCGGTCGTCTTGGGTGGCGCCAACATCTATGGCGGCTCCGGGTCAATTCTCGGCACAGCCATCGCCGCGCTGCTAGTGGGCTATCTGCAGCAGGGGTTGCAGATGGCTGGCGTGCCTAACCAGATATCCAGTGCCCTCTCTGGCGCATTACTTATTGTCGTTGTCGTAGGTCGTTCCGTCAGCCTGCATCGTCAGCAAATAAAAGACTGGATGGCACGTCGTCGCGCCATTCGGCAGGCCTGAAATCCATTGCCCTAAAGGAAAAGTACATGACTATTCAGAGCATTAAAAAAATTGCCGTAATCAGTACCCTTAGCCTGGCGGCGTTCACCCTCAACGCTTATGCCGCAGAGCGAATCGCATTTATCCCGAAACTGGTTGGGGTGGGATTCTTTACCAGTGGTGGTAACGGTGCCCTGGAGGCCGGCAAAGAGCTTGGCGTCGATGTTACCTATGACGGTCCGACGGAGCCCAGCGTGTCTGGTCAGGTTCAGCTCATCAATAACTTTGTTAACCAGGGGTATAACGCCATTGTGGTTTCCGCCGTTTCACCTGATGGGTTATGTCCGGCGTTAAAGCGCGCCATGCAACGCGGTGTGAAAGTCCTGACCTGGGATTCTGACACCAAACCGGAATGTCGCTCGTACTACATCAACCAGGGCACACCAGCCCAGTTAGGCGGCATGCTGGTTGATATGGCCGCAAACCAGGTCAAAAAAGAGAAAGCCAAAGTGGCCTTCTTCTACTCCAGTCCGACCGTGACCGATCAGAACCAATGGGTGAAAGAGGCTAAAGACAAGATCACCAAAGATCATCCGGGCTGGGAAGTAGTCACCACCCAGTTTGGCTATAACGACGCTACCAAATCACTGCAAACCGCAGAAGGCATTATTAAAGCTTATGCCGATCTCGACGCCATCATTGCGCCGGACGCCAACGCCTTTCCTGCTGCCGCTCAGGCCGCTGAAAACCTGAAGAATACCAGCGTGGCGATTGTCGGTTTCAGTACACCAAACGTGATGCGTCCTTATGTTGAACGCGGCACGGTGAAAGAATTTGGCCTCTGGGATGTGGTCCAGCAGGGCAAGATTTCCGTTTACGTGGCTGATGCGTTGCTGAAAAAAGGCGACATGAATATTGGTGACAAACTGGACATTCCAGGTGTAGGGCAAGTTGAAGTTTCGCCGAACAGCGTACAGGGCTACAGCTACGAGGCGAAGGGAAATGGCATTGTGCTTCTGCCTGAACGCGTGGTGTTCACTAAAGACAACATCGACAAATACGATTTCTGAATTTCATTCCGTAACCGTGGAGTAAAAAATGGCTGATTTAGATGACATCAAAGATGGTAAGGATTTCCATACCGACACGCCGCAACGCAATACCCCGTTCACACTAAAGGGATGCGGCGCACTTGACTGGGGGATGCAGTCCCGACTGTCGCGCATTTTTAATCCTGAGACCGGAAGAACGGTCATGCTCGCGTTTGACCATGGCTATTTTCAGGGGCCAACAACAGGACTGGAGCGTATCGATATCAATATCGCTCCCCTGTTCTCGCTCGCTGATGTACTGATGTGCACACGCGGCATCCTGCGCAGTGTGGTACCACCCGCCACCAACAAACCGGTAGTCCTGCGCGCCTCGGGCGCTAACTCTATTCTCACCGAGTTAAGCAATGAAGCGGTCGCGCTCTCCATGGATGATGCCGTTCGTCTCAACAGTTGCGCCGTGGCGGCACAGGTGTATATCGGCAGTGAGAACGAGCACCAGTCGATCAAAAATATCATTCAGTTGATCGATGCCGGTATCAAAGTCGGCATGCCAACAATGGCGGTGACCGGCGTGGGAAAAGACATGGTTCGCGATCAGCGCTACTTCTCACTCGCCACCCGTATCGCCGCCGAGATGGGGGCGCAGATCATCAAGACCTACTATGTCGATAAAGGTTTTGAGCGCATTGCCGCGGGTTGTCCGGTCCCGATTGTTATCGCGGGTGGTAAAAAATTACCTGAACGTGAAGCGCTTGAGATGTGCTGGCAGGCCATCGATCAGGGCGCATCCGGTGTCGATATGGGGCGTAACATCTTCCAGTCCGATCATCCTGTCGCCATGATGAAGGCCGTCCACGCGGTGGTGCATCGTAATGAAACCGCTGAACGCGCGTACGAACTCTATCTGAGCGAAAAAAACTAAAAAGGGTATGGGCCTGCCCTGGTGGGCCCATGCGTTTTAAGGAGAAAAGTATGCATGTCACTCTGGTGGAAATTAACGTCCACGAAGATAAAGTCGACGAGTTTATCGAGGTATTTCGCCTTAATCATTTTGGGTCGGTGCGTGAAGAGGGGAATCTCCGCTTCGATGTGTTGCAGGATCCGGAAGTTGAGAGCCGCTTTTATATTTATGAAGCCTATAAGGATGAAGCCGCCGTTGCGTTCCATAAAACTACGCCCCACTACCTTGCCTGTGTGGAAAAACTGGAATCACTGATGAGCTGCCCACGAAAAAAACGCGTCTTCAATGGATTGATGCCATAAGGATCTAAAAATGAACCGTCCCTTTTCCGGTTTGAATCGCACAGAGTGCGTATCGTTAATGAAGCACTACCCGTTAAGCATCGGCATTCTTGCCGGTCAGTGGCTCAGACTCGGGGAGTATCAGCAAAATCTTCGCGCGCTTGAACAACCCGTTATTCACCTGGATCTGATGGACGGACATTTTTGCCCTCAGTTCACCGTTGGCCCCTGGGCTATCGCACAGTTGCCACAGCAGATGATTAAGGATGTCCACCTAATGGTGGATAATCCCTGGCCCGTTGTGCAGGCAAGCGTAAAGGCAGGAGCACACTGTGTCACGTTGCAGGTGGAAAACACGCCGCATCTACACCATATGCTTCATTGGCTTGGTGAGCAAAATGCTGAAGTTTCCGGTGGCACTATGCCGCTTTTGCGAGGGATTAGCCTGTGCCCTGCCACACCACTGGAATATATTCTACCGGTCATTGAAGACGTTGAAATAATACAAATTCTGGCGGTAAATCCTGGCTACGGTAGCAAACTCAGCAAGTCAGCTTTACTGAGACGCATCGCGCAGGTTGTCGCATTACTCAATGCAGCCGGCAAGCGAGACGCCATTCTGCTGGCAGTTGATGGTTCGCTAAACCTGGAAGAACTTCCAGAGATCATCGCCAGCGGTGTGGATCGTGTAGTATCCGGCAGCGCACTCTTCAGGAACGATGCTCTGGCGGATAACATCTCTCGCTGGCTCACTACAATTCATTCAGCGCAATAAGTACTGCTATGTTTTCTTTTATCACCAGGATACTAACGATTTACCACATGCCATTAGGTTCTACGCTCCCTTGGTAGAAAACCTGGATATAGACAGGCATAAAGAGGGAGCATCCTACAACAAAGTGGTGCGATAACAGTTACCGCGTTTTATTCATCCCCATTATTTCAACCATAAATACTGGTCTCTCCAGCCCGTAACTTTCACAAACGTTGAGCGTTTTTATTCCACCCGGCTCACATTATTTTTTATTTGTGCAGATTTGCGCGCTTTCACGTGAGCGCTCTCACAATTATTCGACCAGTGAGCGCCTATAAAACGCTCAACGAGTGATTGTTTTACGTTCTACGGAGATAGCTATGTCATTTTCTGTGCAGGAAACCCTGTTCTCGCTTTTGCAGCATAATGCGATTTCAGGACACGAAAACGCAGTCGCTGACGTCATGCTGCGCGAATTCAGGCGTCATGCAAAAGAGGTCTGGCAAGACAGGCTTGGGAATATCGTCGCACGCTACGGTAGTGATAAACCCGATGCGCTGCGACTGATGATTTTTGCGCATATGGATGAGGTCGGTTTTATGGTGCGCAAAATAGAGCCGTCTGGATTTTTACGCTTTGAACGCGTAGGCGGTCCTGCGCAAGTCACTATGGCTGGCTCCGTCGTCACCCTCGCCGGGGACAAAGGCCCGGTGATGGGATGTATCGGTATTAAGTCATACCACTTTGCCAAAGGCGACGAGCGTACGCAGTCACCTTCCGTAGACAAACTGTGGATTGATATTGGTGCCAAAGACAAAGATGACGCCATACGGATGGGCATTCAGGTCGGTACGCCTGTCACTCTGTATAACCCGCCCCAACTCCTGGCAAACGATCTGGTGTGCAGTAAAGCACTAGACGATCGTCTGGGCTGTACTGCCCTGCTCGGTGTAGCGGATGCTATCAGTGCTGCAGAACTTGATATCGCCGTTTATCTGGTGGCTTCCGTACAGGAAGAATTTAATATCCGCGGCATTGTTCCCGTATTACGCCGTGTAAAACCTGACCTGGCGATTGGTATTGATATCACGCCATCGTGTGACACCCCTGATTTACACGATTATTCCGAGGTCAGGATTAATCAGGGCGTTGGGATCACCTGCCTGAACTACCATGGCCGGGGAACGCTGGCAGGATTAATCACGCCTCCACGCCTGATACGGATGTTGGAACAGACGGCTCTTGAACACAACATTCCGGTGCAGCGAGAAGTGGCTCCCGGCGTGATAACAGAAACCGGTTATATCCAGGTTGAGCAGGATGGTATTCCCTGCGCCAGTCTCTCTATTCCTTGTCGCTATACCCATTCTCCGGCGGAAGTTGCCAGCCTGCGTGATTTGGCTGACTGCATCCGCCTATTGACCGCTCTGGCAGGCATGCCAGCAGCACATTTCCCCGTTGAGCCTGATTCAGGCGCTACACAAGAGGCACATCCATTATGAAAAAGATCCTTGTGGCATGCGGTACCGGCATGTCGACTTCAACCATGATTGCACACAAGCTGCAAGAGTACCTGACTGAACAGGGTATTGCAGCCACCACCGCCCAGTGCTGTCTGAATGAGATCCCACTTAACTGTAACGGCATGGACCTTATTGTAACCTCCATGCGAACCAACAGTGACTACGGCATCCCTACGCTTAATGGTGCCGCCCTGCTCACAGGGATCAACGACGACGCATTAAAACAACAAATCAAGGCTCTGTTAACCCAATAAAAGGAGGCATTATGTTTGATTACATCCTGTCTCTCGGCGGTACCGTTTTCGTCCCTATCATCATGATCGTGATTGGCCTTATCTTCCGCATCCCCTGGCTGCAGGCGATTAAGGCAGGGGTAACGGTCGGGATCGGTTTTGTCGGTATGGGATTGGTGATCGTCATGGCGATCGACAGCCTCAGCCCTCCTATCAAAGTGATGATTGAACGCTTCGGCCTGACTCTGCATGTCTTTGACGTTGGCGCAGGCCCCGCCTCCGGCGTTGGTTATGCGACAGCCATTGGCGCCATGATTATCCCGGTTATTTTTCTTCTCAATGTCGCCATGCTGGTCACCCGTCTGACCAAAACGATGAACGTCGATATTTACAATTACTGGCACTACGCCATTACGGGTACGGTGGTCCAGCTTATGACCGGCAGCCTGATTTATGGTGTGTTGGGGGCAATCTGCCATGCGGCGCTATCGTTAAAAATGGCCGACTGGACGGCGAAACGGGTACAGAACATCGTCGGGCTGGAAGGTATTTCGATACCGCAAGGCTACGGTTCCAGTTCAGTACCGCTTTTCGTTCTACTTGATGCTATCTATGAAAAAATCCCTTTCATGAAGGGACGCAATATCGATGCTCAGGAGATCCAGAAACGCTATGGCATGGTCGGCGATCCGGTGATCATCGGCGTAGTGCTCGGTCTGATTTTTGGCCTCGCAGCTGGCGAAGGCTTTAAAGGTTGCGCCAGTCTGATGATAACCGTTGCGGCAATCATGGTGCTGTTCCCGCGCATGATCCGCCTGATTGTTGAGGGGTTAATGCCCATCTCCGACGGCGCAAGAAGGTTCTTCCAAAAGTATTTCAAAGGACGTGAAGTGTATATCGGTCTGGATACCGCTGTGACGCTGGGGCATCCAACTACCATTGCTGTCGGTCTGCTACTGATACCCATTATGTTGATTCTGGCCAGCATTTTACCGGGCAACAAAGTGTTACCCCTCGCAGACCTGCCGGTAGCGCCGTTCTTTATATGTATGGCTACGGTTATCCACCGCGGAGACCTGATCAGGACGTTGATAAGCGGGGTCATCGTGATGATTACCGTCCTTCTGATCGCTACCCAGTTCGCGCCTTACTTCACTGAAATGGCGCTAAAAGGCGGTTTCAGCTTTGCCGGTGAAAGTGCGCAAATCTCGGCGTTGTCCGTGGGCAATATGTTCGGTTGGTCGATTTCTGAACTGATGTCGCTTGGCATTATTGGCGTTGTCGTGGCGGTCGGTATTGTCGCCAGCGTCGTGCTGTTCTTACGTAAACGTGAACTATCGGAATAAGGAGTACTTTCAATGAGTTGGCTGAAAGAGGTTATTGGGACGGAAAAAGCGGTCATCGCCATGTGCCATCTACGTGCATTGCCCGGCGACCCGAGTTTTGATGCGCAACTGGGGATGAACTGGGTTATCGACAAAGCCAGGGACGATCTGATGGCGCTCCAAAATGGTGGAGTAGATGCAGTCATGTTCTCCAACGAGTTTAGCCTTCCCTATCTCACGAAGGTGCGTCCGGAAACGACTGCGGCAATGGCGCGAGTCATCGGGCAATTGATGAACGATATCCGCATCCCGTTTGGCGTGAATGTACTGTGGGATCCGGTCGCCTCATTCGACCTGGCGATGGCTACCGGCGCTAAGTTTATCCGCGAGATATTTACCGGAGCCTATGCCAGCGACTTTGGCGTCTGGGACACTAACGTCGGTGAGACCATCCGTCATCAACACCGGATTGGTGCAGGCGAAGTGAAAACCTTGTTCAATATCGTCCCTGAGGCCGCCGTGTATCTGGGCAATCGCGATATCTGTTCTATTGCTAAATCGACGGTATTTAACAACCATCCTGATGCGCTCTGTGTTTCTGGCCTGACCGCCGGGACGCGTACCGACAGTGCGCTATTAAAACGGGTTAAAGAAACGGTGCCTGACACCGTCGTGTTGGCCAACACGGGCGTCTGCCTGGAAAACGTGGAGGAACAACTCAGTATCGCCGATGGCTGTGTGACCGCAACCACCTTTAAAAAGGACGGCGTTTTTGCCAATTTCGTTGACCAGGCGCGAGTCAGTCAGTTTATGGAGAAAGTGCATCATATACGCCGATAAGATGGGGATAAGCAGAGCGCTTATCCCCGGCAGAGAGCAATAACCCTTCTGCGATCCCTGCCGCCTTCGTCAAAAGTATCGACGGGGATCGCTACCAGATTAACCAGAATCGGCATGGAGTCAACGACGGATGATTAACGATATTAAATGGGTACAGGCACAACGTGAAGCCACAGACTGGCGTCAGGCCGTGGAAATCGCCACCCGCCCGCTGGTAACCTATGGTGCCGCGCAACCCGCCTACGTTGATGGGATCATCGAAAATACCCTTAACTGGGGGCCTTATTATTTGATAGCCCCGGGTGTCGCGTTGCCTCACGCCCGACCAGAGCAAGGCGCAAACTATAATCAGGTCAGCATTACCACGTTACGCACCCCGGTCGCCTTTGGTAACGAGGAGTGCGACCCCGTCTGGCTACTTCTCTGCGTCAGCGCCACGGATGCCAACGCACATATTTTGACCATTCAGCGCATCAGCCAGTTTATTGATTCGCCACAACGGTTAGCGGCAGTGCGAAATGCCAGCACCGACGATGCACTTTTTGCGCAGGTATCAGGTTAACGGAGGCGCTCATGATCCTGCACCCTTCTCTCGCCAGCGCAAATCCTCTGCATTATGGTCATGAGTTGACGGCATTAGACAACCTGGATTTTGGGTCCCTGCATCTGGATATTGAGGACAGCAGCTTCATTAACAACATTACGTTTGGGATGAAAACGGTGCAGGCTGTTGCCAGACAGACGCCTCATCCACTTTCCTTTCATTTCATGGTTGCCCGGCCACAGCTCTGGTTTAACGCGCTGGCTGAAATTAGACCCGCGTGGATCTTCGTTCATGCAGAAACGCTTGACTATCCCTCGGAAACATTAGCAGAGATCCACCATACCGGCGCACGAGCCGGGCTGGCATTTAATCCGGCAACCCCGATCGACGCCTGGCGATATCTGACGTCTGAGCTGGACGGGGTGATGGTGATGACCAGTGAGCCCGATGGGCAAGGACAGCGGTTTATTCCCTCCATGTGCGAGAAAATCCAAAAAGTACGCACGGTTTTTCCTCAGACCGAGTGCTGGGCCGACGGTGGAATTACGCTGGCGGCAGCACAGCAACTGGCTGCAGCTGGAGCGCAGCATATGGTGATTGGACGCACCCTGTTCTCTTCATCTGACTATCGCGCGACCTTAGCCCAATTCGCCACCCTGTAAGAGGAGATTGTTTCTGATGAGCCAACAGAGACCTGACCGTATCAAACAGATGCTGCACTACCTGTGGCAACATCGCCATCTCTCCACACAGCAGGCCATGGAGCTTTTTGGCTATGCGGAAGCGACTGTTCGTCGTGATTTCCAGTATATCGCCAACCAGTATCCAGGCATGATCCGCGGTCACGGTTGTCTCGACTTCGACGACAGTACAGACGACAAAGAGTACGTCTTCGACGTGAAACGCACATTGCAATCTGTGGCGAAGAGAGAAATAGCCGCCCTTGCCCGAACAATGATCAAAGATGGCGACTGCTTTTTTCTCGACTCCGGGTCAACCTGCCTCGAACTGGCGAAATGCCTGGCCGATGCGCGGGTAAAGGTCATCTGCAACGACATTAAAATCGCCAATGAGCTGGGCTGTTTTCCCCATGTGGAAAGTTACATCATCGGAGGACTGATTCGCCCGGGTTATTTTTCGGTAGGAGAGAGTCTGGCGCTGGAGATGATCAATGCGTTTTCCGTAGAACGCGCGTATATCTCCTGCGATGCGCTATCGTTGGAAACGGGGATCACCAATGCCACCATGTTTGAGGTCGGGGTGAAAACACGGATTATTCAACGCTCGCGTGAAGTTATTCTCATGGCCGATCACTCAAAATTTGATGCCGTTGAGCCGCATGCTGTAGCAACACTATCATGTATTAAAACGATCATTAGTGACAGCGGGTTATCAGAGACTATTGCACTGCGTTATCAGCGAGCCGGATGTCAGTTGTTTTTACCTCATTCAATAAAGTGATAAGCAAGTTCGTTCGAGAGGGATTTCAAGTAAAAAAAATCAATGGTACCCGATAGAAAATATTGGCGATGCGCTCGAACGAATAAAGAAGCCCTATGCGCAATCCACGCGCTACGATGTTGCAACAACACTCCATCTACTTTTTATTCTCATTCACTAAATGTGGCTGTTCTAGATTCATTATTCAAACTGCGGACAAGATCACATTTAATCACTTCATTACGGTTCAGCATGCTGAACAAAGCATATTTTCCACTATGTAATGTCGATACCATTTATTCCATGAGCAAGGAGGAGCCATTATGGTTCGCAAAGGGTGTAATTCATTAGTCCGTGCCGAAAAAATATTAACCCACATTGCATGGGTTGGCATGGCAAGTTATATGGAGTTATTAAATAAATTCCAATACCCAAAAAGCAGCCTGCTTAATTTATTGAATGTAATGGTGGAATGCGGTTTCTTAATTAAAAACAAAAACGGCTACTATTCACTGGGAATAAAAAACTACGAATTGGGTTGTCAGGCGTTACACCGTCAAAATATATTTGAGGTGACTAAGCGGCCAATGCAGGAGTTGTCGCTGAAAAGTGGACTGGTTTGTCATCTAGGGGCGATGGAGAGCATTTCGGCTATCTATCTCGACAAGATCGAAAGTCCGGACTCGGTACCGACGAGCAAAAGCTGGATTGGCAAAAAACTTGAATTGCATATTACTGCATTAGGTAAGGCGTTATTAGCCTGGAAGACACGAGAAGAACTGGATTATTTTTTAGAGGCACTCACGTTAACCCCGCATACGTGCAATACATTTACCGATAAAAAGTTGTTTCTGGAAGAATTACAAAAAACACGGCTTCGGGGGTGGGCCATAGACAACGAAGAATCAACCTATGGTGCGGTATGTTTAAGTATGCCGGTATTCAATATGTATAACAGGGTTAACTATGCAATCTCACTTTCTGGCGATCCAGTAGTTTATTCAGGAAATAAGATAGACAGCTATCTGGAATTGCTCCGGAAATGCGCCGGGCAAATATCATATGGGCTGGGATACAGAAACGAAAATGAGCATTTACGAAAAGGAAACTGAGGTAATGAAAAAATTCCGCGGCATTATTCCACCGGTATCCAGCACGTTTCATCGTGACGGAACCCTTGATAAAAAGGCAATGCGCGAAGTTGCCGACTTCCTGATTAATAAAGGGGTCGACGGACTGTTTTACCTGGGTACCGGTGGTGAATTTAGCCAGATGAATACAGCCCAGCGCATGGCGCTCGCCGAAGAAGCCGTGGCAGTTGTGGGTGGGCGAGTGCCGGTATTGATTGGCGTCGGTTCGCCCTCCACTGACGAAGCGGTCAAACTTGCGCAGCATGCACAAGCCTGCGGTGCTGATGGTATCGTCGCTATCAACCCCTACTACTGGAAAGTCGCACCACGCAATCTTGACGACTATTACCAGCAGATCGCCCGTAGTGTCACCCTGCCGGTGATCCTGTACAACTTTCCGGATCTGACGGGTCAGGACTTAACCCCGGAGACCGTGACGCGGCTGGCTCTGCAAAACGAGAATATCGTTGGCATCAAAGACACCATCGACAGCGTTGGTCACTTGCGTACGATGATCAACACAGTTAAGTCGGTACGCCCGTCGTTTTCGGTATTCTGCGGTTATGATGACCATTTGCTGAATACAATGCTGCTGGGCGGCGACGGTGCGATAACCGCCAGCGCTAACTTTGCTCCGGAACTCTCCGTCGGCATCTACCGCGCCTGGCGTGAAGGCGATCTGACGACCGCCGCGACGCTGAATAAAAAACTACTACAACTGCCCGCTATTTACGCCCTGGAAACACCGTTTGTCTCACTGATCAAATACAGCATGCAGTGTGTCGGGCTGCCTGTAGAGACGTATTGCTTACCACCGATTCTTGAAGCATCAGAAGAAGCAAAAGATAAAGTCCACGCGCTACTTACCGCGCAGGGCATTTTACCAGTCTGAGGAGAAACTCATGTCTGTTCGCAATATTTTTGCTGACGAGAGCCACGATATCTACACCGTCAGAACGCACGCCGATGGCCCGGATGGCGAACTGCCATTAACCGCAGAGATGCTTATCAACCGCCCGAGCGGGGATCTGTTCGGTATGACCATGAATGCCGGAATGGGCTGGTCTCCGGACGAGCTGGATCGGGACGGTATTTTACTGCTCAGTACACTCGGTGGCTTACGCGGTGCAGACGGTAAACCCGTTGCGCTAGCGCTGCACCAAGGGCATTACGAACTGGATATCCAGATGAAAGCGGCGGCCGAGGTTATTAAAGCAAACCATGCCCTGCCCTATGCCGTGTATGTCTCCGATCCTTGTGACGGGCGTACTCAGGGTACAACGGGGATGTTTGATTCACTACCATACCGAAATGACGCCTCGATGGTGATGCGCCGCCTTATTCGCTCTCTGCCCGACGCGAAAGCAGTTATTGGTGTGGCGAGTTGCGACAAGGGGCTTCCGGCCACCATGATGGCACTCGCCGCGCAGCACAACATCGCAACCGTGCTGGTCCCCGGTGGCGCGACGCTGCCCGCAAAGGATGGAGAAGACAACGGCAAGGTGCAAACCATTGGCGCACGCTTCGCCAATGGCGAATTATCTCTACAGGACGCACGCCGTGCGGGCTGTAAAGCCTGTGCCTCTTCCGGCGGCGGCTGTCAATTTTTGGGCACTGCCGGGACATCTCAGGTGGTGGCCGAAGGATTGGGGCTGGCAATCCCGCATTCAGCCCTGGCCCCTTCCGGCGAGCCTGTGTGGCAGGAGATCGCCAGAGCTTCCGCGCGAGCTGCGCTGAACCTGTGTCAAAAAGGCATCACCACCCGGGAAATTCTCACCGATAAAGCGATAGAGAATGCGATGACGGTCCATGCCGCGTTCGGTGGTTCAACAAACCTGCTGTTACACATCCCGGCAATTGCTCACCAGGCAGGTTGCCATATCCCGACCGTTGATGACTGGATCCGCATCAACAAGCGCGTACCCCGACTGGTGAGCGTACTGCCTAATGGCCCGGTTTATCATCCAACGGTCAATGCCTTTATGGCAGGAGGTGTGCCGGAAGTAATGTTACATCTGCGCTGCCTCGGATTGTTGCATGAAGACGTTATGACGGTTACCGGCAGCACACTGAAAGAAAACCTCGACTGGTGGGAGCACTCCGAACGGCGTCAGCAGTTCAAACAACTCCTGCTCGATCAGGAACAAATCAACGCTGACGAAGTGATCATGTCTCCGCAGCAAGCAAAAGCGCGCGGATTAACCTCAACTATCACCTTCCCGGTGGGCAATATTGCGCCAGAAGGTTCGGTGATCAAATCCACCGCCATTGACCCCTCGATGATTGATGATCAAGGTATCTATTACCATAAAGGCGTGGCGAAGGTTTATCTGTCCGAGAAAAGTGCGATTTACGATATCAAGCATGACAAGATCAAGGCGGGCGATATTCTGGTCATTATCGGCGTAGGACCTTCCGGTACCGGGATGGAAGAAACCTACCAGGTTACCAGTGCCCTGAAGCATCTGTCATACGGTAAGCATGTTTCGTTAATCACCGATGCACGTTTCTCGGGCGTTTCTACTGGCGCGTGCATCGGCCATGTGGGGCCAGAAGCGCTGGCCGGAGGCCCCATCGGTAAATTACGCACCGGGGATATCATTGAAATTAAAATTGATTGTCGCGAGCTTCACGGCGAAGTCAATTTCCTCGGAACCCGTAGCGATGAACAATTACCTTCACAGGAGGAGGCAACTGCAATATTAAATGCCAGACCCAGCCATCAGGATTTACTTCCCGATCCTGAATTGCCAGATGATACCCGGCTATGGGCAATGCTTCAGGCCGTGAGTGGCGGGACATGGACCGGTTGTATTTATGATGTAAACAAAATTGGCGCGGCTTTGCGCGATTTTATGAATAAAAACTGAAAGCATAAATAAAAACATCCAGACACCTGAATTATCCGGCTATGCATCATTCGTTATTTGCTCAGTCGGATAATGATGGGTCGCTACCCTGTTATGAGAGGACGTTATGCCACTAATTATCGTTGTGGCAGGGATTGCTTTACTCCTGCTTTTAACCATAAAAATTAAGCTTAATACGTTTGTTTCGTTAATTATTGTCTCGATTGCTGTCGCCATCGCCAGTGGTATGGATTTGAGTAAAGTTGTCACCTCAGTCGAATCCGGACTTGGCGGTACGCTGGGCCATATTGGTTTGATATTTGGCTTCGGTGTTATGCTCGGTCGCTTGCTGGCCGATGCGGGTGGTGCGCAGCGAATAGCGCTGACCATGCTGAATTACTTCGGGAAAAATAAACTTGACTGGGCAGTGGTCTGTTCGGCGTTTATTGTCGGTATCGCACTTTTTTTCGAAGTCGGTTTAATTCTTCTGGTACCTATTTTATTCGCTATTGCCCGTGAAGCAAAAATATCGCCGATGTTTATGTGTGTGCCGATGCTTTCCGGTTTGCTGGTCGCACACGGTTTTTTGCCGCCGCACCCCGGCCCGACAGTTATCGCCAGAGAATATGGTGCTGATGTAGGATTGGTACTGATATACGGTATCATAGTCGGCATTCCAACCTTTATTCTTTGCGGCCCGGTATTGAATAAATTCTGCCAGCGTATTATTCCGGACGCCTTTAAAAAAGAGGGGAATATAGCCTCTCTCGGCGCGACCCGCCGATTCAGCGAAAGCGAAATGCCTGGCTTTGGAATCAGTTTTCTCACGGCAATGCTGCCGGTGATCCTGATGGCGGTTGTCACCATCATCCAGATGACTCATGCCAAAAGTGCCGCAGATTCAGGCTTATTCTACAACGTGATACTGTTCTTAGGTAATTCGACGATCGCCATGCTGATTTCACTGCTGTTCGCGATCTATACCATGGGCCTGGGGCGCGGGAAAACAATCCCTGACCTGATGGATTCTTGCGGAAAAGCTATCGCGGGTATTGCCGGTCTGCTGCTGATTATCGGTGGTGGTGGTGCATTCAAGCAAGTTCTCATCGACTCTGGCGTTGGTCAGTATATTTCTACCCTGGTTTCGGGTATGGATATTAACCCGATCCTGATGGCCTGGGGCGTGGCCGCATTCCTGCGTATTTGTCTGGGTTCAGCCACCGTCGCGGCGATCTCTACCGCCGGTCTGGTCATCCCATTGTTGGCAGTACATCCCAATACCAACCTGGCCTTGATTACGCTGGCTACCGGCGCCGGATCCTGTATTTGTTCTCACGTTAACGATGCCAGTTTCTGGATGATTAAAGACTTTTTTGGCCTGACCACCAAAGAAACGCTGTTATCCTGGACGCTGATGTCCACACTCTTATCCATCAGTGGGCTGATTTTTATTCTGCTCGCCAGCTTAGTTTTATAATCGGGTTCTTACCAGTGAGCCAACCTGTCGTTCACTGTCCCCCATAATTTAGTGAGTGACGGCAACCGTCTACACGGTGACGAATCGCTGGCGATCTAAAAGGGGCGATATTGAACCGTTGATTATGCTGGAAGGGTGTACTCTCAGTAATACTGTAAAGCCGGAGCATGTCTCCGGCTTTACAGTATGGGGGAACAGAGGGCGATCGCTCAAATGGTATGCTGGTTTATTTCATGTAAAAGAATAAAATATCTGTATAAAATCATGCCACTGGCAATCTGCATCAACTCTCCGGGTAAACAGGGTTAAGATAAGCATTTCCCCGGTTTAATACAGGTATACAAAAGTGGATAGAGATCAAACAAACAGCAGCCTGTTCAATGATGATCCCGTACTTCATGCAACATGGCTGTACTATCAGGAAGGCAAAAGCCAGACTGAAGTTGCATCTATCATGGGGGTGTCCCGCGTCACGGTTGTCAAATACCTGCAAACAGCCAGGGAAAATGGACTGGTTCATATCAACCTGGATGTGAATGTCTTTGGATCTATCGACGCAGCTTTGCAAATTCGCGATAAATTCAATCTCCAGAGAGTGATCATCGTGCCTGATGGCGAACATGCCGGAAAACGTGATGATACAAAGCTGATGCGTACTCGTCTTTCACGTGCCGGTGGCATGTATCTGAATCAGGTAATTGAGAATGGTGATGTGCTGGGGGTTGCCTGGGGAAGAACAATCCATCAGATGAGCAAAACCATGACGCCGAAGTCATGTAAAAATGTCACTGTTATTCAGATGCTCGGTTCCATGCCCTCTCAACCAGACCTGACGATTATTGAATCCTCATCGCAAATCGCTTACAAGCTTTCAGGCCGTGTCGCTTCGCTTCATGTTCCTGCCGTGGTATCAAGTGCCAGACTGGCCATGGAATTACAGGCAGAGCCTATTATTCGATCGAATTTTGACGTTCTGACTCGCTGTACGAAAGCCTTTTTTGTCGTGGGTAACGCGCTTGATGAAAATCCCCTGATTCGGGTGGGCGTGCTGAATAAGAAGGAAATGCAGACGTATCGGGATTTAGGCGCAGTAGGTGTCATTTGTGGCCGCTTCTATGACAAGGAAGGGATGCCCGTCGTGGCTGATGTTGACCAGCGTATTCTGGGAATCAGTCTGGCTCAGTTAAGGCAGATTGAACGGAAGATCTTTCTTGCTGGTGGGGAAAGAGGCTATGACGCAACGTTGGGTGCCCTGCTGGGAGGATATGTCACGGACCTGATTGTTGATGAAGGAACGGCAGAGTTTTTGCTGGCGTGTGAATTACCACACTAAAAGAATGAACAACTGCCCCATGTGGATATGGGGCAGGATTTTATTGATTAGCGGCGATAATAAGAACAATACCCACAATGTATGAAATAAACATGGTCAGCAGCAGTTTATTGGTTCCGGCTGGCGCACTGGCAAATTCTCTCCAGATGAAGACCCCCCAGATCACGGCAATCATCGTGGCACCCTGTCCCAGACCGTAAGAAATGGCATAACCCGCCTGACCAGACGCAATCAGACTGAATGCAAGACCGACACACCAAATCATACCGCCCAGCCAGCCGCAAACATGATCCCGTAAACTCCCGGAAAAATACATTTTCCCGTTGACCGGTTCTCCTGAAATAGGCTTTTTCATGACCAGCGTGTTAAGGACAAAGTTCGACAAAAACAGCCCCACGGCAAACAGGACAAGTGCTGAGTACGGCGTCATCAGACCGCTGGCAGGCTGACTGAAATTGTCAGACATGGAGTCAGCCAGGAAGCGGAAAAACCATCCCATGATGATACCCGCCAGAATGGCAGTGATGAGACCTTTATTACGACGGGATTTATCCGCCTCCTGCGTGACACGACCATAGGCTATCGCGGTAAAAATAATGGCGATCACAACGCAGGCGACACCGAGGAACAGAATGAGCGGATCGCCCTGCGGATTGCCGATATAGGTGGTGATTACACCCAGAGCCAGTGCCAGCCCCACACCCACAGGAAAAGCTACCGCCATACCGGCAAGATTAATAGAAGCTACCAGAAGGATATTGGAAATATTGAAAATAATCCCTGCCAGTATTGCCGACATCAGACTACTACTGCTCGCCTGCTGAATATCAGGTATAAAGCTACGACCGGCTTCGCCCATAGAACCCAGCGTGAAGGCAAATAACAAAGAACACAGCAATAATCCAATTGAATAATCCCAATAGAATAGAGGAAACTCCCATTTTTTATTGCTGACAAGTTTGGTTGTATTCGCCCATGAACCCCAGCAAATCATGGTAATAAAACACATTATTATGGCGACAGCATACGATTCCACGATAAACATAAATAACTCCTTGTGGTAGTTATAATCAATCGTTGTGGACAGAGGGGATAGCAGCCATTCCGCGAATGGCTGCTATATGTTATTAATTAAAATAAAGCTGTAATTACGCTTTCAAACCATACGTTTTGAATTTTTCAAGAACGATGGTCATTTCGGCTTCAGACAGAACGGGAACATCGTGATGTAATCCGCCACATTTGATGTATAAATCAGCCAGCGTCTCGGTTTCACCCGCCAACCACAACGTCTTTTCCAGCGTGACGTCCATGGCCAGCATACCGTGGTGCTGCATCAGCAAGGACTTACTTTCTCTGATCCCTTTAGATACACCGTCGGCCAGTTCAGGGCTGCCAAAGGTATAATAGGGAATACAGGGAATATGATCCGTCCCCGATACCGCCACCATATAATGAATGGCCGGAATTGAATGATTATGTATTGCCACCGCCGTGGAATTCACCGCATGCGTATGTATGACAGCATTCAATTCTGGTCTGGCTTTATAACACGCCAGATGAAATAACCATTCACTTGATGGTATTTTACCCGCGTCAGGTACTCCCTTATCGTCTACAAAGACAATCATGTCCGGCGTCATCTTTGAATAAGCGATCCCACTCGGCGTAATCAACATGCCACCGGTATATCTGGCACTCACATTACCTGATGTTCCTTGATTAAGACCTGACGCATTCATTTCCCGACAAGTGGAAATGATATTTTCTGCTAATTTGATCCTTTCCATTCTTGCTCCTTAACAGCACTGGCCGTCGCTAGAGTGAGTTACTCTTAAGGTCAGCAAACATCCCCGACAGCGCTGACTCACTGGCGGCACAGACTCCCCGTTCAGTAATGAGGCCGGTGATATATTTGGCAGGCGTGACGTCGAAAGCATAGTTTCCGCAACGTGTTCCTTCAGGGGCAATATTCACCCAGCTCAACTCTCCATGAGGGTTTATCCCGTAGACATGGGACTGTTCCTTTCCGTCACGTTGTTCAATCGGAATGGTTTTTCCGTCTTCAATAGTCCAGTCAATGGTGGGTGAAGGTAAAGCGACGTAAAAGGGCACATGGTTATCATGGGCGGCCAGCGCTTTAAGATAGGTGCCTATTTTATTACAGACATCTCCTTTGGCCGTTGTTCGATCGGTCCCGACAATACAAAGATCAACGTCGCCGTGCTGCATCAGGTGACCTCCCGCATTGTCGGCAATCAGGGTGTGAGGAATGCCATGTGATCCCAGTTCAAATGCCGTGAGCCCTCCCTGATTGCGTGGCCGCGTTTCATCCACCCAGACATGAACGGAAATTCCGTTTTCATGCGCTTTATAGATGGGGGAAAGTGCCGTGCCCCAATCTACGGTCGCCAGCCATCCTGCGTTGCAGTGCGTCAGGATATTTACCACACTGCCTGCCGGTTTTTTCTGGGCTATTTCGCGAATGAGTTCTGCGCCATGTAATCCAATTCGTTCACACAACGCGACATCTTCCTCGGCAATTTCTGCCGCCAGCGCCCAGGCCACATCCTTGCGCTCTGATATACAGAGATCCTTCAGTGTGGCTATCATCCTGTCGAGAGCCCATTTGAGGTTAATTGCCGTTGGTCGGGTTTTGATAAGAAGGTCATAGTAACGCTGCAGACCCATGTCACTGGCATCGTGATTCATTCCCAGCGCGATACCATAGGCTGCAACGACACCAATAAGCGGAGCGCCACGAACCCACATCTCCTGAATAGCCGTAGCGGCCATTTCCGCAGAGGTAAGCGCCACCACCTCGAACTTAAAAGGCAACTTAGTCTGATCGATGATTTCTACCGCTTTTCCATCCCCGGAAACCCAGACCGTACGGTAGTGTTTACCTTTAATATTCATAATGACCTCTTACTTAACCTTCGCAGACTGGATGACGGAGTCCATATTTTTAAACTGGCGGGCATTGACGATAAGATCGCGCGCCATGGTCAAAGCGCGTCGTTCACATTCTGCGCGAAGCTCTGTATTTTCAATCTGTTTCAGCTCGGCAACGCCAGCAAAACCAATGATCCGGCGATTCATTTCCATGCCGGCATTCACCAGGGAATCTTCAAGTAGGGTGGCAAAAAACTGATCCTGTGCGTCCTCAAGAGCGGCCCTGTTCTGTTGATACATTTCTGTCGGCCACGCGTCGCCCTGTGTTTTGTTGTCCCAAAGCTGACGGAACTCCCGGGTGAAAACGGACCAGGTTTGGACAATCTGCTGAAGCAGCCATTCCTGATAGTCAGCGCGACGTTGCTCATTCGCATCCCACCCAGGGCGTGAGAAGAACGCCAGCAGAATGTTGCCGATATAATTGCCGATATCAAACGCCATTGGACCCATGAAACCGAATTCTGGATCTATCACTTTGGTATCCGTGTCGGTCACCATGATTGACCCTGAATGAAGGTCACCATGTAACAATGCCTGCGCTTCTGTCATAAATTTGTACTTATAACGCATGGCAACCTGGATCATCTCTACATCAGCCCAGGCCTTATGGACGGCATCGTCCAGTTCAGGAGAAGTCCAGTTATTCCGTTCAGCGTTGTAATAGGGCTCTGTGAAGATCAGATCTTCCGTAATTTTGCACAGCTCATGATTCAACGCGAACTCGGCAGTAAGCGCTTTTTTCTGTTCTGCTGACATGCCAATGTCAGACGTATTAAAGAGAGTCTGAGCTAAAAAACTGCCGATATCTTCTGCTAGCTTAGGGAATTTTTTACCGTTAATCAGTTCCTTACGCAGAATTACGTGAGGCGTCAGATACTCCATGGCAAACAGTGCCATTTCCGGGTCGTAAAAATAGACCTGCGGAATCAGTGAGTGACCCGCGTATTTTGCTTCTTGACATAAAACGTTGTACTCAAAGCCTGCTCGGCTCAGAGATAAAGGCCATCCTTCGCCTCCTGCACGAAGCCAAGGCAAAGCTTGTTTTACAATGATGGTTTTATGCGTCCCTTCAACGATAAACACCATGTTCAGGTTTCCGTCCCCCACTTCTGAAACTTTCCACTCTTCAGGTAACCCTCCCGGTTCGCATGAAGGGGTCAGTCTGGATGAGAGATAACCCGGCAGCGTGTCACATGTCAGCGGCTTGTAACCTGATGGAATTGAATCCGTCATAACAGTTCTCCTTGTCTACACAGAATGATAATCAACTTGTCACATGACAACTATACATTATCAAATGTAAATTTATTTGTGACGTATGTAGATTTTTTGAACTGGAGAAAATTAAAAATGATGTTGTATGGAGTCATGATCCTTACAGGAACCAGTAGAGGCAAGCATCCATCATTACGATATAATTCATGTTGTTATATCACAGCAATAGTACTGCGCGGGGAATTATTACGGGCAATCTTAGGCGAAAGGAAGTATTGAAGTGACAGAATAAAACCATACTTGTTTTTATACATATGTATTTTTCTGTTGTCTTTTGTTTTGGCGACACATGGTATTTGTCATGCCGATGCTAATAGACAGATAGATTCTAGGGCCAACAGCCCCATCATCATGATGGAGCAACAGAGGTGAGTCTAACGTTCCCGCACTTCTTATCGATCGGCACTAACGATCAATATCGAGAAACTGATCTATCAAAACGATTATCTTTCTTGCAACCTGCCTGGTTATCCTTGCCTTACATTGCACGCAGAAAAGCCCTTTATTACGGTTAGTTATCTAGCTGAGGCTTGCTACGCCCATTTTCCATGTACCCCAAATCAAGAGGTCTGAATCACCACAGGTTTAACATACACCTCGGAGTCATTTGAAATGGCTTAAAGAGAGGTGCACATGAGCAGTAAGCGTTATCCTGAAGAGTTTAAAATTGAAGCAGTTAAACAGGTTGTTGATCGTGGCTATTCTGTTTCCAGTGTTGCAACACGTCTCGATATCACTACCCACAGTCTTTATGCCTGGATAAAGAAGTAGGGGCCGGACTCATCCACCAACAAAGAGCAGTCAGATGCTCAGGCCGAGATCCGCCGACTCCAGAAGTAGCTGAAGCGGGTTACTGACGAACGGGACATATTTAAAAAAGCCGCGTACTTCGCAAAGCTGTCCGACTGAGGTACGCCTTTATCCGTGACAACTCCTGTTGCTGGCCTATTCGTCTGCTCTGTAGGGTGCTGGATGTTCATTCCAGTGGTTTTTACGCCTGGCTTCAGCAGCCGCATTCTCAGCGCCACCAGGCAGATCTGAGACTGACGGGACAGATCAAACAGTTCTGGCTGGAGTCCGGTTGTGTTTATGGCTATCGCAAGATCCATCTGGACCTGCGGGACAGCGAGCAACAGTGCGGAGTGAACAGAGTCTGGCGACTGATGAAGCGTGCCGGGATAAAGGCTCAGGTCGGGTATCGACCCCCATGAGCGCGTGAAGGTGAAGCCAGTATCGTGACACCCAACAGACTCCAGCGACAGTTCAACCCGGAAGCATCGGATGAACGTTGGGTAATGGACATAACTTACATCCGAACCCACGAGGGCTGGCTGTATCTGGCCGTAGTTGTTGACCTGTTCTCGCGCAAAGTTATCGGCTGGTCAATGCGACCCCGGATGACAAAAGATATTGTTCTTAACGCACTGCTGATGGCTGTATGGCGACGTAATCCCCAAAAACAGGTGCTGGTTCACTCAGACCAGGGCAGTCAATACACAAGTCATGAGTGGCAGTCGTTCCTGAAGTCACACGGGCTGGAAGGTAGCATGAGCCGTCGCGGTAACTGTCATGATAACGCGGTTGCAGAGAGCTTTTTCCAGCTACTGAAACGCGAACGGATAAAGAAATAGATCTACGGAACGCGTGAAGAAGCCCGTAGCGATATTTTTGATTACATCGAAATGTTTTATAACAGTAAGCGTCGGCATAGTTCAAGCGATCAGATGTTACCGACAGAATACGAAAACCAGTATTATCAACAGCTCGGAAGTGTCTAGATTATCCGTGGCGATTCAACTTAATGATAACTACAAACTCACTAACTCACTAACTCACTAACTCACTAACTCACTAACTCACTAACTCACTAACTCACTAACTCATTAACTCATTAACTCATTAACTCATTAACTCATTAACTCATTAACTCATTAACTCATTAACTCATTAACTCATTAACT
>NZ_JANYUK010000022.1:0-8246 GCF_025106035.1 Citrobacter sp. XY323
CATTAACTCATTAACTCATTAACTCATTAACTCATTAACTCATTAACTCATTAAAAAATTAAGTAAATGGACATCAAAAACCAATGAGTACATTAGAAAATTTAGACTCGCCCCCCATGATGCCGGTGTATTCCAGACTAATGGATCGATCCCACATCTGTAAGCAGATTCGCTCCTCACAACGAGGCCTGTCTAATGGCCTCCTGACTGAGATATCGCCCCGGTTGTCGTACAGGTCATATGTGATCGAAGATATTCTCCCGACGTTGATCGCGAACATGCTATTCGCTGTAACTGGTTTTAATAACCCATAGCCGCCTGCACAGACTGTCCCCCCTCCCCCGAACGTCCGGTAACTTCAGCAGAAGTTACCGGAGCCTCCTCCCGATATGAGCAGATTTTAAAAAAGTACTGTATATCAAATGTAACCCATTTGGCGTCCATCGTGTGTAATACCGACCAATAGATTAAAAATACTTATGCATTTATTAAAATATTGATATTAGTAACGTTTGCATAAAAAAGGAAAATCAGATTATTCTCGGCATTTGCATTTGACTTAGTTAATTTTTATTTATTATATTAGGAATAATCTCAGCATAATAAAGGTGAAATCCTCAGACTCAAAAAGATCAATATTTTCGATGTTATCATGAGATGGGAATGAATCCTCTCAGGATCAAGGATTAAAGTTATCGCTTTATTAACTATAGCTAAATAAGTATCAGCTATCGTTTAAACCATGGTGGTATTTCTTTCTTTTGTTACTTATAAATGGAGTTTAAAATGAAATTCAACCGTCTGTTATTATCAGCATTAATATCTTCTGCTATGGTGATATCTGTCTCCGCAAATGCCGCTGATGGTACGATTACTTTCAATGGTAATGTTACTGCCAGTGCATGTACTTCTATTGTCGGCGCAGGACCGACTGGGGGTACCATGACACAACCCGCCACCGTAACACTGCCGAACGTCGCCAGTGAAACGCTGAATGGCTCTGCCGGCACCCTGACAGGTCACACCGCTTTCAGCATAGAACTGAATGGATGTGAAGCCACCGTGCAACTGAACAATGTCAGAGCGCTGTTCACCACAACGACAGCAGCCGCTGGTGATAGTTACATCATGGGAAATACCGCTGTCAGCGGCGCGGGAGATGTTGGTATCGCGATCCTGACCCCAGCGGGTGTGCAGATTGACCTTAACGGCGGCGCAAATGCCGATCCTGGCGAAACGTTACCAGCCACGTCAGGCAACGTGACCCTGAATTACCTGGCTGCCTATAAGTCTCTGAGTACGTCAGTTACCGCAGGCCCCGTTACAGGTGTTGCTGATTACGTTATTTCCTACTTTTAACTAATCAGCATTATTACCTGAGACTGTTATCTGTCTGTACTGGAATACTATACAGATAAATAAGATAGTTACGAAAGAACAATGACGTAAAGGAATGACGCAATGCTTCTCTTATTGTCGCAACATGACACCTGCGTAACAAAAAAGTTTTCACCTGTTGGTCTTTTATGCTTTTGTGGGTTAGTCCCATTTCAGCTAAAAGCCGGGGGTGATTTCGAGGAAGCATTTTTACGTAAGAATAAAAATGGAGCAACGCCTGATGTTTTTGTCTATCAAAACGCGATAACGCCAGGTTTAAAAACCGTAGATATCACAATCAATGACAGAGCAACAGAGCAACTGGAAATCCATTTTATAAAAGATGAAGGGAATCGCGTCATTCCTTGCTTATCCCGGGAACAGCTTAAATCATTTGGGATTAAAGTTGATCTCTATTCAGACTGGGAGGAAGAGAGTACCAATAGCGATGGAATGCAATGTGAGGATCTCGTCAAACGCATCCCGGCAGCACATCAGCATTATGAAGATGCTCAACAGGTTTTACATATTACCGTCCCGCAAGAAGCTCTTGAAACACAGCACTTTACTATGATACCCGAAAAAGAGTGGGATCATGGTATTACTTCATTACGTACAAGTTATAGCGGCTATTTTTACTCTTCAAAAACCAAAGGATATAAAAGCAACGGCTGGAAAACCGACGATACTACACAGAACAGCACCTACGTTAATTTAAACAGTGTTGGCTCATTGGGCGCATGGCGTTTTTATAGTATCGATACATTTTATCGCAATCCTGGCAAGTCATGGGAATCAAATCATGACCGGATGTATATTTCTCGCGATTTTGCTTCCTTGCGCAGTAACTTTCAGGCAGGAGAAATTTATACGAAAACGTCAGGATATATGATGGGTTCTCTGCCATTAAGCGGTGTGTCATTGGCAACCAACGATCGTATGTTAATGGATAATCAGTTTAGTTACGCTCCGGTCATTCGCGGCGTTGCCAGAACGAATGCACGACTGGTAGTACGCCAAAGATCGAACATTATTTATAGCACGACCTTAACGCCCGGTCCTTTCGCAATCGACGATATCTACAGTGCGCAGATCGGTGCCGACCTTGATGTGATGGTAGAAGAGTCTGATGGTCAAGTGCAATCATTTCGTGTGCCCTATACCGCGCTGCCCAATATGATTCGGCCTGGCATCACGCGCTACAGCACTGCAGCAGGCAAATACCGAACGCAGGGACGCTCCACAGACGAGCCCTGGATTACGACGGCAAGTCTGGAACGTGGCTTTGAACATTACACGTTAAACAGTTCTCTGCAAATCGCCAGGGACTATCAGTCCATATCGGGTGGAATAGCCTGGAACATCGGCAGCATCGGCGCTTTTTCTACCGAAATTGCGCACACACGTCATCGGGACACCTGGAATAATGACCGCCAGAGCGAGGGGTCAGCGGCGCGTTTTCTGTTTGCCAGACAATTTGATTCCACAGGGACTTCACTGCAAATACTGGGTTATCAATATCGCTCAAAGAATTTTCTCGATTTTCAAGAGTTTATATCTAAAAGCCAATATCAGAATATTGATGGATATAGACGGAGCGACAGTGAATGGGATCGCCGAAAACGCAACCGTTTTGAAATGACCCTTAACCAGAATATGGACGGATTTGGCAGCCTGTATCTTTCGATGAGTCAGGATCGGTACTACGGATCGCAGAGTAATAGCTATTCTATTAGCGGTGGCGTGGGAACCACCGTTGGTCGGGCGAGTATCGCCCTCTCGCTGACGAAAACCCAGGACAACGCGAATGATAATAACATGGTGAATCTGTCAGTAAGCATGCCATTAGGTCACGCCGATCAAAACCTGGGGTCGCTGAGTTACAACCTGAACCGGGACAACAACAATCAATATTCTCAGTCCCTTGGTTACTCCGATACCGTTCTGGACAACAGAGTCAATTATTCCGCGAACCTGCAGCGTGATGCTCACGGCAAGTATTCACAATCCGGCTCTGTTGGTTACAACGGTAGCCTGGCTAACGTCAGCGCGGGAGTCGGTCGCAGTAACGGCTATCAGCAGTATTCCGCAGGCATGAGCGGTGGCGTAACGATGTACAGCGGAGGCGTCATTCTGTCACCGGCACTTGGCAAAACGATTGGCATTGTTGAAACGCAGGGCGCATCCGGTATCGGCGTTTCCGGTACCAATAATGCAAAAACGGATTACTTTGGCCACGCGGTTGTCACCTGGCTTACACCTTATCGTTACAACACCATTAATCTTGATACCGCCAGTGCCGGGAACGTTGAGATCAAAGACTCCAGCCGACGCGTCGTCCCCAGTGAAGGTGCCGCCGTACATCTTAAATTCGCCACCCGCGTGGGCAGAAGAGCGTTGATTGATATTCGAAGCCAGAAAGCGATTCCATTGGGAGCAATGGTATACCTTGAAGGGGAAGATGAAGAAGCCGGCATTGTTGGGAACAACGGTATTGCCTACCTGAGCGGGCTGGATGCTCGCGCAGATCAGTACCTGACTGTGGTATGGGGAAAAGGGAAAGCGCATCAATGCCAGTTTGTTCTACCGGCGGCACCTGAGACAGCAAATAACCCGGATAGCTGGCACAAAAAACAGGCTGTTGCATGTCATTAAATGACGGGATTACACCACTAAAAGGATTTGATAAAAATGAGCAAATATCGATTCATTCCATTTTTACTCTTAACGGGGGCGCTGTGCAGCGTGGCGCATGCGGCAGTACGACCGCAGTTAACGCGCGTCGTTGCCTATGCGCAGGATAAAGAGACGTCCGTTGAAATCATCAACGACAGCAGCGAAACCTATATGGTGCAGTCGTGGCTGGAAGATACTAATGGCAAAGACAGCAATATCCCGTTAGTACTGACCCCTCCGGTGATGAAACTGGAAGGTAAAAAACAGGGTAAGCTTCGCCTGGTGGTTTTAAACAGTGAAATCCCGCAGGACCGGGAATCAGTGTTCTGGCTGTCATTACAGGAAATACCCCCGAAAGCCAAAGATATCGATAACCGTCTTGTTGTGGCAATTCGCAGCCGCCTGAAGGTTTTTGTTCGTCCACAAGGATTAAACTCAACTGACGCCATTAAAGCGGCCCAGGCTCTCACCTGGAGTATGGAAAAAAACGGCTCATCATCCTGGCTTAAAGTGACGAACCCAACACCTTATTACATCAGTTTTGGGGAGCTTGCCGCTGGCTCAATTAACGGCAAAGCGGTACGTCTGGATGACAAGCACAATATGGTACCGCCAATGGGTTCTCAACGTTATCAACTCCCCGCTCATATTAAAGCCAGCAAAGTGAACGTCACCTGGAGCTCGATAAATGACTGGGGGGGAGCAGGCACAGAATACAAAGTTGAGGTTCTGCAATGAATAACGGGCTTGTATTATTAGCGTGCGGCGCATTGTTTGTTCCGATTGTCACTTCAGAAGTTTCTGCTGCGACATATTCCTACCCCTACAACTGGTATACAGGAACCAATGCCGGAAAAGCGGCGGGAACCTGTATCTATCAGATACCGGATATCCGGCCCTTTCAGGTTGCCAGGACCCTGGTCGTTGACAACAGTATTGCAACAGGGACGGTTTTATTCTCATGGGATTACAGTAATTTCCTCCCGAATATAGGGGTAAATTGTACCGGCAGCGGTATAGCGAATTCGACAGGCGATATGGTTTATAATGGGAAGACTATTAACATCAATGCCGCGATATTGGAAATGGCGATATCTGGCTCCAGCCATACCGATGGAATATTTCCCACCAATATTTCTGGCCTGGGAATAAAACTTTACGTAAAAGCACACTCTGCAGTATTAACCAGCTATAACGGAAATCGTTATCAATGGATTTACTTATATAACACCGAATCAGGATCGCTATATGCCAATAAAGATGTGGAGTATTTGTATCTACGGACCCCCAGGCTATCTAATAATGTACAAATTAAAAGAACTGCTATCAACTCATATTCACTTGGTGGTGAGGCTCTGCTGTCAATAAGAGGCGAGTTAGTAAAAACAGGAAATATCTCTGGTTATGGCGCACTGAGTTTAGCATCAAGTACTATGTCATGGACAACAACAGCTATTCTTAGCCCCGCACTTCCGACAAACTTGTTTGCTGGTTCATCAATAACTGTTGCCGCTCCATCCTGCATTCTGGACCAGACGGATTACACTATTCCCATGGGGCGCTGGGTTGGCGACACCTATAAATATACCGGAGCTATAGCTCGGGGAAATGATGTTCCGATCAAGTTATCGCTGAAATGTTCAGGCAGATTATCGAACGTATATTTTAAATTTTCTGATGCAGGAAACAGTCCCAACTCAGGAACGGAGAGAAATATTAGTCTTTATGATAGTAACGGGGGAAAAATTGATAATCTGGGGATCGAATTGCGTTATAACGGCAACAGAGTGAATATTGATGGTACCACGACGATCAACACGGGTAGCCACGGTACGGCGAAAACAGATGCTTCATCAACACCTGTTTATGACTCTAGTAGCTCAGTAAATTTTACCGCTAATTACCTGCAAACCGGCAATATCGTTCGCAACGGTAACCCTTATACTGGCCCCGTCTCCGGAAAATTAAACATGATGGTTACTTATAACTAACATCGTATTTTTTATCGATAGAGAGGACAATTTTAAATTTATAATAAAGGAGCTTGAGTAATATATGAGTAATAATCATAAACCCGGGTGGTTCAAAATCGTTATCATCTCCGGCATTCTGACTGCCACAGGATTGCTTTTTGCTGTCCCAACGGCATACAACATCTGGCGTAATTACCAGAGCATTGGTATTTACAAGCTGGTTACGACAGGTGAGGTTACCATGAAGGAGGTTTCAGAAAAAACGGGCCGACGCTCCTATAAAAAAGTAAACCGCTACTATGCTAAATTCAGGTCCGCAGATAAAAAGTATGAGAAAGAAGATCAGATAACCCCTCTTCAGGCCAGCGCCATCAAAAAGCGTGGTACCCGATATGCACGGACGTATGAAATATTTGTCGATCGCAACGGCAACTATCGTGTTTCAAAATTAAATAAAGAAAAGAGTCCACAGGATAATCGATGGCCAACATTATTATTTTTCTCATTGCTAAGTGGGGTTGGTATTATTACTTGTAGCTATTCCTTTAAAAAATGGCGAGCATAATTTTAAGCAAAAACTACAATTAAAAAGTAAGATTCAGCCCTTCCCCCATATCGTTACAGTAAACGTTTTTAATGCGGATTTGTCTCAGCATATTTATGCCTATCGCTAAAATAATGACAAAGGCATGAAAGAAAAAAGGAAATATTATGAGCGTAATGATAATCTCCCGAGACCATTTTTTTTCATTCGGACTCACTACCGTTTTACGCGAGGGGGGATTGTGTGTTTACCCCGTGTTATTTAAAAGCATTACAGATATTATAAAGACTGTTTTTATTAATAAAGGTGATGTTATTATTATCGATGTTGACAGTTTTTCAGATACTACATTCCTGCATCGTGACATCAATAAAAAATGTCACTTGATCTATATATTTGATTTACCCCTCTGTTTTCTTAAGATGAATCGCAGTTTTTTATCTAAAAAAGACCCATCTGGTTACATTATCAAGAGCCTGCAAAATATAACCGAAATAAACCATCCTGTCATCAACAGTCGAAATATGAGAAATCTGGAACTTTTTAACCAAGGGCACAGCATTCAAGGCATTGCTGATGAAATTAATATGTGTAAAAAAAGTGTCTACCGAATAAAAAATGAAGTTGTCATCAATAGTGGTTTTTTAAAATTCCATCCTGCTTTTACAATGTATACAATGATTATTTTACTGCAATTACTACCATGAGAAATCACGGTCAATAACCTTATATTTCATTTCAGGATATAGCGATAACTTTTATTGCCAGAATGAATTCTTGCAATCCATTTCCCGGCACATGAGGGTTGCCGGGTATTCTTCATGCCTGATACGGGCGTGATTTGATCAATGCAGGCCGTGTGAATCCCAGACATTACCCCGCCGTTCAGACTTGGCAAGAGTTTGAAATGGTACCGATAATGGAGTCGAACATACGACCTTCACATTACGAAAGCAAGCCAACTCCAAAATGAGTACAACAATGAGTACATTTAAGACAATCTAACAAACAAAGCAATATATATCAATGATATAATACCAAAATCACGATTTAACGTCTAAATAAAATTTGCTGTCTCATGAGGTTTCACTGAATCTCATAATAACGGCAAAACCCTATAAAATCCACGCAGTTGCGTGGATTTTTTATTTCAGAGAGTGTGCATCTGTCTCGTAACGAGACAGTCAAAAATGAGTACATGAATGAGCACAACATTCTGCCATCTTCATTTTTAGTGGGTACGATAACGGTATAATAAACAAACAAGGCCCCGTTAGGTTCACTGATACGAATGCCGCACTGCCAAGCCGAAAGAAAAACTCTATCGACTTAATGATTTCAATGGTCTCTACCTCGAAGTGAAACCCAATGGTAAAAAGGCATGGCGCTATCGGTTTAAACTCAACGGTAAATCCAGCATGTTTGCGCTGGGTGAGTACCCGACGGTCAAACTTGCCGAAGCTCGCGAGAAATGCGAGCAAGCGCGTAAGCAAGTCGCAGATGGAATTAGCCCGATACAGGCTCGTCAGTTAGATAAGATCCGTAAGGTCAATGACGCATCTAACACCTTTGAGCTGATCGCCAAAGAGTGGTTGCAGATGAAAGACTGGGCCGAAATCACCAAAACGCGGCGACTGGATATGCTTGAGCGTGTAGTTTTCCCCGCCATCGGCAAA